>NZ_JAAKZF010000041.1 GCF_011045125.1 Allomesorhizobium camelthorni | reverse complement strand
TAAAGAAGACTGAATCAGCACTTCAAGGCTGCTTCAACCCGGACTTTTTCAACACAATCGACCCACCCCTGCCGTTCGTGCTTGGATTAAGGAACGGCAGGGTCGAGCCTAAAATGCGACATCCGCCAGCCCTGCAATGAATGGCCGCTTCGCGCCACAATCTCGGCCGTCTGGCGTCTGTCGCCCGGTCTAAGAAGCCGCCGTCCGTTCACGTCGCGGTGGGGTGTGTCGGGAGGCCGGGGGTCGTTCATGCGCACTTCAAAAACCGATTGCAAGATAAGATCAGTTGATATAGCTTACAACCGGTTGCATAATGCAATCATCATCGCGGATGCGCCGCGTGAGGAAAGGAAGTGGCATGGCCGAGCTCGTGTTCGGAATGAACCAGTCCCTGGACGGCTACGTCGACCATATGGCGTTTGAGCCAAGCCCCACGCCCTTTCGCCACTTCATCGGGGACATGCGCGGCTTGGCCGGCAGCGTGCAAAAATGTTGACGGAGATGAAAAAGACGAACGCCTGCGCCTCAATCACCATCACGCCAATCCTCGTTGCCGACCTGCTCGCCGAGGGCGAGCGGATGCCAGTCTACGTGCACGTCATCGACCATCCCGATGCGCGCATACTGGTCGACACCGGCATGACGGAGCTGCACCCGGCGGTGGCCGACCTCGATCCCCGCCTCCATCCACTGAGCAAGCAGGACTTCGACCTCGCCGGCATCGACATCGTCGTCAACACACACATGCACGCCGACCATTGCGGCGGCAACCACCTCTTCGCCGGCAAGCCGATCTACGTCCAGCGTCGGGAGCTCGACGACGCCCACAGCGAGGACGACTACACCATTCGCGAGTGGGTCGATGCGCCCGGCGTGCGGTATGTGCCAGTCGACGGCGAACTCGAGCTGCTTCCCGGGCTCCGGCTCGTCCCGGCGCCGGGCCACACAGCCGGCATGCAGGTCGTGGTCGTCGAGACTGGCGGGCGCCCGGTCGTCGTTGGCGGCGACGTGGCGGTTTGGTTTGGCGAGCTTGACGAGCCGCACACCGAAGGCCAGCTGCGGGTGCGCGCGCTCGACCCTGAACTGGTCTGGCTCGCGCACGAGCACAAGCCGTGGCGACCCCGCACCGTATAAGGCATCGCGCCGGCGCTCCGGGCGGCCGGGACAAGCACATCTGAAATCCATATTGCATTGCGCCTCGATCGCGCGGCGCTTGGGAGGAGAATGAACGTATGGCCAAGCTCGTGTTCGGAATGAACCAGTCCCTCGACGGTTACGTCGACCACATGACGTTGCCGGGCCCTAGCCCGACGCTCTTCCGCCACTTCATCGAGGAGGCCGAGGGACAGGCGGGCAGTATCTATGGCCGCAAGATGTATGAACTCATGCGCTATTGGGACGATGACCATACCGACTGGGAGCCGGAGGGAGCGGCCTTCGCGGCCGCGTGGCGCAAGCAGCCCAAATGGGTCGTCTCGCGGACGTTGAAGGAGGTCGGCCCTAACGCAACGCTCGTCAAGGGCGATCTCGAGAGGGCGATCCGCGAGCTGAAGGCCGAGCGCGCCGGGGAGATCGAAGTTGCTGGCCCGAATTTGGCGCAAAGCCTCACTGAACTTGGCCTGATCGATGAGTATCGAATCTACCTGCACCCCGTCGTGCTTGGTCACGGCAAACCATATTTCGCTGGACCCCAGCCGCCTCTCCGCCTTGTGACTAATGATCGGATTGGCGAGGATGTGATCAGGTTGACCTACGTTCCTGCTTGATTTCGCGACTCGCCGGATGGAAATCGCCGCTGAATTCCGGTCTCGGGTTGGGCCCAAAGCGACGGGAACGGCCCGCTTTGGTGGCGAACCCCGACGAGATGGCGCGTGCATAAAGGGCAGCTATCCCACCAACCCTCCGGAACCTGCCGGTCGGCAGACGGTCGAAATGCTGTCATCCCGGAGCATGCCTCCGACCGGCCGCTTTGTCCGCCTTACGGTCGTTCCGCGTGCCAGCCTTGGGTGACTGCTCACCACCAACCCAGAGCCGACACTGCCAAAACTTCCCCTAGTATGTCTGGTCATTGCAGCGCGCCGCCAGCCCAAAGTGAACAAATCTCGTCCCCGTTCCTGCCCAACCGAAGAAATATCCTTTGCAGATCAAAGGGATGTAAGATTCTTGAAGAATCTTCGCACCCTTGTTTATCCACATCCCCTGCCGCCTCCCGCATACTCCATCCCGGCAGCTTGCTGGTGGGAACGGGTGTGCACGACCGGCATCCAGGCAAGTGTGGCGCCGGAGATGACTCCCGCATGGTCGCGCGGGGCGCTCCGGCCCCGGGTCGCGCTTGTGCGCCCGCGCTCCGTCCCAGAATACCGGGACAGGGCGATGGGCCGGGAGCGGCAAGGGGAGAAAACGCCGGCGGCGCATGGCAGCGCGTCAACTCATTAAATTGATTAGGCGTGGTTGCCATGCGCCGCTTCCCACAATGGCCAGACGCGAGAGCGGGCGTGGCAACGGAGAAGTGCGGGCGGAAAAAGTAATAAACTGTCCCTTGCGGCAAACCGGAAAGGAATGCGTTAACGCCCCCAACACCCGCATACACCGCATTGACGTTCCGCCAGCTTCGTCTAGTTTTCTCAGTCGCGGTGTCCGGCGGCGGCGAGACAATGCGTTGGGAGGTTGTGGCATGATCCTGGTCAGCCTTGCTCTGCTCGCACTTGCGCTTGCCTATGCGGCTTTCGCCCTGCTGCAGAAGCTGCGCCTTGGCCTCACCGTGCATCAGGCGCTGCTCTACGCACCGCTGAAGCTCGCCTATCGCATCGAGGACCAGGCGATGCGCGAGGCCCACAAGGCGCCCCGGCCGGTTATCTATGTGGTGACGCACCAGTCGCGCCTCGACCCGGCGCTGATGCTGGCGCTCCTGCCCGAAAACACGCTGCACATCCTCGACGAATGGTCGGCGAAATCGCCCTGGCTGGAGCCGTGGCGGGAGCTTTCCCGCACCATCGCCTTCAATGCCGAGCATGTTTTCGTCAGCCGCCGGCTCGTGCGCGTCTTGAAGGGCAATGGCAGGCTCGCGGTCTATATCCCCGACAATATCGAGCCGGACGTCAAATCGTTCCGCCTCTACCGCGCGGTGGCGCGCATCGCCATGCAGGCCGACGCCCGGATTGTGCCTGTCTTCGTCGCCGGCGCGCGGCATCTGCCGTTCTCGCTGACGCCAGCCGAAAAAGCGCCGCGCCGGCTGTTTCCGCGCCTCTCTATCACCACGCTGCCGCCGATGACCATCGCCGAACTGACGGTCCGGTCGGGCGCGCAGTCGGCGTCCGCTTCGACCGCGCTTTTCGACCGCGTGGCGGAGGCCCGCTTCGCCGCCGCCGATCTCGACCGCACGCTGTTCCTGGCGATCCGCGACGCCG
This sequence comes from Allomesorhizobium camelthorni, assembly GCF_011045125.1. Taxonomy (GTDB): domain Bacteria; phylum Pseudomonadota; class Alphaproteobacteria; order Rhizobiales; family Rhizobiaceae; genus Allomesorhizobium; species Allomesorhizobium camelthorni. Next base: position 48,305 of record NZ_JAAKZF010000041.1, on the reverse strand, counting down.
CCGACCGTTACGGATTGGCCCATCCGATCGTCGAGGACGTGGTCAGCGGCTCGATGAGCTACAAGCGCCTGTTCATTGGCGCGCGTGTGCTCGGCCGCCGCCTTTCCGCTTCCACCGCGCCCGGCGAAGCCGTTGGAATCCTTCTGCCCAACGCCAACGGCGTGGTGCTGTCGCTGCTCGCTTTGACGTCTGCAGGCCGCGTCGCCGCGATGATCAACTATACGGCCGGCCCGGCCAGCGTCACCACGGCGGTGCGCACGGCGCTCATCCGGACCATCGTGTCTTCTCGCGCCTTCATCGACAAGGCCGGGCTTGCCGATATCGTCCAGGCCGCCGAGGCGGGCGGCGCGACATTCGTCTGGCTGGAGGAGTTGCGCGACAGCGCGACGCCGCTTGAGAAACTCACCGCCGCCTTGCAATGGCGGCCGCCGCTCGCCCCGCAGGAGAATTCCGGCAAACCGGCGGTGATCCTGTTTACCTCCGGCTCCGAGGGGGCGCCGAAAGCCGTCGTGCTGTCGCACCGCAATCTGCTCGCCAACGCCGCGCAGGTAGAGGCGCGGATCTCGATTTCGCCGCAGGACAAGCTTCTGAACGTGCTGCCGGTCTTCCACTCGTTCGGGCTGACCGGCGGGACGATCCTGCCGCTCGTCAGCGGCGTAAAACTGTTCCTCTATCCCTCGCCGCTGCACTACAAGCTCATTCCGGAAGTCGCGGCAAAGGCTCGGCCAACCTTCATGTTCGGCACCGACACCTTCCTGTCGGCCTATGCCAGGACCGCCGGCGACGGTGATTTCTCGAGCCTGCGCTTCGCCGTCTCCGGCGCCGAAAGCGTCAGAAGCGAGACCCGCCGCATATGGCGCGAGCGCTTCGGCGCGGAGATCCTTGAGGGCTTCGGGCTGACCGAGGCAGCGCCCGTCGTTGCCGTCAATTCGGCCACGCACAGCCGCGAGGGCACGGTCGGCCGGCTGCTGCCCGGCATGCGCATGCGGCTGGAGCCGGTGAAAGGCGTCGCGGAGGGCGGCCGGCTGTTGCTCAGCGGCCCCAACATCATGCTCGGCTACATGACCGCCGACCGGCCCGGCGAATTGCAGCCGCTGGCAGGCGACTGGCACGACACCGGCGACATCGTCTCCGTCGACCGCGACGGCTACATCACCATTCGCGGCCGCGCCAAGCGCTTCGCCAAGATTGCCGGCGAGATGGTCTCGCTGGGCGCGGTCGAAATGCTGGTGCAGTCGCTGTGGCCGGAGGAGCGGCATGCGGTCGTCTCCGTGCCCGACAAGCGCCGCGGCGAGCGCATCGTGCTGGTCACAACGGCGGGAGACGCCGATCCCAACGCGCTACGTCAATACGGCAAGAAGGCGGGTGCTGCCGAACTGATGGTGCCGCAGGACATCGTCAAGGTCGAGGAAATCCCGGTGCTCGGATCTGGCAAGACCGACTATGCGTCGGCGCGGCATCTGGCGCTCGAGCGGCTGGGGCTCAGCGCCGCGGCATAAGCATGGCCAAAAGGAACGATCACTCCGCCGAAGGCTTGGCGGCCTTCGCCTCTTCGAGCTTCGCCCGCCGCGAATAAGCGCGCGCGCTGAGCGGCAGGAACAGCAGATAGGCGATCACCGAAACCGCCAGCGTCTCCCAGGTATAGGTCGACAACAACAACACGAAGAACACCACGGCCAATATCCCCGGCAGCACCTTGTCGCCGGGAATCCTGAATTTCTTGCCGGAGTAGATCGGCAGCCGGCTGACCAGCAGGATGGCGATGAGGACGGTGAATCCGGAACTGATGAAAGCAACCATGCGACCGGGCTCGATGGCGCCGATGAAGACCAGATAGATTGGAAGAAGCACGACCACCGCCCCCGCAGGAGCCGGCACGCCGACGAAATATTCGGCCTGCCAGGCCGGGCGGCTCAAATCCTCGTCGAGCACATTGAACCGGGCGAGCCTCAGGCCGCAGGCGATGGCGAACAGCAATGCCGCGATCCAGCCCGGCGAGCCGGCCTGATCGAGCAGATAGGCGTAGAGAACCAGCGCTGGGGCCACGCCGAAATTGACGATGTCGGCCAGCGAATCCATCTGCGCGCCGAACTTCGATGTCGCCTTGAGCATCCGCGCGACGCGGCCGTCTATGCCGTCGAGGAAAGCGGCGATCAGCACCATCGCAACCGCCGTCTCGAAGCGGTGCTCGAAGGCCAGCCTGATCCCGGAGAGGCCGGCGCAGATCGCCAGCACTGTGATCAGGTTGGGCAACACCATGCGCAGCGGGATTTCGCGGATGCGCGGGCCGCCCCGGCCATGCGGCTCGAATGGCTGGAAGGGAGCGGCCACCGCTCAGGAAACCCGCACAAGCGGCGTGGCCGCGCCGCCGCCGAACTCAGCGACCACCGTTTCGCCAGCAATTGCGGTCTGCCCGACCGCCACGCGCGGCGTCGCATCGAGCGGCAGGAACACGTCGACGCGCGACCCGAAGCGGATCAGGCCGATGCGCTCGCCGACCGCGACATTGCCGTTCGCCTCGGCGAAGCAGACGATGCGCCGTGCGACCAGCCCGGCGATCTGCACGGCGGCGACGGTGCCGTTGGGGCTTTCGATGACGAGGCCGTTGCGCTCGTTCTCGCTGCTCGCCTTGTCCAGCTCGGCGTTGAGGAACTTGCCCGGCCGATGCTCGATGCGGGTGATGCGGCCACGCACCGGCGAGCGGTTCACATGGCAGGAGAAGACATTCATGAACACGGAAATCCGCGTCATCTCGCCCGTTCCGAGGCCAAGTTCGCGCGGCGGAACCGCCGGGCCTACGGCCGAAACCACGCCGTCGGCGGGGCTGATAACCAACCGGTCGTCGACCGGCGTGACGCGTTCGGGATCCCGGAAGAAGTAGGCGCACCAGCCGGTCAGGATGAGGCCGATCCAGAACAGGCTTGTCGAGAACAGGCCAAGGATCAGCGCTGCGCCCGCGAAAGCGCCGATGAAAGGATAGCCTTCGCGGTGTATCGGCACGAAAACGTTCTTGACGGTGTCGACGAGGCTCATCGCGCGCGGGCGGCTCCGGTTGAATGCGGTCTGCTTAGCCGAAAGCACCGCCCGCCGCAACGCGGCAATCCGGAACCGCTTGTCCGGCGCTCAGAGCTCGGCTGTGCGGCGGCGAACCACCACACCGAACTCGTCGGCTTCCCTGGCGATGCGCAGGCGCTCCTCGGCCTCGGTGGCTTCGCGCTGGCGATCCCACATGGAGGCGTAGAGACCCCTTTGGCGCAGCAAGTCGGCGTGAGTGCCGCGCTCAGCGATCTGCCCGTCCTTGAGCACGATGATCTCGTCCGCGGAAATCACCGTGGACAGGCGGTGGGCGATGACGATGGTCGTGCGCCCGCGGCTGACCATGTCGAGCGCGGCCTGGATCTCCTGCTCGGTATGGGTGTCGAGCGCCGAGGTCGCCTCGTCGAGCATCAGGATCGGCGGCGCCTTGAGGATGGTGCGGGCGATCGCCACACGCTGCTTCTCGCCGCCCGACAGCTTCAGCCCGCGCTCGCCAACCATGGATGCGTAGCCGCCCGGCAGGCTCTCGATAAACCCGCCGATCTGCGCGAGTTCTGCGGCCTTCTGCACCTCTTCGTCGGTCGCGTCGGTTCGGCCGTATCGGACATTGTAGGCGATGGTGTCGTTGAACAGCACCGTATCCTGCGGCACCATGCCGATGGCGGCGCGCAGGCTTTCCTGGGTCACATCGCGAATGTCCTGCCCGTCGATCAGGATCGCACCGCTCTGAATATCGTAGAAGCGGAACAGGAGCCGCGAGACCGTCGACTTGCCCGCCCCGGACGGCCCGACGATGGCGATTGTCTTGCCCGCAGGAACTTCGAAGCTGACACCCTTCAGGATCTGCCGGTTGGCATCGTAGGAGAAATGCACGTCGCGAAACTCGACCTTGCCTTCGCTGACGACAAGCGGCTTTGCTCCCGGCCGGTCGACCACCTCCTGCTTCACGTCCAGAAGGTCGAACATCTGCTCTATGTCAGTCAGGCCCTGGCGGATTTCGCGGTAGATGAAGCCGATGAAGTTGAGCGGCACCGAAAGCTGCATCAGCATGGCGTTGATGAAGACGAAATCGCCGATCGTTTGCGTTCCGGCCATGACTTCGAGGGCGGAAAGGCACATGACAATGACCATGCCGCCGCCGAAGATCACGCCCTGCCCGAAGTTCAGCCAGCCAAGCGAGGTCCAGGTTTTGGTCGCGGCAGTCTCGTAGCGCGCCATGGAGCGGTCGAAGCGCTGCGCTTCCATGTGCTCATTGTTGAAATATTTCACCGTTTCGAAATTGAGCAGCGAGTCGATCGCCTTGGTGTTGGCGTCGGTATCGCTATCGTTCATCTCGCGGCGGATGGCGATGCGCCAGTCGCTCGCCCAGACGGTGAACCAGGTATAGGCCGCCACCGTGACGGCCACGACCAGCACATAGAGCCAGCCATAAGCGAGCGCGAAGATGACCGCCGTCAGCGCGAATTCCAGCACCGTCGGCACGGTGTTGAGGATGGTGAAGCGGACGATGGTCTCGATGCCCTTCGTGCCGCGCTCGATGATCCGCGACAGGCCGCCGGTGCGCCGCTCCAGGTGAAAGCGCAGCGACAGATCGTGCATGTGCACGAAGGTGCGGTAGGCAAGCTGGCGGACGGCGTGCTGGCCGACGCGCGCAAACAGCGCATCGCGCAGCTGGTTCAACCCGACCTGCACGACACGCACGACATTGTAGGCGATGACCAGCGCCACCGGACCGAGCATGAAGTCGGGCAGAGGCGGCGGCGCCTTGGCGTCGCCCGCCAGCGCGTCGGTCGCCCACTTGAAGAAATACGGCACCGCCACGAGCACTAGCTTTGCCACGAACAGGAAAACCGTCGCCCACACCACCCGCGCCTTCAAATCGGGGCGGTCGGTCGGCCACATATAGGGCCACAGGTTGAGCAGGGTGCTGAAGGTCGAGCCTGCGGAAACGGTTTTTGCCACTAAGTCATTGCCTTTGATTTGTCAGCGGGCATGGTCCTGCCGGAAAGTCCGCGACTTTCGGGATTATGCAGGCCGGCTGGAACAGCAGGTGTCGACGAGGCCGGCTACGGAGGCGGAGATGCCAGCCAAAGCCTCGCGGTCGATCTCGTAAAGCGAGCGCTGACGTTCCGCCGAAAACCGCACCAGCCCTGCCTCGACCAGCACCTTCAGATGCTGCGATACGGTCGATTGCGCCAGATCCAGTTGCTGGACGACGTCCTTGCAGCAGCAGGCGCGGTTGCCGGAAAGATGCTTCAGGATTTCAATTCTGGCCGGGTGCGACAGGGCCGCGAGTTTCGCCGCCAGCGCCTTGGCGGACGCGGAACCGCATTCGTTGAAATCGGAGGAAGGAGAAACGTCCATCGTCTATCGACGATAGACGATGGAGCTTTGAACGGCAAGGACCGGAGGTATTATTGGGTAGTGGTCGTGACCGCCTGCTCGCCAACGGCCTTCATGTCGGCTTCTTCGCCTTCGCTGGTCTTTTCCGGAACCTTGAACACCTGACCCGGCCAGATGAGGTCGGGATCGCTGATCTGTTCCTGATTGGCCAGATAAATCGTCGAGTAGCGCACGCCCAACCCATAGACGCGGCGCGAAATCCGCCACAGCGAGTCGCCGCGGCGGATAATGACGGCGCCGGGCGCACTTTCGAGTTTCGGCGCGAGTGGCATCCCTTCGGGCGCGGCCGCGACTTCGGAATTCGTCGCTGGTTTCGCCGTCTCAACCTCTGCGGAAGTAGTCGGCGTCGATTCGGAAGCAGGCGCCGTCGTGCCTCCGGCCGAAGCGGCAGCCGATTCGCCGGGCTGTTCCGTAGGCTGAGTTGACGGTGCATCCGCCTCTGCAGTTGCGGTCGGAGGAGTGGCGGGCTGTGGAGCCTCGGTGCCTGAAGCGGGTGGAGAAGCATCGGCCGTGGCCGGAGGAGTGATTGGCGGCGTTGCGTCTGGAGCGGCCGGCGTATCGGCGGACAGGGATGGCTCGCCGGATGCCGGCGCCTCGGTGGAGGCTTGTGCTTCGGCAGACGGTTTTGCGTCGGGTTCAGCCGACGGCTTGGCCGGCGTCGGAGCGGCGGACTGCGGCGCTGCCGCAGTCGGTGCGGCAGCGGCTGGTCGATCCGCGCCGGTTGCGGGCGGCTCGGCTTGCGGGGCCGACGGAGCAACCGCAGCAAGATTTTCGCCCTCCTCGCGCTCGAAGGGCACGGCCGCGCGCGCGGCGACTTTCACGCCGTCCGGCTCCAGCGCGTCGGCGCGAATGATGTAGTCTCCGACCGGCAGGTCGCGCTCGGTCTCGATCAGGAAGCGGCCGCTCGGCGAGGCATCGGCGTCGCCCAGCAATATGTCGTTCGCATAGACGCGGACCTTGCGGCCCGGATCCGCCACGCCGGCGACGAACACCTTGCGGCCCTCGATCTCGACAGCCTCGACCGTGACCTGCGGCTCGCCGGAAGGCGCGCTCGGCGCGAGTTGGACCGGTTCCTGGTCGGGTTTCGCCGCCGCAGCTTGTTCCGCCGGCTTGCCGGACGCCGCATCGGCCGGCGCCGGTTCGGGCGCTTGCGCTGTAGCCGGCTGCTCGGCCGGCGGCGCTTCCTCAGCGGGCGCTTCCGCCTCGGCCGAAGCGGACGCCTCTGGTTCGCCGCTCGTGGGCTTTTCCTCTGGAGCCGCCGGAGCCGCCCCGGCCGAGGCTGGCGCTTCCGGCGCAGCGGCATCGCCCTTCAACGACGGCGCCGGCTGCGGCTCGGGAACGGTAATCAACTTGCTCGGTTCTCCCGGTTTCTCCACCAGCGCAAGCACCTGTCCGTCCGGCTTCTCGGGAATGGATACGACGGCGGTTTCCAGCGATGTGGCGACAACGTTGTCGGGGGCGGTCGAGCGAAGCACGATCTGGTGTCCGCCGGGTTTCAGCGGCTCGTCGATAACAACGGCGAAGTCGCCGTCAGGCCCGGCTACCGCATTGCCGATGACACGTGCGCCGGTGACGATCTCGACCGTTGCATCCGCTACAGCCTTACCGGCGATGACGATCGAACCATCGCCCTCGACGCGAACCACGTCGAAGGAAGGCGGCAGGACTTCCTGCGCGGGCGTTCCCGCAGCAGGAGCTTCGCCGGCGGGAACATTTGCGCCCGGAGGCTGAGGCAGCCTCGCCATCTTGGGGTTGGCCTGGGATGCTCCGGGAGCCGGCGTTTCGGATGCCTCGGGAGCCGGAGCGGAGGCCATTTTTGCATCGGGGTCTAGGTAAGGATCGAACACGCCCGACACATAGGCCACCCCGCCCGCGGCGGCTGCGCCGCCCGCGAGAAACAGAAGAGCCTTTATCGGTGTCAACGCCATATTGCCTGCCCCTTAGCCGCCTAAGGCGGGTCTAGCCTGTTTTAGCCCAATCGACAAGAAAAAGCCCCTGTTGAGACTTGACCACAGTTGCGTAGGCAATCACCAATCTGAACATGAACACGATTCGATCCGTCTGCGTCTATTGCGGCTCATCGCCGGGCCGCAGCGACGTCTACATGAAGGCGGGACACACGCTCGGGCGCTCTATCGCCGAAGCCGGCCTGCGCCTCGTCTATGGTGGCGGCACCAAGGGTATAATGGGCGCCGTTGCCGATAGCGCGATGCGCGCCGGCGGCAAGGTGACGGGCATCATCCCGCGCTTCCTCGTCAACCGGGAAGCGACCGAACCCGCGCTCGGCAAGCTCGACGAGTTGGTCATCACCGAGGACATGCATCAGCGCAAGCACACGATGTTCGAGAAATCCGACGCCTTTGTGGCGCTGCCCGGCGGCATCGGCACGGTCGAGGAGATCGTCGAGATCATGACCTGGGCCCAGCTCGGCCATCACCGCAAGCCGATCGTGTTCGCCAATATCGAAGGCTTCTGGGATCCGATGATGACCCTTATCGACCACATGCGAGCCGAGGGCTTCGTCCACACGTCGCATCTCGTCAGGCCTTTGGTGATCAGCCGCGCCGAGGCGGTCGTCGCGGCGCTCCTGACCGAAGGCGCGTCGGTCGACGCACCGACCGAAGGCGTACAATCGGTCATAGAGAAGATGTAGGCTGTTCCTGCGGCCAGGGAACCCTGCCCCCGCTCCGGTCGTTGCGCGCTTTCCCAATCCGTAATGAAGGAACGTCCCAATGCCCTATGTCGATGGTTTCGTGCTGGCCGTGCAGACGGACAGGTTGGATGAATACAAGAAGATCGCTAAGACGGCCGGCGAGGTGTGGATGGACCACGGCGCACTGTCCTATGTCGAATGCATCGCCGACGACGTGCCCAATGGCGAACTCACCTCTTTCCCACGGGCTGTACAGCAGAAGGACGGCGAGTCGGTCGTATTCTCCTGGATCACCTATAAATCGCGCGAGCATCGCGATGCGGTCAACGAAAAGGCGATGGCCGATCCGCGGCTGGACCAGATGGACATGTCCAAGGCCCCCTTCGACGGCAAGCGCATGATCTATGGCGGTTTCCAGACGCTGCTGGAGTTTTAACTAGCCGTTTCCGTCCGGCGGAAGAACATCGACCAGGAATAGATCGCAAGAGCGGTCCAGATCATCGCGAACGCGATCGCACGGGTGCTGCTGAACGGTTCGTGGAAGATGAAGATCGCGATCACGAAAATCATCGTCGGCGCGATGTACTGCATGATGCCGATGGTCGACAGCCGAAGCAGCTTCGCGCCGTTCGCATAGAGAATGAGCGGCACCGCCGTGACCAGGCCGCAGCCAAGAAGAAGCCAGATGTCGGCGGCTCCGGTTCGCCCGAAATGGCCTGCGCCCGAGGCTCCCAGCCAGCCGATATAGCCGATGGCCGGTATGCTCAGGACGAGTATTTCGAGGAAGAAGCCCTGAGCAGGCCCGATCGGCAGCGTCTTCTTGAAGAACGCATAAAAACCCCAGCTGAGGGCCAGCGCAATCGACACCCAGGGCAGGCCGCCGGCTTCCCATGTCAGCAGCGCCACCGCCGCCACCGCGAGTGCGATGGCCGCGATCTGGGCGCGGCTCAGCTTCTCGCCAAGAAGCACCGCGCCGAGAAAGACGCTGAACAGCGGATTGATGTAATAGCCGAGTGCGGTTTCCAGCGCCCGGTCGGCGGCAATGGCCCAGACATAGACGCCCCAGTTCACCGTGATCAGCGCAGCGGTAAGCCCGCCCATGGCCAGGGTCCGCGGCGAACGCAGCGCCAGCTTGATATCGGCGGTACGGCCCATCCAGATCAACAGCGCTCCGGCAACCGGCACCGACCAGATGACCCGGTGAGCCACTACTTCGGCCGCCGGAATATGCGCCACAGCCTTCATGTAAAAGGGCAGGAAGCCCCAAAGAAGATAGGCCGACAGCCCGAACAAAAATCCGCGGGTCGCGCTGTCTCTGGCGGTCAGGGTCTCTGTCGTCATCGGGGTCATATGGGCCGCAGCGCGCCGGAGCACCATTTCAATTTTCTGATGCGCTGTGGCGTTTCGCTTATGGATCGCGCCTACTCCGCCGCGACCAGCCCCGCCATGTCGCGGTTCTTCATCAGCTTGAAGACAATAGAGTCCATCAATGCCTGGAAGGATGCGTCGATAATGTTGTCGGACACCCCGACCGTCCACCAGCGCCCGCCTGCGGCGTCGCGCGATTCGATCAGCACGCGGGTGACCGCCTCGGTGCCGCCGTTCAGGATGCGCACCTTGTAGTCGACCAGTTCGAGGTCGCCGATCTCGTGCTGGAACTTGCCGAGATCCTTGCGCAGCGCCAGGTCGAGAGCGTTGACCGGCCCGTGCCCCTCGGCCACCGACATCTTCTCCTCGCCGTCGACCAGCACCTTCACGATCGCTTCCGACACAGTCTTCAGCTGGCCGTTTGCGTCGAACCGCCGCTCGACCATGCAGCGGAACGATGTGACGCGGAAGAATTCCGGCACTGTGTGCAGCATTTTGCGCGCCAGAAGCTCGAAGCTGGCGTCCGCGCCCTCGTAGGCGTAGCCCTCCGCCTCACGCTCCTTGACCAGGCTGATCAGCGCGTCGAGCCGGTGGCCTTCCCGCGGCACTTCGATGCCGCGCCTTTTCAGCTCGGCGACGAAATTGGCCTTGCCGCCCTGGTCGGAGACCATGACCTTGCGCCGGTTGCCGACCGCCTCCGGCGGCACATGCTCGTAGGTGGCGGGGTCCTTGGCCAGCGCCGACGCATGAATGCCGGCCTTGGTGGCGAAGGCGGACATGCCGACATAGGGCGCCTGGGGTTCGGGCGCGCGGTTGAGCAATTCATCGAACGCCCGGGAAAGCCGCGATATTCCCGCGAGCGCCTCGACCGAGATGCCGGTCTCGAAGCGCTCGCAAAAAGCCGGCTTGAGGACCAGCGTTGGGATGATGGAAGTCAGATTGGCGTTGCCGCAGCGCTCGCCGATGCCGTTCAGCGTGCCCTGGACCTGGCGCACACCGGCTTGGACCGCGGCCAGCGAGTTTGCGACCGCCTGACCGGTGTCGTCATGCGCATGGATGCCGAGGTTTTCGCCCGGAATTCCCGTCGCGATCACCTTTGCGACGATGTCGCGCACTTCCGATGGCTGCGTGCCGCCATTGGTGTCGCACAGTACCACCCAGCGCGCGCCGGCGTCACATGCGGCCTTCGCGCAGGCCAGGGCATAGTCTGGATTGGCCTTGAAGCCGTCGAAGAAATGCTCGCAATCGACCAGCGCCTCCTTGCCCGCGGCGATGGCCGCTTCGACCGACGCCGTGATGGATTCCAGGTTCTCCTCGTTGGTGCAGCCCAGCGCCACGCGGACATGATAGTCCCAGCTCTTGGCGACGAAGCAGATCGCGTCGGATTTCGACTGGACCAGCGCGGCGAGACCGGGGTCGTTGGAAGCCGACACCCCTGCCCGCTTGGTCATGCCGAACGCGACGAACTTTGCCGATTGCGTCCGCTGTTCGCCGAAGAATGCGGTGTCGGTCGGGTTCGCACCTGGGTAACCGCCCTCGACATAGTCCACTCTGAACTCGTCGAGCAGTTTTGCGATCGCGATCTTGTCCTCGACGGAAAAATCCACGCCCGGCGTCTGCTGGCCGTCGCGCAGCGTGGTGTCGAACAGGTGGATGCGCTGCTTGGTCATTGCGCGGCTCATCGTCACCGACCCCCCTCTGCCCTGCCGGGCATCTCCCCCTCAAGGGGGGAGATTGGCTGTCGCAGCGATTTTCGCCAATCTTCAGCGTTGAAAGGAACCGCGAGGCATCCAAGCTGCCGATCTCCCCCCTTGAGCCGATCTCCCCCCTTGAGGGGGAGATGGCCGGCAGGCCAGAGGGGGGTCGTCAACGAGTTCACGTCACCTTCCCCGCGAACCTGTCCGTGGCCCGGATCAGTTGGTCGAGAATGCCCGGCTCGGTAAACGCGTGCCCTGCCCCCTCGATCAGATGAAACTCGGCTTCCGGCCAGGCTTTGTGCAGGGCCCACGCATATTTCGCGGGGCACGGCATGTCGTAACGGCCATGCACGATAACGCCCGGAATGTCCCTGAGCCTTCCGGCATCGCGGAGCAACTGCCCGTCCTCTAGCCAGCCGCCATTGACGAAATAGTGGTTCTCGATGCGGGCGAAGGCGACGGCGAAATCGTCCTCGCCGAACTTGCCGCTGGTCTCCGGCTCCGGCAGCAAGGTGATCACCTCGCCCTCGAAAATGCTCCAGGCGCGCGCCGCCTCGACCTGCGCCTGCCTGTCATCACCCACCAGCCGCTTGCGGTAGGCGGCCATCATATCGCCGCGCTCGGCCTCGGGAATGGGCGCAACGAAACGCTCCCATTTATCCGGGAACATTTCCGAGACGCCGAACTGATAGAACCATTCGAGTTCGGGACGGCTGACCATATAGATGCCGCGCACGACGAGTTCGCTGACCCGTTCGGGATGCGTCTCGGCATAGGCGAGCGCCAGCGTCGAACCCCACGAACCGCCGAATACCAGCCATTTGTCGAAGCCGGCCATCTCGCGCAGCCGCTCGATGTCGGCGACCAGATGCCAGGTCGTATTGGCCTCCAGCCCCGCATGTGGCGTCGATTTTCCGCAGCCGCGCTGGTCGAACAGGATCACGTCATAGAGTTTCGGATCGAAGACCCGCCTCTGCTTGGGCGAGGAGCCGCCACCCGGTCCGCCGTGCAGGAACACCGCCGGCTTGGCGCCGCGCGTCCCGATGCGCTCCCAATAGATCGTGTGGCCGTCGCCGACGTCGAGCATTCCGGTCTCGAAGGGCTCGATCTCGGGATAGAATGTGCGGCGTTCAGTCGTCATTTCATTGTCTCTCTTTCGACGGCCAGCTTTCGGTGTCGTGGTCGGGATGCTGATGGTTCTCAACAGAGGCCAGGAACGCATCGCTGGCCGCCTGCTCGTCCGGCGGACGACCGGGCAGCCGGTGTAGTTCATCATAGACGGCCAACTTGTCGGCCGGATTGAGCTGGACGGTGGGCGGCGCGAGGTTCGGATCGTCCAGCGCGCCGATCGCCACGTCGATGCCGCCTTCATATTCGTAGGTCAGCGGCGTGCCACAGGCCGCGCAGAAGCCGCGCCTGGCGACATTGGAGCTCGCGAAACGCTTCGGCTCGCCGCGCGTCCATTCCAGCCCTTTCGCCGTGACCAGCGGGCCGAACAGCCCGCCGAACGCCTTCTGACACATGCGGCAGTGGCAGATCGAGGCGCGGCCGAGGCCGGCAGCTCGAAAACGCACCGCTCCGCACTGGCAGCCGCCGGTGATATTTTCGGCGCTCATGCGCGGTCCTCCGGCGGCCAGGTTTCGGTGTCGTGGTCAGGATGCTGATAGGAGACGAGGTCGGCCAGGTAGGAACTTGCCTCCTCGTCGGTGATGGTCTCCGCGCCGGGCAGCGCGGGGATGCCGTCGGCGTAGGGCAACTTCGCCTCAATCCCCCACTGAATGCGCGGAGCGATCTCGGCCGGTTCATCGAACGCCCCGATGGCAAGCGCCATGCCCTCCGGCGCCTCAAAGGTCAGCTGCGTGCCGCAATCGGGACAGAAGCCGCGAAAGGCATAGTTCGAGGATTGGAAGCGCTTCGGCTGGCCGCGCGTCCATTCGAGCTTCGCGTCGCGCACGGAGACAAGCGCGGCGTAGAAATTGCCGGAGGCCTTCTGGCACATGCGGCAATGGCAGACCGAAGCGTCGCCGAGCGCGCCCTCGACGCGAAAGCGCACCGCGCCGCACTGGCAACCGCCGGTATAGAGCGGCTTGTTGTCGAGGCTCATCATGTCGCCGCTCCCTCTCCCAGCCGGCTGCGAATGCGATTCCGCCGGCGCGCGCATCCGCCTGAAATCGTTTTGTTTTCCGTCACGGCCGGCATGCTATTCGGGCGCATGGCAGACCGCCTCGATGTTGTTGCCGTCCGGGTCGAATACGAAGGCGCCGTAATAGTTCGCATGATAGTGCGGGCGCGGGCCCGGCGCGCCATTGTCCTTGCCGCCGGCTGCAAGCGCCGCGGCATGAAAGGCGTCGACCTCAGCCCTTGAGCGCGCCGTGAACGCATAGTGCCGGCCAGGCCCGGTATTTGCATTCTCATGCAGCCAGAACGTTGGCCGATCGCGGCCATAGCCGCCTACCTTGACGCCGCCGGTGAACTCGGCCGGCACCATATAGAGCAGCGACGCGCCAAGCGGCGCCATCGCCTTGTCGTAAAACGCCTTCGAGGCGTCGAAATTTGAGACGGATATGCCGGTATGATCGATCATGGATGTGCCTCCTGGATAAGCGGAACCGGCACCGGCTGCGCCACGCCGGCGACGATGACAATATGCTGGCAGACATTGTCGATATCGCGAAGGACATCGTCGTTCCAGAAGCGGAGGATGCTCCAGCCGAGGGACTTCAGCGTCTCGTCTCTGGCGGTATCACTCCGAGCGCCGGCTCCGCTCCCATGCTGGGATCCGTCGACTTCAACGATCAGCTTTTTTGAAGGACACGCGAAATCGACGATGTAGCCGGAAATCGGCATTTGCCTGCGAAACGGGAGACCCATCAGCCTGTGCGCGCGAAGCTCATTCCAGAGCTTCAGCTCGGCATCAGTTAGCGCCTTGCGCATCTTTCGCGCATTGCGGCGGTTCACCAGCGGGACCGGGCGGCGCGTCATCTTCAGCGACCCCCCTCTGTCCTGCCGGACATCTCCCCCTCAAGGGGGGAGATCGGCAGCTTCGATCGCTCCGCTGCTCCTGCAACGCCGCCGATTGGCGAAAGCAGCAGCAACAGCACATCTCCCCCCTTGAGGGGGAGATGTCCGGCAGGACAGAGGGGGGTCGTTGAAGGTATCCCATCACCGGCCAAAGCTGCTATCCTCACCGCTTCACCTCCCAAGTCGTCACCCGCTCGCCAGTGACGGGATCCTTGCCGTCCTTCAACTGGATGCCCTGCGCCAGAAGCTCGTCACGGATGCGGTCGGCCTCGGCCCAATTTTTTTCCCGGATGAGAGCGAGGCGCGCAGTTATAAGTGAGGCCACCCGTTGCGCGTCCACCTCTGACGAGCCCTGTAGCCATGCGGCAGGATCCATTGTCAGCAATCCCATGAAACGGGCGGAAGCCAGCGCAGCCGCAGCACTTTCCGGATCATAAAAATCCCAGCCGAGCTCGGATGCACCAGCTTCCAGAACGCCAGCCTCGTGCGACGTAAACGACGAGTACAGAACATCAAGCGCCTCGACGGTGTTGAGGTCATCACTCAGCGCCTCGATCATCTCGGGATGCGGTGAAGATGGCTCGACCGGCCAGGCTTCGGAGAGCATTCGATACCAGCGCGTGAGAAGTCTCTCGGCATTCTCCAGCTTCCGCACACTGAAATCGATCGGCTCGCGATAGTGCGTCATCAGCATTGCCAGGCGCAGCACCTCGCCAGGCCATTTGTGCCCGCCGAACTTCTCCGTTTCCAGCAACTCGTTGATCGTGACGAAATTCCCCTCGCTCTTGGACATTTTGCGGCCCTCGACCTGGAGGAAGCCGTTGTGCATCCAGTAGTTCACCATCACGTCGGTGCCGTGGGCGCAGCGCGATTGCGCGATCTCGTTCTCGTGGTGCGGAAAGATCAGGTCGAGACCGCCTCCGTGAATGTCGAAGACCTCGCCGAGATAGGCCTCCGACATGGCCGAGCATTCTATGTGCCAACCAGGCCGGCCGCGGATCGTCGCCGTACGGCCGCCAGGCAGCGTGAACGACGCGTCCCAGCCCGGCTCCTCGGCGGATGATTCCTTCCAGAGCACAAAATCCTGCGGGTTCTTCTTGTGAGCCTCGACGGCGACGCGCGCGCCGGCCTGCTGCTCGTCGAGATTGCGCTTCGAAAGCTGTCCGTAGTCGGCCATGGACGCCGTGTCGAACAGAATTTCGCCTTTAGCTTCATAGGCATGGCCGCGTTCGATCAGACGCTGAATCAACGTCACCATGTCGGTCTTGCCGTCCGGCCGGGGCAGCACGAACTCGGTGGCGCGCGGCTGGAAAGTCGGCTCCAGGCAGCCGAGCGCCGCTACATCCTGCTGATACTGGTTGTTCGTGGTCTCGGTGACCCTGCGGATCGCCTCGTTGAGCGGCAGGTCGGGGAAATCCCGCGCCGCGCGCGCGTTGATCTTGTCGTCCACGTCGGTGATGTTGCGGACATAGGTAACGTGATCCGGCCCGTAGAGGTGGCGCAGCAGCCGGAAAAGCACGTCGAAGACGATGGCCGGCCGGGCGTTGCCGATATGGGCGAAGTCATAGACCGTCGGGCCGCAGACATACATGCGGATATTCTCCGCATCGATGGGGACAAAGTCCTCCTTCGCGCGGGTCAGCGTGTTGTAGAGTTTCAGGCCCTTTTGTCCGTCCGCCATTCGAAATCCAGTCCGGTTTCACGAAGCCAATCGCTGCGCCAAGCCGCGATTGTGCTCCAGCCTGCTGGCCGGGGCGTTTGTCCTGTCTGTCGAGAGAAAAGGCGAAAACGTCCGGACCAGCGCGAGCGCTAGCCAATAATGCAAATGCCACAAATGGCGCGACACGTTTTCATGGGCAGCTTTATCGCGCCTGGCGGGTGTTGCCGTCAAGTCGCAACTTCGCAGCAAACATGTCGCCTTTCCGATGTCGGAACGAAAACCCAAAGGTTTTATTAAACATGTCTATACAGGAAACCGGGAGACCGGCCGAAACGCAGTCCGGCGTCACGATTTGGACCAAATAGGCCATCATCTGGACGGCCAAACGCAGAATTGACCTTAGGGAAGAGAACCATGTCAGCCTTCAAGAGCGATCAGGAACGCGCTCGCGCCCAATACGCCACCCTGACGCGCCACTATCGCGCGATCGGGCCTGCGGCCATTGTCGCCGCCCTTCTGGCGGCCAAGAAGCGCAAGCCGACGCCGCCCACACCCAGCAAGGCCGCTTAAAAAAGCGTCAGTTGATCGGCTGCCGGCGCTTTCTTCGCCGGCTCTCGCGGGGCTGTGACCGGCTCCACCCTGCGCTGAAGGTCAGGCCCGGTGTTGGCGACCTTGTTGACCAGATCCGATACCGGGATTGCCTCGAAGAAGTCGGCCTGCGCCGGACGCATCAGATCAATGACATCTCGCGGCTCCTGCGTGCGGCAGTCGAGCCAGCGCGAAAAATCCTCCGGCTGGATCACGACCGGCATGCGATCGTGAATGTGGGCGATATCGCCATTGGCGGCCGTGGTCAGAATTGCGCCGGTGTCGATCTCCGATCCGCCCGGCTCGGCATACATCTCCATCAGCGCCGCAAATGCGACAATGCCGCCATGCTTCGGGCGCACCCAATAGGGTTGCGGCCTCTCCTTGCCGTTGCGCCTCCACTCATAAAAGCCGGAGGCCGGAAGGAGCGCCCGGCGATGCCGCATCGCGTTGCGGAAGGCGGCCTTCTCGATGGCGGTTTCGGCGCGGGCGTTGATCAGCAGCGGAAAGGTCTTGGTGTCCTTGGCCCATGCCGGAATGAACCCCCAGCGCACCAGAAGCGAGCGACGGTCCGGCCTGTTGGCGCCCGGCTCCTGCCTTTCGCCGGCCAGCACCATAAGGATGGGCTGCGTCGGCGCGATATTGTAGCGCGGCGGAAACGCGACGACGTCGAGGAGCGCGAACATCGCCTCGATCTCCTCCGGCGTCGCTGTCAGCGCAAATCGTCCGCACATTCGTCATCGATCCCGTTGGCAGCAGCGGGCAATGTGGCCATGGAAAAGCCGCGCCGCAACCGCTATCCAATGTGCGTCCCAAGCTATCCTCAAAAATCAGCGGAGCCGGCGAAGATGACGGAGAAGCGAACGATCGCTGCGGTATCGGTGGCGCTGGTGCGCGGCGAAACGGTGCTGCTGGTCAAGCGCGCGCTGGAGCCGTCACGCGGGCTCTATGCCTTTCCGGGCGGGCGGGTCGAGGCCGGCGAAACCAGCGAGGAGGCTGCCCGGCGCGAACTTCTCGAGGAGACCGGGATGATCGCGGCCGCGCTGTCGCCGCTGCACGAATATCTGATCGACACACAGGTCGACGGCGAGGAGATCACCTACCGGCTCGAAGTGTTTACCGGAGAAGCGGCAAGTGGCGAACCGGCCTGCGCCAGCGACGCCGAGGAAGCCTGCTTTTACTCTCTGGTGGAAATGGAGAAGCTTCCGCTCACCGATTCCATTCTGGACATCTCCCGCGAACTCATTGGCCAGACGGCAATTCGCGGGGATTAGCTGTCCTCCCGGTCTTGCGGCAGACAATTTGTTTCGCCACAAAGGCTTATGGGCCGAGCCTCACTGTTCTTCGTCGCATTTGTCGCCTTCAGCGCGGCGGCTTTTCCGCCGCCGGCGCGTGCGGCGGAAGCCCCGTTCGAGTCCAGCCTGGTGCGGCTCGCCGAAATTCTCGGCTCGCTGCATTTCCTGCGCAATCTCTGCGGTGAACCCGGTGAACAGTGGCGCGGCGAAATGGAGAAGCTGCTGCAGGCCGAAAACCCCGATCCGGCGCGGCGCGCCAAGTTCGTCGCCAGCTTCAATCGCGGCTATCGCTCCTTCGCCGGCACCTACACAAGCTGCACGGCGTCGGCTACCGCGGCGATCAGCCGCTACATGAAAGAGGGCGAAGCGCTTACGCGCGAGGTGGCGGCGCGCTACGGAAATTAAGCGCCGGTTAACTTTTCCGGCAATGCCGGGCGTACAGGCGCGGTTTCGTGTGCTAGGACTCTTAACGGGACATTAAGGGAATAGATCAAGTTGGTCCGAAATCGCCGGATCCGAACTTGGAAGGGTGGTACAAAGTGGCAGTTGAACAGAGTGTTAGCGATCTCGACGCATTGGTCCGTGAAGAAAAGCGCCTGACCGCCGTCGAATGTCATAACGAGGCCTGGGCGGAGGGACTTTCCGCCGGCATCGAGGCTGAAATCATCGCGGAAGCCGCGCTCGCGACGGCATTTGCCGAGATTTTGCGCAATAATGGCGAGGATGAGGCCCTGGCGCTGCTCGACCGCATGCGCGACAAGGTAATCGCGGGCGAGTTCGAACCGGTTCGCGTGCGACATTGACACGTTCCGCCTAGGGCTTTTCATTGTGCGATGGCGTGGGGCGCGATATGGCGGCGCGCCCGGAGAAACTGCGGAATGGATCATCAAACAGGCGAATCGCGCCGCTACGGCGCTGCCGCCGGACTGGTCGCGCGCCTGGCGGCGGGAATCTGCCTCTCGTTCCTGTTTGGAGTCTCCGCCAACACGCCGGCCTTCGCGCTTAGCGAAATCAAGCGCGAGGAATTGCCGGCGCCTACCTCGCCTGCTCCCTCGGGGGACGGCATAGGAAACACCGTGCCATTTCCCGACCCGGTGCAGCCTCCGTCCGCCGACCAGCCAGTCGACCCCGAAAAGACCGGCCCCTCGGGACAGGAAACGCCGGAAGGCGTAGAGCTGCCGGATACCGAAGCCACGGGTCCGCTGCCGGAGGTGATCTACGACGTGGAAAGGCTGCCCCCTGACGTCAAACGCATGCGCGCGCTTCTGATCGAAGCGGCGAAGAGCGGCGATATCGAAAGACTGCGGCCGCTGATCGGGCTCGGCGACGACATGACCCAGCTTTCGCTGGCGGGCATAGAAGGCGATCCGATCGAGCACGTCAAAAGCCTCTCGGGAGACGCTGAAGGCCGCGAAATCCTCGCGATCATGGAAGAGGTGCTGAGCGCAGGCTATGTGCATCTCGATGCCGGCGGCGCGGAAGAACTCTATGTCTGGCCGTACTTCTTCGCCATTCCGCTCGACAGGCTTGATGCGCGTCAGCATGTCGAACTGTTCAAGATCGTGACCGCCGGCGACTACGAGGACATGAAGAATTTCGGCTCGTATATCTTCTATCGCCTCGGCATTACCCCGGACGGCCGCTGGGCGTTCTTCGTCGCCGGCGAATAGTCAAGCGGGCAGTGCCTCGGAGAATTCGACGGCGCTGCCCTTCCAGGCTTCGACGATCTCGGCCTCCCACATCACGCGCTGGCCGCGCACGATCGTTCCGACCGGCCAGCCTGTCACCTGCTTGCCATGATACGGCGTCCAGCCCGCCTTCGAGCCGGCCTGCTCGTTGGTGATGGTCTCGCGGCGCTTCAGGTCGACCACGGTGAAGTCGGCGTCATAGCCGGCGGCAATGCGACCCTTGCGGGCCATCCCGAACAGGCGATGCGGACCGTGGCTGCTCAGGTCGACAAAGCGTTCGAGTGTCAACCGCCCCGCATTCACATGGTCGAGCATGATCGGCACCAGCGTTTGCACGCCGGTCATGCCCGATGGCGAGGCCGGATAGGGTTTTGCCTTTTCCTCAAGCGTATGCGGCGCGTGGTCGGAACCCAGCACGTCGACGATGCCCTGCGAAATGCCTTGCCAGACGCCGTCGCGATGCCGCTTGTCGCGCACCGGCGGGTTCATCTGGAGTAGCGTGCCGAGCCGCGCATAGTCGTCCGCTGACAGCGTCAAATGATGCGGCGTCGCCTCGCAACTCGCCACGTCCTTATGGTCTTGGAGGAACGCGATTTCCTCGGCCGTGGAAATGTGCAGCACGTGGATGCGGGCGCGCACCTGCCGGGCGATGCGCACTAGCCGCTCGGTGCAGCGCAGCGCCGCGATCTCGTCGCGCCAGACCGGATGCGAGGACGGGTCGCCCTCTACGCGTTCGCCCAGGCGCTCGCGCAGCCGGAACTCGTCCTCGGAATGGAAGGCTGCCCGGCGGCGGGTGTTCCTCAGGATCGAGGCTACGCCCTCGTCGTCTTCGACCAGCAGGTCGCCGGTGGACGAGCCCATGAACACCTTGATCCCCGCCGCGCCCGGCAGCCGCTCCAGTTCGGCGACGTCACCGGCGTTCTCCCGCGTGCCGCCGACCCAGAAGGCGAAATCGCAATGCATGCGGTTCGTCGCCCGCTTCACTTTGTCGGCCAGTGTCTCGGCGCTGGTGGTTAGCGGATTGGTGTTGGGCATCTCGAAGACCGCGGTGACGCCTCCCAGCACCGCTGCGCGCGAGCCCGATTCGAGGTCTTCCTTGTGCGCGAGGCCCGGCTCGCGGAAATGGACCTGCGTATCCACCACCCCCGGCAGGATATGCAGCCCGCGGCAATCGACGGTTTCGCCGGCCGAGGCCTGCGCCAGATCGCCGATGGCGGCGACGCGCCCGCCGGTCACGCCAATGTCGCGCAGGCCGGTCCCGTCCTGGTTGACCACCGTGCCGCCCTTCAGGATAAGGTCGAAAGTCGTCGCCATTTGCCCTGCCTCTGGCTCTTGCTCGCGCGTTGCGTGCGGCTTACGTAATGGCCGACCGATTTGCAACATCAGGTACGTTGCCGCCCATGCCCACCGCCCAGTTAGACGATCGCGCGCTCATCTCCGTGTCGGGTGCCGATGCGGAGCACTTCTTGCAAAACATCGTGACCGCCGATCTCGATGCGCTGGCGGCCGGCGAGGCGAAACCAAGCGCGCTTTTGACACCGCAGGGCAAGATACTGTTCGATTTTCTCGTCTCGCGCGACGCCGAAAGCGGCCTCGTCCTCGAATGCCGCGCCGATGTGGCAGGTGATTTCGTCCGCCGTCTGATGCTCTACAGGCTCCGAGCCAAGGTCGATATTTCCGTGCAGGAACAGGCGCTTGTCTCGGTTTCATGGCGGGATGATTCAGAGGCTTCAGCTTCCGATTCAAGTTCTTCGCAAACTGAATCAACCGGATTGCGCGACCTGCGCTTCCCTTCGCCGGCGACGGTAATCAGGCACTACGGACAAATGCTGGGCGGAAACGTTGCCGCGTGGCACGCGTTCCGCATAGCCCACGGCATCGCCGAGAGCGGTGCGGACTACCAACTGGGCGACGCCTTTCCGCACGATGTGCTGCTCGACCAGATGGACGGCGTCGGTTTCCGGAAGGGCTGCTATGTCGGGCAGGAAGTGGTCTCGCGCATGCAGCATCGTGGCACTGCGCGCCGACGCGTGCTGATCGCTTCGGCCGAAAGCGAGCTGCCGGCGTCTGGCGCTGATATCCTTGCCAACGGCAGGTCCATCGGCACACTCGGGTCGGTTTCAGGCAAATCCGCCCTGGCGATCGTACGCATCGACAAGGTCAAGGCGGCAATGGACGACGGTGTGCCGACCCTCGCCGACGGCGCGGCCTTGTTGCTCGCAATACCGGAATGGGCGAAATTCTCGTTTCCCGAGGAGACGGCCGCGGGGGATGACGCCTGATGGCCGACAGGCCCGGAGCGCCGCCGCGCGCCTGGCAGCGCATGCTGTCTGGCCGCCGCCTCGACCTGCTCGACCCCTCGCCGCTCGACATCGAAATTTCCGACATCGCCCACGGGCTCGCCCGCGTGGCGCGCTGGAACGGGCAAACCGCCGGCGACCACGCCTTCTCGGTCGCCCAGCATTCGCTGCTGGTGGAAGCGATCTATTCCCGGCAGGCAAAAGACGCATCGCCCGACCAACAATTGGCGGCCCTGCTCCACGACGCTCCCGAATATGTGATCGGCGACATGATATCGCCCTTCAAATCCGTTGTCGGCGGCGGCTACAAGGCGGTCGAGGAGCGGCTGCAGCGCTCGATCCATATAAGTTTCTGCCTCCCGGCCGAGATTGGCGAGAAGCTGAAGAAAGACATCAAGCGGGCGGACCAGGTCGCCGCCTATTTCGAGGCGACAATGCTGGCCGGCTTCTCCGAAGCGGAAGCGACCCAGTTTTTCGGAAGGCCGCGCGGGATTTCCGCCGACGGGCTCGACATCCTGCCGGTCTCGACGAAGACCGTGCAGAAGGCGTTTCTGAAACGCTTCGAGGCGATACAGAAATCGCGCGGCAGATGATCCGGCTGCAATCGCCAGGCTGAAGCGATCACCGCAGCGCCGGCTTTAAAGTGCACCCAGTTCCACCTGCAAAGCCGGCGGAACTGGTGCGCCCCGCCGGCCGGCAGATGCGGATTTCAAGCTCAGCGCGAGTAAACGATCACGCTTCCATCCGCGTTCAGCGACGCGGCCACAACCGAAGAAACATCGACGTTCGAGGCGGCCAAAGCCTCTGAAATCGCGGCGTTCGCCGCAATCTGGCTTTGGAGCGCGCTCGCCGCCTCCCCATTGTCCGAAAGTGCGTTTTCGACCGCAGTCTCGTTTTGGCCTTTTGCGAGCGCATCGATACTCACAACGCTGACTTTCGACGCGTCGGTCACCGAGGACAAGTTCGCTTCCGATTTCGCGGTAGAGCGAATGGACGATACGGCATCGCCAAATTTCGGGCCGGCGCCTGTCGATGCGTCTGCGCCCGCCGCAGCATTGACGCCCACGTCAGCCTTGCCCTGCGCGCCTCCCGGCGACGCGCCATCCGCGGCAGCTTTGCCGCTCCCACCAAGGCCGACGCTCGCTCCACCGTCGGCGCCTGCGCCGACACTTGCCCCGGCGCCGACATCGCCGGATACGCTCAAGCCGCCTGCCAAGGCGATGGAGGGAGCCGCCAGCATGGAAGCGGCGACGAGAGCAGCGGTCGTGATTGAAAGGACGGTTTTCATCATGTTTCCTCTTCCTGTTCGAACAAACTCCGGCGGCGCAGGTGGCAACCGCCAGCATGTCGGAGCCTATTGCCCCGTTTGTTCGTGCAGTGGCAGGAACGTGACGGTTGGAAGGCGCGGCCTCACGTTTACCGCGTCGCTGTCGTCACATGTGAATGCCCGCGCAACGGGTTTGCCGCCGAATCCGGCCTGTCCAGGCAGGCAGCCCTTCGTTGCCAGCTACCGCCCCTGCCGGTCCAGCCGGTCGAGAAACCACTGCGTCAGCCGCACCCAGACCTCATCCTTTTCGCCCGAATCCTCCCAGCCATGATCGAGATTGGGGTTGTCGTTCACTTCGATGACGAAGACGCCGTCGGCGGTTTCCTTCAGGTCGACGCCGTAGAGCCCGTCGCCGATGCAGCGTGCGGCGCTCACCGCCGTCTCTACGACGTGCGTCGGGGCCTCCTTCAGGGTGAAGGTGCGGATGCCGCCCTGGTCCGGCTTGCCGGAACGCTCGTGATTGACGATCTGCCAGTGCTTCTTCGCCATAAGGTAATGCACGGCGAAGAGCGGCTGGCCGCCAAGCACGCCTATGCGCCAGTCATATTCGGTCGGGATGAATTTCTGGGCGATCAAAAGGTCTGAATCCTCCAGCCAGAGCGTCGCCAGCGTCCTCAGCTCCTCGAAATTCGACGCCTTCTTCACGCCGCGCGAAAACGAGCTGTCGGGGATTTTCAGGATCAGCGGAAAACCCAGCGTCTGCGCCGCGACTTCCAGATCGGACGGGCCGGCAATCATCACCGTTGGCGGCACCGGCACCTTGTTGTAGCTCATCAACTCGTTGAGATAGACTTTGTTGGTGCAGCGGATCATCGACAGCGGATCGTCGATCACCGGCATTCCCTCCTGCTGCGCACGCCGCGCGAAGCGGTAAGTGTGGTTGGAGATAGATGTCGTCTCGCGGATGAACAGCGCGTCGTAATTTGCGAGCTTTGCCAGATCCTTCTTCGTGATCGGCTCGACCTCAACGCCCATCTTTTCGGCGATCTTGGCCCAATAGCGCAGCGAGGAAATCTCGGAGGGCGGCAGATCCTCGTTCGGATTGACCAGCGTGGCGAAGGAATAACGCGCAGGCGTGCGGGTCTTGGTATCGCGCCATTCGCGGTTGGTGTAGGCGGCCAGGCTCTCCAGGAAACGCGGCTTTTCCTCGGGGCTCATGCGCGTCAGCGAATAAAAGCCGATCTTGTGGATCGAAGCCCATTGCCGGTTGTCTTTGATGGAAACTTCCAGGGCCGGCGCGCGAAACCAGTCGAACAGCAGCTTGGCGAAACGGTCCCATGCCTTTGATGGGCCGATGCCGAAGAAGAAGGTCACCTTTGCCGGGAAGGAGCCGCCCAGCTCCTTGCGGCACTTGTTGAGCGCCTGCTCCAGTTCCGGCAGCGCGTGTTCATAAAGCTTGTGCTCGGACAGGTCGATCATCGTCTCGACGGTCGGGATGACCTTGTGGCCGCGCGAACTCGCCAGCAGCGAGGCATAATAGCCGCGGCTCTGATAGGCATAGTTGCTCGAAAGGTTGATGACCTTCGGGCGCTGGCCGCGAAACAGCGCCGGGTGCGCGAGGTAGTCGCGGTTGGTTATGATCTTGTGCGGCGTCGCAACCTGGTCGAGATCGCTTTGCCGGCCGGTAAGTATGACCCAGGTCATTGTCGTTCACGCTTTCGGGTGGATGGCGGCCGGTTCGGCCAAGTGAAGCGGCTTTTCGTACAGCAGGGCGGCAGCGCCGTCGGCATAGTAGCCCGGCTTGCGCCCGAATCGGCGGTAGCCGCTTTTCTCGTAAAGCCCTATCGCCCGGCCGTTGTCTTCGCGCACTTCCAGGCGCAGTTCCTCGCAGCCACGGACGGCTGCCGTGTCTTCGGCAGCCGCAAGCAGCGTCCGGCCGATGCCGCTGCCGCAAGCGGCCCCGAGCGAGTAGAGGCGCGCTTTGCGGCTGCCGGCGCGAAACAGCACGGCGCAATAGCCGGCGACGACGCCTTGCGCGACCGCCACCAGGACGGTGGCTGAAGCGCTATCGACCATGTTCCGAAATGATTTTCGGGAAATGCGGTCCGCCTCGAAAACCGCGTTTTCGAGCGCTGCCAGGGCATCGACGTCAGACGCGCGGGCCAGGCGGATTTCAGCAGGCATGCGGACCGGAAAACCTCAATCGGCGGGTGAAGATCAGGCTGGTCGAAGGCGTCCCTGCCCGGCCGTCGGCGGAGGCATCGGATGCGAATCGCTCCTCGATTCGGGCTGAATTGTGACTCGTCTTTTCCGATCTGTCTGCTGGCCGTATTTGGTGCATCAGGCGCGTTTCGGTGGCCCAAGCGAACCGGGAAACCGCGGCTGTCAGCCCTTCATGCCCTGCAGCAGTTGGCGGTAGGCGGTATTTGCGACCTTGAGCAGCACCTCTTCCGGCAAATTGCCGGCCACCGCGCAGCCATAGCCGTCGTCCAGCCAGTACAGCGCGCGCGTGTCGCCTTCTTCGAGCAGGCGGAAGCCGGTTTCGGTGTTGGAGCTGTCGCGCGCCACATAAAGCGAAATGCGGTTGCCGGTACGGTCCTGGTACATGAACTGCGCGGCGGTCTTTGTTGCCGCCGCCGGCAGCAAGCGCCCGCCGATCAGTTCGAAGCCCTCGGCCGAAAGGTCGGGCGCCACCAACGTCACGCCGATCCGTTTGGACAGCCAGCCGACCAGATGCTCCTTCTGGTCTGCGCCGACTTCCACGACATGCAGCTTTTCGGCGGCATAGATGGCATGGGCGGCGATTGCGCCGTCGGCCAGTTGGATTGCTGTCCCGTTCACCGGCCGCCAGCCGGAAGCCCCCAGAAAATACCCGCCCAAACCACCAGCCGCGAAGATCAGCGCCGCAGCCGCCATCCGCCAGCGCGGGGCTGAATTGCGTGATGCGGGCTGAGTTTCACCGGCCACGATTTTTGCAAGACGATCCGGCACGGGCTCGTCGAGCACACCTGCTACCGCCCCGCGCAGCAGGTCGCGATCCGCCTCATAGCGCCGGTTCTTCGCTTGCATGTCCGGGTGGGTTTCCAGCCACCGTTCATAGGCCGCGCGTTCGTCCTGCGGCAGTTCGCTGTCGAGCGCCAGGTGGATGTCGCGTTCGCTGAATTCGCGCATGGTCATGGCTCGACCACCCTTATCGTCCGCCGCCGCGCGCCATCGTCGAGCAGGCCGCGCAATTCGTCGCGCCCGCGCGCGATCCGCGACATCAGCGTGCCGGCCGGCACGCCCAGCACGTTGGCGGCTTCGGCATAGGAAAACCCTTCGACCGCAACCATCAGTATGGCGGCGCGGCGATCCGGACTGATGGCCTGCAGCGCATCGAGTATCTCGCGGGAAGCGACATCCTCGGCCTGGTGCGCGGGCAGCGACATCGCTTCGCTCGCCTCGATCTGCAGCATGGATGCCTCGCCGCGCCTTTTCACCTTGCGCATCTGATCGACGAAGAGGTGGTGCATGATGGTGAACAGCCAGCGGCGCGGACTGTCGCCGGTGCGCCAATTGTCGAGGCGGACAAGCGCGCGTTCCAGGCTGTCCTGGACGAGATCGTCGGCGGCGTCGCGGTCACGCAGCAAGGCTCGCGCGTAGCGGCGCAAGCGCGGTATTTCCGCAAGTATTGCTGCCTTCCGGTCGTCCATCGCGGTGTTTATCCCCTTCTCTCTGATTCCAGATAGAACTCCCGATCGCAAGCGCGAACAGGCAGCATATCGCCAACGTCCCAGCGCGCCGGATTCGTCCCGGCGGCGCTATCGCATCAAGGATTTTGAAGCATCGCCCACAACCATTCATTTGCGCTACAGAAAGCCGTTCGGCTAAAACTCCGATCCCTGATGGAGACAAGGCAATGGCGATGACGGCGAACGCGAAGGCCCCGGCGAAGAGTGTTCCGTGGCTGATCATCATTTGCGGCTGCTTGATCGCCGCGCTGACCTTCGGCCCGCGCTCGGCCATGGGCTTCTTCCAGCTGCCGATGCTGGCTGAAAAGGGCTGGGACCGGACGACGTTCGGCCTCGCCATGGCGCTGCAGAACCTGTTCTGGGGCCTCGGCCTCCCCTTCTTCGGCGCCATCGCCGACCGCTACGGCACCTGGCGCGTGCTGGCGCTCGGCGGCGTCATCTACGCCGCCGGTCTCTACATGATGGCGACGGCCTCCTCCATCGCGGCGCTGCATATTGGCGGCGGCGTGCTCGTCGGCCTCGGCGTCGCGGCCGGATCGTTCTCCATCGTTCTCGCCGCCTTCGCCCGCCACACGCCGCCCGAAAAGCGCTCGGTCGTCTTCGGCATCGGCACCGCGGCCGGCTCCGCCGGCATGTTCATTTTCGCCCCGATCAGCCAGGGCATGATCGACGCCTATGGCTGGTCCGACACGCTGATCTACATGAGCGCGGCGATGTTGATCATCCCGGTGCTGGCGATGCCGCTCTACGGCAGCTCGCACAATGCCCTTGCCGCGCAAAAGGCGGCGCAGCAGTCGGTCAGCCATGCGCTGCGCGAAGCTTTCGCGCACAAAAGCTATGTGCTTCTCGTCTCCGGCTTCTTCGTCTGCGGTTTCCAGGTGGCGTTCATCACCGCGCATTTCCCCGCCTACATCGGCGATATCGGCATAGACGCGCGCTACGCGGTCATCGCGCTGGCGCTGATCGGCTTCTTCAACATCATCGGCTCGCTTGCTTCAGGCGCGATCGGCCAGAGATATTCCAAGCCGATCTTCCTCGCCTGGATCTATATCGGGCGGTCGATCGCGGTGACGGCATTCCTGCTCCTGCCGCAGACGCCGGCGAGCGTCGTCGTTTTTGCGATCGTGATGGGTCTCTTGTGGCTCTCGACGGTTCCGCCGACCAATGCGCTCGTCGCCATCATGTTCGGCACGCGCCATCTCGGACTCTTAGGCGGCCTCGTATTCCTGTCGCACCAGATCGGCTCGTTTCTCGGCGTCTGGCTCGGCGGCTATCTCTACGACCGCTTCGGCACCTACGACCCGGTGTGGTGGCTCGGCGTCGCGCTCGGCCTGTTCGCAGCCGTGGTCCACTGGCCGATCAAGGAACGGCCGGTCGAGCGGATGCAGTTGGCGGCGGCTGAGTAGGTTTATCTCGCCTACTGCGCCTTCGCGGGCTCGTCCGTCTGGGCCGCCCGCGTCAGCAGTCGCTGGTAGAACAGACCGATGCCGATCAGAACGGCGCCGAGGCCGATGAAGGATAGCGCGCGCAGCACGCCTTCAAGTTCCGACATGTCGAACAGGAACACCTTGGCGACGGCGATGGCGATCAGCACGCCCGAAGCGATGCGCAGAATGTACGACTTCTGCCAGACGCCGGCGATCAGCAGGCCGACGCCCATGGCCAGCCAGAGCGCCGAATAGGAGTAGGTCTCGAGCTGGCCGAGCCCGCTCCAGAAGCCGATGAACTCGCCCTTGAACAGCCGCCGCACCGACAGCGTCGCGTAGGCGAAGGCGAGTGTCGCTCCGACCAGCGCCAGCATCGCCGAATACCAGCGCGGGCGTTTGCCGCGCGCATAGAGCGCCAACGCCCCGGCGGCGATTGCCGGCAGAAGATAAGCCAGCAACAACAGATTGAAGAAGGGGATTCTTCCGGTCGACTCGTCGGTAAACAGCGGATTCAGGACGAAGAAGTGGTTCGCGACGATGAGGATGGCGGACACGCACCCGGCTGCAATCGAGCCGTAGCGCAGCACGGGACTCGGCGAACGCATGTCGAGCGCGATGAGGATCGCCCCTGCCCCGAGCGCGAGCAGCGTATAGATGGCCTGTTCGGCAAGCGTCGGGGCGCCGGAGTCTATCACGCCGCCATGCATGGCGTGGCGCACCAGCATTGCGACCGTCAGCAACGAAAACAGCGCGGCCGCCGCTTCCATGACCAGACGCGGCCGGCCGGCGGTGGTTCGGGCCAATTGCCAGGCGGCGAAACCGAACGCGAGCGCCGGGATGCCATAGCCGGGCAGGAGCGCGTTGAACACCGGGGTCCTGCCGAGGAATTCCTGGCCGACGATCGTTGGATCGACCGCGATCCGCATTATCACGACGATCGCCGCTCCGACGCAGAGCCAGCCCAGCACGGGATAGCCACGCTGCCGTGTCGCCAGTGCGGGCAGCGCAGCGGCTGCGCCGACAAGAACCGTCGTCAGGCCTGGCCCGAACGCCATGTGCAGCATCAGCACGAAAGCGACGCCCGCCCCCGCCAGCGCGAAGGACACGGACAGGGCGCCGGTGAGCGGCGGATTTTCGGCCCTGGCGATCGCCTCGCCGCCGGCCGCCAGGATCGCGCCGAGCAGCAGCGCAACAGCCGCGAGGCCGTAGTCGCGGTCGGGATTGCCGGAAATTATCCAGACCGCCGCGAGTATGGCGAGCGGCGTGGCGGCGGCCCACGCGGCCCAATGCGCGCCGCGAATTGGCGCTGATGCCGCCAGGTTTCTTGCGCTCCAAAGGCCCGTGGCCAGGAAGAGCGCGCCGAGCACGGCCCCGATATAGGGCATGGACGCAGGGAACGGAGCAGCGGGAAAACCCTCGACGACGAGGCTGCCGCCGGCAAAATCGAACGCGAAGGAACCGCTCAGCGCCGCACGGGCGTAGGCGGCGACAGACGCCACACCCGCGGCGTGGAGAAGCGCGGGCGCCCCCGGGCGATAGAGCGCTATAGCGACCATCGCCGCGATCAGAACGGCGCCGTAGAGCGCGCCGCCCGCGGCCTGATAGTCCGGGTTGATCAGCAGCGATAGCGCCGCAAGCGCAACCGATAATGCCGGAATGGCTGTCGGCCAGTCGAATGCAACCGGCGCTTCCTCGCCGCCGGCGCGCCCGCCAAGCCAGATGAAAGCCAGCGACAGCAGGATGACCAGGTTGATGAAAAGCACGACGGTGAAGTCGACGGTGCCCGATCCGGCCATATAGACTAGGCACCAGAGCCCTGTTCCGGCGAAGGCCGCGCCGGCAAGCAAGCGCCAGTCGCGCAGCCTGGCAATCGCGGCCGTGGCCACCAGCACGATCGCCAGATAGCCGAACAGCGCCCAGGCGTTCGGGGCTTCGGAAGCGACGAGCAGCGGCGTGACAAGCGAGCCGAGCAGGCCGAATCCGGCCAACGCCTGCCCGTGCAGGAGGGCGGCGGCGATTGCGCCGACGCCGATTATCCCCATCAGCACGAAGGCGAAAGCCGGACCGATGAAGCCATAGACGCCGTGCGCTGCGTAGACCGCCCCGAACAGGGTGAAGGCGCCGGCGGCGGTCAATATGCCAGGGATGTAAGCGTTGTTGCCACCGTTCAGCGGTATCTCGAAGCCGGTGCGGCGGATGAACTCGCCTGCGCCGACGAGCGCCAGGCCGAGCAGCGCCGCCATTGTCAGGCGCACGCCAGGGCCAAAGATGCCAGCCTCGATCGAATAGCGGATCAGGAACACGCCGCCGAGCGCCAGCGCTATGCCGCCGACCCAGACTGCCCAGCGCGTGCCGAGCGCTGTTTCTATATCGGCCCTCGCAGCGGCCGGCCTGGCAGTTGGGGCAGGCGCGGGTTCAACGCTTGCCGCATCCCTCCCCTCACGCGTTCCCCATGGTCCCGCCGGTCCGGCAGGCTCACCGGCAGCTTCCTCCGCGGCCTCGGAAACTGCACTATCCACGATGGGTTCGCCGGTCCGCTCGATAGCGGCAGCGGGCGCTTGTTCTTCCGCCGCGGCCGTGGTTGCGGCAGCCGGCGGCATGGAGAGGACGCGGGAGCGCAGCGCGCCAAGCTCGCGCTCGACCAATCTCAGCCGCGTATTCAGGCGAATGACGATCACGACAAGCGCCACAAGGCCGAGCGTGCCCAGCAGCCCGAAGCTGTCGAAAAACATGGCCGTTCCCCCGAATTCAGCCGTGGCAGTCCTTACTTGCTATATAGCACAATCCCGAAAAGTTGCAGACTTTCGGACAAGATCATGCGTCCAATCAATAAGTTAGAGCCGAATTCGATCTCATCGGGATGGAGCAGGCTTTAGCGCGCCGCCAGATTGGCTACCGGAAAGATCGAACAGGTTTCGGTACCGAAAGCGAGCAGTTTTCCTTGGCCGTCCTTCAGTGTGGCTTCCGAAACGGCGAGCGTGCGGCCCTTGTGCACGACACGGCCCTCGCAGACGACCTCGCCAGTTTTCGGCGTGATCGGCCGGATCAAATTCACCTTGAACTCGGCCGTTGTGTAGGCCTCGCCCTTCTCCAGAAGCGTCTGGACCGAGCAGGCCAGCGCCGAATCCATGATGGTGGCGGCCCAGCCGCCATGGACGCCGCCCAGCGGGTTCAGATGGCGCTCGCCGGGCAAGCCGCGAAACACCGCCCGCCCTTCTGAGACTTCGGTCAGGGCGAAATTCAGAAGCGCCGATATGGGCGGAGCGGCGTATTCCCGGTCAATGATCCGCTGCAGAAGCTCGATGCCGGAAAATCTGGCTATGTCTTCGAAAGGGATTGTGCCTAGGCCGAGTGGGGAGACGTAACCCGGGAACAGTTCGACCTCGCTCATGCGGCATGTTCTCCGGTGGTATGCGGTTCGTTAGGGCGGTGCTTTCGAAGCGCCGCGAGAAATCCTGCCCTCGCATCGGGCGCCTCGATGCCACGCGGCTCGTAGACATGGCGCGCGAAGAAGAAACCGGTGAGCCGGAAGGCGTCCTCAATCGACGCGCGGTCGGCGCGCAGGCCGGAATTGCCGAGCAAGAAGGCCGGCAACGGCAGCATTTTCGCACTCCACGGCGCACCGGCGGCGCGCGACACCGCGCGGCCAGTCTTCGGCGACACATAGGCCAGATCGCTGCGCGCGCCGGTGGCGGCGCATTGCGTCAGATCGAGCCCGAAACCGAGTTCGTCGAGCACAAGCAGTTCGAAGCGCACGACGAGTTCGCCGGCGGTGTCCGGATCGTCGAGATGCTCGATCATCAGGACCAGCATCTCATAAAGCCCAGCGTGCGGATCGCGCTCGGGAAGCAGGCGCAAATGCGCGGCAAGCGTCTGCAGCCCATAAACAGCGACGGCGCTGTCGAACAGCCGCGCCGCATTGAGTTCCAGCGGTTCAGCCTGGAACGTGCCGAGATGCTCGTCGAGCCGCGCCCGCCAGATCAGGTCGACACGGTTGCCGGCCTGTAGCAGGGGCTGCTGCTTGCGCGAGCGCCCGCCACGCACAAGCCCGAGATGGCGGCCATGCGCGCGCGTCATCACCTCAAGTATGACGCTGGTTTCGCCATGCTTGCGGGCGCCGAGTATGATTCCTTCGTCGCGCCATTCCATCGCCGGAGAGTTTACTCCTCAGCGCGGGAATTCAAGCCCCATCTCGCGGTAGCGCTCAGGGTCGTCGCCCCAGTTTTCGCGCACCTTCACGAACAGGAAGAGATGCACCTTCTGCTCGAGGATCTCGCCGATATCCTTGCGGGCCGCCTGCCCGATCGAGCGGATCGTCTCGCCCTTGTGGCCGAGCACGATCTTCTTCTGGCTGTCGCGCTCGACATAGATCACCTGCTCGATGCGCACCGAGCCGTCCGGCTTCTCTTCCCATTTCTCCGTCTCGACATGCGACGAATAGGGCAGTTCCTGGTGCAGGCGAAGATAGAGTTTTTCGCGCGTGATTTCTGCGGCGAGCTGGCGCATCGGCAGATCGGAGATCTGGTCCTCGGGATAAAACCATGGACCCACCGGCAGCGTTTCGGCGAGATGGTCGAGGATCGCATCGCATCCCGCGCCGGTGAGCGCCGAAACCATGAAGGTGCGCTGGAAATCGACGCGCTCATTGGCGGTCGCGGCTAGCGCTAGCAGGCTTTCCGGCTTGACCCGGTCGAGCTTGTTCAGAACCAGGATCTTCGGCTGGCGGACATCGGCCAGGTTGGTCAGCATGGCGTCGGCGTCGCCCTTGATGCCGCGTTCGGCGTCGATCAGCACCAGCACCACGTCGGCGTCCTTCGCGCCGCCCCAGGCGGTGGTCACCATCGCCTGGTCGAGACGCCGCCGCGGGCGGAAGATGCCCGGCGTATCGACAAAGACGATCTGCGCGTTCTTGTGGGTGGCGATGCCGCGGACGATGGCGCGCGTCGTCTGCACCTTGTGCGTGACGATCGACACTTTCGCGCCGACAAGCTGATTGACGAGGGTCGATTTGCCGGCATTGGGCGCGCCGATCAGGGCGACGAAGCCGGAACGCGTCTCAGGCAGGCTTCCGGGCTCGGTCACGACGACTTTCCTTCTTCTTCCCAGACGCCTTCGCGGATCAGGAAGGCCGCTGCAGCTGCCTGCTCGGCCGCTTGCCTGGAGGGGCCTGCGCCGCTGATGGCCGGAAAGCCCTCGGCCGCCACTGACACCGTGAAGATCGGCTCGTGGTCTGGTCCTTCGCGGCTGATGATGGAATAGATCGGCCTCAGCCCGTCATGTCGCGCCAGCCATTCCTGAAGCTCGGTCTTGGCGCTGCGCAGCAGTTTTGCCACCGTTTCCGCGCGGTGCTCCCAATGGCGGGCGATAAATGCGCGGGCCGGTTCGAGACCGCCGTCCAGATAGATCGCGGCGATGAGCGCCTCGACCGCGTCGGCGAGCGCGTTCCCAACCCTCCGGCCCTTCGCGGCCTTCGCCACCGGGTCGGCGTGGATCAGTTTGTCCAGCCCGATCTCGATGGCGATCACGCCGCAGCTTTCGCCGCTCACCAGCGCATTCAGCCGAACCGCGAGCTCGCCCTGGCGGGCATCGGGATAACGGCGAAACAGCATTTCCGCGATGACGAGGCCCAGCACCCGGTCGCCCAGGAACTCCAGCCTTTCATTGTCCGCGCCGTCGGAGCCCCTTTTGCTCGCATGGGTCAGCGCCCGCCGCAGCATCGCGGTGTCACGGAAGACGTATCCGGTCCGCTCCCCGATCGCCTCCGCGAGTTCATGTTCGGAAAGGCGCTTGGCGGCCATTTTCTTGGTCAGCGGACGAAATCGAACAGGCGCGACGGACGCATCTGCGTCGGCCATTTCCAGATTTCCAGCGGGCTTGCACCCTCGGCAATCGAGAAGAAGATAATGTTGGCGCGGCCGACCAGGTTCTCCTCCGGCACGAAGCCCACCGAGAAGCGGCTGTCGGTTGAATTGTCGCGGTTGTCGCCCATCATGAAATAATGGCCCTCGGGAACGATGAATTCGCGCGTGTCGTCGCCGATCGAATTCGGCGTGAGATCGAGCGTATCGTAGCTGACGCCGTTGGGCAGCGTTTCGCGATAGACGTCGACCGGACCGCTGACTTCGGTGATGTCGGGATTGTCGATCTGGCCGACCTTTTCGCGCGGAACGGCCTGGTCGTTGATGAACAACTGGCCGTCCCTGACCTGTATCCGGTCGCCGGGCAGGCCGATGACGCGCTTGATATAGTCGAGCGAAGGGTTCGGCGGCAGCTTGAATACGGCAACGTCGCCGCGCTCGGGCGCGTTGCCGAAGATGCGGCCGGAAAAGATGTTCGGCGAGAACGGCAGCGAGTGGCGCGAATAGCCGTAGGCCCATTTGGTGACGAAGAGGTAATCGCCTTCGAGCAGCGTCGGCCGCATCGAACCCGAGGGAATGGAGAAGGGCTGAAACAGGAAAGTCCGAATGACCAACGCCAGGATCAGCGCCTGCACGATGACGCTGACGGTCTCGCCAAGCCCGCCGCTTTTCTTCCCGGTTTTTTCAGCCACGCTCATGAAGTCCTCGTTTCGTCGGTTGGGTATAAGGGCTCGACGCGCGCTGGGCAACGTCCATGCCGGCGGCAAAAGCGCCAAGAAGATGGCCGTTATTCGACCGGGAGCGCCTCGACGATCACGAACGCTTGCGCCAGCGGAAAGTCGTCCGTGATCGTCAGGTGGATCGCCGCCCGGTGGCCGGATGGCAGCATTTTTTCCAGCCGCGCCGCCGCCCCACCGGTCAGATGCATCGTCGGCTTGCCTCCCGGCAAATTGACCACACCCATGTCGCGCCAGAACACACCCTGCGACAAGCCCGTGCCAAGCGCCTTGGCGCAGGCTTCCTTGGCGGCGAAGCGCTTGGCGTAGGAGGCGGCGCGCTCCCTGCGGCGGTCCGATTTCGCCTGCTCGATCTCCGTGAAGATGCGGGCGGTGAAGCGCTCGCCATAGCGGTCGAGCGATTTCGCGATGCGGCGAATGTCGATCAGGTCGCTGCCGATACCGATGATCATTGGTCAGATATTCCGGCTGCCGGGTTTGACCGCGGGGATGGCGGCGAGTTCCGGCGGCAACTGGTCAACCGGATAGGCCGGCACCTCGTATTCGGCGAGCGCGATCAGCGGCACTCCAACGTCGGTCTTGCCCGCGGAGCGGTCGATGATGCAGGCGGCCGCGGCTACCTCCGCGCCGATCTCGCGCAGGCAGTCGATCGTCTCGCGTATCGACAGCCCGGTGGTGACGATGTCTTCGACGATCACGACGCGCGCACCCTTCTCGATCTCGAAACGGCGCAGCCGGAACTTGCCGTCCTCACGTTCGACCCAGATCGCCGGCGCGCCGAGATGGCGCGAGGTCTCGTAGGCCGGAATGAGCCCGCCGATCGCCGGCCCGACGACATAGTCGATTTTGCCCGGAACTTCGGCGCGAATCTTGTCGGCAAGCGCGCGGCAGAGTTTTTCCGTTTTGTCGGCATGCATGAAGACGCGCGCCTTCTGCAGGAATATCGGGCTCCTGAGGCCCGAAGTCAGGATGAAGTGCCCCTCGAGCACCGCGCCCGCCTCGCGAAAGATTTCCAGAACTTCGGTCGTATTCATCGTCATTCCGATGCCTTAGCCATTAACACGCCGCGCTTCGCTGACGCTCGAATTGTCCTTGAGCTGCGACAGCAGCCGGTTCAGATGCTTCAGGTCCCACACTTCGAGATCGATCAGCATTTCGGTGAAGTCCGGCGCCGTGCGCACCATCGAAAGCGTATGGATGTTGGCGTCGTTGACCGCGACCACCTGCGCGATTTCGGCCAGCGAGCCCGGCGCGTTGATCGCCGTAACCGACACCCTGGCCGGAAAGCGCTCCTTGGTCGCCTCGTCAATGTCCCAGCGCACGTCGATCCAGCGTTCCGGCTGATCGTCAAAATCTTTTAGCGAGGGCGACTGGATCGGGTAGATGGTGATGCCCGATCCCGGCTGGACGATGCCGACAATGCGGTCGCCCGGCACTGCGCCTTCCGGGGCGAAGCGCACCGGCAGGTCGCCGCTGATACCCCTGATCGGAACACCGTTATCCTTAGCCTCGCGCTTCTCCTTGCGCGATGCCCGACCGGGGATCTGGAACAGCATGCCGGCGGCGTTGCGAATCTTCGACCAGCCCTCTTCGCGCAGCTTCGGCGCCGGCGTGATGCGCTCGTCCTTGTAGTCGGGATAGACGGCCTTCATCACGTCGTTGGATGACAGTTCGCCGCGCCCCACTGCGGTCACCACGTCGTCGACGTCCTTGCGGGCCAGACGATGCAAAATCGGCTTCAGGCTGTCCTTGGAGAACTGCTTGCCGGCGCGTTCGAAGGCGCGTTCGAGGATGCGGATGCCAAGGCCGGAATATTGCTTGCGGATAGCATTCTTGGTGGCGCGGCGGATGGCTGCGCGCGCCTTTCCCGTCACGACGATCGATTCCCAGGCAGCGGGCGGAACCTGCGCCTTGGAACGGATGATCTCGACCTCGTCGCCATTCTTGAGCTCGGTCATCAGCGGCATGATGCGGCCATTGACCTTGGCGCCCACGCAGGTGTCGCCGACGTCGGTGTGGACGGCATAGGCGAAATCGATAGGCGTCGCGCCGCGCGGCAGCGCGATCAGCATGCCCTTCGGCGTGAAGCAGAACACCTGATCCTGGAACAGTTCCAGCTTGGTGTTTTCGAGGAAATCCTCCGGATTGTCGCCCTCGGCGAGCTGCTCGATAGTGCGCCGCAGCCACGCATAGGCGTTGGTTTCCTTGGAAATGGCGTGGCTGGCGCCATTTACCTTGCCGCCCGTATCCTTGTAGAGCGCATGCACGGCGACGCCGTATTCGGCGACCTTGTTCATCTCGCGCGTGCGGATCTGCAGCTCGATACGCTGGCGCGACGGGCCGACGATCGTGGTGTGGATCGAGCGGTAGTCGTTCTGCTTGGGCGTCGAGATGTAGTCCTTGAAACGCCCCGGAACCATCGACCAGGTCGTATGGATGGCGCCCAGCGCGCGGTAGCAGTCCTCGACCGTGCCGACGACGACGCGGAAGCCGAAAATGTCGGAAAGCTGCTCGAAGGAAAGCGCCTTCGCCTCCATCTTGCGGAAAACCGACCACGGCTTCTTCTGCCGGCTTTTGACGACTGCCTCGATCGCATGCTTCTCGAACAGGGCCGACAGCGACTTCTCGATCTCTTCGACCACGCCGCGGTTGCGCTTGAAAATATCGGCGAGCCGCTCCGTCACCGTGCGGTAGGCTTCCGGATTGATATAGCGGAACGCCAGTTCCTCCAGCTCCTCGCGCATGCCCTGCATGCCCATGCGTCCGGCAAGCGGCGCATAGATCTCCATGGTTTCCTCGGCGATGCGCAGGCGCTTCGCTTCCGGAACATGGTCGAGCGTGCGCATATTGTGCAGCCGGTCGGCGAGCTTCACCAGAAGAACGCGCACATCCTCCGAAATCGCGAGCAGCAGCTTGCGCAGATTCTCGGCCTGCTCGGCCTTTTTGGAGACGAGGTCCAGCTTCTTGAGCTTGGTCAGCCCTTCGACCAGCTTGCCGAGATCGGGGCCGAACAGCTCATCGATCTCCTGGCGGGTGGCCGTCGTATCCTCGATCGTGTCATGCAGCAGCGCGACCGCGATCGTCGCTTCGTCCATGTGCATTTCGGTGAGGATGGCGGCGACTTCGAGCGGATGCGAGAAATAGGGATCGCCCGAGGCGCGCCGCTGGTGCCCATGTTTCTGCATCGCATAGACATAGGCTTTGTTGAGCAGCGCCTCGTTCACGTCGGGCTTGTAGCGCTGGACGCGCTCGACAAGCTCATACTGACGCATCATGGGCTAAGTCCCGGACAATAAAAGAGATCATGCGCCGCATCGGACGATACGGCGCATGCCATAGATAACCACCAAACCGCCGGTGCGAAAGTACCGGCTCGCGTCAGAGTCTGTTTCGAAACTCGCTATGGCCGGCAGATGACCGCCAGAGTAGAGTTTCCAGACAGGCTCTTAGTAGTCGTCGCTCTTTTCAGGAGCGACAAGACCTTCGATGCCGGCAAGCAAGTCCTCTTCCGTCATGCGGTCGAAGGTGATGTTTTCTTCCGCTTCGTCGGTATCAGCCGCAATTGCCGCGGCGTCGGTCTGGTCAGCCAGTTCCTGGCCATCGCTCTCGGGCTCGTCGACCTCGACGTGCTTCTGCAGCGAGTGGATCAGATCTTCCTTGAGATCGCCGGGCGACAGCGTCTCTTCGGCGATTTCGCGCAGGGCAACGACGGGGTTCTTGTCGTTGTCGCGCGGCACGGTGATCTGGGCGCCCTGCGAGATCTGGCGGGCGCGGTGGCCGGCCAGGAGCACCAGTTCAAACCGGTTGTCGACCTTGTCGATGCAATCTTCAACGGTTACGCGGGCCATGGATTGCCCCTTTCATACGATGATGTAGTGGAAAACAGGCGCGGTCCATAACCCGAACGCGCGCCAAACACAAGCTTGAAGGCTTTTGAGCGGCCGCGCGGGCGGCCAACCCAACGCCGAGATCACATTTTCTTGCTCCCGCCCGTCAAGCCTTGGAATGGGCCGGGGCAAACTCTAATTTCATTGTCAGGCGGCCGGAACGTATTTCCCGTGCAACCGAGGGGCCAGCGCCCGCGTTTTTAAAGTGATTGCTATTTTGTAGGGATATTACGGCCATGTTTGATCCTCGCGAAAAGATCGCCCTTTTTATCGACGGCGCCAATCTCTACGCCACCTCGCGCTCGCTCGGCTTCGACATCGACTATCGCAAGCTCCTATCGAGCTTCCAGAAGCGCGGCTATCTGCTGCGCGCTTACTACTACACCGCGCTGGTGGAAGATCAGGAATATTCGTCGATCCGTCCGCTGATCGACTGGCTTGACTACAATGGCTTCAAGGTGGTCACCAAGCCGGCGAAGGAATTCACCGATTCCACCGGCCGCCGCAAGATCAAGGGCAATATGGACATCGAACTCACCGTCGACGCGTTGGAGCTTGCCGAAGTCGTCGATCACTACGTGATCTTTTCCGGCGACGGTGATTTCCGCACGTTGGTCGAGGCCTTGCAAAGGCGCGGCCGCAAGGTCAGCATAGTGTCCACCATGGCCTCGCAGCCGCCGATGATATCGGACGATCTGCGCCGCCAGGCCGATCATTTCATCGACCTGGTGACGCTCAGAAGCGAGATCGGACGCGATCCTTCGGAGCGGCCGGTGCGGCGCGCCGAGCCTGCCGAAGCCGAGGAAAGCGAATTTTGATCGCGTGACCCGTCAGCTTTTCGCCGAGCCCTCGCACGACTGTCCACTCTGCCCGCGTCTCGCCGACTTCAGGACGGCGTGGCGCGTTCGCGAGCCCGGCTGGTTCAACGGACCGGTGCCGACCTTCCTGCCGCCGGAAGGCGAGGACGCCGTGCGCTTCCTGATCGTCGGCCTGGCGCCCGGCCTGCGCGGCGCCAACCGGACCGGCCGTCCCTTCACTGGCGATTACGCCGGCGAGCTGCTTTACGACACGCTCATCCGTTTCGGCTTCGCCCGTGGCCGCTTCGAGGCGCGTCCGGACGACAGCCTCGAGCTGATCGGCACCGCGATCACCAATGCGGTGCGCTGCGTCCCGCCCGAAAACAAGCCCGTCGGCCTGGAGATCGCGACCTGCCGCGCTTTTCTCACGCCGACCATCGCACGCTTCCAAAATCTCGAAGCAATCCTGACGCTGGGCACGATCGCCCACCAGTCGACCGTCCGGGCGCTTGGAAAGCGCATCGCCGACTATCCGTTCAGGCATGGCGCCAGCCAAAGCGTCGGCGCAGTCAGGCTTTTTTCGAGCTACCACTGCTCACGCTACAACACCAATACCGGGCGCCTGACGACGGAGATGTTCGTGGGGGTGTTCGAGGAAGTGGCGAGGTTCTTGGCGCGGCAACATGCCGAAATGTCATAGCCATTTGCCCCGCTCACTGGACTTTCATGTATATCATGGTAATATACATATGTGATCGATTGGGCGAAAATCGAGGGTTTCGACTGGGACGAAGGCAACAGCCGCAAGAACGTCGAAAAGCATGCCGTCGGGCAGGCCGAAGCAGAACAGGTGTTCTTCAACGAACCGCTTCTCATTGTAGCGGACGAGAGGCACAGCGCGCAGGAGCCAAGATACCACGCGCTAGGTCATGCTGAAGGCGGCCGACGCCTGCACATAACCTTCACCCTTCGCCGAGAGGCGAGCCTGATACGCATTATATCCGCACGGGATATGCATCGCAGGGAGCGAACCGTTTATGAAAAAGCACGCTAAACCGGTGCCCGCTTTTGGGAGCGAGGCAGATGAACGTCGTTTCTGGGAAACACATGACTCGGCCGACTATATCGACTGGAATAAAGCCGAGCCAACTCGGCTACCCAATCTCAAACCATCGACGACATCAATTTCACTGCGCTTGCCAGTGACGCTGTTGGAGCGCATCAAGATTGCAGCGAACAAGCGGGATATGCCTTACCAGTCGCTGATCAAGGCCTGGTTGGCCGAAAAAGCTGACGTCCGATAGCTTCGGCGCCACATTATGACGATGACGGCTGGACAGGGTTAGCATCCACCAGCCGCAGCCTTACCCCCTCTCCTTGAGCAGCCGGCCCTTCTCACGGTTCCAGTCACGCTGCTTTTCGGTCTCGCGCTTGTCGTGCAGTTTCTTGCCCTTGGCGACGGCGAGCAGCAGTTTTGCCCGGCCCTTGTCGTTGAAGTAGATCTTCAACGGAACCATGGTCATGCCTTCGCGCTCGACGCTTTGCGCCAGTCGCGCCATTTCGCGCTTGTTGAGCAGGAGCTTGCGGCGGCGCCGCGGCTCGTGGTTGAAGCGGTTGGCCTGCAGATATTCCGGCAGATAAGAGTTGATCAGCCAGATCTCGCCGCCTTCGACCGAAGCATAGGAATCCTGGATGTTGGCCTGCCCCTGGCGCAGCGACTTGACCTCGGTGCCGGTCAGCGCAAGGCCGGCCTCGACCGTGTCGAGCACCTCGTAGGAAAAGCGCGCCTTGCGGTTTTCCGCGACGGTCTTGTTGTTCGGGTCGGCTTTCTTCTGGTTCATGACGTCATTACTTTAGGTGCGTCCTTCGAGGCTCGCTATCGCTCGCACCTCAGGATGAGGAAGTTTTGCGCGGTTGAGCGTCAAATCCGGAAGCGATTGCCTGCCGACAGGACGGCCGCACAACGCCCCTCATCCTGAGGTGCGAGCGATAGCGAGCCTCGAAGGACGCACAACAAGGGAACCATCACATGGCGGCGGCGATCGGCTTTGGCAAGAGCCGGCTTAATTGATCAACCCGGCATGCTTCATGGCCGCGTCGATCTTTTCGGCGGTGGCGTCCTCGACCGTCACCAGCGGTGAGCGCACGGCATTCTCGATCTTTCCGAGCCGTGACAGCGCATATTTCGATCCGGAGACGCCTGGTTCAATGAAGATCGCCTTGTGCAGCGGCATCAGCCGATCCTGCAATTCCAGCGCCTTCTCCCTCTCGCCGTTCAGCGTTGCTTCCTGGAACTCGGCGCAAAGGCGGGGCGCCACATTCGACGTGACGGAAATCGCGCCGACGCCGCCATGCGCGTTGAAGCCGAGCGCCGACGCATCCTCGCCGGAAAGCTGGATGAAGTCCTTGCCGCATGTCATGCGCTGCTCCGACACGCGCTCCACCTTGCCGGTGGCGTCCTTCACGCCGACGATGTTCTTGAAGTCGAGCGCCAGCCTGCCCATCGTTTCCGGCATCATGTCGATCACCGAGCGCGGCGGAATGTTGTAGATCAGGATCGGCAGGCTGGTCGACTTGGCGACCGCCGCGAAATGCGCGTAGAGCCCGCGCTGGGTCGGCTTGTTGTAATAGGGCGTCACCACGAGAACCGCATCGGCGCCGACCTCTTCGGCATAGCGCACCAGACCGATCGCCTCTTCCGTGTTGTTGGAGCCGGCTCCGGCAATGACCGGCACGCGGCCCCTCGCCGTTTCCACACAGGCTTTCACCACCTGGCGGTGTTCGTCATGCGAGAGCGTCGGCGACTCGCCCGTGGTGCCTACCGGGACCAAGCCTTTGGTGCCCTCGGCGATCTGCCATTCGACCAAGGCGCGAAAGGCTTTCTCGTCGAACCCGCCACTCTTTTCGAATGGTGTCACGAGCGCAGTCATCGAGCCTCTCAGCATTACGTCCAACTCCCTGCAACCTTGCGGTTGGCCAGTCCTTTTCGAATGTCGCGGCTTTCTATCCGAAAGCGAAGCCGCGCACCATAGTCTTGCCACTGATGGGCGGCAAGGGTGTGTTGGGCCACGATTTTTGAGGCATTCGGCGCTCGCGCTGGCGATGGGGTTCACCTGCGGAATCTGAGCTTTTTGCGGACCTGCCTCTTAGTGTCGTGCAAGAACAGGGACAAAGAACACCATGCCATTTGATTGGCCGACCCGTTTTGCGCTTGCGGGAGTACTCGCAGCATTCGGCCCGGCCGCGGCATTCGGCCAATCGGGCGAGTTGCCCTACGCGCCGATCCCGCAGCCGCGTCCGCAAGCCGCGATCGAGAAGAATTTCGGGCCTGGAGCGTCGAAGGCCTCCGTTGCGATCCGGCCGGATATTTTCATTGGCCGGGATGGCTCGGTCGGCGATACCGCGAAGCTGGAATCCGGCCTTGACGCGCTTTCGGATGGAGAAATCGGGGAAGCTCGCGAAGTGCGCGACAGCCTTCCGGCGCAGTCGCTCGACCGTCACATCCTGACTTGGGCAATCGCCGTCAAAGGCGGCGGACTGGTGC
This sequence comes from Allomesorhizobium camelthorni, assembly GCF_011045125.1. Lineage (GTDB taxonomy): Bacteria > Pseudomonadota > Alphaproteobacteria > Rhizobiales > Rhizobiaceae > Allomesorhizobium > Allomesorhizobium camelthorni. Next base: position 5,348 of record NZ_JAAKZF010000041.1, on the reverse strand, counting down.
CGAGCAGCGACATCGCCGCAGCGCAGGCGCTGCCGGACTGGCCGGGAAAGGCGACGCTGCGCCGCAACGGTGAAATTGCGCTTTATCATGAAAGCCCTGATCCGCGGACCGTTGTCGAGACGTTCAGCAAAACTCCGCCGCAAACGCCGGCAGGCGTGATCGTCCTTGCGCGGTCGCACATCAAGCTCGGCGACCGCGAAGCGGCGCGCGCCGTGCTGTCGCCGTTCTGGCGCAAGGAAAAACTCGCGCCGAGGGACGAGGCGGCGATCATCAGGGAGTTCGGCGGGATCATTGCGACCGCCGACCACCGCGCGCGCATGGAGCGGATGCTCTATGCGGAGCGGGTCAATTCGGCCAAGCGCGTCGCTGGGCTCGCCGGGGCGCAATCACTGGCCGACGCCTGGGCAGGGGTGATCCGGGGCGACGACAATTCAGGCAAGCTCATGGACAAAATGCCGGCGGACCAGCGCTCGGCCGGCTGGTTTTTTGCCAAGGCCAAGTCTTTGCGCCGTGGCGGAAAGTTCGCCGAGGCGGCGGAAGTGATGCTCAAGGCGCCCACGGATGGCGCCGCTCTCGCCGATCCCGACGCATGGTGGGTCGAACGCCGGGTGCTTTCGCGCGAGCTCGTCGATCAGGGCGACATGAAGACCGCCTACAAGATCGCCGCCGCTCATGCGGCGGAAAATCCGACAAACGTGGCCGACGCCGAGTTCCATGCCGGCTGGTACGCGTTTCGCGGTTTGGGCGACGCCAAGACCGGTGCGCGGCATTTTTCCCGTATCGCCGAAATCGCCGAAGGCCCGATTTCGCTTTCGCGCGCCTATTACTGGCTAGGCCGCGCAGTCGAAGCCGCCGCGCCGGGCGACGCCAGAGCCCATTTCGAGCGCGCTAGCGCCTATGGCACCACGTTCTATGGCCAACTCGCGGCCCAGCGCATCGGGCTCGACAGGGTCAGGGTCGGCTACCCGCACCCGTCAATAGCCGACCACGAAAAGTTCGTGCGCCGCGAACCCGTGAGGGCGATCAAGCGTCTTGAGGCCGCCGGCCACGAAAGCCTCGCCGATACGCTTTACCGCGAACTCGCCGCGGAACTCATCAGTCCCGGCGAACTGACGCTGCTCGCCGTCATGGCGGAAAACCGCGGCGATCATTTCCTGGCGCTGAAGGTCGGCAAGATCGCGTCTTCGCGCGGCATCAACATCGGCTCGCTTTCGCATCCGATGGGCGCCATCCCCTCGTCGGCTAACATCTCGGGTTCAGGCAAGGCGCTCGCTTATGCGATCGCCCGCCAGGAGAGCGAGTTCAATGTCGCTGCGGTGTCCGGCGCGGGCGCGCGGGGCCTGTTGCAACTGCTGCCAGGCACGGCCAGGGAAGTGGCGAAGAAGGCCGGCATGACCTATTCGAAGGCGCGGCTGACGACCGACGGCGGCTACAACGCCACGCTGGGCGCCGCTTTTCTCGGCGAGCAACTCAGCCGCTTCGACGGCTCCTACGTGCTGACTTTCGTCGGCTACAATGCAGGGCCGCGCCGCGCCCGCGACTGGATCAAGCGTTATGGAGACCCACGCGGCCAGGACATAGACGCTGTGGTGGACTGGATCGAGAGCATCCCGTTCACCGAAACGCGAAGCTATGTCCAGCGCGTGATGGAGAACTACCAGGTCTACAAAATGCGTCTGTCGGGAAAATTCGACATCGTCGGCGATCTGATCAACGGCCGCTGAAAAGAGGCCGGCGTCGATGGCAGCCGGCAGCGTTCGCCATTTGACCCGGCAATCCCGCGCCTGTACCTCCTGAAGGACACAGGCAGGGAACTGGCGATGGCGGACGAAGGCTTCAGCGACCACTACCACTCTTCGACTGACGGGCTGAAGCTCCATGCCAGGATCTATGGCGACGGCGCGAATGGCGCGCTTCCAGTTGTCTGCCTGCCCGGGCTGACCCGCAACGCGCGCGATTTTCATGAACTCGCGCTGCATCTCTCGCGCGACGCGAAGACGCCGCGCAACGTGGTGGCCTTCGATTATCGCGGTCGCGGCGGTTCCGCCTACGACAAGGAGTGGCAGAACTACAATATCGGCGTCGAAGCTGGTGATATTGTCGCCGGCCTGATCACGCTTGGCATCGAACATGCGGCGTTCATCGGCACGTCGCGCGGCGGGCTGATCATCCATGTGCTGGCGGCAACGCGCCCCGGTGCGCTCAAGGCGGTTGTGCTCAACGATATCGGCCCGGTCGTCGAAGGCGAAGGCTTCGCCCATATCCGCGCCTATCTCGAGCGCGCGCCGAAGCCGGCGAGCTTTGCCGAAGCCGTCGCCTTCCAGCGCAGTGTACATGGCCAGGCGTTTTCGGCCCTCACCGATCGAGACTGGCAGCGGATGGTGCGAGCGCTCTACAGGGACGAGGGCGGAAAGCCGGTCGCCGACTTCGATCCGGCGCTCTTGAAAACCGTCGCCGGCCTGGATTTGAGCCAGCCGCTGCCGGCCCTTTGGGCGCAATTCCAGGGCCTCACCGGCGTGCCGATGCTGGCGATCAGGGGCGAAAACTCAAAGCTGCTGTCGGCAAGGACGCTGGAAGAAATGGCGCGGCGCCACCCTTCCATCGAGACCATCACCGTCGAGGGCCAGGGCCACGCCCCGATGCTGGAGACTGGCCCGCTTCCCGCCCGGATCGAGGCGTTTCTGGACCGGGCGGATTCAAATTCCGCCTGATTTCCAACGACTACGGCCGATCAAGACACAGCCCGGACGAAAAAGACCCGGCGGTTGCCCGCCGGGTCTTTTTCGTTCAGCTATGCCGGTTTGTCAGAACGAGCGCTGGATACGCAGGTAACCGCCAATCTCGTCGCCATCGTCCTCATCATTGTCGTCGCCGAGATTGTCGAAATAAGCGACCTCGGGCGTGACGCGCAGGCCCGGAACCAGTTCGTAGGCGACGTTGGCCACCGCCGCGAAGGCTTCCGATTCGTCATAGGACAGCTGAACGTTGACGGTCGCCTTTTCCGAGACTTCCATCGAGGCGCCGCCCCAGACAGCCCAGTCGCCGTCCCAGGTCGCGTAGTAGCTGCCGGTATCGGTCGAGCTGTAGCCGGCGAGGATGAAGGCGGTGATCCGGTCCGTCGCGTTCACGTCGAGACGCACCTTGCCGGCCCATTCGTCCCACACGGAGTCGTAGCCGACCGCCGCGGAGACGCCGCCCCAGCCCTGCGTCAGCGAGGCGCCCGCGACGACATGCGGAACGTAGCTGTCGATCGTGTAGGCGTTGGAGATGTCGGTGACGCCGTCGCCGTCTATGTCGATGCTGCCGCCATCGCCCTCTTCCAACGCAACCGCGGCCTGGAAGCCATTGGCGCCAGTAAAGGTGTAGGAGATCTGGTGGGTGCGGTCCGGCTCGTAATCGACGAGGTCGTCATTGATCACGCCGCCGGCAAAGCCGGTCATGGTGACGAACAGGGAATCGGTCTTGCCGACGCGGAAGCCGCCGAGTTCGATGTAGGCATGCTCGATTTCGAACGCGTCGCTCGCATCGGTGATGCCGCCGTCGTCGTCGGTCGTATATTGGAAGTTGATATGCGCGTAGGTGCGCAAAGTCCCGAGTTCCGTCTCGGAACGGGCGTCGATCTGCAAAGCGGCGCGGGCGCGCTTGTAGTAGGTGTCGTTCTCGTCTTCGATGCCGTTCGCCAGATCTTCCTTGTCGAAGACGTCCTCGTGCCCGAGGAAGCCGATGCCGATGTCGTAGCGGAGATAACCGCCGACGCGCAGGCAGGTCTCGGTGCCGGGTATGTAGAAGAATCCGGTGCCGTAGGTGTCGCAGACGCGCACATATTCCATCGGCTCCGGCTCGGCGATAACGACCGCATCGGCCGCACGGGCCCCGGTTACAGCAGCCAAGGCCGCGGCAGAGCCGAGAAGCAGGGTTTTGAAGTTCATGGTAGCTCCTTAGGATTAGGGCGAGGCCAAGCTGTACCAATGGTTTGTGACATGCTTAGCCCGGCGGAATCAGTTGCCCCCTCCCGGACGGCCCTCTCTGCCCTGACTTCAAAATTTGTTCAATGGTGAACCATTATTTTAGCGATTGCGCATCTGCCACCAGAGCAGGATTGCGTTGGCTCGCAACCGCAGCATTCGCACGGACTTCGCCGGCTGGGCATCGCCGGGAAGCGATCGTCTGTCCCAATGAAAAACCCGGCGGTGGCCCGCCGAGCCGGCAGGCGTTCTGGTCCGTGCAATCTCCATCCATTTGTCCGCCCGCCTAACCCGGGCAGACGCGCAACAAAAAAACCCGGCGGTTGCCCGCCGGGTTTTCTCAGATCGACTTGCAGGTCGATTTAGAACGTGCGCTGGAAGCGGAGGTAGCCGCCGATCTCGTCTTCATCATCGTCGTCGAAGTCGTCGCTGAAGTTGTCGACATAGACGATTTCAGGCGTGATCACGAAACCCGGAACGAGTTCGTAGTTCACGTTTGCGACGGCAGCGAAGTTTTCCAGATCATCATAGGAGAGCTGGACGTTGATCTTGGTCTGCTCGGAAACGGTGAAGGTGCCACCGCCCCAGACAGCCCACTCGCCGCCCCAGTTGCCGTAGAAGTTCGGGCCATCGTCGATAGCGAAACCGTCCGAGTCGACGAAAATTTCATCCTTCGACGCATAGCCGCCCATGATGAAGAGCGAGAGCTGTTCGGTCGCGTTCACGTCCAGGCGAACCTTGGCGGCCCACTCTTCCCAGTTGGCGTCGTAACCAGCAACGGCCGAGATGCCGCCCCAGGCCTGCGTCCAGGCAACGCCGCCGGTAACATGCGGGACGTAGCTGTCCAGCGTGTAAAGGTCGCTGATGAACGCAGGGGCGGTCAGCGGATCGCCATCGTCGTCGAAGAAAGCAGAACCGCCGTCGCCTTCTTCGAGAGCGATCGCGGCCGAGAAGCCGTTGCCGCCGGTGAAGGTGTAGGCGATCTGGTGCGTGCCGAACGGGCCGTAGCCGATCAGGTCGTCCTGGATCACGCCGCCGGCATAACCGGTGAAGGTCGAGAACAGCGAGTCGGTCTTGCCGATGCGGAAGCCGCCGAGCTCGATATAGGCATGTTCAATGCCGAATTCGTCGTTAGCTGCGGTGAAGTTGTCGGCGTTGGTGTCCGCGTCCCACTGGAAGTTAAACGCCCCATAAACGCGCAGCGTGCCGAGCTCGGTTTCCGAGCGGCTGTCGACGCGCAGCTGGAAGCGGGCACGCTTGAAGTAGGCGTCGTTCTCGTCCTCAATACCCTCGGAGAAGTCTTTCTTGTCGAACACGTCCTGGTTACCAAGGATGCCGACGCCGATGTCGTAGCGGAGATAGCCGCCGACGCGCAGGCAGGTC
>NZ_JAAKZF010000040.1 GCF_011045125.1 Allomesorhizobium camelthorni | reverse complement strand
ACTGCACTTAATTGAGAATGTGCACTTAATATGATAATCAAACCGAGCCATTGGCATTCAATGTGAGAAGCAGTGTCGGCAACGTAACGGCATCGAATTTACCCAAGACGGCGCATGAAATTCAAAAGATTCATGACCTTCACACTGATGCGAGTGCAGTTAAATTGAGAATCTGAGCTACCCCATTCTCACAATTAACTGCCAAACCAAACCGAAACGACCGCATTCTCCCGATTAACTGCCAAGCGACACTTTTAGTAAAGAATACGTGGTCCTCATGACATGGCCGCGGCGGCTTTGGCGCGCTGGGAAAAGCCGAGCCTCGTGAGCCTGATCTGGATCTCCGGACAGCTCATGAAGAGGCGCCACAGAAGCCCGCTCCGGTAATTCTCGATCATGACCATGATCGGCCCCTGATCGATCGCCAAATAGGAGTCCGCGTACCAACCCAACGCAGGGCTGAATGCATCCCTGAAGCCATACTCGCCCCACAGCCGGTCGCCGCGCGAAGCGAAGTGGCGAAGCGCCAGCTCGCATTCCGCCGGGGCATAGGGGAAGGAGCCGAGCGCAGCGGATGGAGTGATCACGCCGAGGTCGCGGTCGGGAGCGTGCGCGACATAGCCGTCAATACTGTCGCTCGCGGTCAGACCCCAGCACTCGGCGCTATAGCCGTCGAATTTCTGGGGATTGCGGATGCAGTGCGCCTGATTGATGCGCGTGCAGGCGACGTTCTGCTGCCAATAGTCGGCGTAGCGGTCCCGAAGCCATCGTGGGTCGAGCCCCAGAAAGGAATAGTGCGCGAAGAAGAGGGGACCTCCATGATCAGGCCCGAGGGGGAGCGGAATGCCATCGAAGCTTCGGCCGTTGGCGAAGGCTTGGCCCGCGGCCCAGCCGCGGTGATAGACACTCGGCTCGATTGCATGCCGTGGGGCGGACGCGGCGAGAACGAATGCGATCAGGCATTCGTTCCAGCCGTTGATCGCGTGATCCATCGCCCATCCGTGCACCGGGCTCCAGTGCCAAAGGAGCGAGTCGGAGCCGTGCGTGAACCAGTCCCATTCGACGTCGTGCCACAGCGTGTCGATGAGCCTGCGCAAGACGCGCTCCTTGGCTTCCGGGCCTCGGAAATATTGCCGCGCCGAAAGTAGTCCCACCATCAGATAGGCCGTCTCGACGATGTCGCCGCCGTCGTCGAACTGGCTGAAGGGAATTGTTCGGCCGCTGTCGCCATCCATCCAGTGAGGAAAGGCACCGTGGTGGCGTTCGGCCTCGCCGAGAAAGTACACCATGGTAATCAGGCGATCGAGAGCGACCTGTCTGCCGATCCATCTGCGCTCAACCCCAGCAAGGATTGCCATAATGCCGAAGCCGGAACCGCCGGTCGTGACGACATGCAGTGTCGCGTCGCTCCGCTCTCGCGCAAGGCCGCTCGTTGGATGGCCAAAATCCCAGAAATATTGAAGCGTCTGTCGCTGCACGGTATCGAAGAGTTCGTCCGAGGACGTGTCCGGCCGAGGGGTGCGGTCATGTTTGCGGTGAATGGAGGTTCTTGGCGGGGTTTCAATCGCGGGCGCAACGGGATCGGCGAATTCGGATTGTCTGCTGCTGAAAAGAGAGCTCCGATCCCCCGCCGGCAGTTGGTGGTCATGGAACAATCGCGGAGTACTGCTGTCGAACGGCGCTATCACGCCAGTGTGCGCCAGAAGCGCGTTCGTCAACATGGTGTCGCACCTTCGGAATTTGGGGCTGAGATGTACATTGCAAGGTTCCTTTTCGCTTGCGGTATGCGAGCGAGTAAAGACCGCCGAGGGCCCCAAATCGATCATCAAAAAGGCGGCACGATCAGCGACTACGTTTGATAGTGGGCGAATCGTTTAGCCGGGATGCTCATGTGGATAGCGAACCAAGTACGTTGTAGCTGCTCCGGAGCCGCGCCGTGCTGGGAAGCTGTGACGATAGGTGGCGAATTTGGCCATGATGGACTCTGCTTCCGTGACACTGTAGTCTTGGAGAATTCGAGGCTGGCGGTAAACCGAGTGGCTCTTGACCATGCTGTCAATCGAGGGCCACGCTTCTTATGGAGGGCGCGCACGCCCGAGGGGCAGCTCAGATGATCGAGGCAGGCCATCATCGCTGGCTGTCTGACACGGCGGTGCGCCATGGCGGCGGTGTGGCACTCGGGCAGCGGAAGGAAGCGGGCATCGGTCGGATTGCCATCCAAGATTGGCGTAGCGATTTATCGCACGACCATCCAGGAACATTGGGGATGGCTACGGGCTAGGTTGATCCGCTATAATGCCGACGATCGTGTTGCCCTCCGGCGACCGCACGGCTTGTTCCGAGTGGCAGCGAGCTGTTGGCCTCCGCATTCGACGCTTGGTCGCGCTCAAGATACGGCGCGGGAGAAATGATCATCGGCTGATGATCAAATCCTGGCTTTCCGAGCAACCGCCACCAACCCGGGGTGGGAACAAGAGCAGTGCGAAATCGTACGCGGCCTTTATCAACCAAAGACAGCTACGGCCGATTTGATGGTGATGCCGCCATCGGGGCTTCGGCGCATCTGACGTCCCGTGGCGGCGCGAAAGACAGTCGGCAGTTGCAGCGCTGGCGGCACCCGTGACCAGAGAGTTCGCATGATTTCCCGGCCGTGCCGAGTTTTCCGAACGGCGCTTCCAGACACGACGCGCTGAGACCAGCGGAAGCCGATTTCATGGAAATACAGGTCGGCATGTTGCGGGCTGATATGGTGAAAGACGCCGGCGATCGTCCGCCGGACGCGGGAATTGAAACCCTCCACCGAATTGACGTGGACCGTGTCGCGAACATATTCGTGGCTGGAATGCTTCACGGTCTCATGCTTGGCAAAACTCTCGCCGATGGCCATGAATGCCTTCACCTCATCACTCATCAAATGCGCGTGGGTTTCGATCTGTGTTTCAATCGCACGTTCGGCAGCACGCAATGAAAGACCGGTCACGACCGCGGCCCGTGCGTCACCGGCCGGAGCGCCGGGCGTGACGTCGGTCGGCCGCTGCACCATCGCCATGACCGGCGCCTTCTCCGTATTCGCCTGACCTTTCCGGCCCCGTCCCGGAGGTGGGTCATCCGGCCGCTTTCGGGGACTTCCCCCGAGATGGAAATGGTCGATCTCAACCGTGCCGTCGAGCATGTCTTCCCGCGCCACCATCAGCCGCAGTGCGTGACCCATCCGCCAGGCCGTTGGTTGGCTCACGCCAAGGATCTCGGCGAGCCGTACCGAGGACAAGCCCTTGTCCGACTGGAGCATCAGCCACATGGCTTTCAGCCAAACACGCAAGGGCAACTTGGTCGAGTGCAGCGGGGTATGGGTCGTCACCGTGAACTGGAACCGGCAAGCGCCATTGGAACATTGATAAAGGCCCGGTCGCGCACGCCGCTTGCCTGTATCGCGGCCGGCAAGCGCGATCGAGCGTTTATATCCGCAGGCCGGACAGATTCTGCCTTCTGGCCACACCATGGTTTCCAGCAATCGCCGGCAATGCTCTTCATCCCGGAAGGCCACGATCATTTCTTCAACGGTCCGAATGTTGGAAAGCGCTGCGAGCATCGTTTCAGGCATTCTCATCTCCGCCAGATCACGCTCCAAGAATCGCATGGAAAGGCCATGATCGCAAGCCTATTGCTGTCTTTGGTTGATAAAGGCCTCGTACGCTAAGGGCGAACGGAACATGAACCGTGCCGGAGCTCGGATGTGCAGCCTCTGATCTCTGTGGATTGGCACTGCCAGGCACCAGTTTTGATTTCTTCGTCCGTCCGACTCGACAACGCTCCCGGCAGATTGGTTGTGGATGGGTCGGGCGATGGCAAAACGGAAGCTTTTCAAAGTTCAGGACCGACGGAAGGTTTTCGACATACCAGCCGACGAGGATAGCCTGATCCGGCGCTATTCGTTGTCACCGGCGGATCGTCTGGAGATTGAACTGCGGAGGCGTGAGCATAATCGGCGGTGTTGTCACGTTCTCTGAAAATGATTGCGACGATCCCAGCGGTGCTCAATTCACGCGAGTTTCCCAACCGCAGCTTCCCATTCCGCCATGGCTTGCAGGCGGTGAATATGTGTGGCGAGAGCGGAGCGTTTTGAGCGAGGTGGAACGAAGAGGTTGCGCAGAGCCGAGAAGATCGAGACGAAACGCTGCAGGCTTCCTGGCGATCGGAAGCCCTGCATCACCCGCTCTCGTTTTCGCAGCGGCACATGGGAATTCTCCGCGCGGTTGTTCAATCCTTTGTGTGACCGATGCTCGACGTCCGGCATCACCTGACGCTTGGCCGCTCCATACGAGCGCAGCTTGTCAGTGATCATGCGCTTCGGTGCGACGCCCTGTTTCTTCAATAGGCGCGTCAGCAATCGCTTGGCCGCCTTGATGTTGCGGCGGTTCTGGACGATCTCGTCGAGGACATAGCCGTCCTGATCGACGGCCCGGCCAAAGCCAATGTCACCGGCGATGCTGATGACGACTTCGTCCAGATGCCAGATATCATTCGGGCCTGGACGCTTTCTTCCGAGCCGGCGGGAATAGTCCGGGCCGAATTTCAGTCCCCACCGGCGGATTGTCTCATAGGAAACGACAATGCCGCGTTCCAGAAGCATCTCTTCGACGAGGCGCAGGCTCAGCGGAAATCGGTAATACAGCCAGACCGCATGGGCGATGATCTGCGGCGAGAAACGATGGCGCTTGTAGCTGATGGCAGGCATTATCATGCCGCCGTCCCTATGCCGCAAAATGCTGACGCACGGTTTACGTGACAACACCCTCCCGTGCGACCTCGGCGTTACCCCATTCTCGCAATTAACTGCCAAACTTAACCGAAACGACCGCATTCTTGCGATTAACTGCCAAGCGACACCAGGGGCGCACTGCGGATCACCTCATGGGGGCTGACCGATGGACGCTGATCCGGAACTTGCTCAGAACTTCACGACCGTCTCGAATCCTACGAAGTGAGCTGTCTTGGATGGGCCTGTGTCCTTGATGAATTGTCCGGGCACGAATACCGAATAGGACAGTTCGGCGCTGAACGAGCGGACGGGCTCCCACCCGAGAACCACATCTGCTTGAGTTCCAATGTACCGCGATCTGCTCCCGCCAGAAGGCCGGACGAGGCCGCCACCAGCGTCGTAGATGCCATCGTCCAGGCTTTCCCGCCAATAGAAGACCGCAGCTCCTGACAGCGTCCACTGATCGTTCAGATGAAACATCAAGTTCGGATGCACATCGATCAGATTGCTCGGACCGATCAGGCCAATCTCGCCAAAGTATTTCCCTCTCGGGAACAGTGGGTTGAAAGTCTGCAGATCAGGATTGTACGGATTGCGATCGCCACTTATGATGTTTGCCCTCAGCCCGACACGCGGGCTGAAGATCAGGTTCGTGAAAGTGTAACCTGTGTCGGAGGCAATGGACCAGGCGCGGATGTTGCCACGGTTGAAACTGCCGAACTGGAACATCCCCTCGAAGTTCCAGTCCCAGCCCTGCCCCTCGCCGAAGAACCGGCTACCGAGCGTGTGTCGGATCTCGTCTCCGCTGCCTTGGTTGAACTCCGCATCGGCATTGCGATTGCCGATGTAGTAGAGATCCAGCCCTGAGCTCGGGCTGATCTCATCCAGTTCGCGGGCCGCGTAGGCCGACCACACCGACCGGTTGCCGTCGAAGCGGTCGTTGAAGCTGTCGATCTCGTTCTGGACTGGGCGAGCATAGAATGCATCGACACGCCAGTGGCCCGCTTCGATGGACGCCAACCCTGCGTCGAACGAGCGAAGCACGTTGGGTCCATACCGCAAGCTGATTAGACGTTCCGAGCCGTATGACAGCAACTGACGTCCCCCGCGAAGGGTCAGGTCAGCGCTATCGCTCAGAGGCAGCTTGAGATCGGCGAAACCCTGCAGGAGTTCGAATCCGGTCTCGTCGACGCCCGTGACGTTGGTTTCCTTGCCGGTGGCCCAAGCTCCGATCATCTGGCCGAACAGGCGCACGTTGGGCCCGAGATGCAGGTCGGCATAGGGCATCATGCGGTACCACTGATAATTATCGACCGGGACTTCACCCCAGTTGAAGTTCCAGTAGGCCTCTTCCCTAAACCGGAGTTCCGCACCAAGTGTCAGATAGCTGGTCCCGGAAGAATCGAGCGGAATATATTTGAGCGGCTCCCACCAAGCTCCGGTCCGTTTGGACGGATCCCGCAGGTATGAGTAGTCTTCCGTGTAGCGGAGATTGGTGAGACTCGGAGGGGAAGCGGAGTTTTCAGGGGCGCCGCTCTGTTTACCGGTCGGTGCGGTCTCGCCCGAAGATTGGGCGCCGGCTTCCGGAACAGAGGCCAAAGCGATTGCAAGCAGAGCGGCTCGCGAAGCCCACAGCGCGACGCAGTGTCGGAGCCGGGTGCAAGTCCGGGGAAGATGCGAATTTTCCGGACTGAGATTCTCCGGGTTTACGGTGGTGTCCACCAAACTCGACATGCCTCATATCCTTCTCGTGAATTGGACGTGACCGGCTCGCGAGAACCTAACGCACAACTTCCTCCGTGACTTGCTTTGCCGCTGTTTCGGCTACCAAGCTCTCACTTCCATCCCTAGGCCTTGATGAACGCCAGAATGTCGGCGTTGAAGGTGTCGGGGTCCACTTGGGCAAGTCCGTGGCAGCCGCCCGTGTAGACTTTCAGTTCGGCGCCCCTGACGACCTTGGCCGCTTTTTCGGCAGAGGCGGCGATCGGGACAATCTGGTCGTCGTCGCCGTGGATAATGAGTGTCGGCCCGTCGATCTTCTTCAGGTCGGCCGTGTAGTCGACTTCCGAGAATTCGTAGATGCAGTCGTACTCGCCCTTGATGCCGCCCTGCATGCCCATCAGCCAGAAGCTTTCGCGGAGGTCGTCGTTGACTTTCGCACCATCGCGGTTGAAGCCATAGAACGGTATGGTCAGGTCCTTGAAGAATTGCTAACGGTTGGTTGCTGTGCCCTTGCGGATGCCGTCAAACACCTCGAGCGGCGTACCTTCCGGATTGGCTTCCGTCTTCAGCATCAGCGGCGGCACGGCACCGACCAGCACGACCTTGGCGACACGCTTGGAACCGTGACGGCCGATGTAATGCGCAACTTCGCCCCGCCCGTCGAATGGCCGATCATGATCAGGTCCTTTAGATCGAGCGTCTCGATCAATTCGGCTAGGTCGTCGGCATACTGGTCCATGTTGTTGCCGTCCCAGGTCTGGTCGGAACTGCCATGGCTGCGGCGGTCGTGGGCGATGACGCGATATCCGTTCTGGCCGAAGAACAGCATCTGCGCCTCCCAGGCATCGCCCGCAAGCGGCCAGCCGTGGCTGAACAGTATTGGCTTGCCTTCGCCCCAGTCCTTGTAGGCGATCTTGGTTCCGTCTTTGGGTGATGATGGTACCCATCGGGTTTTCTCCTTTCGTGGAAGCGGTGGATGGAGCCGCACTCGCCCATGCCGGCAGAGTGAGGGAGGCGGTGAGCGCTGCTCCGGCAAGAAGCGTGTCGCGGCGCGTGAGTTGGAGTTCGGACTCGGGTGATTGCGGCATGGTCTATCCTTCGGTGTTCATCGGATATCTCGTGCGGGACGGTTGATCGCGAGGAAGTGCCGAACGACCGGGCTTTCGGGCCCTTTATGGAAGCGACGGACCTTCTCTTGCACGTCGGCATCGGCCTTCGAAACACGCCGGTGCTGGCGAAGATGCTCGGCCCAGGATTCCACCATGAACCACTCCAGGATCCGTTCCGGATCGGCGGCATCCTCCGTCACGCCCCATTCATAGGCTCCGTCACGGCGACGTTCGCTCGAAAGTTTCGTCAGCGCCTTCAGGAAGTCCGGACGCTCGGTCTTCTCGACCCTGTACTCGATGAGGATGAGGACGGGACCGCGGTCGTTGTCGACGGGTGCGGCGATCAACGGTTCGGGCCAATGGTTCGAAGGTACAAGATCGGCCTCGCCCTTCGGCAGCTTGATGAAATGGAAGAGAAGTCCGGCTGCGGCAAGGCCAATGGCACTGATGATGAGAGCAAGCGGGATGCCCAGCGCCTGGGCGACAGCGCCCCAGGCGAGACTTCCCGCCGTCATCGCACCGTTGAAGACGGTTAGATAGACGGCCAGCGAGCGGCCCCGCACCCAGTTGGGCAGGATTGCCTGGGCAGCGCCATTCAAGGTGGTGAGCGCCGTGATCCAGGCCGCGCCAAGGGTAAGAAGCGCAATGATGGCCGCCCACTGCGGCGGCGCGAACGACAGTGCGCCCATGACGAATGCCGTGACGGCTGCCGCACCGAGCAGGAGCACGTCGGCATCGAAACGCGCGCGCAGCCTCGGCATGATCAGAGCGCCGCCGATGGCTCCAACGCCGACCGCGCCAAGGAGGATGCCGTAAAAGCCTGCGTTCCCGCCGAGAAGATCGCGGGCGATGAGGGGTAGAAGCGCCCAGACGGCGCTGGAGAATGCGAAGAAGACGGCTGCGCGCAATAGCACGACGTGCAGCTCGCGGCTGGCCCTTGCATAGCGGAGCCCGGCGCGGAAGGCTCCAAAGAAGTGCTCGGAAAGTGCATCGTCAGCGGCGGCGGCGCGCTTCCACCAAAACAGTGCCGCGATGACGAATACATAACTGATGACGTCGACGCCGTAGGTAACTGCCGCGCCGAACCAGGCAAGCAGCAGACCACCGACCGCCGGACCGATCGAACGGGAAATGTTGATGCCGAGCGAGTTCAGGGCGACAGCGCTCTTGAGGTCCTGTTTCGACACAAGCTCGGGAACGATCGCCTGCCATGTGGGAGCCATCAGCGCTGCGCCGATGCCGCCGACAAAGGTGAGCGCGATCAACGAACTGACCGATTGAAGTCCAGTCGCAGAAAAAAGCATGAGGCCGATGCTAACGGCTGCGAGGAGGAACTGGATGAAGATCAGGAACTTGCGGCGGTCGAGAATGTCCGAGAGCACGCCAGCCGGAATTGCCAGGAGGAAGATCGGGAGCGTCGCGGCGGCCTGCACCATCGCGACGGCTGCCGGCCCCGCCGACAGCTCGGTCACCAGCCACGAACTGGCGACATCGCGGATGAAACTTCCGGTGTTGCCGACGACCGCCGCGACCCAGAGGACGGCGAAGACCTTCTGGCGAAGCGGCGCGAAGCCACTTGTCGGCGCCGTCGCGACCGTCATAGCGCACCCACCTTTCCGGAAACTGCGCGCTCGCGCAGATCATGCCAGGCGACGAGCACGAACGCGCCCGCGAGGCCGAGATGCTCGAAAAATCCGTTGGTCGCCATCATGCGCTCCATGCCGGGCGGCAGCTCCCAGAAGTGGAACGCTAGGAACGTCGCCATCAGAGTGAAGCCCGCCAGGCAGAGCGCGTCCGCCCAGCGGAAGATGCCGAGAAGGATCAGAGCCGACATCAACAGTTCGAAAACGATGATCCCGGCCGCGAACAGCGGAGCCGGGTTCAGGCCGAAATGGTTCATCTCCGCGATCGCGCCGTCGAAGTCGTATATTTTCATGAACGGCCTCTGGATGTACACCGAACAGAGCGCCACCAACGCGAATAAGCGCAACGGCGGAGATGTAAAAATGGGCCGTGCATAGGTCGCTGCACGTGCTTCCTTCGAGATGATGATCATTGTCCCGTTCTCCCCCTACACCGCCCAGCAGGCACAGCCGAGCGCACCGAAGAAACCCTTGAGGTCTGAGATCGGCAGCTGGGACGTCCATGCTGAGGCGTGATCGTGGCCATGGACGCTGCAGTCGTTGGCGCAGCCGCATGCTGCGACCGCGGTTCGGCGGAGGGATTGCTTGCCCGCTCCCTCCGGATCGCCCCAGGCAGCATAGCCGCCAAAAGTTCGCACCGGCGACCAGTCCGGCATGGCCGGCGGAACGTCATTTTCGTCGAAATCGGAGAACGGGCCCGCCCCGTAGACGATCTTGCCGCCGACCATGGTGAGGTCGGACGTCAGGAAAGAGATCTCGTCCTCGGCGCAGGTAAAGAAGTCCTTGTCCGGGACGATCAGGTCGGCGAATTGGCCTTTCTCGATCCGGCCCTTCTTGCCTTCTTCGTTTGAGAACCAGGTCACGTTCTCGGTCCACATGCGCAGCGCCGTCTCGCGGTCAAGGCAGTTGTGGCGCGGATAAAGCTGCATGCCGCCGAGAGTTTTTCTGGTGATCATCCAGGAAAGGGAGACCCAAGGATTATAGGAGGCGACGCGTGTGGCGTCGGTGCCAGCGGAGGCGTGGACGCCTTTCTCCAGCATTTTGGCGATCGGCGGCGTCGCCTGGGCGGCACCATGCCCGTACCGTTCGACAAAGTATTCGCCTTGGTAGGCCATTCGGTGTTGGGTGGCAGCAGTGGATGCTTGCCTACGGGCAGTTGTTTGTCGTGGGTCGCGCCGACGATCGGACGATTGATGGAGGCGAATGTGCCGCCGCTGGCTTTCTCCCAGGTCCAGACCTTTGACGGAATGTATTCACCGCGGTCGCACATAGCGCGTCCTCCTCCGGGATCTTGTTAGGCCGCTGGCGGGAAATTCGACGGAAAGAGCGCGGGGGTACCGGTTCACTTCGTAGTCCAGGCCTTCGGGTGCGGCGAATTGGAAATGCACGGCCTGGCCGGAGAATGGGCCGAGGCCAGAGGCGATGAAGAGCAGCCAGGAGAGCAACTCCGGTCGATCTTCAGGCGTGCCCAGAAACTTTCCTGTCTTCTCGGCGAGGTAGATGAGGATCGCGGTGGAATCGAAGACTCGTGTGTCGAGGGCGCGGGGTCCTTCAGTGTCGACGACAGCGGGAACCTTGCCGTTCGGATTCATCGCTCGGAATGAGGAAGTGTGCTGCTCATCTTTACTGGTGTCGAGCGGGATAGCTTCGTAGGGCAGGCCGGCCTCTTCCAGAAAGAGTGCGATTTTCGCGTGGTTCGGCGTTGGATGAAAATAGAAGCGGATCACGTGAATCTCTGTTCGGGTTCGGTTGCTTCGGGCTTGTTTGGGCGGCGGCTGGCCGCCTGCGCAGTGATGTTCGGCAGCATCGACGCGTCGATCGCTTCATTCGATGGAGGGATGCGAGCGAGTGCAGCGACCATGAAGATCGAGGCTTTCATTAGCTTCCCTCGTGGCTGTTCGCCAATTACCTGTCGCTATAGAATTTATATATCCCGGCTATTGGAAAACCGCGTCTCGTGCTGCGACAACTGAGCACCAGTGTCGCAGATCTCATCGAGCAACACCGCGAGCAGACAGCAACTGATGACCCAGGATTCGCCGTCAACAAGCGTTTGGAGACACAAGGAGCCCGTCTGCTTAATCGAAAAAGATCAGCGCAGCACGGGCTTGGAGATTGGTAGGCGGGGTGAAACCAGCCTTGTTACGCCGCTCAGCGCATGGATCGATCCGAAGGAGGGCATCATGCATCTGCACCACAACCTATCATCAGGGTCGAATATTTCGGCGTGCCCCGGAAGGCAGCTCAGCCACGATGAGGAGGCCAGGGTTATCGGGCCCGCCCCGGTCGATGCAGCGGGAAGGATCTTCGACTTGGGCACAAGCCCCCGGGAGGTCGCCATGTGGGACAGGACGCCGCTCGGCACGGTCTCCGTGCTGCTCAACCGCCTGCTGGGCGGTAGGCCGGGCGAGAGCTTGTGCTTCGCGGTGGCCTCCAGGCGGGGCCCGGACTGTCTGCTCTGCCGCATGGTCAGCCGGGTCCTCCGCGACCCGGGTCACTGCGAGGATGAGCTGCGGACGAGGTCCTGGCGCCTGTCCGTGGATCACGAATATGGAACTGCAGATGCGAACGGCTTACGCTAATGCGGCCTGGCTTCTAGAACGGTTGCCGCAACGCTTGACAATGTGGTCGAGGTGACACTTTGCATTCTGATCGTCGATACAGCCTTCGCCGTGGAGGGAGCCTTACGCAAGTTCGCGTACGGGACCGAGCGTCCTGCTTGCGCAAGCACGATCGCAGGAACGACGCGGCTGGCTTTCCCCAACAGTTCATCGAGATCAGCTTTACAGCTGTCCTGCCTCAGTCGAAAGCCAATGTTGCCGTCAATTTGAGTGCGCGACGGCAGCGCCTTGCCGCAGAGAGGAGACATTTCCAACGTGAGGGTTAAACGATGAGGAGAGTAAACCGAAGCTGCTCGTTGGCCAGTATTCACAGCAACGGCAGTAGGGCTTTCGCCCGGGCACGGCTCGCATCACAGGATCAGTGAAAAATGCGAGTGACAGAGAACTCGCGAGCTTATTGGCTGTCTTCGTCTTCGATTCCAAAGACAATCCTGACTACACCAGACCAGAAGCAAGGTTCTCGATAAATCGCCTGACGTTGGCATAAGGAGCATGAGATGGCCCTCAGCAGCAGCGTTCATGAATCCAATGAGGACCGGGCGCATCCTTCAATGGTGACCTGGCGCGTGCATCAGTTTGGGCCCCCAGACGTCATGAGGTTCGAGCAAGTCCTTCGGCCCAATCCTGGCCCTGGCGAGGTCCTCATCAAAGTTGAAGCCGCTGGGGTCGGTCCATAGGACGGCTGGATCAGGGCCGGCAAGAGCGTTTTGTCACAACCGCTCCCCCTTACCTTGGGCTCGGATCTGTCTGGTGAGATCGTCGCCGTGGGGTCCGGGGTTTCTGACCTGCGTGCAGGAGATCAGGTTTATGGGGTTACGAACCCCCGGTTTATCGGAGCCTATGCTGAGTATGCTATCGCTTCCGCAGCGATGGTCTCGAGGAAGCCAAGCTCGCTAACCCACATTGAAGCGGCCTCTGTTCCGGTCATTGCCGTGACGGCCTGGCAGGGGTTGTTTGATCAAGCCCAACTAAAAGCAGGCCAAACAGTGCTCATTCACGGGGCGGCAGGAAACGTTGGAGCTTATGCGGTTCAGCTGGCCCGTCGCGCGGGCGTGCGAACCTTCGCGACCGCAGCAATGGAGGATATGTCCTTCGTTCATGAGCTGGGCGCCAGCACAGTGATCGACTTTCAGACCCAGCGCTTTTGAGGAAGCGGTTCGCGACGCGGACGCGGTCATTGATCTGGTCGGTGCGAAACACAAGAGCGTTCGTTTCAGGTTCTCCGTCAAGGCGGCAAGCTGATTTCGGCAGTGTCCCGTCCAGATCAGCATCTGACGCAGACCCATGGCGTGGAAGCCGCCTTCTTTCTGGTCAAGGTCACAAGCCAACATCTGGCGGAGATCGCAGGCCTCATCGACGGTGGAAAGCTAAGAACGCGTGTGGGTGCAGTCCTACCCCTCGCGGATGCGCGCGAGGCCCATCTAATGCTCGAGGGCGTCCGGCCTCGGCCGAAGGGAAAGATCGTGCTCACCGCGGCGGGACGACAAGCGGACGGAATCGGAAATTCAGGCGGACGTACGACAGTTCATTCTGTCTGCGCCGTTCGAACTCGACTATGACGATGTCCGTATCGTAAATCTTGAAGCCCAGGTGGGTGAAACGGTTAGGAGAATACTACACCCCCGACTGGCTGGCTCATGTGATCGTAGCGAAACAGTCATTGACCCGTTGAACTCTCGAGTACTAGACGCCGCCTGCGGGTCGGGAACATTCCTGTTTCACGCGATCCGAAAATATGTGGCGGCCGCGGAAGCCGCTGGTACCGGCACTCGGGACATGATCGACGGAATCACGAAGCACGTGGTCGGCATGGATTTGCATCCTGTCGCCGTCACGCTTGCCCGCGTCACATATCTTCTGGCGATCGGGCGCGACAGACTCACCGACGAGAATCGCGGCGTAATCCAGATTCCGGTTTACCTGGGCGACTCCTTACAGTTTCAGGAACAGGGTGTAGATCTTTGGTCGGCAGGAAATCTTGTCATTCGTGCCGACGACAGACGCGAGATGTTCGATTCCGAACTCCGCTTCCCCGATGCCCTGTTGGAAGACGCGGCCAGGTTTGACCTTCTAGTGAACGAAATGGTCAATAAGGCAGCAGGCAGAAAAGCGGGTGATCCAATCCCTTCGCTGAACCCCGTGTTCAACCGGTTGGCTATTCCGGAGCAGCACCGCGCGGTTATCAACGGCACCTTCAAGACGATGTGCCGACTTCACGACGAAGGACGAGACCATATCTGGGGCTACTATGTCCGGAACCTTGCGAGGCCACTCTGGATGTCGCGCCCGGGCAACCGCGTGGATGTGCTGATCGGGAATCCGCCGTGGCTCGCTTACCGACACATGCCAGCTAACATGCAGGCGACATATCGTAAGATGAGCGAAGCCCGCGGTCTTTGGGCTGGTGCGGAAATCGCGACCCATCAGGATTTGTCAGGTCTCTTTGTCGTCAGGGCCAGCGAACTTTATCTACGCAAAGACGGCAAATTCGGTCTCGTGCTACCGAATGCGGCAATCGACCGGGATCACTACGACGGTTTCCGACGCGGTCATTATGGCGACGGATCTGGAGGACTTGCGCTTTCATTCGGCCCTCCATGGGATCTCCGGCGCATACGGCCTCACTTTTTCCCAAGGGCGGCGAGTGTGGCATTCGGAACGAGGTCGGAAGTCAGCCGACCGATGCCCGAAGAAGCGGAAATCTGGTCCGGCCGTTTGCGGACGCCCAACAGCCATTGGGAAGAAGCCCGCCCTTCTCTCGTGCGGGCTGACGGCAGAGTCCGCCGGGTCGGGCAGATCACGAAATCGCCATATGCTCCGGCGTTTACGCAAGGGGCGACATTCACGCCGCGAGTCGCTTTTGTTGTCGAGAAACAAGAGGTGTCACCACTTGGACGGGTTCAGGGCACTGTTGCGTTAAAATCGTCGCGAAGCGTTCAAGAAAAGAAACCATGGAAGGACTTGCCCGCGATCGAAGGCGTGATCGAGTCCGAATTCGTGCGGCCGTATTTTACGGGCGACAACGTTTTCCCTTATCGGGTTGGCGATCCGCTTCTTTCAGTGATCCCATGCAGTGCGCGAGAACTTCTCGACCAAGGGCAGATCGAAATGCACCCGGGCCCGATGTCCATTTCGCGGCTTCGCGTCGGCATATCCGGGAGCTCCTGGATTCCATCGTCGAAGGCCGCGAGATCAATGAGATCGTGTTCGAACTGCTGTCGTAGTCAGACGCCAACCCGCATGACCAATGCACTGGAAGATGTTCTACCTGCATCGTTTGGCGGATGCTGGATCGTTCCAGCCTTCGATCATCGCGGCTATCCTAGCGGCTTTGCCGGGACGCGACATGGAAGGGCGGCGGTCGAGAATCTCGGTTACCGACAACGCCTCGAGGCCAATCCCTTCCTTGCGCAACGCTGCGAAGCTGGTCGGCCTCCAGTTCCTGCATGGAGTTTATAGGGGTTCCGAGGTACCTGCAGTGGTGATGTCCGAGTTCGTGGCCGATAATCGCCATCGCACCGGTGTGGCCCAATATCGATGACAGCTCGCGGTCGTAGACGATGATCCGATTGCTGTCGAGGATAGTTGCGATAGCGTTCCCGCCAAGATCAGCGTTCATCAGCCTTGGTGCACGGATCGTTTAGCGGCGATGGCGTAGTCGAGGGGCGATTGAAATAGCCGGTTCGTCATCTTCATGCCCTTCAAACATAATGCCTCCCGCCGCCATCGCATCGGCAAGATGAAGCTCCAGGTAATGAACTGGCGGGAATGTGAGGCAACCGTGTAAACCGGCCTCTTGAGGCAATCGGGGCGGATGTTGCGGCTGGACTGGCGGACATGGCGCCGGTGGGGCGTTGGGCTTTGGCCAACCCTGACCTGGTCGAGCGGCTGCGCCGCAATGCGCCGCTCAATACCCCCGACGATACTACATTCTACGGCGGCGGAACGCATGGATACCCGGACTATCCGACACTGGTTGAAAGCGATCGGACCATAGTTTCCGCATAGCTGCGGGCAAAAGGTCCCAATCTCTTACGCTCGCGATCTTTGAATGGACCATCATGATGGTCACTGCATTGGGAGTATCTACGACGGCCGGGCCGGCGGCCAGGGAGATTTTGAGCGTGACGAGCACCTGCTTCAGGATGGCCGTCGACATCCGGTCATCATGATGAGTCAGAACCGGCAGCAGGACATCGATCGCAAGGCCGCGGAGAACGACTACCGGATCAATGTGAAGGCAGAGCTCGAGATAGAGCTGTTGCATGAGAAGATCGACCAACTGCGTGAGCGCGAGGTCCTGGAGCTAACGGAGGCCGTCAGGATGCTGACCGAGCTGCTGGAGCAGTCAGCGTCGGGTGCACGCGAGTCCGATGCGGAAGGCGGACGGCCATCATAACGCGCGGCTATCGACTTCATGGCGTGACGTCATTTCCCATTCGCCGCACGGCATTCCATTACTCACGGTACGTTGTGAGCGGCAACCTTTCGCGGCCACTGCGAAGTCGAACAAGGGTCCACAATCAGGAGGCTACAAATGTCAAAGGACGTTACCATGAGCAAACTCGGTTCCATCTCCGCCGTTCTAGGGATTGCCATGTCGTCGGCGATCCTGATTTCCTCTCCGTCCCTTGCCGAGCAGATGAAGTTCGAGGCCCAACTGAACGGTTTGCAGGAGGTACCGCCCGTTGACAGTGCGGGAAAGGGGACCGCCCAGATTACCTTCGACACCGCATCAAGGGACCTCAGCTGGACGATCGAATATTCCGGTCTTACCGGGCCGGTCCAAGCCGGTCATTTTCATGGACCGGCCGAGCCCGGTGAAAACGGCGATGTCGGGGTGCCGCTGGAGACGCTCGAGAGCCCCATCGAAGGCTCGGCAACCCTGACGGAGGATCAGGCCAAGATTCTGCTTGATGGCAAGCTCTACCTGAACCTGCATACCGCAGAGTATGGCGGCGGCGAAATACGTGGTCAGGTTATGAAGCCTGCGATGTGATGATTGCGGGGCCTGGCTCCTGCCTCTGAGCAGCGGACGCTCTCTTCCAATGGAACGTCCGCTGCGCTAGGTGGCAGGTAGCATCCCGGTGTCATGATGCGGCTTAAGCCGCCCGGAGGCGATCGATGGACAAAATGCAGTTTCCACTGCCGGTGCGCATCGTGGCCGAAGCCGGTGACCCGGTGACCGAAATCTACGATGTTGAGGAAGCGCTCACATTTCTTCAGAACTGGCCCGCGGCGGCGCGGGGCAGCCCGATCTTTCAACGCGCCTTGAATGCCTGCTTCGCCGTTACAATCGATGAGGGCACAGCCGAGGAAGCGCGCAACGCCTTGGCGGCGTTCGCCCGGATTGCCGGTGTTCTGGCCAAAGATGAGCCGCTGCCGAGATTGCGGGAAGCCGACGATTGGGCAAGGTCGCCGACAAGATGAGCCCCCATGCTGCGGGAAATGTACTGGACCAAGCCTGTGCGCGTCGAAGCAGCTGGCAGATTCCGTGTGATCAGTTCCACGCGTGCCGCGGCACAATGGCTGCTCTACCATTGGCCGACAGAAGGTGGCCCCGAGCACCGGGCGGCTCGGCTCGCCTGCAACGCCGTTCTGAAGAACTAACAGCCGCCAGACCATGCGCGGGAGGCGTTCATCGCCGCCGCAAAGGAGGCTGGCATACTGATCAATACCGACCCACGCTGAGAGCAGGGCCGCCACACTTAATATAACCTTTGCATGAAAGTACTGCAACGAAGGGCTGGCTCGCACCTGGCCGAGCGCTCCGTGCATACTGGGGCAGATTTGTCCAGCGCCAAGGCAGAAGGTCTTCGATCCGATTGATCGGGTGCCCATCGGCAATGCAGCCAACACGCCGGTGAGCCAGGCTCCGGATTGACGCCGTTGAGCCTGACTGCCACGTCGAAGCCGTCGGCGGGCGTAACGCGTACGTACCGTCGAATGTCGTGAGCATGGTTAGCCGTTGCAGAGACCGGACTTGACGTCCCACTCATCATCATCATCATCGCGGCGAGCTACCCGTTGGTGTCACCGCTCAGGATTCGAATGAGGACTTCGATGCCGAAGTTCGCGATCGACGATCGACTCGAAGAGGTCGATATCCATCTCGGCGGACGGTTCGATCCGCGCCACCTCGGCAGCTATCTTTGCCCAATGGAGGAACTTCCCCGTCTTCGATCGCGCGGTAGTATGCGCATTCGCCGAGCCATGGCAGCAGGCTGTGGTTCTGGAACACCACCGCGCGATCCGGCCCGGGGCTGTTGACCTCCTTATCCGCCCGCAGCACGGCTCCAGCCGAGACGTGGCGGCCAGCGACAGCGGCAGCCAGGCGAGCGGCGGCACTGTGCGCAGGATCGTCGCTGGCCTCCTGAGTCGGAACGCACGGTAGAGCAGCCCCCCGGTAGCTCGGTCGAAGCAATTTTGATGCTTTGTGCAATGCAACACCTTTTCCCTCTTGCGTGTTTAGTAAATTGAGCATTTACTAAACAAATTACTCAACATCGCGTTTGCGGTTTTGAGGCCCCTGAGGAGAGGGGTTCGCGCTCTGAGGCCGTCATCCGGACGATCTCGCTAATGGGAGGTAGGCATGAAATCGACATTGAAAATGTCGCTCGGCCTGACCGCGGGGCTGCTTGCCTCGTCGGCCATGACGGGCGTTTCGCAGGCCGAAGACCTGACGCTCTGCTGGGCCGCGTGGGACCCGGCGAACGCGCTGGTCGAACTCTCGAAGGACTTCACCGCCGAGACCGGCATCGGCATGAAGTTCGAGTTCGTTCCGTGGACCAACTACGCCGACCGGTTCCTCAACGAGCTCAACTCGAAGGGCAAGCTCTGCGACCTGATCATCGGCGACAGCCAGTGGATTGGCGGCTCGGCCGAGAACGGCCACTACATCAAGCTCAACGATTTCTTCGATAAGGAAGGGATCAAGATGAGCGACTTCGTCGACGCGACGGTCGTCGGCTATTCGCAGTGGCCGAAGGGCACGCCGAACTACTGGGCGTTGCCGGCGATGGGCGACGTGGTCGGCTGGACCTACCGCAAGGACTGGTTCTCCAATCCTGATCTGCAGAAGGAATTCAAGGAGAAGTACGGCTGGGATCTTGGCGCGCCGGCCACCTTCGACCAATTCAAACAGATCGCGGAGTTTTTCCAGAACCGGGAGATAGACGGCAAGAAGGTCTATGGCGCCTCGATCTACACCGAGCGCGGCTCCGAAGGCGTCACCATGGGCGTCATGGACGTGCTCTATTCGTTCGGCTTTAAGTATGACAACCCAGACAAGCCCTACGAAATGGACGGCGTCGTCAATTCCGAGAAGTCGGTGAAGGGCCTCGAATTCTACAAATCCCTCTATGATTGCTGCACGCCGCCGGGAGCTTCGAACAGCTATATGGGCGAAGGCATCGACGCCTTCAAATCCGGCCAGGTGGCGATGCACATGAACTTCGCCTTCACCTGGCCAGGCCTGCAGAAGGACGAGGCGGTCGGCGGCGAGAAGGTCGGCTTCTTCGCCAACCCGGCAGGTCCCGACGGCGAGCAGTTCGCCCAACTCGGCGGTCAGGGCATCTCGGTCGTTTCCTACTCCGACAAGCAGGAATCGGCGCTGAAATACATCAAGTGGTTCGCCAATCCCGAAGTGCAGAAGAAATGGTGGTCGCTCGGCGGCTTCTCCTGCCTGAAGGCGGTGGTCGAGGATCCGGCCTTCCCTGACAGCCAGCCCTACGCGAAGACCTTCCTGCAATCGATGGCGATCGTGAAGGACTTCTGGGCCGAGCCGAGCTACGCCTCGCTGCTGCAAGCCTCGCAGAAACGCTTCCATGACTATGTGGTGGCCGGACAGGGCACCGCCAAGGAGGCCCTCGACGGCCTCGTGGCTGACTGGACCGAAGTGTTCCAGGACGACGGCAAGATTTAGCCGTCGCCTCCCAAGCCCGCCCCGAGCCACGTAGAGTGGCGCGGGGCGGAGATATCCGAGACATGCAAGAACTTTTGCCCAGCGGAAAACCTGTCGTGACCGACACCACCTCGTCGATACTGGATCGGGCGGCGGAAGCTGCGGCACGGGCGACGCCTGAAACGCTGGCGAGCCGTGTGCGCGGGCTTTCCGACCGGATGGTCGCCTGGCTGTTCATCGCGCCGACGATCGTTCTTTTGCTGGCGATCAACATCTTTCCGCTGATCTGGGCGATCCAGCTCTCCTTCACGAACTACCGCGCCAACCGGCCGAACGAGCCGATCAAGAATATCGGCCTCTCCAACTATTCGCGCATCCTAACCGACACCGACACCTGGATCGCCATGCAG
Source organism: Allomesorhizobium camelthorni (assembly GCF_011045125.1). Taxonomy (GTDB): domain Bacteria; phylum Pseudomonadota; class Alphaproteobacteria; order Rhizobiales; family Rhizobiaceae; genus Allomesorhizobium; species Allomesorhizobium camelthorni. Next base: position 33,094 of record NZ_JAAKZF010000040.1, on the reverse strand, counting down.
GCGACCGCGCATTTCGTGTTCTGGACGATCCTCTTGCAGACGCTGATCGGCTTTTCGCTCGCCTATCTGATCGACCGCAAGTTCCGCGGACACGCGTTCTGGACCACGATCATCCTGGTGCCGATGATGCTGTCGCCGGCGGTGGTCGGCAACTTCTGGCGCTTCCTCTACGAGCCGCAGATCGGGCTCTTCACCTATGTCGTCTCTTTCTTCACCGGCATCCCCACCACCGACATACTGATGTTGTCCAACGTGACGCTGGCGCCGTGGGCGATCATCATCGTCGATACCTGGATGTGGACGCCCTATGTGATGCTGATCTGCCTCGCCGGCCTGCGTTCGATCCCCGACTACATCTACGAGGCCGCCGAGGTCGACCGCGCGTCGAACTGGCGGCAGTTCTGGTCGATCACGCTGCCGATGGCGCTGCCATTCATCATGCTGGCGGTGCTCTTCCGCGGCATCGAGAACTTCAAGATGTTCGACATGGTGAACCTCCTGACCGGCGGTGGGCCGGGCTCGACCACGGAAGTCGCATCCATCACGCTGAAGCGTGAAGCCTTCGAGAAATGGCGTACCGGCTTCTCATCGGCCTTCGCCATCATTCTCTTCGTCGCCGTCTTCGGGCTCGCCAACATCTACGTCAAAGTGCTGAACAGGGTGAAAAGCCGATGAGCGCCGCCGCCCATTCGGTCGTCGAGCCGAGCACGACCTCGAAGCGCGCCGCAGCGACGCTGGTGATCGTCTATGCGCTGATCTCGATGATCCCGCTGTTCTGGATCTTCGCGACGAGCTTCAAGACGCCGCCGGACTCGATCGCCTATCCGCCGAAGATCGTCTTCACCCCGTCGATCGAGGGCTATTGCAATTTGTTCACGACGCGCACGCGGCAGACGCCGGAATACATCAACTCGCTGCCGCCTGCGACGAGCTTTTGCGACGAGACCACGCGCAAGCGCAACATGGTGATCGCCGGGCCGTCGAACTTCCTGCCGCGCTTCGTCAACTCGCTGATCATCGCCTTCGGCTCGACATTTTGCGCGGTGTTCCTCGGCACGCTCGCCGCCTACGGTTTCTCGCGCTTCCGCGTGCCGCTCGCCGACGACTTGCTGTTCTTCATCCTGTCGACGCGTTTCATGCCGCCGATCGCCGTGGCGATCCCGATCTATCTGATGTATCGCGAGCTCGGCCTCTCCGACACGGCGCTCGGCATGATCCTGCTCTACACGGCGGTCAACGTGTCGCTGGCGGTGTGGCTGCTCAAGGGCTTCATCGACGAGATTCCCAGGGAGTACGAGGAAGCCGCGATGATCGACGGCTACACGCGGCTGCAGGCTTTCCGCAAGGTAGTGCTGCCGCAGGCGACGACCGGCATCGCTGCGACGGCGATCTTCTGCCTGATCTTCGCCTGGAACGAATACGCCTTCGCGTCTCTCCTGACCTCGGGCACAGCGCAGACCGCGCCGCCCTTCATCCCCACCATCATCGGCGAAGGCGGCCAGGACTGGCCGGCGGTGGCCGCCGGAACGACCGTGTTCCTGGTGCCGATCCTGGTGTTCACCATCCTGCTGAGAAAGCAGCTGCTGCGCGGCATCACCTTCGGAGCGGTGCGCAAATGAGCGCGGCAACGACAAGGAAACGCCGCTCGAACTGGCCGGCCTGGCTGCGCCGCGGGCTATTGGAGAACATCGCAACAGGGATCATCGGCATCGGCTTCCTGATGTTGTTCCAGCCTTTCGCGCTGACGCTCTACACCTGGTCGTTCGTTACGATGCTGTTCGGCACCGCTATGTTCATCATCGTCTCGAAGTTCCCGGAGTAGGCGATGGCCGAGATACGCGTCCAGAACCTGAGGAAGGAATTCGGATCGTTCGTCGCGGTCCAGGATTCCAACTTCGTCGTCAATGACGGCGAGTTCTTCGTCATGCTCGGGCCATCCGGCTGCGGCAAGACGACGACGCTCAGGATGATCGCGGGGCTGGAACTGCCGACCGGCGGCAGGATCCTTCTCGGCGGAGAAGAAGTGACAATGTTGCGCGCGAGGGAACGAGATATTGCGTTCGTCTTCCAGCTCTTCGCGCTCTACCCTCACATGAACGTGCGCAAGAACATGGGCTTTCCCCTGCTCGCGCAAGGCATGCCGAAGGCCGAGATCAGGCAGCGCGTAGAGGAGACGGCCAGGCTTCTGCGCATCGACCATCTGCTCGATCGCCCGGTGTCGGGGCTCGCCGGCGGCGACCGCCAGCGCGTCGCGCTCGGCCGCGCGATCGTCAGGCGGCCGAAATGTTTTCTCATGGATGAGCCGCTCGGCACGCTCGATGCCGAGTTCCGCGACCTGATGGTGCATGAGTTGCGCGAGATGCACAACCGCATCCACGCGACCACGGTCTATGTCACGCACGACCAGTTGGAAGCCATGTCCATGGCCGACAAGATCGCGGTGATGAACCACGGCGCCATCGAACAGTTCGGCACGCCAAAGGAGATCTACGATCATCCGGCGTCAATGTTCGTCGCCGACTTCATTGGTTCGCCGCCGATGAACTTTTTGAAATTCGGTGGCAGCCTCCAGAAAGGCGCGAAGGAAATCGTCGTGCAGGGGGCGAGTGTCGTCGTGCCGGAAATCCGTGAGGATTTCGCGCTGGCCGATTTTGCGCTCGGAGTCAGGCCCGAACACATCCGCTTCGACGATGCCTCGAAGCTGCGCGGCTCGATCTACGGCACCGAATATCTCGGCACCACGCAGATCGTCGCGGTCGAGACGGCGGACGGGATGCTGAAGGCGCGCGTGGCCGCCGACCTCCCGCTGCGCATGGGCGAGCCGGTAGGGCTTTCGTTCAATGCCCAACGGCTTTCCTTGTTCGAAAAGGCCTCGGGCCGAGCGATCCTGACCGGCGCCAGGGACAATATGGGAGGAGCCGCGCATGGCTGACGTTTCGCTGCGCGGCGTGTGCAAGGCGTTCGGCGACACACAAGCCGTCGACGGGCTGACGCTCTCTATCAAGGACGGCGAGTTCGTCGTTCTGCTCGGCCCGACAGGCGCCGGCAAGACGACGACACTTCGCCTCGTCGCGGGGCTGGAACGACCCGACAGCGGCTCGATCGTCATCGGCGGGCGAGATGTGACGAAGCTCGAGCCGGCTTCGCGCGACGTGGCCTTCGTGTTCCAGCAATATTCCCTCTATCCTCACCTCACTGTTGCCGAAAACCTCGCCTTCCCGCTGCGCTCACCCGCCCGCAAGTGGTCGGAAGCCGAGATCAAGAGCCGGGTGCTGGAAGTCGCGAAGCTGGTGCGCATCGACCACAAGCTGGAAAGCAGATCGACCAGGCTTTCCGGCGGCGAGATGCAGCGCGTGGCGATCGGCCGTGCGCTGGTGCGCAAGCCGGCGATCTATCTGATGGACGAGCCGCTATCTTCGCTCGACGCAAAGCTGCGCGGCGATCTGAGGCTTGAGCTGAAGCGGATCCAAGCCGAGCTCGGCTCAACAATGCTCTACGTCACCCACGACCAGATCGAGGCAATGACCATGGCCGACCGCATCGGCATCCTCGCCGAGAGCCGGCTGGCGCAGATCGGCACGCCCAGGGAGATCTATACGGAGCCGGCGAACCTGCATGTCGCCGCCCGGCTCGGCCAGCCTGCGATCAACCTGCTGCCCGCCGACCTGCTGCCGGAAGGGGCGGCGCCGACCGGTACTAAGACGATCGGCGCGCGCACCGAGCACCTGACAATCCGCAAGGCCGCGAACGGCCCCGCCGACGGGACGGTTGACTGGGTCGAGCATCTGGGCGACCAGAACCATCTGCATCTTAAGGTCGGGAATCGCAGACTGGTGACGTTGACCGACCCGGATACGCTGTTCGACAAGGGCGACCGAGTTACGGTCCGGCTGAAGTCACCGCTCTATTTCGACGGCGCAGGCAACAGGATTGCTGAATGACGATGAATACCGCGGCTATGACTGGGATTGACCTCAAGGCGCTGATCACTGAACTCGCCGACACGATAGCGGCGCATGCCGACGAACTGACCGCGCTCGACCGGGCGATCGGCGATGGCGATCACGGGCTGAACATGAAGCGCGGCTTCGAGGCGGTGCGCGCGGAAACGGCGGCGCTGGCGGAAAAGCCCCTGCCCGAAGCGTTGAAGGCCATCGGCACCAAGCTGGTGATGACCGTCGGCGGGGCTTCCGGACCGCTGTTCGGCACGCTGTTCATGACGCTTGGCAAGGAGCTACCGGCCGAGCCAGACCGTGCCGAGCTGGCCGCTGCTCTTGCGAAGTCAATCGATGCCGTCGCCGCGCGCGGCAAGTCGCAGGCCGGACAGAAGACGATGCTCGACGTGCTCTATCCGGTGCAATGCGCAGTCGCGGAGGGCAAGAGCGCGGACGAAGTGGCCGCTGCTGCCGATGCCGCTGCCGAGGCGACCAAACCCATGAAGGCGATACGCGGGCGCGCGTCCTTCCTCGGCGACCGTTCGATTGGCCATATGGACCCCGGGGCGCGTTCTGCGGCCTTGATTACGCGCGCCATCGCCGAAACGCTGGAGCCCAGTGCATGAAAAATGTCGGCATCGTCATCGTCTCGCATTCGCCGAAAATAGCCGAAGGCACCGCCGACATGGTGCGCCAGATGGTCGGCGAGGAAGTGCCGCTCGCCTGGTGCGGCGGCAATCCTGACGGTGGGCTCGGAACGCAGGTCGGCGCGATCATGGAGGCGATCGAGAAGGCCTGGTCGGAAGCGGGCGTTGCGATCCTGGTTGATCTCGGCGGCGCCGAGACCAATAGCGAGATGGCCGTCGAAATGATAGGCGAGCCACGCGCGAGCCGCATCGTGATATGCAATGCGCCGATCGTCGAAGGTGCGGTGATGGCCGCGACGGAAGCGTCGGGCGGAGCTTCGCTCAAGGAAGTCGTGGCGACTGCGCATGAGCTGGCGCCGGCATGAATGAACGGGAACAGATAATGTCGGCGAGAGCAGCGGCACGGGTCGAAATCACCCACGAGGTCGGGCTCCACGCCCGCCCCTCGGTGAAGTTCACCAAACTGGCGAAAACGTTTGCGGCCGATGTCGAGATGGCGCTCGCTCCCGAAGGGCCGTGGTTCGACGCGAAATCGATCGTCAAGGTGATGGCGGCGAAGGCGCCCAAGGGCACCATTCTGCACCTGAGGGCCAGTGGTGAAGGCGCCGAGAGCGCCGTCAATGCTTTGGTCGCACTGGTCGAGCGGGATTTCGACGAGGCGGCCGAGGGCGAAGCCCATGTCCGGACCGCTTAGGCTCACTGGAACGCCCGCTTCAGGAGGCTATGCGGAAGGCCCGATCTTCTGCCTGGAGGGCGGCGCCGTCAGCTACGTCGCCAAGGGTTCCGGGGCAGCAGAGGCCGAAGCGCTGAGAGCGGCAATCGAAGCGGCATCGGAGCAACTTGCGGCGCTTGCCGCCGCCTCCACCGGCGAAGCAGCCGACATGCTGGAGTTCCAGCTCGCCATGCTCACCGACGATTCGCTCTCCGGGACGGCTTTCGATGCGATCGATGCAGGCGTCCCAGCGGACGAGGCGTGGTCCGATGCCCTCGTCGAACAGATAGAGGGCTACGAGGCGGCCGAGGACGAATATTTCCGGGCGCGGGCGGCGGACCTGAGAGACATACGCCAGCAAGTGCTCGACGCGCTGACCTCCGCCGGAGACAGAATCGCTCCGCCCGGCGCGATCCTGTTCGGCGAGGACATCGCGCCGACCCGTTTCCTGGCGACCGACTGGTCGGCCGGCGGCGGCATCGCGCTGTCGAAGGGCAGCTCTGCCAGCCATGTTGCGATGCTCGCCCGCTCGCGCGGCGTGCCGATGGTGGTGGGTCTCGGACCGGTCCCGACCGATTTCCAGGGGTCAGCGCTGCTCGATGCCGAACATGGAAGCATCCTGCTTGGCGACGCGAGCGAAGGTGCCGATCTCTTCCGGGCGTCGGCGGAGGCGTTCGCAGCGCGTCGCCGCGCAGCTGAGGACCATCTGCGCAAGCCGGCAATGACAACCGACGGAACGCCGGTGCGCGTGCTGGTCAACATCGCCGATCCCGCCGATGTCGACGGCATCGACATCACGACCTGTGACGGCGTCGGGCTGATGCGGACGGAGTTCCTGTTTGGCAAGGAATTGCCTGACGAGGAGACGCAGTACCGTGCCTACCGGAAGGTTCTCGAATGGGCCGTCGGCAAGCCGGTGACGATCCGCACCATCGACGCCGGCGGAGACAAGCCGGTGCCAGGCTTCACCGTCGAGGAAAGCAACCCCTTCCTCGGCCTGCGCGGCATACGCCTGTCGCTGGCGCGGCCGGACGTTTTCCGCGTTCAGATCAGGGCGTTGCTCCGCGCAGCGATGCACGGCAACCTGAAGGTGATGTTCCCGATGATCGCGGTGCCGGAGGAATATGCCCGCGCGGCGGCGCTGTTCGCGCAGGAGGCGAGAAACCTTGCCGATACAGGCGAACCGCATTCCATTCCGCCGCTCGGCATCATGGTCGAAGTGCCGTCGGTGGCGATCGCACCGGAACTCTTCTCCGACGCCGCCTTCTTCTCGATCGGCTCGAACGATCTGTCGCAATATGTGATGGCGGCGGCGCGCGACAACACGGCGGTGGCGGCGCTAAATTCCGTGACCACCCCGGCGGTGTTGAGGCTCATCGCGTCGGTGGCGGAATTCGGTACGCGGCACGCCATATCGGTCAGCTTGTGCGGCGACGCCGGCGGCGATCCGGCCGCCATCCCTCATTTGCTCGAGGCCGGTCTGCGCGACCTCTCGGTGGCGCCGGCGCAGCTGGCCCTCGCCAAGGTGGCGATATCAGGCGTCAGGCTTTAGCGATGGCGACAAAGCCGCCACCCGCACCGGTCGACGCCGAGACAGCGATACGCGCCTACAAGAGCGTGCTGTCGGCGGTGATCGAGCAACGCCCGTCCGGAACGCGTCAGCGGCTCGCCGATGCGCTGGGCAAGCATCGCAGCTTCGTCACGCAGATCACCAGCCCGACCTATTCGACGCCGATCCCGTCAAAGCACCTGCAGGCGATATTCTCCCTCTGCCATTTCAGCCAGCAGGACCGCGATGCGTTCCTCGCCGCTTACCGCATCGCACATCCGGGAAAGGTGCCAGTCGACGGCGAGATGCGCCGGACCCGCCACATCTCTCTGACCGTGCCGGACCTTGGCGACGCCAAACAGAACGCGGCGCTCGACCGCGCCATCAACGACTTCATCCACAGGATCACCAGCATCGCCAAGGGCGGGTAAACCAGCAATCCATCCGGACCGCCGGCTGAGGGGTCCGCGAGACGGGCAACGGGAGGGAGACATGAAGAAGTTCATCAACGCCGTCGATACAGTGCTGACCGAAAGCCTCGATGGCTTTGCGGCGGCGCATTCCGACATCGTTACGCTCGGCGGCGGCCATAAGTTCATCCGCCGCAAAGCGCTGAAAACAGGCAAGGTGGCGCTGATCTCGGGCGGCGGCTCCGGCCATGAGCCGCTGCATGGCGGGCTCGTCGGCCACGGCATGCTCGACGCCGCCTGCCCCGGCCAGGTGTTCACCTCGCCGACGCCGGACCAGATGATGGAGGCCGGCGCCGAGGTGAACACGGGCGCCGGTTGCCTGTTCATCGTCAAGAACTACGAAGGCGACGTGATGAACTTCGACATGGCCGCCGAGATGTCGGAAGGCGTCATGCAGGTCGTCACCAATGACGACGTGGCGGTGGAGGATTCGCTCTACACGACCGGCCGGCGCGGCGTCGCCGGTACGCTGGTGGTGGAGAAGATTCTGGGTGCCGCAGCCGAGGAAGGTATGGCGCTGAAAGATCTCAAGGAGCTCGGCGACAAGGTCAACCGCGCCACCCGCTCGATGGGCGTGGCGCTTACCTCGTGCACCGTTCCCGCCGCCGGCAAGCCGAATTTCGAGATCGCCGACGACGAGATGGAGTTCGGCGTCGGCATCCACGGCGAGCCCGGCCGCCGTCGCGGCAAGCTTTTGCCGGCCGACGCCATCGCCGAGGAGATTTGCGCGGCGATCGCCGGCGATCTCGGCTCGGCCGCGAATGGCAACGCGCTGCTCTTCGTCAACGGCTTCGGCGGCACGCCGTCGATGGAGCTTTATCTGATGTACAACAGCGCGCGGAAAATGCTGGAAAAGCACGGCGTGAACATAGCGCGCTCGCTGGTCGGATCCTACGTGACATCGCTCGACATGGCCGGCTGCTCGATCACGCTCACCATGCTGGATGGCCGCACAACCAAACTCTGGGATGCGCCGGTGCAGACGGCTGCTTTAAGGTGGGGCATTTAAATCGAAGCACGGGCGAGGGATCTGGGGAACCTCCGCCGCCATTTTGGGAAGTTTCCTCAATCTCAAGGCACGACAGCGTCAATACAGGTAGATTCGGTTAACTGAGGTGACCGCCGCCTGGTTTGCCAATTGAAGGCTATCGTTTCCACTCGAGTTCTTTCGGGGCCGGTAGGCGATCGTTCGTGATCGCGCTTTACGGCCGTTCTGGCGTCTCCAGTTGCGGACACGGCGAGCATGTTAAAATTCTGGACGCGCTTAAAGACGGCAACTCCGAACTGGCCAGCGCGCTGATGCTGCATCACATTGATCACATCGAGGCCGACCTTGATCTTCGCATCAAGAGTAGCCCGACGTTGAGGGAGGCGCTTGAACTCTGACGCCGTCGGCATCAGAGGCGGTCGGCGCGGACCTTCAAAAATTGATACAACAGGTTCCGGATCTGCCGCAGCCTTGTCCACCACTTCTTGCTCATCGTAATTTCCGCCCTCGCCAACGGCGTTCCACCATCGCCATGCCAATCAGCAAGGCGATGGTGATCTGGGGCCACGTTCAATGCCCGGCAATGTCGATTTGTGCAGCAGCGGAACGGTCCGCGAGGGCTCGCGCGGCGGCAAAGCCGAGATGCCTTTGTTCCGTGCCGTCATGATAGACAAAGGAAAGGCGCCGCCGGTGCGAAGTCAGCTTCGCAGGCAGCGGATGATACGTCACGCCGGCGCCGCCGACGAGCGGCATGACCGCGCCTACGTCGACAAGATCTTCGGTCTCGACGCGCAGCAAATGGAGCCGCAGGCCGTCCGCCGTTTCGCCTACGAAGGGTATGCCGGCAAGGCGCAGGAAGCTGGATGGATCGGGCGCACGCGCAAATCCTTCGAGAAAGGCCGTTTCGACAAGATCGATGTCGACCATTCTTGAATCGATAGGCTGTTCGTTGAGAACGTCGTGAGGCAGATGCGGTGTCTGCCACTGCAGAGGCTTCCCCGCCGGCCCGTTGTGGCCAGGCGGATGGGGATGGTGATGGTCGTCACCGTCATGGTGGTGGCCGTGGCTGTGATGATGATCGTCGTGCATGTTCAGAAACTCACCGGCTTGTCGATGATGGATTTATGCTTGCCGAGATTGCCGTGCGCGACCATCGAGCCAAGCGCCTCGACGACGACGCGTACGCCGAACAGAGCAGTGATGTCGGAGGTGTCGTAGGGCGGGGAAACTTCGACCACCTCCAGCCCGCAGATGCCGGGCGCCGCCACGAGTCCGAGAAGCTTGAGCGCCTCGCGCGGCAGAAAGCCACCCGGCTCCGGCCAGCCCGTGCCGGGCACGAAACCGCAATCGATGCTGTCGACATCGAAGGAGATGTAGACGGCGTCGGCGTCTTTCCAGGCGAGTTCGAGCGCTATTTCGGCCGCCTTCTCAAGGCCCATCTGTTCAATGTCGGAAATGGTCAGCACATTCGTGCCCCGCTTCCGCGCTTCAGCCACGCCGTAGCGGGGAACCTGCCAGCCGCCGATGCCGAGCTGCACCAGATTTGTCGCCGAGACATTCGGCAAGTTGGTTGCCCAATACCAGGGCGTGGTGTGCATGCGTTCATCAAGATCCTTTTCCTGGATGTCGATGTGACGATCGAAATGGATGATGCCTATGCGCTTGGAGGTGACGTCGGCGATGCCGCGAACGCAGGGAAAGCCGATCGAATGATCGCCGCCCAGCATGATCGGCAGTGCTCCCGAGGAGGCCACATGGCTCACGCCCTTGGTAATCTGGTCGAAGCTCTTTTCGAGGTTGGCGGGGATGGTGAAAACGTCGCCAGCGTCGCAGAGCGTCATCTGCTCGCGCAGATCAACGCCGAGTTCGTAATTGTACGGCGTGTAGAGCGCCGAAATGCGGCGGATGCCCTGCGGCCCGAAACGGGTTCCCGGGCGATAGGTGGTGCCGCTGTCGAACGGGATTCCGATGACAGCCGCGTCATATTTGCCGACATCGCGGACGTTCTCGACATAGGGCGCCTTGAGGAAGGTGTTGATTCCGGCGAAATGCGGAAGCTCTCCGCGCGAAAATGTCGGGATCGACTTGTCGATGATCGAATCCGATCCCGGCAGGCCCATGTCGAGCGCCCATTGCTGCTCCTTGCGCCAGCCGGCCTCTGACAGCTTCCCTTCGGCCTCGATCGATTTCCAGCCCTGCGTGCCGCGGGCGTCGAAATCGGGATGGTGAAAGCGTTCCATCGGCTCCCGGGCGACGAGGCCCGCGCGGCGGTGGCTGCGTTCGGGAATGTTTCTGGACATTCAAGGTCTCCCTTGCGACGCCGTCGTCGCTACTGCGGTATCCAGCCGGGCCGTCCCGACCATCGAGGCCACTTTGGCCACGTCTTGGGAAGAAGCCCGGGTCTTGCGGTCGAGCTTCAGATCGTAGGTGATCGTCGCGCCGTAGGCGGACGGAAACTGGGGATCGTGGCGCACCTTGTCGAAGACGAGGACGCGTGTGCCGAGCTTGAAGGCCTCCCCGATGTCGTGCGTGACCATCACCACGGTCATGCCGTGTTCGGTCCAGATTTCTGTTAGCAGTTCGTGCATCTCGACGCGGATGCCGGGATCGAGCGCGCCGAACGGCTCGTCGAGAAGCAGTACCCGCGGACGGCCGAGCAGGGTCTGCGCGATCGCGAGGCGCTGCTGCATGCCGCCGGAAAGCGAAGCGGGATAGAGGTCGCGCGCATGGCTGAGGCCGACTCGTTCCAGCATAGCTTCGGCCTCTTCTCTCGCGCGCTTGCGTTTTACGCCGAAGACGCGGCCGAACGGGCCGCCTGAGCGGAAGTCTTCGACCAGAATCACGTTCTGCAGGGCCGTGAGATGCGGAAACACCGAGTAGCGCTGAAAAACGATGCCGCGCTCGGGAGTCGGCTGAGGTACGATCGGGCTATCGCCGACAACGACCACACCGCCGCTCGCCTGTTCCTGGCCGAGCAGGATCCGCAGGAACGTCGATTTTCCGCAGCCGCTTGCACCGACCAGGGACAGAAATTCGCCGGCCTCGGCGACGACGTTGACCCGCTCCAGGACGCGGGCGTCGCCATAGCTTTTCTCCAGCCCATGGACGACGATACGGCTCATTTGCCTTCCACCGGATGAGCCCACGGGGAAACGGCATGCGAAAGCCGCACCAGCAGCCAGTCGGTCATGACGGCAAGCAGCGTGATCCATGCAACGTATGGCAAGATGACATCCATCGACAGATAGCGGCGGACGAGGAAAATGCGGTAACCAAGGCCCTCGGTTGAGGCGATGGCTTCGGCGGCGATCAGGAAAAGCCAGGCCGGTCCGAGCGCCAGCCGAACGCATGTCAGCAGGCGCGGCATGACCTGCGGCAGGACGAACCTCAAAACCATGGTCCAACTGTTGCCGCCCAGCGTCTGTGCCTTGGCGACAAGCTCGGGCGGCAAGTCAATGACGCGGTTGGCGATGTCGCGGACCATCACCGGAGCGACGCCGGTCGCGATCAGCGTGATTTTTGCTGTCTCGCCCAAACCGAGTGCGATGAACAGGATCGGTAGCAGCGCCAGCGGCGGGATGACGCAGACAACGGTGACGAAGGGAAGAAGAAGCGCCCGCACCCGCGGGATGAAGCCGATGGCGATGCCGAGCGTGAGTGCGATAAAAGTCGCCGCGCCCACCCCGATAAACAGCCTGATCAGACTGGCATAAGTGTCGACCCAGAGGATGAGATCGCCGGAGCGCCTGTCCGGCACCGTGGCAAGGTCCAGAAAGGCCGACCACATGTGCACGGCCGACGGCAAGAGCTTGTCATTGGGATTGGCCGCCAGCCTTTCGCCCGAGGTGACCAGATAGGCGACCGCCACGACCAGAAACGGCAATGCGCCGAGGAACAAGGCGCCGCCTCGCGAAACCCTCGCGTTAATCAGGCGAAGGCGCACTTTCGATCTACGCTGCGCGCGGCGCGGGACTATTTGGCCCGCGTCGTGTCCTGCATTCAGCGTATCGATTCCTCTGGCCACCATGTCGCGCCTGCGTCAGAGCGTTCCAGCGGCGGCTTCCGCCATGTAGGTCGGGTCGAAACGAAGCTTGATGTTGTTGACGTCGCCAAGGGTGGAGCCGCCGGGGAAACTCATGCCCACCACGTCGACACTCGTCGCGTTGGTGCCGAGGATACCGTGGTCGAACAGAAAGTTGCGGACAATATCCATCGTCTTCGGCAGTTCGGCGCCTTTGGTGAACTCGACCGCCTTGGCGGCTTCGAAGAACATTGCGGTCGAGGCGAGTTGCGCGTCGAAGCCGGCAAGGTCCGTGCCGGAAGCCTTTGCCATCTCCTCCTTGGCTGCCTGCCCTTCGGGCGTTTCCGATGTCATCAGGTCCATCGCTTCGTACCAGGCGCCGACAAGCGCCTTGCCCAGCGCCGGATTGTCCTTCAGCGTCTCCGTGTTCACGACCATCATGTCGATGATCTCGCCGGGAATCTGCGATGAATCGAAGACCTTGTGCGCGCCGGGCATGGTGACAATCTCGGAAACCAGCGGGTTCCAGGTGACGACGGACGTGACGTCACCGGTACCGTAGGCGGCGACCATGTCGGCATCGGAGGTGTTGACGACCGTGATGTCTTTTTCAGCAAGATTGACCGTCTCCAGCGCCCGCGCCAGCAGATAGTGAGACACGGAAAGCTCGACGAGATTGACCTTCTGGCCGGCAATGTCGGCCAGCCCTGTCTTGTCTTTCAGGATCACGGCGTCGTTGCCGTTGGAGAAATCGCCGATGATCAGCGCCGTTGTGTCCACTCCGCCGCCGGCGGGTATCGACAGCGCATCCATGTTGGTCATCGAACAGCCGTCGAAGCCGCCGGCCGTATACTGGTTGATGCTTTCGACATAGTCGTTGATGCGGGTAATCTCGACATCGATGCCGTACTTGTCCGCCCACTTCTTCATGATGCCGCTGTCGGAAAGATAGCCCCATGGCATCCACCCGACATAGATCGACCAGCAGATCTTGAAGTCCTTTTTGGGCGCCGCGTCGGCGGCTGGAATGAACGAAAAACCGAGTGAGGCGGCTAAGACGAGCCCGGCCAGCTTGCGAAGCATTTGCATACCCCTGGTCTCGATCCGGATTGCGTCCGGATATTTGTTGGGGGTTCACGGAGCGCAACCGGGAGGAGGTTCGCGCCAGCAAACCCGTGCAGGGTTCTCCCGGGATTTTGGCCCGCCGTGTTCCGCCGGATGCCTCAGTGCATCCCTGGCGGTCGCGTCTCTTGGACCAGCACCGCTTGGTGGCGGCCGGAACCCTAGACGCTCTGCACGGAATTTACGAAGCAAAGAGCGTGCCAGCCCGAATTGCGGCCAGACGCGCCGGCATTTTCCCGTGTTAGCGGATTATGCAACGCACATATGGCGTAGAAATCATCGCAACGCCGACGGATTAGGCACTCTCCGCCGCAAATGTGCGCCTGGAGACAGAGGCCAGGCCTGGTAGAAAGAAGGCTCTCATTCAATGGCTCCGCAGACCACATACTATGCGACTTTGACTTTGACCCTCGCGCATACGAGCGAACAGCTCTGCGCCAAAAAGGAAACCGATCTACTGCCGCCGGGCGACCGCTTCCCGCCGCCACCACCCGTCATTGCGCGAGTTCGAAGCGGTAATAGCACTCGCAATACGTCAGGCCGTCTCGGTTGTCCCAAGCTCAGCGCACTTTGGATTCCTCAATTAGCTCGGAAGGCCTCGCCAACGCCCGTCCTGCGAGCACGAGTACTATTAGGCCGCAAGGATGCCGATGCGCTAAAGGCCGTCGACCCCTTGGTGCGGATGTCGGCACTTTCCTAGCCAAGTGAAACAAGAATGGGCCGAGTTGGATGTCGTCAGCCTGAACGATTTCTGAACCGCGCCTACCCGGCCGCGATGTTCATGCTGGCGATGTATGGCCGCCATCCACCGTAAGACGAAATCTCAATCGCACCTTCCAACCCGGCCTGCTCGACCAGGAAGCCTTTCGGAGAACTCCCGTCCTCGAGCAGAATTGTGCCGATGCCGAGCGGCGGCGGGACCGCAGCGACGAAGCGGCCGAAGGCAGCAGCCGACAGGCCCCAAACCTCTACCTCGATAGGCACGCCGGCTCCGCCCGCGCATCGAAGCATGCCCGGCTTCGGTGCCGACTGGCCCGCAAGGGCATAGAGCTTGTAACAGGCGGCAGTTCGCGCGGTGCGGTGAAATTGCGCGCCAATTTCCCTAAGCTGACCGTTGAGCGCCATGCCGGACAGATGCGCGCCGACGACCACGAGCTCGATGTCGCCCCTTTCGGATGCTGCGCGGTCGCGGCCGGTAGGCGCGGCCCAGCCCGTCGCCCCGAGCGGCAGTCTGCTCGCCTCGTGCACGTCGCGGGCAAGTGATACGACGAGCCGGTCCTTGCCGGCTGGCGCAAGCAGCGTCACGCTCATCGGAAATCCGTCGCCACGCATACCAGTCGGCACCGCGATGCCGCACATGTCGAGCAGGTTGACGAAATTCGTATAGGTTCCAAGCCGGCTGTTGGTGACGACTGGATCCGCGAGAACGGCATCGACCGTATAGTGGGTCGGAGCCGTGGGTACGCAGAAGAGGTCGAGCGAAGCGATGATCGGAGCGATTTTCGTCTTGAGCGCCTGGAGCGCATAGAGTCCTTTGAAGGCGTCGGCGGCGGATAGTTTTCGCGCGCCGCCGATGATCGTGCGCGTCACCGGGTGCATTGCGTCTTCGTGTGTATCCATGAAGTGCTGGATTGCTGCGTAGCGCTCGGCGACCCACGCGCCCTCGTAAAGTAGATCGGCGGTCGCGTAAAAATCGCCGAAAGGGATTTCCACCCGCCTGCAGCCGAGTTGTTCGAGCTTGTCCAGCGCCGCATCGAATCCGGCCCGCATAGTCTCGTCGCCAAAAAATTTAAGGTCAGAGCCGGTCGGCACGCCGACGGTCAGCACCGGCGGACGCTGACCCTGCGAACCGACCGGCATCGCTCTGGAATAGACGTCGTCGGGGTCCTCTTGGGCGACGACATCGAACACGGTCGCCGCGTCGTCCACTGTCAGGGCGAAAATCGATACGCAGTCGAGCGTACGGCAGGCCGGCACGACACCGGCGGTCGAGAGTACGCCGACGGTGGGCTTCAGGCCGACGATGTTGTTGAGCCCTGCCGGAATGCGCCCGGAACCTGCTGTGTCGGTACCGAGCGCGAACGAAACGATGCCCCGCGCCGTCGCAACGGCGGAGCCCGACGACGAACCGCCAGGCACCAGTGCGGCATCGATCGCATTCCTCGGGATTGGATAGGGCGAGCGGACGCCGACCAGGCCCGTGGCGAACTGGTCGAGATTGGTCTTGCCGACGACCAGCGCGCCCGCCGCTTTCAGTAGTGCCACGACCGTCGCGTCGCGCCTGGGCATATAGGCATATTCGGCGCAGCCGGCCGTGGTCGGCATGCCGGCCACATCGATGTTGTCCTTGGCTGCGAAGGGAACGCCCCAGAGCGGCTTGTTTTCGGGATCGAACGCGCCGAGCGCCTCCGCCTCGGCGAGAAGTTCGCCTTTTGCGGCGAGATGGATAAAGATGCCGGGGTCATTCGCTTCGGCGATCCGCAGAAACACGGTCTCGATCATTTCGGCGACGCTCAGGCCCGCGCCATAGGAGGCATGCAGGCTGGCAATATCGAAGTGAATGTCGCTCACTTTCCCTCCCCGAGGATAACAACCGGCAAATCCCACTGGATCAGCACAACGCAGCCCTCCTTCGTCCATACCGAGTGTTCGGTTCCGACGGGATTGAGGACGACCGCCCCTGCGACGTAATCGCCGTTTTCGTCGCTCTGGGTACCTTCAAGCACAATGATGGTCTCCAGCCCCGCATGTCGATGGCGTGGCACGCTCGCGCCCGGTTCATAGTTCAGGATCGCTACCGACGGTTCGGCAGGACTTCCCTTCAGGAGCCAGTGGATCGTGATGCCGTCGCGAAAATGCTCGAACGCCATATCGCGCCAACCCCCCTTTAGGAAGCCGGCAAAACTCAGATTAGCCATTTGCGATCCCCTCGAGAATCTGGTCCGTCATCGCCGTCCAGCCGACGATGGCGCCCTGGGCCCTGATCATAGCGAGGGTTGCCTGCTTGAACTCGACAAAATAGCTTTCGGTAGCGTCTTCGCCAAGCAGGCATTCATAGCCACGGTCATTGGCCTCACGCATCGTCGTCTGGACGCAGACCTCGGTAGTGACGCCGGCGAAGACGAGTTGGCGCGCGCCCATCCGGGTCAGCACGTCGCTCAGCGAGGTGGCATAAAATGCGCCCTTGCCGGGTTTCTCGATAACGATTTCACCAGGCAGGGGGGCGACTTCCGCTATGATCGCGGTTCCGGGCTCGCCGGCGATCAGGACGCGTCCCATCGGACCTGGATCGCCGATGCGGATCGCGGGACTGCCGCGATCGCGCTTGGCGGGCGGCAGATCGGAGAGGTCGGGCCTGTGGCATTCCATCGTATGGATCACCGGCAGGCCGGCGGCGCGAAAGCCGTCCATCAGCCGCCGCACAGTCGGAATTATCGCCTGCACGCGTGACACGTCGTTGCCGAGGCTTGCGCCAAAGCCGCCTGGCTCGGCGAAATCGCGCTGCATGTCGATGACCACCAACGCGGTGGTGGACGGATGAAAGGTGAAAGAGAAGGGCTTGGCCGCTATCTCCGGCATCAGTGATGGCCCGCCATGTGCTCGCCGATCGTCTGCACGCTCGCCATGGCGATCGGCGTCTCGTAGACGAGCGCGCCGTCGGACATGACGAAGATGCGGTCCGAAAGTTCAAGCAGTTCGTCGAGATCTTCCGACATCAGCAGCACGGCCGCACCCGCATTGCGCGCCTCCATGATTCGCGCGCGGATTTCCGCCACAGCCGAGAAGTCGAGGCCGAAGCAGGGGTTGGACACGATGAGCAGGTCGACATCTCCTGTCAGTTCGCGCGCCAGCACCGCACGCTGCACATTGCCGCCCGACAGCGACTCGATCGGCGAAGAGAGCGATGCCGTCTTGACCTTGAACTGCTCGACAAGCCCCGCCGCAAAAGCCTTGATCACGCGGCCGTTGATCCAGTTGACGGGCTTGCCGGAGGTATCGAGATCGAAGTTGCGGAACGACATGTTCTCGGCCACCGTCATCTTCGGCGCGCAGGCGTTGCGCAAGGGCTCCTCCGGGATGAACCGGACATTCAATGTTTGGGCCTCAACGCGGCTTGCGCGGTAAGGTGCGCCTTTGACCAGCACCTCGCCGGCATCGCGCTGGCGCTGGCCGGCGAGAACTTCGAGGAATTCCTTCTGGCCGTTGCCCGATATGCCGGCAATGCCAACGATCTCGCCGGATCTGACGCTCAGGTCTTGGATCTCGATTGTCTTCAGGCCCGTCCGGTCGGGCGCCTTCAACGTCCTGACCGTCAAGACGGGTCGCGCGTCTCTGGTAACCGGAGCGCGGCTATCCAGCGTCGCGATCGGCTGATCCCCGATCATCATCGCGGCCATGACCTTGCGATCGTGCTCGGCGACCCTGCCGGTCCCAGTCACCTTCCCTTTGCGCAGCACTGTGAAATCATCGGCAAAGGCCTTCACCTCGGGGAACTTGTGGGAGATCATCAGGACGGTAACGTCGCCAGCCACAGTCATGGCCCGGACGAAGCCGAGGACTTCCTGGGCCTCTCCGGGCGTGAGCACCGAAGTCGGCTCATCCAGGACGAGAAAACTCCGGCCGAGATAAAGCTGCTTGACGATTTCGAGCTTCTGCTTCTCGCCCGCGGCCAACGTGCTCACCGGTACGTCCAGCGGCAGCTCGAACGGCATCGTCTCCATGAAGCGGGCCAGGTCGGCGCGTTCCTTGCGCCAGTCGATGACGCGCGGCACGCCCTCTCTAGAAATGACCAGGTTCTCCGCACTGGTCAGCGACTGCACCAGCGTGAAATGCTGATAGACCATGCCGAGGCCGAGCGCGGATGCGTCCTTCGGGCTCGCGATCTTCACCTCGCGCCCTTCGACCAGCATGTCGCCCGAGGTCGCACGATAGAAACCCATCATACACTTCACCAATGTCGACTTGCCCGCGCCGTTCTCGCCGAGCAGCGCATGGAAGGAACCGGCGGGAACCTTCAATGAAACGTCGTCGAGCGCGGTGAACGCGCCAAAGCGCATGGTCATGCCGATCGTCTCGACACCGACAGCTTTCTTCTCTCTACCATTCAGCATGAACAGGGCCTCACGGAAGCTGCTCCACGAAGGCTTTCGAATTCGACACCGCGCCGAAAACGCCGCCCTGCATCTTGATCATCTTTATCGCGGCCAGATGGTTGCCGTGGTCGGTCGCGCCGCAGCAATCTTCCAGCATGACACATTCGAAGCCGCGGTCGTTGGCCTCGCGCATAGTCGTGTGGACGCACACATCGGTTGTGATGCCGGTCAGCACAATGTTGCGGATGCCGCGCTGTGTGAGAATCAACTCGAGGTCGGTGGCGCAGAACGAGCCCTTGCCCGGCTTGTCGATGATCGGCTCGCCCTCGATCGGATAGAGGTCCGGAATGATGTCCCAGCCGGGTTCGCCGCGCACCAGGATGCGTCCGCACGGTCCGGGATCGCCGATGCCGGCATTGATGCGCTGCGAGCGCCAGCGCTTGTTGGCCGGCAGGTCTGCGAGGTCGGGCCGATGCCCTTCGCGCGTATGGATAATCGTGTAGCCCCTCGCCCGCATGGTGGAGAGCACCGACTTGATCGGCTCGATCGGCGCTCGCACCAGCGACAGATCATAGCCCATATGGTCGACATAGCGGCCGGGACCGCAGAAGTCGGTCTGCATGTCGATGACGATCAGCGCCGTGTTTTCCGCCCTGAGGTCGCCATTGAATGGCCAAGGATACGGGTCGGCGTCGATGTAGTTCTGGTTGATATCGGCTCGGGCGTTCATCGGAAGTTCCGGTTCACTTGGTTATCGACAGTACGCCAGGCGCGCCGGCAAGCGCGCGACCGGGCGACGAGGTCGCGATCATGATGAGAAGGGTGAGGATGTACGGCGCGGCATAGAATAGGTAGTAGCCCTGCGTGACGCCGACCGACTGCAGGGCCGGGCCAAGCGCGCCCGCACCGCCGAAAAGGAGTGCTGCGGCAAAGCAGCCGAGCGGGTTCCAGCGCGCGAAGATGACCAGCGCCACCGCCATCAGCCCCTGCCCGGACGAGATGCCCTCGTTCCAGCTTCCCGGATAATAGAGCGAGAGATAGGCCCCGCCGATGGCTGCCAGCGCGCTGCCGATCGCGGTAGCCAGCAGCCGCACCGTGTTCGGGTTGATCCCCATGGCGCGCGCCGCGTCGGAAGAATCGCCGACCACGCGCACGATCAGCCCGGCTCGCGTGTTCTTGAATGCCCACCACAGGAAGACGGCGAGCGCTGCGCCGATAAGGAACAGGATGTTGATGTTGAGCGCGGCCTGCACCTGCGAGGAGTTCGACCATAAGCCGAAGGGGATGGCCGGCAGGTCCGGCGCCGAGGGCTGGATGAACGGCTTGCCGAAGAAGAAGGCAAGGCCCGAGCCGAGCAGCATCAGCGCAATGCCAATGGCGATGTCGTTGACCTTGGGAAATTTGCAGATCCAGCCGTGGAACAGTCCGAAGCAAGCGCCCGAAGCAGATGCGGCCAGAACGCCCAGCCAGGGTGAACCCGTCAGTACGGCCACCGCATAGGCCGTCATCGCGCCGAACACCAGAACGCCTTCGAGGCCGAGATTGATGCGCCCGGATCGCTCGGTGATCGCCTCGCCGAGCGAGACGAAGATGAAGGGGGTCGAGACGCGGATCGCCCCGCCCAGAATGGCGAGCGGCACGCCCCACAGGCCGAGGTCGGTCTGCTCCATCAGGCGGGCCTCTTCCAGAGATCCGGGTTGAACACCCTGAGGCGCCCGTAAAAAGTTTCGCTGAACAGGATGACGATGAAGATCATGCCCTGGAGCACCTGCACGGTGGCGTCCGGCAAGTCCATGCGTCGTTGCAGCAGGCCGCCCGATGCGTCGATGCCGCCGAGCAGGATGGCGACCGGGATGATCGCCAGCGGATTATGGCGAGCGAGGAAAGCGACGAGGATGCCTGTATAGCCGTAGCCGGACGCTAGCGAAGCATTGGCGTTGCCCTGGACGGCGGCGACCTCGATCATACCGGCGAGCCCGGCGAATGCGCCGGCGAGCGCACAGAAGCCGACGATCAGCGGTCCGACGGCGAGGCCCTGGACCTGCGCGGCGCGTACATTGCCACCGGCGATGCGGGCGGCGAAGCCCCAGCGGGTTTTCTCGATCAGTATCCAGGAGATGACACAGGCGATGATACCGGCGACCAATCCCCAATGTACGTCCATGCCCGGTACCGCGCCGACGACGAAGGCCGGGTCCATGGGATGCGTAGACGGCTTGTTGAGCGAGGCAGGATCGCGCAGCGGCCCCTCGACCAGATGGTTCATCAGCGCGATGGCGATATAGGCCATCAGCAGCGACGAGATGGTTTCGTTGACGGCGCGGTAGTGGCGAAGTGCGCCGACGGCGCCTATCCAGACGCCGCCGGCGACCGCCCCCGCGATTCCCATCAAAATAACGCCTATGAGCGCCGGCGCCCCCTGCACCAAGACGGCCATCGCTGCGGCGGCCACGCCGCCAAGCACGATCGCGCCCTCGCCGCCGATAACCACCAGGCCGAGCCGCGCCGGCAGCGCAACGCAGAGTGCCGCGAGCAGCAGAGGTGCGGCCCGCGACAGCGTATTCTGGACGGAAAACCAGGACCCAAAGCCACCCCGCCACATCAGATCGAACAGCTGTGCCGGCGATTTACCAAGCAACATTATGAAGATGCTGAACAGAGCCATGCCGACGATCAGTGCGGCGAGCGGGATGACGAGGCCCTCCGCCCTCCGCGCGGCCCATTCGAGGGCGCCCGCGAGCGCCGGCCCGCCAAGGGTCGAAGCAACCGGGCCGCTCGCTATTTCTGTCATGACGCCATCACCGAACTCCGGGCCAAACCAGGTTCAGGAAGTCGAACCGACAACGCCCTCGACGAGATAGTCCATGCTTTCCAGTTCGATGGCGGTTTCGACAAAGGCCTGGCCTTCGGTGGCCACTACTTCGCCCTTATTGTTGTTGAGCGGCCCCTTGATGACGGAGAAACCGCCCTTCATGATCTCTGCGAGCGTGCCGTCGAATTGGGCTCGCGCCGCCTCGCTTACGCCGGATCCGAGCGGGCTCATCTTGACGAAGCCGTCGGCCAGGCCGCCGCGGGTGAAGTTCGGCAGTTCCTCGCCGGCCACCAGCTTCTCGACGTACATCTTGTAAATATTGGCCCAGTTCCACTCCGCTCCGGTCAGGTATTTCTCCGGGGCGAGCGGGCTCTGGTTGGCATGGTAGCCGCAGATGAAGGTGCCGCGGCCGGCAGCCGTCTCTACGACCACCTTCGGGCTGTCGACATGGCAGGTGATGACGTCGGCGCCCTGGTCGACCAGAGCGTTGGTGGCTTCCGCTTCCTTGACCGCCAGCGACCATTCGCCGGTGAAGATGACCTGACAGGTGATCGCGGGATCGACCGATCGCGCGCCGAGCAGGAAGGAGTTGATGTTGAGCAAAACCTGCGGGATTGGCTTGGCTGCGACGAAGCCGATCTTTTTGGTCTTCGTCGCATGACCCGCGGCAACGCCGTTCAGATACTGTCCCTGGCCGATATAGCCGAAATATGAACCCGCGTTCTTCGGGTGCTTGCCCTCGCTCCACATGCCGCCGCAGTGACGGAACCGGATTTCCGGAAACTTCTCGCACATCGCAAGCATGTGCGGATCGAAATAGCCGAACGAGGTTGGGAACAGCATTGTCGCGCCGTCGAGATTGATCATCGACTCCATCGTCTTCTGGACGTCGACCGTCTCCGGCACGTTCTCCTCTTCGATGATCGAGATGCCTTCCATGCCCTTCAGCACGGCGGCGCCCTCGGCATGCGCCTGGTTGTACCCGTAATCGTCCTTCGGGCCGACATAGATGAAGCCTATGGTCGCGCCGGCGGCAAAGGCGCTCCGAACCGGCAGCAGCGACGGGGCGAAGCCGAGCACTGCCCCGGCTGCCGAGGTTTTCAGTATTTGGCGGCGGGAAAACATGAGACGGTCGGTCATATGGGGGCTCCTGAGTTGAACGATGACGGCCTGTTGAGGAAGTGCATGCAATCGCTATGCCAAGTCCGAAAGGCGGCGATTCCTTGCAATCACGGACGTTGTGTCCGGTATGATGCATAAATCATGCGCAAGTGTATGCACTTGCCGCCTAAGTTCTAGCCAACTTGACCTTCTGCCCAAGTCTTGGTCATAAGGATTGACCCATGCTGCATCGGGATTCGGCGTTGCCGAGATGCGGCTTTCAGCGGAGCTCAGCTTGGCGCGACGACGCGGACTCATCAGGACGGGAACGACGGTGGACGAGATGGTGCGCGCTATCGCCGACCGGATCGTCACAGGCGTTCTTCGTCCCGGCGAAAAGCTCGACGAGATCAAGCTTGCCGAACGTTACGACGTCTCGCGCACGCCTGTCCGCGAAGCGCTGCGCCAGCTCAGCGCAATGGGTCTGGTCGATCGACGGCCCAATCGCGGCGCGATCGTTGCGGTGGTCGAACCCGCGCACCTGACTTCCATGTTCGAGAGCATGGCCGAATTGGAGGCGATCTGTGCGCGCCTTTCAGCCGAGCGCATGAGCCCCGCCGAGCGCCGAACGCTCGAAAGCCGGCATCAATCCTCGGCGGCGCTGGTGCGGCTCGGGGCCGAGGCCGACTATGAGGCCTACAATACCGATTTCCATTCGATGCTCTACCGCGGCGCGCATAGCAAGCACATTGAGGAGTTGACCCTCGCAACACGTGCCCGCCTCGCGCCGTTCCGCAGGGCGCAGTTCCGCTTGCCCGGTCGGCTTTCGAAGTCCTGGAGCGAGCATGACTCAATTGTCAGAGCCGTGCTGCGCGGGGACGGCGCGGCCGCCGGCACGGCCGCAAGGGAGCATGTTTCGATTGTGAGCGAAGCGAGCACCGTCTTCGTATCAGCAAGCTGAAGCGACGCAGCCGAACGTCCGCTCCTGCTTCGATAGCAGGCCTCAAATGCCCGGACTCGAAAGACTGCACCGAAACTGGATGTAAAAAAGATCCGGAATCCTAACAGCGCTAGTACCGGATCAATTTACGCTCGACGGTGACGACCACCAGGAAAAGGCCGATGGACAGCAAGGAAGACAGCACGATCGCCGCGTAAAGCCGGTCGGATTGATAGTTGAACGTCGCCTGGATGATGAGTGCGCCAAGACCTTTGTCGGAGCCGATCCATTCGCCAACTATGGCGCCGATGACAGCCGTGGCGGACGCAATGCGCAACGAGGAAAACAGCATCGGCAAGGCGCGGGGCAGCCTCAACCGCCAGAATAGCTCGGAGCGGTTCGACGACAGGACACGGAACAGTTCATGTTCATTTGCAGTGGCTGAATCCAGACCGCGGATCATGTTGATAAGGGTCGGGAAAAAACAAATGACGGCGGCGATCACGATCTTCGGTGTCATGCCAAGCCCGAAAATCAAAATGATGATCGGCGACAAGGCAAGGACCGGGATCGTGTTGAAGAACAGAACGACGGGGAAGTAGGCGGCTTGCAGAATCCGGCTGTGAACAAAGACGATCGCAAGAAGGATCGCTGAAAAATTGCCGATCGTGAAGCCCGCTATAGCCTCGATTGCGGTCGGCCAGAAATTACCCAGGAGTAGCGGTCCGCTCTTGGCGAATACGGCGAATATAGCCGATGGCGTGGGCACGATGTAGGCCGGCACGCCGGCGGCTGGCAGCAAAAACTGCCAAGCGACCAGCAACGAGCCAACTCCGAGGATTGGCAGGACGGCTTGGGCGGTCGGAGAAAGTCCGCCGTGCGCGATCATGATGCCGCCTCCAGCGCCGCGCGCATGCCGGCCATGGTGGCGACGATCACCGGGTCTTCCCGAGAGCATCGGTTGCCGGGCTGCTTGACGGATTGGAGATCACGATCGGCAACGACACGGCCGGGATTGGCTGCAAGCACAATCACCCTTTCGCCCAGATAGACCGCTTCGGCGATCGAATGCGTGACGAAGAGGATGGTGGTTCGGGTGCGCCGCCAGAGATTGAGCAGTTCATCGTTCAGCCGGTCGCGCGTGATTTCGTCCAGCGCGCCGAAAGGCTCGTCCATCAACAGCAATCGCGGCTCGCCGAGAAGCGCGCGAGCGATGGCCGCCCGCTGTCGCTGGCCGCCGGACAGTTGATGGGGAAATCTGTCGGCCAGAGCCGAAAGGCTCATCAGAGCAAGGAGTTCTTCGGTCTTGTCCTCGATTGGACGGGTGAGGCTTCCACGTCCAATTTGAAGCGGAAGCCTCAGGTTGTCGCGAACTGTGCGCCACGGCAGCAGTGTCGAATCCTGGAACACGAAACCCACGTCGCGGCGCGATCTGACTGATCGCGGTGTTTCACCCAGCACCCTGATCTCTCCAGCCAGCGGTTCGATCAGATCGGCGATGACCCGCAGCAGGGTCGACTTGCCGCAACCCGACGGACCGAGGATCGACAGGAAAGTGCCGGCCTCGACATCGAGGTCGAGGCCGGAGAGCACTGTGGTGGGGTGATGAGGGCCGGGATAGCCGACGTCCAGCCCCGCAGCGTGAATCGCGTTCCCCATCGTCCGTTCAGGCACCAGGTGCGGCGAGCTTGGGGCGTTCGGCTGCCGAAAGACCGAGGACCTTGGTCGTATAGACATCCGCGGATTTCGGCCGTCCGTTCGGATACTGCCCGATCTGGTCCAAAAGTGCGATCTGGCTTTCGATGGAAGCAGGATCGAACGTGCCCCAGCCGTCGCGCGCTGTGTCGGAGTCGAAGCTAAGCTTCAGGACCAGGTCGATCGTCTTCAACTCCCAGTCGAGATCGATCTCCGGATAGGTCGCAACCAGTTTCTTCACCGCCTCCTGGGGATTGGCATGAGCCCAGCCCCAGCCCTTGGCGACAGCGCCGATGAACTTCGCCAGCGTCTCCGGGTCCGTCTCGATTGCCTCGTCAGTGGCGAAATACACGTTGGCATATGATGCCAAACCGAGATCGCTCAACAAAAGATCAACGCGATCGTCGCCGACAACGCTGAGCGCCTGGGTGTTGGTGATCCAGCCGCCGATGGCATCAACTTCGCCCCGGACAAGCGGCGCTTTGTCGAAGCCGACATTGAGGATGGTGACGTCGGCCGGATCAATCTCGTTCTTGGCCAGCACGGCATCCATGGCGAAGCGGGCCGTCGGTTGAATGCCAATCTTTTTTCCCTTGAGGTCGGCGACCGAGCGAATAGGTTTGTCCGGCTTCGATGTCAGTGCGTAGGGGCCGGTACGAAAGCCACAGGCAAGGATCTTCACCGGAACGCCGCTGGCGCGAGCGGCATAAAGCTGCGGTGTTTCGGAAAACTGGCCGAGTTGCGCCGAACCCGAAACAACCGGCGGCACAGTTGCCGAGTTTGGTCCGCCCGGACTGAATTCGACCTCCAGACCTGCTTCCTGGAAGTAGCCGTTGGTGACAGCGACGACGTCGCCGATCTGGCCGTTCGACATCAGCCAGTCATACTGGATGACCACCTTGGCGGCAGCGTTTGCCGTGCCGCCGAACAGTTGGATGCCCGGCCCGAATGCCGCGACGCCCGCGATACCGGCCTTCATAAAGGACCGGCGGTTCCAATTCTGCGTGTTCCCACTCATTGTTTTGCTCCTGTTGTTTGCCAAGGATGCTTGTCGCCTGCGGCCGGCCTGGCCGAAGGATCGGTCACGGCTGTTCGTCGTGGTAGTCGCCGGGGCCACCCTCGAGCCAGGCGTAGAGTTCCCAGAGCGTGTCGTCCGGATCGGTGAAGTAGACGCAGCGGGCGTTCCAGACGTAGTCGTCCGGCGCACGGTGGAAGGAGACGCCTTTGGCCGAGAGCTCGGCGTAGAGGCGGTCGATCTCGCCAGGCGTGTCGAGTTGCATTGCGACGCAGACCTTGTGCGCGCCTTTTGGCGCCCGCAGGTTGGAGACGCCGGCATGACGGTTGATATGATCAAGTTCCCAAGCAGCAAGGGTGATGCCGTCGTTGTGGAAGTCGGCGAATCCCTCGGCGCGGCGGCGCGTGCGGAATCCGAGCTTGTTGACGTAGAAATCGACTGTCCGATCAATGTTTTCCACGAGCAGGCAGACATCGGAGATCTTCTTGGCTTGGCCGAGCGGCATGGTTTACCTCGAATTGGTAGGGCTTTGCGGCAGCGGAAGGCGGATGCCGACACGATCGGCCGCGCCGATAATATGCTCGCGCATTGCTTCGCCGGCGGCATCCGCGTCGCCAGCCACGAGGGCCTCATAGATTTTTACATGTTCACCGACATTGATCTCGACCAGGTCGTGCAGTGGATTGGTCTGGCGGGCATAGTGGATGGAACGGCGTATCTGCTCGCAGACGAAGGAGATGAAGGTATGGATATAGCTGTTGCCGGTGGCTCGGGCGATTTCCCGATGAAAAGCCAGGTCGGCCTCGATGCTGCCTTCCTCCCAGCGCTCCTCGCCGCCCATTCGGTCGAGCGCTTCCTTGATAGCATCGAGATGTTCCTGGCTGCGCCTGGTGGCGGCGAGCGTCGCTGACTCGGTTTCGAGGATGCGCCGCAGCTCGAAGAGATGCTCCATATTCGCGTCGTTCTTCAGGGCCTCGCGATCGATGCGGATGGCGGTGCGCTGCTCGGGCGCTAGCACGAATGCCCCGACACCCTGTCGAGCCTCGATCATTCCGTCCGCACGAAGCTGGGCGATCGCTTCCCGGACCACGTTGCGGCTAACGCCGAATTTTTCGGCAAATTGCTGCTCCGTCGGAAGCCGGCTGCCGGGACTGACTTCGCCAGATTCGATCTCCCGGCTCAGCAGCGCCGCGACGCGACGGGGCAAGGCTTCGAAGACGCCGATCATCGGCGAACGCTGCTTCATGCGAGTTCCTTTTCCTCCGAAAACAGGCATCCCGGATTCATGAGTCCGTCAGGATCGAAAGCGGATTTGACAGCCCTGAGCATCCGCTTGTGCACTGACGGCAGCGACGACCAGAACAGCGTCACTAGGGGTTGATGTATGTCACATCATCCTACAACTGGACAAGCGCGATTTCGCGCCTCAATTTGTTATTCAGCCTGGCGTCCGGACAAGCCGGGCGATTGCGGAGCCGTCATGCCTTGCTTTGTAACATCGTCGCACAAAGTGCTGCACCGTCTCAAAGCCATCCAGAAGATCCGCGAGTGCCGGCTGAACATCGTCCGGGCGGCCGAATTGCTACGACTGCAAAGTTCGCGCTGAGATTCGCGAACAAGAATGATGAGCCAAGAGCTGTGACTCACGGCGAGATCGCGCGAAGCTCACCCCATCATTGCAGGCATCCGCGCCGCCAGCGCGTTGATGAGGACGCGTACACGCGATGGCAGGAAGGGCGTGCGCGGCCAGAGCGCTGAACTGTTGAATTCGGTTGCGGGCAGATCATCGAAGAGGCGGATAAGCTCGCCCTTGGCGATGCGCGAGCGGATTAGCCAATAGGGCAGCCACGCAAGCCCCAGACCGGCCGCGGCGGCATCTCCGATGGCCTCGAGGTCGTCGAGCCGCAGGCGGCCCTTCATGACGATCTCGACATTTTTGCCTTGCCCGTCGGGGAACAGCCAAGTCCTGGTGTAGCGCGGATTCGCATAGTCGATCGCCTGGTGGGATGACAGGTCGGCCAGCGTCGCGAGCCGGCCGTGTCTTTCGAGATAGGCCGGAGACGCGCAGACCGACATTCTCTGGCGGGCGAGCGTGCGGGTCATCAGCCCGGGATCTTTGGGCAACGTGCCGTTACGCACCGCTAGGTCATAGCCTTCCTCGATAATGTCCACAGGTCGGTCGGTGAAGGCGATTTCCAGCACGAGCCCGCGATGCTCGCGCGCCACGTCGTAGAGGATGGGCGCCACGCAATGCCGGCCGAACACGACCGGAACCGTGACGCGCACCTTCCCCGCCGGCTCCGCGCGGCCGCTTTCCAGCGCCTGCTCCGCCTCATCCAGTTCCCGAAGGGCGCGCGTGCAGCGCTCATAGAAGGCAAACCCGTCCTCCGTCAGGCTGAGCACCCTTGTCGTTCGGTGGCATAGGCGCACCCCAAGCCGCGCCTCCAGCCGCGCCACCGCCTTGCCGACCGCCGAACGGGAAAGGTTCAGCCGCGCGGCCGCGGCGGCGAAGCTGCCCGCCTCCACCACGGTGACGAATTCGCGAATTCCGCTCAGCCGGTCTGTCATGCGCACCATTGCAGAATGAATGGATACATTTAGAGGAGAAATCATCCGCACTGCAACTCCAATGGAGCGAATATGTTGCGAGTCTATGTTCAGCAGGAGCAAAATCGATGAACCAGCATGTCATGACGGATACGATGAAGCAGTGGACGCTGAAGGATGTCGGCCGCGCCAATCTTGGGTTGGTCTCGGCCGCGGTGCCGGCACCTGCCGAACACGAGATCCTGGTGAAAGTCTCCGCCGTTTCGCTGAACTATCGTGATCTCCTGCTTATCGAGGATGGGCTGGGCTTTGCCGCCAAGGCGGACCCGTTCGTGCTGGGCTCCGACGCGGCGGGCGTGGTGGTTGCGGCAGGGGCTGCCGTGACGCGTTTCAAGCCGGGGGAGCGAGTGATCTCGACCTTCATTCCCGGCTGGATCGACGGTCCCGGCTTCGGCACAGCGCGTGAGCCGAATTACCGCACACTGGGCGGCGCCATGCAGGGCGTGCTGTCCGAATACATCGTGCTTGATCAGGGCTGGGCGGTGAAAGCGCCCGAAAGCCTGAATGATGTCGAGGCAAGCACACTGCCCTGCGCCGGCCTCACGGCCTGGACCGCGCTGGTCGAGCGCGGGCGCCTTCATGCCGGCCAGACGGTGGTGGTGCAGGGCACCGGCGGGGTCGCTCTGTTCGGGCTCCAGATCGCGGCCGCGCACGGCGCGGACGTGATCGTGGTCTCGGGCGACGACGACAAGCTCGAGCGCGCAAAGGCATTGGGCGCAAGGCATGGGATCAACCGCAAAAAGGAAGACTGGGTGGAGGCGGTCTACCGCCTGACGGGAGACCGTGGCGCAGATCACATCCTCGAAATCGTCGGCGGTGCGCATTTGGGACGCGCCCTGCAGGCGGCTGCCGTTTTCGGGCGCGTCTCGCTCATCGGCGTATTTGAGGGTTTCGACATTTCAGGCCATTTTGCCCCGTTGGCGCTCAAGCACCTGACCGTTGAAGGCATTCAGGTCGGCCACCGCAAGGCACTTGAGGATTTCGTCCGCGCTATCGATCAGACCGGAATCAAACCTGTAGTCGATGCGGAGTACGCATTTGCCGACTTGCCGGCCGCGCTCGATCATCTGGCCCGCGGGCCATTCGGCAAGATCGTGATGAACATGCCGGGCTAGACGAGGCATGCCAACGGAACACGTCAATCACCGCGATTAGTAATGCGCTTGGAATGGCCGCTGGAAGGTAGAATTCGGAGAAAAGTGGTGCACACCTGTAGTTCCTGCGGACGCTCTCGTCGCCATGCTGAACACTGATGCACGCCGCCTCTACCTCGCCAGACGTTGATGGCGCTGTTCAAAAATGGACCTTCGGTTCACTGAACCTGTTCTATCACTTGGGTAGCAGCCGTCGCGCGGGTTTACTGGCATTGCAGACCAGGCGCGCCCGTTCGTCTCGCGGCACAACGCTGGCAAAAAGATGATGCATTGCATCGGCGGCCATCGGATCGCGGCGGTAGGCGAGTTCGGTCGTGCCCGTATGCGCGGCTTGCCCGGTGATCGTCACGTCCAGCCAACGCGTGCCCTGAACCTCGGTGACCACACCGATCGGGATATTTTCCTTTTCAAGCGCCGGTCCTTGCTCAATGTGCAATTCAAGAGAACCTGCGACCGGCCGGCCACTACGAGAACGTCGATTTCTTATCACTGAGAATTGGAATCGCACCAATCCACAGAAAAATTCTGTTGGTATTTATGTTGGTATTGGCGGCTCTTTTCGCATCGAAAATGTATTCCGAAACAGCCACATAGGCAGTTCTCTCGGTTCCGCCTCTGGGCACCATGACCCTTTCCCAGAGCTTCTGTAGGCGGACGGAAGGTTTTGCCTTTTAAGGTGAGTTTCCGAGTTTCGGTCGCCAAAGATTTGGTCAGCCCGTGCTTGCGTCTTAGGTCTGGCAGGCAAAAACCACAGCGAATGGAGGCATTGCGCCGCAAGTCAGCCATAGAGATTGACTTTGCCTACGCCCGGAAGCGGACATAGCGAGTGACAATGCTGGAAATCGTGGGCGCGCCTAATTTTCTTTGGATCGCACGCATGCCATAATAAAAGGTGTGGTGGGGCTGCAAGGAACTGGTGAGTACGGGGGATAGAATGGGGGCGCGGTTCGACATCAGTCATATCAATCTGGTCGGCTATCTTACCGACGAAACGGGCGCCCCCGCACCTCGCGTCGATCGCGAAACACTAGGCACCTTCCTGATGTCGCTGGCATACAACGGTAACCTCATCAGTTCGACCCAGGGGACGCCTGTCGATTGGACAGCTGAAGTGGCTAATGCGGCGTCCCAGCAATTTCGAGAACTCGATTTCCAGTTCGACGACCTAAGAAATCTTCAACCTGTCGACCCGCGGAAGTATATCGACCCACTTCGCACCTATTTCATCGGGTACGACTTCTACGCGCTCATCCTGCCAGAGAACGATTGGAGGCTTGACGAACGAAGCCTCCAATTCTTCATGGAGGCGGGAATAAGCTCGGGTGCAAAGGGCCTCGTCCTTCTAC
Organism: Allomesorhizobium camelthorni; assembly: GCF_011045125.1. GTDB lineage: Bacteria > Pseudomonadota > Alphaproteobacteria > Rhizobiales > Rhizobiaceae > Allomesorhizobium > Allomesorhizobium camelthorni. Next base: position 1,887 of record NZ_JAAKZF010000040.1, on the reverse strand, counting down.
CTCATCAGCGATTTGGAGGGGGCCTGTCACAGTTCGTCGACCCTTTTCCGGCACTGCGAGAGCTTGCTCGGCAACCCATCGCACCGCCCGGAGTCCTCTTCTGGACACGGCTGGGCAGCGCTTGCGCACTTGGCCTCGACGACGCTCTACGTTTCCTGCGTCACGATCTGCTCGATGCGTTGGCCGGTGGTCTGAGGGCGACGGATGACGCTATATTGAGACAGGCATCTCGCCAAAGCACAAAGCGGATCCTCCACCTCAGCGATCTCCACATCGGCCTTGAAGAGGCGACGCTTAGACGATCCTACCTAAAGCGTCATTTGCGCGGCGTACTTCCAACAGTTGACAGGGTTGCGGTGACGGGCGATCTTTTCGACACCCCGAGCGAGGGTCTGCGGGCTTCGTTTGATGAGTTCCGGCGCGACGTTGAAGATTCGACCACCAAACGCCTCTTGGTCGTTCCGGGGAACCATGATGTCCGCGTTAAAGGCAACGCGCTAGGTCGGATAGGCCGGGCGGCCGAGTATGTCACCGACCTCGATTGGTCACCAATTGAGGTCGATGACGATATCCAAGCGGTCTTCTACTCCTTTAATTCGAGCGAGAGCGGGGACTTCGCGCGGGGTTGCGTGAGCAAGCGCCAGCGGCTCGACCGCGCCGAGCGCTTCGAGGATGCGGTCGCTCGCGACAATCATGTTGGCTCCTACTTCAACATTGCGCTCGTCCACCACCATCCCGTCAGCTACGGCTCACAACCCACCGCGCTCTATGAACGCCTCCTCGCCAGATTCGGGGGTGATGAGCGGTTCATCGCTTTCGAGGGAGCGGAGGAGTTTTTGAGTTGGTGCATGGGACGTAATGTCGGACTCGTTCTGCACGGCCATAAACATATCCCACATCTCTCCACCGTTCGGCCGACCGCTGACGCCGAGGTCACGGTGGTCGGCTGCGGATCAAGCGTCGGAGCAGAAGGCAAGCCGATGTGCTACGACGTCGTGTCCATTGACCCGGCAACAAAGCGCTGGAGTGTCAGCTTCCATCATGACGAGCGCGGGGATGGCAGCGGTTTCCGACTGCAAAATGTGGCTCTTGATCTCCGAACTCCAAGCTAGAGTGGGTGCTACCGGAAGTGCGGAGAGCGGGCCAAACGTAGCGTAGCCGGTGCGAGAAAATTGTGGGTGCCGTCGTCAGCGTTCATCTTAGGCGCCTTTTGGGATGCGCGCCCCTGTTGAATGGTAGCTATCCTGCGTCATCGCACTCAAAGCAGCCCGTCAACTCCCGGCCCCAGGACTGCCGGGCCGCAACGCAGCATCTCGGCCGTAAAGATCGGCTTCCTGAAAGCAGACCGTGCCCGCGATCACGCTGGAGGTCGGGGGTTGCGCCATCTCGCTATATTCATGGCGCCTCTCAAAAGCTGTCCACGCGTGGGCTTGAGTTAGACTCGGGGGCTCTTACAACCCTGAAACTGGGAGCACCGTCGTACCCACTTCTAGCCAGACGCCGCCGCCAGCGCCGCTTCCGCTCGCCCCAATGTAGTCCAGAGTTCGGGAACTATGCTGCACAAACATCTGACGTGTGAGTGGAGTCGTGTCGTCTCGTCGCGCGACAGGTCCCAATACGCAAGCTCGGTGGTCCACTCACCTACATACCCGCACCATTCGTCGAGCTCAGGGTGGGATGCGGCAGCAATCATGCCGATTCGAAATAAATTGTCAGCAGTGACGTCGATCGCCCCGGCTGCTTTTGAGCGCCGGATGAGCACTCGCAATTCCTGCGCCAGTTGAGGGCTGCGGGTTACCGCTGCTACCGAAGCCAATCCGCTGAGCACATGAAACAGGCTGCCGTTTTCAGCACCCTGCTTGAGGTAATGCTTAGCATTACAGTTGC
>NZ_JAAKZF010000004.1 GCF_011045125.1 Allomesorhizobium camelthorni | reverse complement strand
CCCCGACCGAGGCTTTGCCACCCGCCTCGGCCGGGAAAGCCGCGGCCAGGCTCGCAAACGTCTCGTTCTTCGCACCCGGGGTCAGGAACACGCCCAGCACGCCGAGCGCACCGCTTTCGGGATTCTTATGGACGAAATGCACCTCCATGGGGAAGGTCTTGCCTTCCACCAGATGTTCACTCGGCGCGTGGAAATGAAATTGCAGCAGGTCGTAGGCCTTGCCGCCCCGGGTGAGGGTGCTGCCTTCCGGCAGGTTGATCTGGATCGTGTGGCCGTTATTGACGACCGCGCCGCCGCCTGCCTTCCAGTCGATGCCGATTTGCGGGATATCCGCCTTGATGGCGCCAGTCAGGTTCAGGGGCGACTGCTGCACCCCGGCCGAGCATGCGGCGTTGGCGCCATCGAGCGCCCCCCAGTGCTCCGGACCGTTTTTCCCACCATAACTCCAATGGACGCCTTCGTCGGCAATACCTGCCCGCGCGCAGATCGCGCATGCGCCCAATGCTATGAATCCTTTAATTAAATTGCGCCGTTGCATGTCGTTCTTTCATTCCATTTCTGTTGCGGGATCAAAAGCCTCTGCGTCCGCAGAGGATGAGTTGAATGGCTTCGCCGCGCGTGTCGCCCGCCTGAGGAGCGGGAAGGGGACCCGAGCGGAAGATGGCCGGCGCCGCTCGGGCCGGAAATCCGGCCAATTGACGCATCATTCAGAAAGGCGCTGGCACCCGGCCGATGACCTCGACGGGACGATCGGCGTGAATCCGCGCAACGATCATCTCGCCTCGATCAGGCACTTCACCGGTAAGGCCGGTGATGTTGACCTGATGCGTGACGAAGATGGCAGGTCCGCCGAAACTCTGCTCGCGGAGCCAGTCCAGGAGAGCGGCCGAGCGTGCCGGTCCCGCCGAACTGTCGCCGAAGAACGAATTGAGTAGGTCGAGCGGCACAACCTCGCCCAGGCCAAGCAGGCGGGCCGTGTCGAGGCAGCGGCACCACTGGCTCGAATAAACGGCCGCCGAGGCGATGCCGTTCGCGCGGAACAGATCGCCGATCGCGCGGGACTGAGCCCGCCCGTCTTCCGACAGATTGCGCTGGGTGCTGCAATCGCCGAGCTTGAACCCAGGCGGATCGCCCGAGCCCGGAGCCTCGGCATGGCGCAGCAGGACGATGGCTTTTCCGGACCGCAGCTCCGCCCAGAACGGCTCTGCGGCCTGCGCTTTCTCGAAGCCGGCCGCCACGAGCGACAGGGCGAGAAATTGTCGGCGTCCAATTGGCATTCGCTCTGAACCTCGAAGCAATTCCGGCCTATTCGCCGGGCTGGAGATCGGGGGACTCGCCTACCAGGGCAGGATCCCAATGCTCCACCGCCTTGCCGTCCACGATCCGCCACATGTCGAACCAGGTAGTGCTGTAACCGCCGTTCGGGTGCTTTTGATCCTTGACCTCGCGCGGATAGGTGACGACCACCAGATCGCCCTCGGCGGTGACCGAGGTGATCGGCATGCCGAGCTTTTCGGGGATCGGCTTCGGCTCCACCTTCAGGACTTCGGTGAAGTATTTGACGACGGCCTCGCGACCGCTGGCGGCGTTCGGATTGTGCTGGACGTACTCCTCCGACAGGAACTGGTCGGCCATGTCCCAGTGGCCCGCTTCGAGCAGGTCCCTGATGATGTGATAGGCAACCTGCTTGTTGGCGTGGAGCTTGGGATCGGGGCTCGTGAACAGCTCTTCCGCATTGCTGGCGGCAATCACGGGCTCCTGCGCGAAAGCCGGAAACCCGCTGCAGGCGGCGGCGATCAGCACCGCAAACAGAACTCGTTTCACACTGATTTCCTTTCCATACTTCGGCGTCTGTTGATATTCGGGCCATGACGGCTTGCCGCAAACCAGGCGGGTGTTCATCGCCTTCACTCGAGCGAGTTGCGGCCTCGAAGACTGCAAATAGCAAGGCAGCTTATGTTTGGTAAGTACCAACAAAAAAGTAAGTGTCGCACGCACCGAAGCCCTGGCTGTTTATTCCGGCTCGGCAATGGTCGCACAAGGCGATAACCACCGGCTGCGATCAAATCGGCAGAGTATCAGCCTCCCGCGCGCATCGCGTCGCGGAAAGACCGCATGCCAACGAGGCTCAGCCCTGCAGCTTCGATCAAAGTCTTGGCGCGGCCAGAGCGAAAGAACTGGTATTCGGCTAGCCTGGTCGGCGCGTCGTCAGAAATCATCGCGAAGTCCCCGGGCGCTGTGAAATGGAAAGCGCCCCAATTGAGCCCCGGGACAGCTGCACTGAAAATTTCTGCATAAGCGTCTTTATCGGGAGCCGGATTGCCGAAGGGCGTCATCAGGAAACGTTGGAAATCAGGATTGCCCCGTTCCACCGATCGTTTGAATTCGGGTTCGAAATTGAAATCGGCGGGCGCCATCTTGCCGACGTCACGTGTCAGGACGATCGGCAGGCGGAATTCTTCGCCCAGACGTTGGTAGAGATCAACAAACTCGGGCTGCCATACGGTTCCCATATGCGAGTCGAGATGCGTCGCGTCGATTCCGGCTTCGAGCGCCGTTTCAATTTGTGCGCGCAGCTCTTCCTCGACCGCCTTCAAATCCGCCGCGCGCGCATCTGCAACGCTGCTCCAGAAGAACCCGCTTTCGTCGGTCAGGCCGTTCCGTTTTACTCCAGTGAGCGGCCGCCAGCGGAAGCCGGGAAATTCGGCGGTCAAGGTCAGATGCACGCCGATATCCAGGTCCGGCCGCTCGCGCGCAATCGCTGCTATCTCGGGAAACCAGGCGCAAGGCACCATCACCGAGCCGGAGGTCACCACTCCCATGTCGAACAGCTCAACGAACGCCATGTTGGCGCTATGGCTTCCGCCAAGGTCGTCGTGGTGCATTACGAGCATGCGGATTGGAAGAGCTTCGGCCATCGCGGCAGGGTAGTCAGAAGGCGTCCACATGTCAGCCTGTTTCGGCATGCCTTCGACGTGAGGCGGGCGTGGGACGCCGAGTGGGCCTGATTCAGGTTCGCGCCGCCAAGACATACGCGATATCTCCAGAGGAGATCACGTCACAGCGGGCTATCTCGAATCGATGACGCGTGTTCAAGCCTTGAGGTGAACTGTCACGAGCACGGTGCACTCCGCCCCTTGCTCGAATTGCGTCGCCACGCGCAGCCAGTTGCCGAAGCATGTCAGTCGAGCGGCCGCGATCGCATCCTTTTGACTCGGCATCCGGAATTCGGTTCCTTCGCGCAGCCAATGCATGCCGTCCGGCGATATCTCGATCCAACCGGTCGGCGATGCGCCGACCGGCTGTTTGAGCGCCCGGATGAAGAACAGCGCCTCGCGCGCCCAGCCGGCTTCGTAGGGTTCGCTGGCCGCGTCGCCGGTCCAGCGTTCGTTGCGGGCGATGACTGCCGTGATGTTTTCGGGCAGCATCAGAAGTCTCCCGATATGCAGATGGAATCGACGTAAAGGAAGGCGCGCTTTGCCACGTCGGTTTCGGCGAACAGGCAGAAATTCAGCATGCACCAGAGGTTCTTCATGGCCGGGATGCGGATCGAATCGAAACCCGACAGGTCGAAGTTGCGGTCGTTGCAGTGCAGACCCAGCGCCCGCATCGATTCCAGGTCAAAATCGAAGCGCAGATAGCTCCAGTTCACCTTGGTCGCTATCTCGTTGTAGCAGAGGCGCTGCTCGCCATCCGGCAGGTCGAGCCAGCCTTCGGGCGCCAGGTGATAATGGCTCAATATCTTGTCGCCGGCGCCGACCGCCTCGAACCTCGTTGTCTCGCGCTTGTACTGCCACTTCTGCAGGTGCTTGCCGTCGGCGGCGTTGAGGAAGCGCAGATGCGGCATCACCCGCTCGCCGTCGCCGTCGCGGTCGCCGCACTGCAGGTCGAACAGGAAGCCGATCGAACGCACGTCGGTTTCCGACAGTTTGAGCTCGCTCGCTTCCGGCTTGAAGGTGAAATAGAGTTCGAAGCGGATCGGCCCGCGCTTGCGGAAGGTGTGTCGCTTGATGGCGACGTTTCGCGCGCCTGGCCTGGCCCGCGTCGCGATCTTCAGCGCATAGGAAGAGTCCATGGCGCCATGCGAACCGGCATCCCAATGGCCGAGCGTGGAAAGCATGGCGCTGGAATGCTGCGCATAGCCCGGCAGCATCGTATCCAGATCGTCTTCGTAGTTGCCGACAAGCTGCGACCAGCCGCAATGGCCGCGCGAGAAATCGTCGAAGGAGATGATCCGGGGGAGGGGATCGAAACGGCTGAGCGCCGGATCGGCGCGCAATATAGCGAGGCGCATTGCTTCGGCCATGTCGGTCGCGGCAAGATCGGCAGGTGCTTTCATCCGGCCCTCAATCTTTTCACCGCGTCCCAATCGATCTCGATGCCGAGGCCAGGTCCGGTCGGCACCGGCAGCAGCCCGTTCTTCTGCCGGTCGGCGCCCGGCGCCGCGCCGGTTATCGCGGTCTTGAACGGGCTGGAGTCGGTCTCGCACTCCATCGCGCGCAGGTTTGGCATTGCAGCGGCGAGATGCACGCTGGCCGTCTCGCACACGATGCCCGACATGCCGATATGCGGCGCGTACTGGACGTCGTGGGCCGCCGCGAACTCGGCCATGCGCCGCGTCTCGGTGATTCCGCCGGAGCGCGCGACATCGGGCTGGAGGTAGGAAAGCGTACGGTTTTCGACCAGCCGCATCGCCTGGTCGAGCGTGAAATTGCTTTCGCCCGCCGCCAGTGGCGTGGCGCAACGGCGATGCAGTTCCTCGTAGCCGCGTTCGTCCTCGGGACGGAGCGGCTCCTCGAACCAGAAATAGGCATTATCGGTCAGCGCGCGGCCGACCTCGACCGCTTCCTCCAGCGTGTAGGCCCAGTTGGCGTCGACGCACAGTTCGATGTCGTCGCCCGCCCGTTTGCGCAATCGCTCGATCCGCCGTCGCGCTTCCTTTACCGGATTGGCGATCTTGACCTTGATGCGCGGAAATCCCTTTTCGAGATAGCGGTCGAGCTCGCAATCCATGAACTCGTCGCCGCCCCAATTGACGGAAGCGGCGTAGACCGGGACTTCGGTGCGGCCAACGCCGCCGAGCAGGCGGTGGATTGGCAGGCCGGCGATCTTGCCGAGAATGTCCCAGAGGGCAATGTCGACGCCGGCGATCGCCTCGAATAGCATGCCTCCGGAGCGGCCGGACAGCGCGCGGCGCATGGTCCGCCAATGCGTTATGATATCCGTGGGGTTGCCGCCGACGAGCCGCGGCTTGAGCGAGGTCTCGATGAGATCGGCGTAGGCTTTCGGCGAAAATCGCGCCAGCGCCTCACCCACGCCGGTGATGCCGGCGTCCGTGCGCACCTCGACAAGCACGATCGAAACCTCGGTATACTTCCCCCACGATGTCACTGTCGGCTGCGGCAGCTTCTGGGTCAGCGGATGTGCAATCACATCGGTGATGCGGATGTCCGCCTTGTCGCTGCCGTCAACCGTCAACTCGTTCTCTCCCGCGTGTCGCATCGCGGCCACCCGATGGGCCGACGCTGGAATTTCTAGCGAGCGCCAAGCAGCTTGGCAACTGATAAACTTAGTTGCTAAGTTATAAAATGCTGTGCTAGCTGTTGCGCAATCGAGGATGCGAATGACCGCAAGTCCGACCCGAAAGCCGATCTTCTCCACCAAGCTCGCGAGCCCGTTGCGGCTGGCGGACGCAGTGTCGGATGCGATTGCGGCCGCGTTGTTCGACGGCCGGATCGCGCCCGGCGAGGCGCTGCCGCCGGAAGGCGAGATCGCCCGGGAGTTCGGTGTGTCGAAACCGATCGCCCGCGAGGCGCTGCGCCAACTCACCTCTGCGGGGCTGATCTTCACCCAGCAAGGCAAGGTCGCGCGCGCCAAGGCGCTCAACGGCGAGCCGCTCGAGCGCATCTACGGCTATGCCGTGCGTTCGAGCCTTGAGCGGCTGCGCGAAGCCAACGAGATGCGCCGGGTGATTGAAACGGGCATTGCGCGGCTTGCCGCGGAGCGCCGCGACCAGGCCGGGCTCGAAGCCATGAAGCAGGGCCTTGCCGACATGCGCGCCTCCCTTCGCGAACCGTCCGGCTTCACCGAGGCGGACATCCTGTTCCACCTCGGCCTCGCCATGGCGACCGGCAATTCGATGATCCGCGTCCAGATGGAAGGCTTGCGCTCCGTGCAGCGCGAGGTCTCCGAACTTTTCTCGCGCCGCGCCAACCGCACGGACGCGGACTGGAATGCGACGATCGAACGCCACCAGGCGATCTACGAGGCGGTCGTGGCCGGCGACGCCGATCTCGCCGAACAGAAGATCAGGGTCCATTTCGACGCGGCCGACATTGCTTCGTTCGAAGTCGCCGACAAGCTCGCGGCTGCGAAACGATGAGCGCGGACCGTTTTTCGCTGGAAGGCAAGCGGGCGCTGGTGACCGGCGCCAACTCAGGCATCGGCAGGGCGATCGCGCTTGCGCTGGCGGAGCATGGAGCGGGCATCGTGCTGCACCACTTCGGCGATGCGCAGGGCGCGGCCGGGGTCGCAAATCAGATCGGTCGGGATACGCCCGTGGTGGAGGCGGATTTCACCGATACCGCCGCCGCGGCCGCGCTGGCCGACGACGTGCTGGCGAACCACGGTCCGATCGACATCCTGATCGCCAATGCCGCGATCGGGAGGCGGCTGCCCTGGCAGGAGACATCGCCGGATCATATCGAGGCGCATGTCGCGGCGAATTTCACTTCATTGCTGACGCTGACGCGCCGGCTCGTACCCGCCATGGCGGAGCGCGGCTGGGGCAGGGTGGTGGCGACCGGCAGCGTGATGGCCATGCGCCCACGAGCGGAAACCGTGGTGTACGCCTCCGTCAAGGCGGCGCAACTGGTCGCCATACGGGCCATCGGCCGCGAGGTCGCTGACCGCGGCGTAACCATGAACGTCGTGTCGCCAGGCGCGATCGAAACCGAAGCGACGGCGCATCGCTACGCTGATGCCGCGTTCCGTCGCGCTGTGGTGGCGAAAATCCCCACTGGGCGACAGGGCCGTCCGGACGATCTCGTCGGCGCTTTCGTCTTCCTGTGCAGCGATGCCGCGAGCTACGTCACCGGCGCGGACATCCCGGTCGATGGCGGCTGGACGATAGGCGATGCGCCCGGCGCACTGCCCGGAGAGACGGCATGACCGGCGTGCCTAAAATCTCCGTTTTCCACGACGGGCGCGACCGGGTCGGCGAGAGCCCTCTTTGGGATGCCGGCTCGGCTTCGTTGTGGTGGGTAGACATCGAAGGCATGGCGCTGCGCTGCAAGCATGTGGCGAGCGGGCAGCTGACCAGCTTCGCTCTCGACATCATGCCCGGAGCGCTCGCGCTTGATGAGGACGGCTCGGTCATCGTCGCGGCCGGCGTCGGCTGGTATCGTTTTGATGCCGAGGCCGGTGTGCTGGCCCTTATCGCCGAAGTGACGACGCCGCGCACTGACATGCGCATGAACGACGGCGTTGTCGATCCGGCCGGCCGATTTTGGGCCGGCACGATGCACATGCCGCCCGAACGCGAGCCGATGGGAACCCTCTACGTGTTTGACGACAACAAGGCCGTGGCGGCGGTCGAGGGTCTTCGCACCCAAAACGGTTGCGCGATCTCTCCGGACGGCAAGACATTCTACCTCGCCGACAGCCACCCCGCGGTCCGCACGATCTGGGCGTTCGATTTCGATGTCGATACGGGCGTGCTCGCCAATCGCCGCGTCTTCCACAAACCGTCGCGCGGGCGGCCGGACGGCGCCTGCATCGACGCCGACGGCTGCTACTGGTTCGCGGCCGTCGAGGGCGGATGCATCACTAGGCTCGATCCCGACGGCAACGAGATCGCGTCGATCGACCTGCCGATGTCGCGCCCGACCAAGCCCGCCTTCGGCGGCGATGATCTCTCGACCATTTTCGTCACCTCGATGAGCGCCGGGCTGGACACCGCCCAGCTTGCAGGCGAGCCGCTGGCCGGGTCAGTCCTCGCCGTCGAGGTCGGAGTGCGCGGCTTCGCTCAGCCACGCTTCAGGAGAATACCCGCACGGCAACCCGCCGCCGCGGGTTCGTAGAAACGGCTATCGAATCCAGGGAGGAGACCACATGAAAGCCGCAAGAACATATTTAACAGCGTCTGCATTGGCGATCGGCTTGATGTCGACGTCCGCGCTGGCGGAGGAACTTCGCTTCACCGTCTGGTCTGGCAACGAGGCGCACCTGAAGATGCTGAACGGCATTGCCGAAAGCTTCAAGGCCACGCATCCGGACGTCACCGTGAAGTTCGAGACCATTCCGCCGGCCGACTACACCCAGAAGCTCACCTTCCAGATCGCCGGCGGCAACCCGCCGGATCTTGGCTGGATGATGGAAGACGCGGCGCCGACCTTCGAGAAAGCCGGCGTCCTGATGGACATCGGGCCGTCCGTGAAAGCCGCCGAGGGCTATGATTTCGGCGACCTTTCGCAGGCTGCGATGGGCCTGTGGCAGGATGGTGACAAGGTGTACGGCATTCCGTTCTCCACCTCGCCGTTCATGATCTACTACAATAAGGCGATGTTCGACGAAGCCGGTCTCGAGGACCCGCTGGCGCTCGCCGCCAAGGGCGAGTGGAACATGGACAAGTTCCAGGAAGTCGCCAGGAAGCTCACCGAAGCCAACCCGGGCAAATGGGGCTTCGAGTTCAAGGATGGCGAGGGCTACGCCTCGCGCGTCATGCACGCGCTGATGCCGCCGATCCGCGCCTATGGCGGCGATGCCTGGGTAAATGGAGAATGCGGTTTCGACAAGCCGGAAGCCGTCGCTGCGGTGACGCAACTGCATGACATGGTGTTCAAGGACAAATCGATCGTGCCGCCGGGAGAACAGGGCGACTACTTCTCCGGCAACTCGGCGATGACAATCAACCAGATCTCGCGCGCGTCGAAAATGCCCGAAGCCGGCTTCGAATGGGGTATCGCTCCGCTGCCTACCGGCCCGGGCGGTGAATCTCCCGTGATCGGCCAGGCCGCTATCGTCGTCTTCGACCAGGGCAAGCAGAAGGACCTCGCCGCCGAGTTCGTCGCGCACATGACGAACAAGGAGAACGTCGCCACCATGGCGCAGTTTTTCCCGCCGGCGCGCAAGAGCGTTCTCGAAACCGACACCTTCATCAACAGCAACAAGCTGATCCCGGCCGACCAGATGAAAAACCTGAGCGCAGCGATCTCGGCCGGCAAAGTGCTGCCGAGCCATGAGAAGAGCCCGCAGATTCTTGCCGCTATGGCGCCGCGAATCGATGGGCTGTGGAAGGCCGACGCAAATGTTGAAGAGTCGCTGAAAGCCGTCTGCGCATCGATCGAGCCTCTGCTGTAGCGACCGGCCGATGACCGAGACCATTCTTCGGCAAACCACGGCGCGTCCCAAGGACGTGCCGTGGCTTTCCTTGAAGTACAGGGAGATGCTGGAGGCTTGGCTGTTCATCAGCCCGACGCTGATCGGCTTCCTGATCTTCTTCCTCGGGCCGCTGATGGCCATCGTCTATTACTCGATGACCGAGTGGAACCTGCTGACCCAGCAGGCGACATTCGTGGGCCTCGACAATTTTCAGGACGCCTTGTTCGTCAACCCGGATTTCTGGCACGTCGTCCGCAATTCGGTGATCTTCGCGCTCGGCCTCGTGCCGCTGAATATGGCGCTGGCGCTAACGCTGGCGCTCGCGCTGTCGCGGCCGTTCTTCGGCGTGGTGTTCTTCCGGACTGTCTTCTTCGCTCCAGTGATCACCTCGGCGATCGCCTGGGCGATCGTCTGGAAATTCCTGCTGCAGGGCGAAGCCGGCGCGGTGAACCAGATGCTCGCCTGGGTCGGCATTGACGGTCCCAACTGGCTGCGGGAGCCCAACTGGGCGATGGCGGCCGTCATCGTCACCCGCGTCATCAAGATGGTCGGCCTGAACATGATCCTTTACATCGCTGCACTCCAGGCGATCCTGCGCGACTATGAGGACGCGGCGCGTCTCGAAGGCGCTTCGCGCTGGCAGATCTTCCGTATGATCATCTGGCCGCTGCTCGCGCCGACCACGCTCGTCATCATGGTCATCACCACGATCGGCTCGTTCAAGGTGTTCGACCACATCTATCAGATGACCGGTGGCGGGCCGGAGAACGGCACGCTGGTGCTCGCCTATTACATCTATCAGCAGGGCTTCGAGTTCTTCGATGTCGGCTACGCCTCGGCGCTGGCGATGATCATGTTCGTCATCGTCATGGTGCTGACTGTCGTGCAGGTCACCGTGCGGCGAAGGGGAATGGAATGACCCAGCGCCAGATCCGGATCATCTATCGCACCTGCTGGACGTTGGCGCTGCTCATCGTCGCGATCCCGTTCGTCTTTCCGTTCCTGTGGATGGTGTCGGCCGGCTTCAAAAGCGTCACGGAGATATTCGGCGCACCGAGCCTCATTCCCCGCGTCTGGCGGTTCCAGAATTTTGTCGAGGTCTTCACCTATCAGCCATTTGCGCGACAGTACTTCAACTCGATCTACATCGCGCTTGCGGTCACGGCGCTGACGCTCGTCATCTCGTCTCTCGCCGGCTATGCGCTGGCGCGCATGCGCTTCGCCGGCGCCGGCCTGCTGATGCTGTTCCTCGTCTCGGCGCTGATGGTGCCGGAGGAGGTGACCATCATCCCGAACTTTTTCCTCATCAAGTGGATGGGATTGATGGACACGCATTGGCCGCTGATCCTGTTGCCGACTTTCGGCCCGCACGGCGTCATGGCGACCTTCCTCATGCGCCAGTATTTCCTGGCGCTGCCAAAGGAACTGGAAGAGGCAGGCAGGATGGACGGCCTGTCGCGGCTCGGCATCTGGTGGCGGATTGCGCTGCCCATGTCGCGCCCGGCGCTCGCCGCCGTCGCGATCATCACGTTTCTCTTCTCGTGGAACCTCTTCCTCGAGCCGCTCATCTTCCTGAGTTCGCTCGAAATGTTCACCCTGCCGCTGGCGCTTTCGAATTTCACCGACACTTACGGCCTGCCGCTCTGGAACCTGCAACTCGCCGCGACCACGCTGGCGGTGGTTCCGATCCTGATCGTCTATCTGATCGCGCAGCGCCAGATCATCGAAAGCTTCGCGCTATCGGGCGTCAAAGGCTGAGACGAAGGAAATCTCAATGACCGGTCTCGTGCTCAAGGATTTGAAAAAGCGCTTCGGCGGCACCCAGGTGATCCGTGGCGTCGACCTCGCGATCGAGGATGGCGAATTCGTCGTCTTCGTCGGCCCATCCGGCTGCGGCAAGTCCACGCTGCTGCGCATGATTTCAGGGCTCGAGGATATCACCAGCGGTGAGCTCTACATCGGCGACAGGTTGGTGAACGACGTGCAGGCCGCCAAGCGCGGCGTGGCGATGGTGTTCCAGTCCTACGCGCTCTACCCCCATCTCAACGTGCGCGACAATATGGGCTTCGGCCTCAAGGTCCGCAAAGTGCCGGCGGCGGAGCGTGAGCGGCGCGTCAACGAGGCCGCGGCGACGCTGAAGCTCGACGCGCTGCTGCACCGGTATCCGCGCGAACTCTCCGGCGGTCAGCGCCAGCGTGTCGCGATCGGCCGCGCCATCGTCGGCAATCCGGACGTGTTCCTGTTCGACGAACCGCTGTCCAACCTCGACGCGGAATTGCGTGTCCATATGCGCTCCGAGATCGCATCGCTGCACAAGCGGCTGTCGACCACCATGGTGTATGTCACGCACGATCAGATCGAGGCGATGACGCTCGCCGACAAGATCGTCGTACTGCGCGACGGCCTGATCGAGCAGGTCGGCTCGCCGCGCGAACTCTACGAGCGGCCGGGCAATCTGTTCGTCGCCCAATTCATCGGCAGCCCGAAGATGAATATACTGCCGGCAGCGAGCGCCCGGTTGCTGGCGCCGTTCGCAACTCCGCCGGCTTCGGCCGAAAGCGTCGGGGTTCGGCCCGAACATTTGGCGGTCGTGGAGCCCTCTGATAATGTTCTGCGCGGCAAGATCGCATTGAGCGAATACACCGGCGCCGTGACATTGATGCATGTCGAACTGCCGAATGGGCAGACCTGTCTCGTCGTCCATGATGGCAAGGACCTCCCGGCATTCGGCAGCGAGATCGGCCTTATGGCCGATCGCCAAAACCTTCACTTTTTCGATCGAAACCAGATGGCGGCCCAGCAGTAGGTGGACCATCCTTCGGGCTCCCACTAAGCCTCTTGCCAAAAGTCATACTATATGACTATACGGTTCAGACGATCGGGGAGGAGCCGCGATCGATTTTTTGGGAGGGTTCGAATGACCAGAATTTTGAAGACCATGCTGCTCGGATCTGCGATCGCCCTGGCGCTCGGCGGATCTGGATTGGCCGCGGACTTGACGGTCGGCTTTTCGCAGATCGGATCGGAGTCCGGCTGGCGCGCGGCCGAAACCAGCGTCACCAAGCTCGAGGCTGAAAAGCGCGGCATCGACCTGAAATTTGCCGACGCGCAGCAGAAGCAGGAAAATCAAATAAAGGCGATCCGCGGCTTCATCGCCCAGGGCGTCGACGCGATTCTCGTGGCGCCGGTCGTCGCGACGGGCTGGGAATCGGTGCTTGAAGAAGCCAAGGACGCCGAAATCCCGGTCATCCTGCTCGACCGCGGCATCGACGGTTCGCCGGACCTCTACATGACCATGGTCGCATCCGACCAGGTGCTCGAAGGCAAGGTTGCCGGGGAGTGGCTGGTGAAGGACGCTGCGGGCAAGGAGTGCAGCGTCGTCGAACTGCAGGGCACGACGGGTTCCTCGCCTGCCATCAATCGCAAGAAGGGCTTCGAGGAAGCGATCGCCGGTACGCCGACCATCAAGATCATCCGGAGCCAGACCGGCGACTTCACCCGCGCGAAGGGCAAGGAAGTGATGGAAGGTTTCCTCAAGGCCGAGGGCGGCGGCAAGAATATCTGCGCGCTCTACGCCCACAATGACGACATGGCGGTCGGCGCGATCCAGGCGATCAAGGAAGCAGGCCTGAAGCCCGGCGCCGACATCAAGGTCGTTTCGATCGACGCGGTGCCGGACATTTTCAAGGCGATGGCCGATGGCGAGGCAAACGCCACCGTCGAGCTGACCCCGAACATGGCCGGACCGGCCTTCGACGTCCTGGAGAAGTTCAAGGCTGACGGCACCATGCCGCCCAAGCAGATCATCACGGAATCGAAGCTTTATACCCCCGCCGACGATCCGATGAAGGTCTATGAGGAAAAGAAGGGCCTCGGCTACTGATATCCCTCGCAAGCGGGCCGGCCTTCCAAGGTCGGCCCGCGTCATCTGACGAACCGTGGCATGCGCCGCATCACCCTCGGGGAGGACGCCGTGAGCGAGCCTGACCTGCTGCTCGACGCGACCGAAATCCGCAAGAGCTTTCTCGGCTTGAAAGCCCTTGACGGTGTCGACTTCTCGGTGCGCAAGGGCGAAATCCATGCCCTGCTCGGCGAGAACGGCGCCGGCAAGTCGACGCTGATCAAGGTGCTGACCGGCGTCCACAAGCCCGACAGCGGCGCCATCGAACTTGACGGCCAAGCCGTGGCCGTGCGCGACCCCATGCACGCCCAGCAGTTGGGGATCGGCACGGTCTATCAGGAAGTGAATCTCCTGCCGAACCTGACGGTGGCGGAGAACCTCTATATCGGCCGCCAGCCGAGGAGATTCGGGCTCGTCGACACCCGTACGATGCAGAAGCAGGCCAGGGCGCTGCTCGCCCGGTACGACATCGAGATCGACGTCGGCGCACAGCTCTCCAGCTTCTCCATCGCCGTGCAGCAGCTCGTCGCCATTGCCCGCGCGGTGGACATGTCCGGCTCGGTGCTGATCCTCGACGAGCCGACCGCGAGCCTCGACAGTCACGAGGTCGAGCTTCTCTTCGGCGTCATGCGCAAGTTGCGCGACCGCGGCCTCGGCATCGTTTTCATCACCCATTTCCTCGACCAGGTCTACGCCGTCAGTGACCGCATCACGGTGCTGCGCAACGGCAAGCTGGTGGGAACGAGACAGACCAGTGATTTGATGAAAGTCGACCTCGTCTCGATGATGCTGGGCCGAACGCTGGCGGCTGCGACCGAGCACGGCCGCCGCGCGGCGCCACCGCCGTCGGAACGCAAGATTTCATTTTCAGATTTCGGCCGTGCACGATCGGTCGCGCCTTTCGACCTCACAATCTCCGCAGGTGAGGTTGTCGGCGTCGCCGGGCTGCTCGGCTCCGGGCGCACCGAGACGGCGCGCCTCCTGTTCGGCATCGATCTGCCGGATCGCGGCACGATCACGGTGGACGGCAAGCCGGTCAGGATCGCGTCTCCGCGCGACGCCATCCGGCTTGGCTTCGGACTTTGCCCCGAGGACCGCAAGGCGGACGGCATTGTCGGCGACCTGTCGGTGCGCGAGAACATCGCTCTCGCCCTTCAGGCGCGACGTGGCTGGCTCCGCCGCATGTCGACGCGCGAGCAGACGGAGCTGGCCGACCGTTTCGTCAAAGCGCTAGATATACGCACCACCGACATCGAAAAGCCCGTGAAGCTGCTCTCCGGCGGCAATCAGCAGAAGGTTATCCTTGCCCGCTGGCTGGCCACGCAGCCGCGTTTTCTGATTCTCGACGAGCCGACGCGCGGCATCGATGTTGGGGCGCATGCCGAGATCATCGAACTCATAAACAAGCTCTGCGACGAAGGCTTGGGACTGCTGGTCATTTCGTCCGAGATCGAAGAGATCGTCGCCTATTCGACGCGCGTGCGCGTGCTGCGCGACCGTGTCCATGCCGGTGAATTGGCCGGCGCCGAGATCTCCACCGACAACATCATGCGGGCGATCGCCGCTGAACACGGAGCAGCACGATGAGCGGGCTTGGCTCCGGATTGCGCAAGGCTGCCCCGCAGCTCGCTTGTCTCGCCGTCATCCTGTTTTTCAACTGGCTGGCATTTCCCGGCTTCTTCGACCTGCGCCTGCAGGATGGACGCCTGTTCGGCAGCCTGGTGGATGTGCTCAATCGCGGCGCGCCGGTAGCGATCCTTGCCATCGGGATGACAGCGGTCATCGCCTCCAAGGGGGTCGACCTGTCCGTCGGCGCGGTGATGGCAATGGCCGGCGCAGTGGCGGCGACCATGACGGTCGAGGGCTATTCGCTTCCCGTGGTGTTGTTGTCGTCGCTAGCGGTCGGTATCGCCTGCGGCCTGCTCAATGGCCTGCTTGTCGCCGTTCTCGAACTCCAGCCCATCGTGGCGACCCTGATCCTCATGGTCGCCGGCCGCGGCATTGCGCAGCTCATCACCGAGGGCGTCATCGTCACCTTCGTCGAGCCGGGTCTGATTTTCTTCGGCACCGGCTCGTTCCTCGGTCTGCCGATGCCGGTCATCATCGCGGCGGCGCTCGCGCTGCTTACCGTGCTGGTCGTGCGGCGCACCGCGCTCGGCCTGCTGATCGAGTCGATCGGCGTGAACCGCTCGGCCTCCACATATGCGGGCATCAACAGCCGCCTGCTGATCGTGATGATCTATACATTCTGCGGCTTCTGCGCCGCCCTGGCCGGCATCATCGCCGCTGCCGACATTCGCGGCGCCGACGCCAACAATGCGGGCCTGTGGCTCGAACTCGACGCAATCCTCGCGGTCGTGATCGGGGGCACTTCGCTGCTCGGCGGCCGCTTTTCAATACTGATGTCGGTCCTGGGCGCGATCATCATCCAGTCGATGAACACCGGTATCCTGATCTCCGGCTTCCCGCCGGAATACAATTTGATCGTCAAGGCAGCCGTCATCATATTGATCCTGCTCGTCCAGGCTGCCTCGCTGAGCGGCTTCAAACTGCTGCTCCGGCCCGGCGCCGCCGCAACTGCAAGGAAGGCCGAAGCCTGATGACTTCCTCGCGCCTCCTTCCCTTCTACGCCACGCTGGTGATCTTCCTGCTCGCATACGCAGTATGCGTCATCCAATTTCCGAACATGCTTTCGACGCGCGTCCTGGGCAATCTGCTCACCGACAATGCGTTTCTCGGCATAGCGGCGGTCGGCATGACCTTCGTGATAATCTCAGGCGGCATCGACCTGTCGGTCGGGTCCGTGATCGGCTTTACCAGCGTTCTGATCGCCGTGCTTGTGACTTGGTACGGCATACATCCGCTCGCCGCCTTCTGCATCGCACTTACTATTGCGACCGCCTTCGGCGCCGCTATGGGCGCGGTCATCCACTATCTCGATGTGCCGGCGTTCATCGTGACCTTGGCGGGCATGTTCCTGGCGCGCGGCATGGCTTTCGTCATCACCACCGATTCCATTCCGATCGCGCACGAGTTCTACACCACGCTCCACGGCTTGTACTTTCGCATGCCGGGCGGCGGGCGGCTGACACTCATCGGCGGATTGATGGTGATCGTCTTCCTGGCCGGCATCGTGGTCGCGCATTACACCCGGTTCGGCTCTTACATCTACGCTCTCGGCGGCAACAAAACCTCGGCCGAACTGATGGGCGTGCCCGTTGCTCGCACGACGATCGGCATCTATGCGCTCTCGGGTTTCCTGTCCGGGCTCGCAGGCGTCGTCTTCTCGCTCTACACCTCGGCCGGCTATTCGCTCTCGGCCGTCGGCGTCGAACTCGACACGATCGCGGCGGTCGTCATCGGAGGCACCCTGCTGACGGGCGGCGTCGGGCTGGTAGCCGGCACCTTCGTCGGCGTCATCATTCAGGGCCTGATCCAGACCTACATCGTCTTCGACGGCACGCTGTCGAGCTGGTGGACGAAAATCGTCGTCGGCCTTTTGCTCTTTGCATTCATTGCCCTGCAACGGCTATTGGTGGTCCTTTCGGCCCGCAAAGGGTCGTCGCAGGTCGCAACACCATGATCACCATCCAGCCAGGCATCAGCCGCACGCTCCCGCCGAAGGGATTTCACGGCCATGTGATGGCCGATCTCGGACGCGGCATTGTTTCCGGCGCCTTCCCCGAAAACTCCATTCTTCCCCGCGACGCCGAGCTTCAGCACCGCTACGGCGTCTCGCGCACGGTTCTGCGCGAAGCTTTGAAGACGCTGGCCGCCAAGGGAATGATCATGCCCAAGGCCAAGATCGGAACGCGCGTGATGCCGCGCGACAACTGGAACCTATTCGACCCCGACATTCTCCAGTGGCATGCAGACACAGGTGCGGTGGACGCCAAGTTCCTTTTCAGCCTGCAGGAGATGCGGCTGGCGCTGGAGCCGGAAGCGGCCGCTTTGGCGGCCATGCGCCGGACTGACGAGCAGGTCAAGGAATTGTACCGATGCGTCGACCGCATGGGCGACCCGGCCGTGACGGGCGATGATTTCGTCGAATACGATCTGCGCCTGCACATCGGAATTGCCGAGGCTTCGCAAAACCCGTTCATGCGGGCAATCAGCGGGCTGATCGAAGTGGCGCTCGCCACCACTTTTGCCGTCAGTTCGCCAATCCCCAATACGGAGCGACACAAGCTTACGGTGGAGCGTCACCGCGCCATCGTTAGCGCCATCGAAAGCCGCGATCAGGCAGCGGCGCGCGCAGCCATGCGACAGGTCATCCAGGAAGGCATCGACCGCGTCGCCGACGTTACCGGCAATTTGCCGCCGGAAGGGCAATTTTCATGACGATCCAAAGCAAGCCCAACCAGGGCAGATTCACGCCTGCAATTTGGCCGCGAAAGCTGCGTTCCCACGAATGGTTTGGCGGTACGTCGCGCGACCACATCTATCACCGCTCCTGGATGAAGAACCAGGGACTGCCGGCCGACCTGTTCGACGGCCGCCCGGTCATCGGCATATGCAACACCTGGTCGGAACTGACGCCCTGCAATGCGCATCTGCGTGATCTCGCGCAACGCGTGAAGCACGGCATTTACGAGGCTGGCGGGCTGCCGCTGGAATTCCCGGTATTCTCCACCGGCGAGAGCGCTCTGCGCCCGACCGCCATGATGTACCGCAATCTTGCGTCGATGGATGTCGAGGAGGCGCTGCGGGCTAACCCGCTCGACGGCGTGGTGCTGATGGTCGGCTGCGACAAGACCACGCCGGCTCTCCTGATGGGCGCTGCTTCCGTCGACATTCCCGCCATCGCCGTCACCGGCGGGCCGATGCTCAATGGCTGGTTCCGCAACGAGCGCGTCGGCTCCGGTACTGCGCTCTGGCAGATGTCGGAGGCGATCAAGGCCGGCACGATGAGCCAGAGCGATTTCCTCGATGCCGAGCAGGCGATGAGCCGCTCGCCCGGTTCCTGCAACACGATGGGCACCGCCTCCACCATGGCCTCCATGGCCGAGGCGCTCGGCATGGCGCTCTCGGGCAACGCCGCCATCCCCGCCGTCGATAGCCGCAGGCGGGTTATGGCTCAGCTCACTGGCCGGCGCATCGTGCAGATGGTCAAGGACGATCTGAAGCCCTCGAACATTCTGACGTATGCGGCATTCGAGAACGCGATCCGCACAAACGGCGCCATCGGCGGCTCGACCAACGCCGTGGTGCATTTGCTGGCCCTTGCCGGCCGCGCCGGTGTAGATCTGACGCTCGACGACTGGGATCGGCTCGGCCGCGACGTCCCGACCATCGTCAATCTGATGCCGTCCGGGAAATATCTGATGGAGGAGTTCTTCTATGCCGGCGGGCTTCCCGTCGTGCTGAAACGGCTCGGCGAATCCGGATTGCTGCACAAGGATGCGCTGACGGTTTCCGGCCAGACGCAATGGGAGGAGGTCAAGGATGTCACAAACTGGAACGAGGACGTCATACTGCCGGTCGACAGGGCGTTGACGCAGCAGGGCGGCATCGCGGTGCTGCGCGGAAATCTCGCGCCGAAGGGCGCGGTTCTGAAGCCTTCCGCAGCGACGCCTGCACTGATGGTCCATCGCGGCCGCGCCGTCGTCTTCGAGGACATCGACGACTACAAGAAGAAGATCAACGACCCCGATCTCGACATAGACGAGACCTGCGTGATGGTGCTGAAGAACTGCGGGCCGCGCGGCTATCCGGGCATGGCCGAGGTCGGCAATATGGGTCTGCCGCCAAAAGTGCTGAAGAAGGGCATAACGGACATGATCCGCATTTCGGATGCGCGCATGTCCGGAACCGCTTACGGCACGGTGATCCTGCATACGAGCCCGGAGGCGGCGGCCGGCGGGCCGCTGGCCATCGTGCGCAACGGCGATGTCATCGAAGTCGATGTGCCGAACCGGCGGCTGCATCTCGACGTGCCGGAAGACGAGATCGAGCGGCGGCTCAGGGATTGGAAAAACCCGGTCAGGCGGCCCGAAAGCGGATATGCCATGCTCTACCACGACCACGTGACGGGGGCGGATACCGGTGCCGATTTCGACTTCCTCAAGGGAGTGCGCGGCAACGCCGTGCCGAAAGATTCTCACTGAGGCGGAACAGGGGCGGCATGGCCCTGACTAACCGCTGAGCGGTGTCCTGCCCGTTGCCCCGGCATCAAAAGGATCGCGTGGTGCTCAGGCGTTGGGCGAGGCGGGCATGCCGAAAAACTCCTGCCTTGCAGTCTCGCCGACCAGCCGGAGCTTGCTCAAGTGTCTAAGCAGCCGTCTCGGCCGCTTCATCGCCTCCCAACTCAGAAAATATTTGACGAGGAGACTCGGCGCCTTGCTGTGCGACCCTCTGTGGGCAACGCGGTAGACAGCGCCGCGGAATGGCAGCGGCGCCAGCGGCGTTCCACGTTCGGCGAGGATGTCGGCGATGCGGACATGGCTGCCGAGCATCGACTTGATCCAATCGAGCGAGGCGTCCTCGAAGCGCTCCGGCACGCCATAAAGGTCCGATCGGATAATCAACGACGTTCCGCAGAGATGGTCGAAATCGTCATACCCCAACAGGAGCTTGCCACCGTCGTCCCAAATATAGCCGCGGTTGATGGTCCATCCGTTCGCATCGGGATTTTCCGATACGTATTGGACGATCCTGGCGCTTACGAAGTCGTCGTCGTCGACGATCATGAAGAAGCGGCTGTCGCGGGCGGCGAGCATTCCCTTCAGCACGCGGCGTCCCTTGTCGGCGCGGAAGGCGTCGTAGACGTCCTTGATGCTGCCTGACTTGCCGATCTCGTGCATATCGTTTGGAGGAAAGGTGACGCGCTCGACGCTGAAGCGGGGCGGCAGGTCGGGCAGGTCGGCGCCCTCGTTCGCCACGATGACGCCGCGCCAATCACCATTGGTCTGGTTCGAGATCGAGGCGATGGTTTGCGTCAGGTTCGCCTTGAGCAGGCTCCAATCGCGGGCATTGACCTGATGGCGGACGGGAATGATGAAGGTGAGGAGGGTCATTGATTTCCACTTCTGCAGATGCTTGTTTGTACTTCCCGCATCATTCGCCGGCCCGAAAGGGTCACCTGGCGGCGTGCCCAGGCGATCCCGCCGTCGAGGGGCGCCACTTTGGTCAACCTCTCGCCATCACTTTGGTCAAAACGCGCCTCATCATGGATTGAGACGAATACTTGCCTTTGTTCGCGTGAGGAAACGGCTCGCGAGGAACCTCCCGCCCCAGGAAATCACAGAGCTCCTTCCACCCGTCACCCCGTTCCCAATCCACGATGAGCAAATCTTCCGGGCGGTCGCGGAAGTAAAGTTGCACTTCCTGATTGTGCCTTTGACACCTCTCGATGAGTTGCGCTTCGGTTACGTCGGGAAACGGCAATCCATACAATATTTGACGAATCCTGTTCGTGCTTTCAGATGCGGTTCCTTTATTGGCCAGCATGTTCGTGTAGCTTCGAACCCATTTTTCCGTATCCCGTACGGTGAGAACAAAGCGGCTGTTGGGGAAAGCCTCGTCCAATTCCTTGTACAGGATGATCCACGGCCAATCCTCGAAAGTCTCCTTTTGTTGCGCGAGCGCCATTATTCTCGAAAGGTCATCCTTTGGGATGCCATCGACGAGACTCAAATCCTGACTTTGATGATTGAAGCCCAGGGTTCTGAAGCAATGACCCAGGGTCGTGGTTCCCGTCTTGGCCCAACCGATTCCGAAGATCTTGGACATTCTTTCTGTCCTCCATTGTATGGTCAACGATCGTGTTAGCCTGAGACTGTAATATTGATGCCCGTGCGTAGCAGCTCAGCTTCGCCAGGCTGCGTCTCGACATTTCCAGGTCCCGCCTTCCCGCCATTGACTGCCGCGTCATGCGGCGGCTCCCATGCTGGCCTGATGGCGCGCCCAGGCGATCCCGTCGTCGAGCGACGCCGCCTTGTACGAGAGATCGGTCCCGCCGGAGAACGCGTTCATGAAGCGCCGCACCTTGCCGTAGCTGTTGTCGAGCACGGCGTGCGGCCGCCCGAGCAGCAGCGCACAGATGTGCACGTGCAGGCGATCGGTCACGATCGCTCGCCCGCGAGAGATCTGTCTTATGCCGCGCCGGAAGCGGTTGTGCGCCGCCGCTTCGAGCTTGGCGCCCCTGATCCGCTCGGGATTGAACGAAACGGCCACCTTCGCCGCACCGAGCGCCTTGGCGATGCGGACGGGCGTGCGGGACTCGCTGATCCAGTCCTCCACAGGGATGTCGGGATAGGCGGAAAAGTCATAGTGCGAGGCCTTTTCCTTATCCGCCCGCAGCATGGCCAGCACGGGGAATTGCGAAGCCGCCAATGGCTGGATCGGGCCGATGCAGAACGCCATGTCCGGACAAAGATGCACCCGGCAATCGAAGTGCTTTTCCGCGAATTCCTTCGACTCCTCGTCGCGCACGAGCAGGACGAAATTCTTGTGGCGCGCGATTGCCCGCGCCATCCGGTCGGCGTGCTCTTGCGACTTGTAATGAATGGACTGCGGCAGTTGCACGACCAGACGGCCGGGCCAGCGCTCCAGAATGCTCTCGCGAAGCTCCTGGTGTCCCGGCCAGATGTCCCCGAACGTTCCTCCCCCGGTGATGAGGATCGGCCCGGACGGCATCGCCTCGTCGAGCCTGTCGTGCGAATGGTCCTGCAACGACGATATATATGACGGGCTCTTTTTGAGCCGGGATGAAAGGTAGGCTATCTGGCCCAGCCAGATGGCAGAATCGCCGACATTCTTGTAGTCCGGGAAATCGACCATCGCCACCGGCTCGCCATCGGAGACATAGTCTTTCAGGCAGTCATGTACGACGCCCTGCAACCTGGCGATCACGTCCAGATTTGATTCTGCAGGCATTTTTTTCATCTCCATCTGGCTGGTAGGGCGGCGGGTTGGCGGCGGCAGGAATTGCCCTGTAGTCTTCAAGCTGGGCGAACTTTGGACAGGACTTTGCCCAGTATCTTCTGGATCTCCGTCTCGGGTCCGGCCGGGCGCCTCATCAATATCCAGAGCAGGAAAGTCGACCCGCAATAAAGGACGGCGCCCAGCGCAACCAGCATCGCCAACTGCTCCGCCAGCATGATTTTCTCGGCCGTGTGGGGCAGGTAGCTGGACGCGAGCACCACGCCTGCCGCCATCACTGCGATGCTCGTCAGCGCCCGCATATTGGCCGAGAGTTGCTTCAATACCGTGACGCCGATAAAGCGCCGCACGAGGATCATGTTGACGAACGCGCTGAACAGCCCGGTGAACACGCGGCCGATGATGACCCCCTGAAGGCCGGCGAGCATCAGCCCGGCTATCATGATGGGAACGCGGACGCACAGCATCTGCGTGTCGCGGATGAACAAAAGCCGCGTCTCGCCCTTGGCCATGCCGAGCGGCTGCACCAGCGAGCCCAGCGTCTGCAGCGCGAAAACCGAGGCGAGCGACTGAATGATGAAGATGATCGGCGCCCATTTCTCCCCAAGCGCCAGCCTGACCAGCGGGTCTGCGACCACCGCGACCCCGATGCCGGCGGGAAGAGCGATCGCGGCGACCAGCGCCTGCACGCGCTGGTAGGCGGCGGCGAGTCTCGCCGGATCGTCGCGAATGCTGGAGAAGCCGGGATAGATCGTCTGCATAAGCGGCGCGGTCGCTTCGCGCGTCGGCATCATGGCAAGATTGGAGCCGACCGAATAATAGCCGAGCGCCGTGCCGCCGAGCATCTTGCCGACCAGCAGATAGTCGAAACGCCAGTTGAGCGTGTTGACGATCTGGCCCGCCGTCAGCCACGCGGAGAAGGAAAAGAACTCCCGTATGTGCTGGAAGGTGATCCTGGGCCGGAACGGCAGCACAAGATAGGAGATGATGACATTTGTGGCCTGGGTCACCAGCGTCCCGACCACCAGCGCCCAATAGCTCTGATAGATTATCGCGATCGCCACCGCCGCGATGAAGCCGGTCAGCTTCTGCGAGACGCTGAGCACGAACTCCTGCCAGAAGATCAACTCGCGCTGAAGCATGATCAGGCGCGGGTTGGTCAGGCCGCCCAGCAGCATGCTGAAGCCCAGGGCGATCATGACGCCGGCGAGCCTCGGCTCCTCGAACAGCCTGGACGCCGGATAGGCGCAGGCCGCAAAGAGAAGGCAAAGGAGCAGCCCGCGTGTGGCGTTGAGCGTCCAGGCGGCGCTGAAATGCGATTCCTTGGGCGCCTCGTGACGGATGAGCGCCTGGGTGAGTGAGAGCTCGGTGACGGTGCTGACGATCAGCAGCATGGTCGTGCCCAGCGCGACGACGCCGAAATCGGCGGGCGCTAGGTACCACGCCAGCACGATGGTGCTCAGCGTCGCCAGCCCGTTCACGATCGCCCGGGACAGGCTTAGCCACATGCTTCCCTTGATTAGCCGACCGCTGATGCTGGTCATACGATGGGAATAGCCTTGTTGGTGCTGACCCCAGTGCAGACCACCGGGACAACGGTATTCGTCCTCAAATCGTCATTCATGAGAGGGATGTCCGCCGGCGCCAAACCGTACTCCAATCGGAACTGATGCGGCGGCAATCCGCACGCCCTGAATTCCTGCACTCGGCTGATGGTGCTTGCAGACCACGCCGCTGACCGAAGCCGCCGCGAACTTAATTGCACCTATGCTGCACTGCAATAGGAATGAGATCACGGTTCGTTTCAGGCGTTTTCGAAAGTTCGAATTCTACTACCGCCGTGGACTTGGCGATGGATTGACTTGCCTCCATGCCGGCGCGCCTTCATTGTCCCGGCTTCCCGCCTAGCGCGATGCGCATGACCAGCCAGGAGAAACGGATGCCTATCATCAACCGGATTTCGGGGTTTCACGACGACATCACGAAATGGCGGCGCGACATTCACGCGCACCCCGAACTGCAGTTCGACGTCCACCGGACTGCGGCTCTGGTGGCCGAGAAGCTGAAGGAGTTCGGCGTCGACGAGATCGCTACCGGCATCGGGCGCACCGGTGTGGTCGGCGTCATCAAAGGCCGCCAGACGGCGAGCGGCAAGGCGATTGGCCTGCGCGCCGATATGGATGCGCTGCCGATCCAGGAGATTGTCGAGCGGCCCCATATGTCTAGGACGCCAGGCGTGATGCACGCCTGCGGCCATGACGGACACACCGCGATGTTGCTCGGAGCCGCGCGCTACCTTGCCGAGACACGCAATTTCGACGGCACCGCGGTGGTCATATTCCAGCCGGCGGAGGAGGGGGGCGGTGGCGGCCGTGAAATGGTCAACGAAGGCATGATGGACCGCTTCGCGATCGACGAGGTCTACGGCATGCACAACGCGCCGGGCATTCCCGTCGGCCAGTTTTCGATCCGTTCGGGGCCAATGATGGCGGCCGCCGACATGTTCATAATCGACATCGAGGGCAAGGGCGGCCACGCCGCTCGTCCGCAACGCGTCATCGACACGACGCTGGTCGGCGCGCACATCATGACTGCGCTGCAGTCGGTGGTGGCGCGCAATGTCGATCCGATCGAGGCAGCGGTGATCTCGGTCACCACCTTCAAGGCCGGCGACGCTTTCAACGTCATCCCGCAGACGGCGCGGCTGACCGGCACGGCTCGCACTTTGTCGCCCGAAGTGCGCGACCTCTTGGAAAACCGCATGAGGGAAGTGGTCGAGCACACGGCGGCAGCCTTCGGCGCAAAGGCCACTCTCGACTACCAGCGTCACTATCCGGTCCTGTCGAACAATGCCGAGAAAGCCGAGTTCGCCGGCTCCGTCGCCCGGCTCGTCTCCGACAAGGTCGACATGAACACGCCGCAGGTCATGGGCGGAGAGGACTTCTCCTTCATGCTGGACGCCAGGCCGGGTGCTTTCATCTATCTCGGCCAGGGCGACACTCAGTACCTGCACCACCCCGAATACGACTTCAACGACGACATCATCCCGATCGGCGTGTCCTACTGGGCCAAGCTCGTCGAGACGGCGTTGCCCGCGCTTTGAACCGGGTCAGCGCGCTAGCGGCGGGAGGGCGGCGTTGACGCCGTCCGCGTAGAGGTGACAGAGCACCTTGGCGCTGCCCACCTGGTAGAGCGGCGGCACGGTCGTCTTGCAATGCGGCATCACATACGGGCAGCGCGGGTTGAAGTGGCAGCCGGCCGGCGGGTTGATCGGATTGGGGATCTCGCCGGCGATCGACTGGCGCTCAGCGCCTTCCATGCCGATGTCGGGAACGGCGTCGAGCAGCATTCTTGTGTAGGGATGTTTTGGCGCGGCGAAGAGTTCACGCGCCGGCGCTTCCTCGACCAATCGTCCGAGATAGAGAACGCCCACCCTTGTCGCCATGTGGCGCACAACGGCCAGATTGTGGCTGATGAACAGGTAGGTCAGCCCGAGGCGCTCCTGCAACTCCCGCAGCAGATTGAGAACCTGCGCCTGCACCGAAACGTCGAGCGCCGAGGTCGGCTCGTCGCAAACGATGAATTCGGGTTCGGAGGCGAGCGCACGGGCGATCGCGATGCGCTGCCGCTGGCCGCCGGAAAATTCATGCGGAAATTTTCCGGCGTCGCGCGGATCAAGACCGACGAGCGCCAGAAGTTCGCCGACCCGGGCCTCCCGGTCGCGGGCGTCGGCGATCAGGCCGAACGCCTTGATCGGTTCGGCCACGATCGAGCCGACGCGCCAGCGCGGGTTGAGGCTGGCGAAGGGGTCCTGGAAAATCATCTGGATCCGCCGGCGAATCTGGCGCTGGCGCACACCGCCGCTCTCTGCCCATATGTCGGCCCCGCCGATATGGACGCTGCCGGCCGTCGGCGGCAAAAGGCCGACCACCATCCTGGCGATGGTCGACTTGCCCGATCCCGATTCCCCGACCAGCGCATAGGTCTCGCCGCGGTTGATCGAGATGTCGACGCCGTCGACGGCGGTCAGCGTCACCCTGCCGCTGCCGTCGAGAATGCGGTTCAGCCAGCGCTTGGACAGGTCGAAGACGCGGCCCAGCCCTTCGACCTCGACCAGCGGCGCGGCGTCTGCCGCCGGAGCCTCGGCGATATGGTCCGGGGCGGCGCTCACAGGCTTGCTCCCGCGGGAACGGCTCGGACCTCGATGCCTGCAGCCACCGCCCTGGCGGCGGTTTCGGCCGGCGGCGGCTTGCCCGTAGGGTCGAGCAGGAAGCACGACGCCCTGCTGGCGGAGGTTTCGTAGATGCCGGGCCGCTCGGCCGGGCAGCGGTCGAAGCGGAAGGTGCAGCGCGGATTGAAGGCGCAGCCGTCCGGAATGGCGCCGAGGCGCGGCATGGAACCCGGTATCTGCTCGAGCTTCTCATCGGGGTCGCCGATCAGCGACGGGATCGCGGCCATCAGCCCACGCGTATAGGGGTGCTGCGGATGCTTGACGACGTTGCGCACTGCACCGATCTCGGCGAGCCGGCCGGCATAGAGCACGCAGACCCGGTCGGCCGTCTCGGCGATCACCCCCATGTCGTGGGTGATCAGCATGACCGAGGTTCCGCGATCCCTGCACAGGCGTTTCAGAAGCGCGATGATCTGCGCCTGCACCGACACGTCGAGCGCCGTCGTCGGCTCGTCTGCGATGATGAGTTCCGGGTCGGCCGCCAGCGCCAGCGCGATGACGACGCGCTGGCGCATACCGCCGGAAAACTGGTGCGGATAAGAGGAGAGCCGGGCGCCTGCCGCCGGAATGCCGACCTCGATAAGCAGCCGCTCGGCCTTGTCAGCGGCCGCCTTGGGCGAAAGTCTCTCATGCGTCAGGATGGTCTCGGTCAACTGGTCGCCGATCCGGTAGAGCGGGTTAAGGCTGGTCAGCGGATCCTGGAAGATCATGCCGATGCGGTTGCCCCGGATGCCGCGCATGGCGGCCGGCGAAAGATTGTCGATACGCTGGCTGCCGAGGAGTATCTCGCCGCCGGCGACGCGGCCGGGCGGATCGAGCAGGCCGATGATGGCCGAGCCGGTGATCGATTTGCCTGCGCCCGACTCTCCGACGACGCCGAGCACCTCGCCCGGCGCGATGTCGAAGGACAGATCGTCGATCGCGGTGAGCGCGCCATGGCGGGTGGGGATCTCGACCCGGAGGTTTCTAACGGAAAGGGTTGGGGTCATCTGAGTTTCGGGTTGAGCGCGTCGCGCAGCCAGTCACCCAGGAGGTTCACTGCGAGGGCAAGGATGGCGAGGGTTATGCCTGGGAAGATGGTGATCCACCACTCGCCGGAGAAAAGGTAGTCGTTGCCGATGCGGATGAGCGTGCCGAGGGAAGGCTGCGTCGAGGGAACGCCGACGCCGAGGAAGGAGAGCGTGGCCTCGGTGATGATGGCGAGCGCGAGGTTGATGGTGGCGATCACCAGGACCGGGCCGAGCACATTGGGCAGCACGTGGCGGAACATGATCGTTACGGGCCTCAGGCCGATGAGCCGCGCGGCAAGCACATATTCCTTGTTGGCTTCGACCAGCACCGAGCCGCGAACTGTTCGCGCATACTGCACCCAGAAACTCAGGCCGATCGCGAGGACGAGCACGCCGAAGACGATCTCGTCATAAGCCTGCGGACCGGCAAGCGCCCGCGCCACGCCGTCGATGAGGAGCGCGGTGAGGATGGCGGGAAATGTAAGCTGGACGTCGGCGATGCGCATGATGATCGTGTCGGTGACGCCGCCGACATAGCCGGCGACGAGGCCGAGCGTCACGCCGAGCATCATGGCCAGAAGGACGCTGGCGAAGCCCACGGCCAGCGAGATGCGCATGCCGTAGAGGATGGTGGAGAGCACGTCGCGGCCCTGGTCGTCGGTGCCGAGCAGGAAGCCGGACTGTCCATCGGCGGACCAGACCGGCGGATAGAAACTGTCCATGATCGAGATCGACGCCGGATCGAACGGGTCGTGCGGAGCGACTATCGGCGCGAACAGCGCCGCCAGAACGAGGATCAGACTGACAATCGCCGCCCCTATGGTCAGCGGCGAATGTCGGAAGGAATACCAGATGTCGGAATCGAGCATGCGCGCGAATGCGCCGCGCCCCGCCGTATCGCCTGCCGCAACTCCCGCCCTTGCCTTCGATTCTTCGCCTGTGAAGTAGGGCATCGTCAGCCTGCCGTTCCGCCGAGCCTGATGCGTGGATCGACCGCGACATAGAGCAGGTCGACGATGAAATTGATCAGCGTGAACAGGAAGGCGATCAGGAGCAGATAGGCGGCCATGATCGGGATGTCGACGTTCTGCACCGCCTGCAGGAACAGCAACCCCATGCCGGGCCACTGGAAAACGGTTTCGGTGATGATCGAGAACGCAATGATCGAGCCGATCTGAAGGCCGGTGATGGTGATGACCGGCACCAGCGTGTTCTTCAACGCGTGGCCGAAATTTATCGCGCGCCGGGAAAGTCCGCGGGCGCGGGCGAATTTGATGTAGTCGGTGCGAAGCACTTCCAGCATCTCGCCCCGCACCAGGCGCATGATCAGCGTCATCTGGAACAGGCCAAGGGTGATTGCAGGAAGGATGAGCGAGACCAGCCCGGAGCGGGTCAAAAGGCCAGTGGTCCAGAAGCCGCCGATCGAAACGGTCTCGCCGCGGCCGAACGACGGCAGCCAGCCGAGATTGACCGAGAAGATGAAGATCAGGAGGATGCCGATCAGGAATGTCGGCAGCGATATGCCGACCAGGCTGATGGCGAGGAAGAGCCGCGACAAAAGCGTATCCCGATAGAGCCCGGTATAGACGCCCATAGGCAGGCCGACGAGCAGGGCGAAGATGGCCGATACGAAGGAGAGCTCCAGCGTCGCCGGAAGGCGCGAGGCGATGAGTTGGGCGACCGGCTGCTTGATTTGGTACGAAATGCCGAAGTCGAAACGCGCTGCCTTGCCGACGAAACGCGCGAATTGCACGTAAACCGGATCGTTCAGGCCGAGATCCTCACGCAGTTGCGCCCGCTGCTCGGGCGTCGTGTCGACGCCGACGAGCTGGTTGACCGGGTCGCCGACGAACCGGAACATCAGGAACGAGATCAGCGCCACGACCAACATGACGCCTGCCGCCTGGATCAGGCGCCGGATGGCAAAGGCAAACATTCAACGGCCTCCGCGGACTGTGCCGCCCGGACCGCCGATCGGTCCGGGCGGGCGGTTTCGCATGAGGCTCAGTTCAATTTGGCCCAGTAGAACAGCACCTGGTCGTCGGCGCGCTGTGCGATATCGAGGTTCTTACGCTTGCCCCACGCCAGCGACTGCTGATGCAGCGGGATGTGCGAAGTCTCGTCAAGCATGATCTTGTAGGCCTGTTGGATCAGCTCATTGCGCCTGGCGGTATCGGTCTCGACCACGATCTGCTTGGCGAGTTCATCGACCTTGGGATTGCAATAGCCGCCGAGATTGAACGGGCCGCCCTTGCCGGTCTCGTCACGGCAGGTCGCGAGGTTGACCAGCACGTTCCATGAATCGAACGAGCCGGGGGTCCATCCGAGCAGGTAGAAGTCGGTATCGTAGCCGCCAGGCGCCAGAACCTTGGCGAAATACTTTGCCTTGGGCTGGGCATTGAGGTTCACCGTCACCCCGATCTTGGCGAGCATCGACACCACGGCCTGGCAGATCTGCTCGTCATTCACGTAACGGTCGTTCGGGCAATCCATGCCGACGCTGAAACCGTCGGGATAACCTGCATCCGCGAGGAGCTTCTTGGCCGCTTCAACGTCGTTGGGCCAGCGCTTGAGATCGGCGGCATCATGGAGCTGGGGAGCAATGAGCAGCGGAACCGGCGTGGCGAGGCCGCGCATGACGCGCTTGTCGATCGCCTCGATGTCGATGGCCTGATAGAGCGCCTTGCGGACGTTCGGATCCTTGAACGGGTTCTTGCCCTTGATGTTCGAGGTCGGAAGTTCGTCGCGCATCTGGTTGAAGCCGAGATGGATGACGCGCAGTTCGGGTCCCGTCAGCGCCTCGGTGTTGGGATCGGAATTGACGCGGTCGATGTCCTGCACCGGAACCGGCTCTATAAGGTCCACGTCGCCCGAAAGCAGCGCGGCGACGCGGGTCGCGTCGGAGGCGATCGGCGTGAACACAACCCCGTCGAGATTGTGCTCGACGGTACCCCACCAGTCCGCGCTCGTCTTGAAGATGGTTTTTACGCCCGGCTCATGGCTTTCGATGGTGAAAGGTCCGGTGCCGTTGGCCTTGTAGGCGGCCTGGCCCGGATTGGTGTCCTTGGCGGAAACCGGCTTGGTCGCGCCTTCGGCTTCGGCCCACTCCTTGTCCATGATGTA
Organism: Allomesorhizobium camelthorni; assembly: GCF_011045125.1. GTDB lineage: Bacteria > Pseudomonadota > Alphaproteobacteria > Rhizobiales > Rhizobiaceae > Allomesorhizobium > Allomesorhizobium camelthorni. The sequence goes on along the minus strand of NZ_JAAKZF010000004.1, from coordinate 197,428 downwards.
CCAGGTGTCCCACTCGTAATGGAGAATGGGATTGGGGGTCTTGAGTTCGACCTCGACGGTGTGGTCATCGACCTTGGTCCAGACCGAATCGGCCGGAATGCGGGTCTTGAGGTCGGAGCCGTCGGCGAGCACGCGTTCGGCCGAGAACAAAACGTCGTCGGCGGTGAAGGCGTTGCCGTTGGCGAATTTCACGCCCTGGCGCAGATGGAAGCGCCAATGCAGCGGATCGATCGTCTCCCAGCTCTCGGCGAGCCCGGGAATGATTGTCAGATCCTTGTCGCGCTTGGTCAGGCCTTCGTAGACGTTGCCCAGCATGCCGAGCGTGAAGGTCTCGTTGAGCGAGTAGGGATCGAGCGCGTTCAAGGTGCCCTGGAAGGCAAAGCGCAGCGTCTTGTCTTGGGCATTGGCCGAAAACGTCGCGGCAGTCAGCGCGCCGGCGACGAAAGAAGCGCGGACCGCCGCGCCTGCCGCTCTGGAAAGAAATGATTGTCGATTCATGTTCCACCTCTTCTTTTTGACGATTGTTTTGATTTTTGTTGCACGGAAAGTCCCGTCGGGAAACCCCGATCCGGATTAACATGTTGGAATACGAGGCATGGCGTCGATAATCCAAGTTGCACGGCCTCGATGCTGAGCCCGTGAGACTGTCCTGGAGTGGAAATGGCGCGTCTGCGAGCTTCGAAATCTGATGTTCATGCTCCGCCGCCGCTCGCTCGCGCTCTGTCGCACAACGCAGGTTCCGCATTCGAAGCGGGGTGTGCAATGTCGCTCCAAATCGGTTGCGCGCTGATCAAAATTGTGCGTCTATGGCATGAGAAAAGCTTTTCCCAACGCATCGGCGGAACTAAAGCCGGCTTTTGCAGGAGGATTGGGAAAAGCTTTTCCCAAAGATGCGAGCTGACGACAGGGAGGAACCTATGAGCTTGCAGATATCGACGAGGTACCGGTCGGCCTTGGCCGGCCTGCTGGCAATGGTGGCGTTGCCGGCCATGGCGGAAGACCTTCAGATGTGGGAGCGAAGTGGCGGCAATGCCGGCATGGTCGACGCTCTTGTCGCGGCCTGGAACGCAAAGAACCCGGATCGCAAGATCAATCTGACCTACATTCCGCATACTGAAATGGTGCCCAAGATCGCCCAGGCCATCGCCAGCGGCGAGGTGCCCGATTTGATGGGCATGGACCTGATCTACGGCCCCCAGTTCGAAGCTGCCGGACAGCTTGTCGACATCACCGACAAGGTCAAGGACTGGCCCGAACTCAAGACCGCCGTCCAGGGCCACATGACCGTCTCGACCTATGAGGGCCGGCTCTACGGCGTGCCGCTCTACGCCGACGTCTCGGCGCTGTTCTACAACAAGGACTTGTTCCGGAAAGCCGGCCTCGATCCCGAGAAGCCGCCGACGAGCCTTTCCGAAATCCGTGAATACGCCGACAAGATCACCGCGCTCGGCGGCGACGTGAAAGGCTATTTCCTGGCTGGCTCCTGCGCCGGCTGCAACATCTTCACCGTCGCCCCCCTGATGTGGGCGAGCGGCGCCACCGTCGAGCCGGAAGCCGCTAATGGCGAGCCACTCAACGGCGAGGGCGTCAAAGAAGTGCTGCAATGGGCGCGCGACATGATCAAGGCCGGCAATGTCCATGAAGACGCGCGCGCCGAGACGGGCGAGACCTTCCACCTGCGCTTCGGCTCCGGCAAGATCGGCATGATGGGCACCGGCAACTTCAACATTACGCTGGCCAAGGAACAAAACCCGTCGATGGATTTCGGCATCGCGCTGCTGCCCGGCGTGAAGAGTGGTCAGGTCTCCTCCTTCGCGGGCGGCGACATCGTCACCATTCCGAACGGCAGCAAGCGGGTCGACGACGCGATCGACTTCATGAAGTTCCTGCTATCGGATGAGACCCAGGTCGAGGTCTACGCCAAGATGCTGAACATGACGACGCGCGGCGACATGACTGAGAACAAGTACTTCCAGGCCGAGCCCAAAGTGCAGCAGGTGGCCAAGGCGATCGCGGTTGCGGAGACGCCCTACACGCTGAAGTTCTTCGAGCTGATCAACTCGCCACAGGGTCCGTGGCTGCAGATGCTGCAGCGCGCCTACTACGAGGACACCGATCTCGACACGATCATTTCGGAGGCCAAGGCGCAGATGAAAGCCATAGCCGCGGAATAGCTTCCCCCGGGAGGGCTGCGGCGCCGCTTCATAGGCGCTGCGGCTCGATCCTGAGCAATTGGCCGGCCTGTCCGGCCCCCACGCAGTCAAGCAGGTTCGATGCATTCGAAGACGAGCAGCTATGTCGGGCTTTTGTACGTCGCACCGGCGCTTGCCTTCGTGCTGACCTTCACGGTCTATCCCTTCGCGCAGATGGTGTGGATGTCGCTCCACAACTGGTCGCTCATCGCGCCCAAGAAATACATCGGCTTCGGAAACTTCGTGAAGGCATGGAACGATCCGCAGGTCTGGACCTCGCTCGAATTCACATTGAAATACACGCTCTTCATCACGCCGATCCTGATGATCCTGGGCTACCTCATCGCGCTGCTCACGGCGGAAAACAGGCCGCTCCGGCAGTTCACGCGCAGCGTCGTCTTTGCCCCGGTGGTCATCGGGCTCGGCGCGTCCAGCCTGCTCTGGTACTGGCTGTTCAGCTACGATTTCGGGCTCATCAATCGCGCTCTGATCGATCTCGGCCTGATCGCCAGGCCGGTCGTTTGGTTCGGCGCCGACGCCGACATATCGATGTGGGCAGTCATCGCTTCCATCGTATGGAAGGTCGTCGGCTTCGGGACGATCTTGTTCGTGGCCGCCATTCACGCCATTCCAGGCGAAATCGGCGAGGCGGCGATGGTCGACGGAGCCAGCTACTGGCAGCGCGTCCGCGCGATCACGCTGCCGCTCACCGCAAAGACCATCCTGCTGGTGACGCTGGTCAGCGTCATCGGTTCGCTGCTTGCCTTCGACCAGTTCTACATCATGACAGCCGGCCAGCCGCGCAATTTGACGGCGACATCCGTCTTCCTGATCTACCTCAACTCGTTTCCCTATCTGAAGCTCGGCTACGGTGCGGCCCTGTCGCTGATATTGGCCGGCATCATTCTCGTCTGCACCTTCCTGCAGATGCTGCTCAGTCGCAGGAGCCACGCATGAGCGCGTTCGGCGAGGCGGCAGGGCAGGGCATGAGCCGCACCTCGGCGCAGCACCGCGCTCAAGCCGGGCTGGTCGGCCGTCTGATCAACGGGCGCCAGAAATATCTCGCAGCAGCGGTCTGCGTGGCCGTCTGCACGGTCATGCTGCTGCCGCTGGTCGCATCGGTGCTCGCGTCGCTGAAATCGACCGAGGAGGCGGCGGCGGCGCCGCCAACCTACATCCCGCACGGACTTAGCCTCGACAGCTACGAGCGCCTTTGGAACTATCAGGCCGGGCTTCCGGTCTATTTCTCGAACAGCCTCGGCGCCGCGGCTCTGACCATCCTCTTTTGCCTCGCACTGACGATACCGGCCGGCTACGGGCTGGCGAAGTTCCGGATCCCTGCCAAGGAAGCGCTGTTCGTCGTGCTCCTGCTCGGTTTGATCGTGCCCTATCAGGCGCTGCTCACGCCTCTGTTTTTCCTGTTCGTCCAGCTCAAGCTGCACAATTCGCTGGTCGGGCTTGCCATCGTCCACACCGCGATCCAGCTGCCGTTCAGCATCTATGTCATGCGCAACGCCTTCGAGGCGGTGCCCCGCGAACTGGAAGAGGCCGCGATCATGGACGGCTGCAACAGCTTCCAGGTGCTGGTCCATATCTGCCTGCCGGCGGTGGTGCCGGCTATGATCACCGTGTCGCTGTTCGCCTTCATCACCTCGTGGAACGAGCTTCTGGCCGCGCTGGTGATCATGAACAAGGACTCCTCCTTCACGCTGCCCTTGATCCTCGCCGCGGCGCGGCAGCAGACCAGCATCGGCGGCACCGACTGGGGCATGCTGCAGGCCGGCATCACGATCTCGATAATCCCGTGCATGGCCTTCTATCTGCTGCTGCAGAAATATTACATGGCCGGCTTCCTCAGCGGGGCGGTGAAGTAGCATGCAGGAGACGGACCCGCCGCCTCCCGAAGGCCGCGTGCCGAACCTCGCTTTCGGCGGAGCTCCGACCATCCGCGACGTGGCGCGCATCGCCGACGTGTCGATCGGCACGGCGTCGAAGGCGCTCAACGCCGGCGGCCGGCTCAGCCAGGAGACGCGCGACAAGGTGTTGCGCGTCGCACGCGAGATCGGCTACCGGCCGAACGATCTTGCGCAGAGCCTGCATCGGGCAAAGTCGCGCACGATCGGCATCATCTCCAACGACAGTTTCGGGCGTTTCACCTTTCCGATCGTCGAGGCGCTCGAGGAGCGGCTGGCGGAGGAAGGCATGGCGGTGTTCATGTGCAACGCCACCGACGACCCGGCGCGCGAGCGCCAGCACCTCGACCAGCTGCTGGGAAAGCGGATCGATGCGCTCGTGGTGACGGCGCGGCGCGCCGATAAGCGCGCCCCGATCGGGCCGCTCGCGCATGGCCTGCCGGTCATCTACGTCTTCTCCCAGGCCGATGACCCCAATGCGCTTTCGCTGCTTCCCGACGACGAAGGCGGCGCGGTGCTGGCGGTCGCCCATCTGGCGGCGCTGGGCCGAAAGCGCATCGCCCATGTCACGGGACCCGAGCATTTCGAGGCCGTGCGACTGCGGCGCAAAGGCTACCGCTCGGTCCTGGCCGAAGCCGGATTGCCCGAGATCGAGGGTTTCTATCTCTCGGGCGTCTGGTCCGAGGCGTGGGGGCGCGAGGCGGCGGCCAGGTTGTTCTCCGGCCCGCAAACGCCGGACGCGATCTTCTGCGGCAATGATCAGATCGCCCGCGGCGCGTGCGACACGCTGCGCGAGATCGGCCTGGCGATACCCGCCGACGTCGCCATCGTCGGCTTCGACAATTGGGACGTGATGGTGCTTGCGGCGCGGCCGCCGCTGACCAGCATCGACATGAACCTGAAGGCGCTCGGACGCGAGGCGGGCGACAGCGTGCTGGAGATGATCGCCGGACGGAAGCTGAGCGGTGTCAGGCGCCGGCCATGTTCGCTGGTCGTGCGGGCATCGTCGAAGCCGTGAGCACGCCATTACACTTCACTGCAGGAACGGAGGCGTTCGAATGAACGAGTTCAAGCCGGTTCGGTTCGTCGATGTCGCGCTGGAGGGGCAATTCTGGCGCGAGCGGCTGGAGACGGTGCTGACACGCACCATTCCCAGCCAGCACGTCCAGCTTGGCAAGCACGGCATATTGGAGTCCCTGACGCTGCCGAATCCGCCACCTCCGCTGAGGTTTCCGCGCAACGAGCACAATTTCACGGTGCAGGTGTTCTGGGATTCCGACGTCGGCAAATGGATCGAAGCGGCGTCCTACGCACTGTCGCACAGGCGCGACGCCGATATCGAGGCCAGGATCGAAAAGATCGTCGACGATCTCGAAAAGGCGCAGGCTCCCGACGGTTATCTGAACTGCTGGTACCTGCAGCGCGAGCCGGACAAGCGCTGGACCAATTTGCGCGACAATCACGAACTCTACAATCTGGGACATCTGCTCGAGGGCGGCATCGCCTACTTCCTGGCGACGGGCCGGCGCCGGCTCCTCGACATCCTTGAGCGCTATGTCGACCATGTGCGCAAGACCTTCGGCCCGAACCCCGGCCAGAAGCGCGGCTATTGCGGCCACCAGGAGATCGAGCTGGCGCTGATAAAACTCTATCGCCTGACGGGAGAGAGGAAGCATCTCGACCTCGCTGCCTATTTCATCAACGAACGCGGGCGCCAGCCGCATTATTTCGACCACGAAGCGGTCGCGCGCGGCGAGAGCCCCAGGGATTTCTGGGCCAAGAGCTACGAATACAACCAGTCGCACAGACCGGTGCGCGAGCAGACCAAGGTGGTCGGCCATGCCGTTCGGGCGATGTACATGTTTTCCGCCATGGCCGACCTCGCCGCGGAACTGAACGACGACAGCCTCAAGCAAGCATGCGAGGTGCTCTGGGCCGATGTCATGACTTCGAAGATCTACATCACCTCCGGCCTGGGTCCGGCGGCCGCGAACGAAGGCTTTACTGAAGACTACGACCTGCCGAACGACACGGCCTATGCGGAGACCTGCGCCTCGGTAGCGCTGATCTTCTGGGCGCAGCGCATGCTCCATCTCGATCTCGACGGCCGATATGCCGATGTGATGGAGCAGGCTCTGTTCAACGGCGCGTTGACCGGGCTGTCTCGCGACGGCGAGCACTATTTCTACTCCAATCCGCTCGACAGCGATGGGCGGCACAGCCGATGGGCCTGGCACACCTGCCCATGCTGCACGATGAATTCGTCGCGTCTCATCGCTTCGGTCGGAGGCTATTTCGTCTCGGCCAGCGAAGACGCAATCGCCTTCCACCTCTACGGCGGCATTTCGACGAACGTCCGGCTCGCAAACGGAAATGTGTTCCTGCGGGAGACCAGCGCCTATCCATGGTCCGGCTCGATCAGGATCGAGATCAGCGCGGACGCGCCAGCCGAGTTCACCGTCAATCTCCGCATCCCCGGCTGGGCGCGAGGCGCCAGCGCGACCGTGAATGGCGAGCCGGTCGACGTCGGGTCCGGCACCAGCAACGGCTATCTTTCGATCTCCCGGCTATGGAGTGCCGGGGACACGATCACCCTCGAGTTGCCGATGCCTCCGGAGCGCATCTATGCCCATCCCTCGGTTAAGGAGGATGTCGGCCGCGTGGCGCTCAAGCGCGGGCCATTGGTCTATTGCGTCGAAGAGGTTGATAATCCCGGAGGCCGGGTGCAGCAGCTCAAACTGCCGCGGGATGCAAGCATCGAAACGGAGTCACGCGGCGACCTCTTCGATGGCGTGGTCACGCTGACCGCCCCCGCGCAGCGCGTCGAAGACCAAGGCTGGGGAGACAGCCTGTACAGGAGTACGCCGCCTGCGGCCTCGGAAAGCAAGCTTACCGCGCTGCCGTACTACCTCTGGAACAATCGACAAAAAGGCTCGATGCAAGTGTGGCTGCTGGAAAGCTGAATTCGGCGCTGCGGTTTCCCGTGGATTTCGACGGCAAGAATTCGCGTCTGAATAAATCGTGAAACTTTCTGCTGCCGGTCCCGGCGGCGTGGACGCAACCGCCCTCGATTCGAGATCGGCTCGCGCCCGGTGTCGGCCGGCTTGTCTGAACGAACGTCACCCATCATCATGACTTCCATCATCAGCATTCGACGACCGGAAGGATTCGATAATGGCAGAGGCGATCTGGAAGCTGCGTCAGCCGACGGCCGATCCTGAATTCGGACCGTGGCTGGCGCAGGCGTCGATCCTGATCGTCGACGATGAGCCGGGGATGCGCAACTTCCTCATGCGCACGCTCGGGCCGCGCTGCAAGCGGCTGGAGGAGGCAGCCGACACCGAGGAGGCGTCGCGCAAGCTCGACGAGCACCATTTCGACGTCGTCATCCTCGACAACATCATGCCGGGCAAGAACGGCGTCGACTGGCTGGCGGAGCAGCGCGCCATCGGCTTCTTCGCCGACGCGATCCTGATGACGGCCTTCGCCGACCTCGACACCGCGATCCGGGCGCTGCGCGCGGGCGCTGTCGACTTCGTGCTCAAGCCGTTTCGCTCCAACCAACTGCTCAACGCGGTCGCGCGTTGTCTCGACCGGGTCCGCCTGCAGCGCGAGAACTACGTGCTCAATTACCAGCTCAAGTCCAATTCCGACCACATCCTGCTGCGCGACAAACTGATCGGCGAATCCATCGCCGTGCGCCATGTACGCGACACCATAGCGCGCGTCGCGCCATTGCCGACTTCGGTGCTGCTCACCGGGCAGTCCGGGACCGGCAAGGAGGTCGCGGCAAGATCGTTGCATTCGCTCTCCGACCGGGTCGACAAGCCGTTCGTTCCGGTCAATTGCGCGGCGATACCGCCCGACATGATCGAAAGCGAACTCTTCGGCCACCTCAAGGGCGCTTTCACCGGCGCTGAAACTATGCGCGAGGGGCTGTTCATGCACGCGCAGGGCGGCACGCTGTTTCTCGACGAGATCGGTGAATTGCCGCCCGCGACGCAAAGCAAGCTGCTGCGCGCGCTGGAAGACAGGCGCATCCGGCCGGTCGGCTCCGAACGCGAGATACCGGTCGACCTCCGCTTCATCTTCGCGACCAATGCGGAACTTGAAAAGGAAGTGCAGAAGGGCCGCTTCCGGGCCGACCTCTATTTCCGCATCAACGTCATGCAGATTCGTCTTCCGCCGCTGAAGGACCGCGGCAACGACGTGCAGGATCTTGCGACGCTGTTCATGCGCAAGCTGTCGCAACAACTCGGCATGCCGCAAGTGCCGATCCCGGATTCGGTGCGGTCGGCGCTGGCACGGTACGATTGGCCGGGAAACGTCCGCGAACTTCGCAACCTGATCGAGCGCACGCTCATACTCGGGCGGTTCCCGGAGGACTTTTCCGGAGCGGGCCAAATACGCAATACGTCCGGCGCAGCCGGCGGCAGCCTCGCCGAGATGGAACGCCGGCACATCCTGGCGGTGCTGGCCGAGACCAATGGCGACCGTGACGAGGCGGCGCGCCGGCTCGGCGTCTCGCGCAAAACGGTCGATCGCAAATGCGCGGCGTGGAATGCTTGAGATACCGGCCAGCCAGACCGCTGGGCGAGGGCGCTCGGTCCGCTTTCGGCTCCTTGCCATCGCGCTCCTGCCAACGCTGGTCATCCTTCCGCTGCTGCTCGGCGTGACCATCTACCGGTGGAACGCCAAGTTCGATTCGATGCTGATCTCCAAGGTCAGTGGCGACCTTACCATCGCGCACCAGTATCTGGCGCGCATCCTGGAGAACACGGGCGAACAGGTCGAGGCGCTGGGCGCATCGATGCGGTTCCGCGACGCGATAGAGGCTGGCGGGACGGCCGCGGATATCGGCCCGCTTCTCGAGGAAAGCCGCGAAGCGCTCGGGTTCGACTTCCTCTTCCTCGTCGCCGAGGACGGCACAATCGAAGCCTCGGCCCGCCACCAGCCGGCGCCGTCGTTCAGGGCTGACTGGCCGATAATCATGTCGGCGTTCGCCGGAACCCCGTCGACGGCCATCGACATCTTCGACAATTCGGAGCTCGCCGGCATCGCGCCCGAACTGGCCGAACGCGCCCGCGTCGAACTGGTGCCGACGCCGAACGCCGTTCCAACCGACCGCGCCGAGGAAACGCGCGGCATGGTAGTGCAATCCGCCAGCCCAGCGCGGCTAACCGATGGCCGGCCGGCGGCCCTCGTCGGCGGAAGCCTGCTCAACCGGAACCTGGTTTTCATCGATACGATCAACGATCTGGTCTATCGCGAAGCGAGCCTGCCCGAAGGCAGCCAGGGCACCGCGACGCTTTTCCTGGACGACGTGCGCATCAGCACCAATGTCCGGCTGTTTGAGGACCGGCGCGCACTCGGAACGCGCGTTTCGGCCATCGTGCGATCGGCCGTCCTCGACAGTGGGCGGACCTGGCTCGACAGCGCCTTCGTGGTCAACGACTGGTACATCTCGGCCTACGAGCCGATCCTGGACAGCTTCGGCAAACGCGTCGGCATGCTTTATGTCGGCTTCCTGGAAGCGCCGTTCACGCAAGCCAAATACGAGACGCTTTTGACCATCGCACTCGCCTTCCTGGCGATTGCGGCCGTCAGCATTCCGATCTTCCTGCGTTGGGCGCGCGGCATCTTCATGCCGCTGGAGCGGATGACCGGGACCATCGCCAAAGTAGAGAGTGGCGATCTCGGCGCGCGAACCGGTCCCGTCGAAGCCAAGGACGAGATTGGCCGGGTGGCGCTTCATCTCGATCACCTGCTTGACCAGTTGCAGGATCGCGACCGCGAATTGCGCTCCTGGAACGAAGAGCTGAACGCGCGCGTCGAGGAGCGCACGCGCGAATTGCAACTGGCCAACCGCAAGCTCGAAGCCACGACCAAGCAACTCATCATGTCGGAGAAGCTTGCGGCCATCGGCGAGATCACCGCGGGCGTCGCGCACGAGATCAACAATCCCATCGCGGTGATGCAGGGCAATCTGGAAGTCGTCCGCAGCGTGATGGGCGACCGGGCCGACGAGGCGAAGACGGAATTCCGCCTGCTCGACGAGCAGGTCCAGCGCATCAGCCAGATCGTTACCAAGCTGCTCCAGTTCGCCAAGCCCGAGGAATATGCCGGCTATGTCGAACGCCATGCCCCGAAAGAGGTCCTCTCCGACTGTCTTCCGCTCGTGCAGCACCTGCTCAACAAGGCTGAGATCGTGGTGACGAGATCAGACCAGTCGACGCGGCTGATCCTGATGAACAGGACCGAACTGCAGCAGGTCCTGGTCAACCTCATCGTAAACGCCATCCATGCCATGCCGGACGGCGGCGACCTTCGCCTGCGCACGCTCGACGCCGACCAGGACGGACGACCCGGCGTGGCGATAGAGGTCGCCGACACCGGGATCGGCATGTCGAGAGAGGTCATGCACAAAGTGTTCGATCCCTTCTACACGACCAAGCGTCGCGAAGGCACCGGGCTCGGACTCTCGATAAGCCAGACGCTGGTCACCCGTCAGGGCGGAAAGATCTCCGCCGAGAGCGAACCGGGAAGCGGCACCATCTTCACCATCTGGCTGCCGGAAGCCGCCTGAGCCGGCTCGGCCTATGGACAATTTGTCCGGCGCGTCCGGACAAATTGTCCATAGGCATCTCTTCCGCTCGATAAGCCTTTGAAATCATTGCCTCTGCCGGCTGGCATGAAGGTTGCAAGCCTTTTTCCCGCAAGCGATGAGGAGGATTTCGCATGCCACAGCGTCAGGGGCCCTGAACCCCGCCGACGATCGCCGGGGGAGTGATCGGCGGTCAGCCAAACAACGTAACAGGACGATAACCGCCAGGGGAACCAAGGGCGGAGAGGAGGAAATTTTTCATGTCTGCAGGAAGTGAAACATTTACGGGGGGTATCGGCGGCGCCGGCTTTCTCGACCGCGAGAGGATCATCGCCAAACCGGGTTTCAACCGCTGGCTGGTGCCGCCGGCAGCGCTCGCCATCCATCTGTGCATCGGCATGGCATACGGCTTCAGCGTCTTCTGGTTGCCGCTGTCCCGCTCTCTTGGAATCGACCAGCCGGTCGTTTGCGCAGACCTGAACCTGGTTTCGGCATTGTTCACGACCAGCTGCGATTGGCGGGTTTCCGACCTCGGCTGGATGTACACGCTGTTCTTCGTCTTTCTCGGCTCGGCAGCCGCGATCTGGGGCGGCTGGCTCGAACGCGCCGGACCCCGCAAGGCCGGGATCGCTTCTATGGTATGCTGGTGCGGCGGCATGGTGATCGCCGCCATCGGCGTCATCACGCATCAACTCTGGCTGATGTGGCTCGGCGCCGGCGTCATCGGCGGCGTCGGCCTCGGGCTCGGCTACATCTCGCCGGTCTCGACGCTGATCAAATGGTTTCCGGACCGCCGCGGCATGGCGACCGGCATGGCCATCATGGGTTTCGGCGGCGGGGCCATGATCGGCGCACCGCTCGCCAACTTCCTGATGAACTACTTTAAGACGCCCGACTCCGTCGGCGTCTGGCAGACCTTCATCGTCATGGCGGCGCTCTACGCGATTTCGATGCTGTGCGGCGCCTTCGGCTACCGCATCCCGCCGGCTGGCTGGCGTCCGGACGGCTGGACGCCGCCGGCCACCAAGGCGCTGATCACGTCGCGTCACGTCCATCTGCGCGACGCGCACAAGACGAAGCAGTTCTGGCTCATCTGGACCGTGCTGATGCTCAACGTGTCGGCCGGCATCGGCGTCATCGGCATGGCGTCGCCGATGTTGCAGGAAATCTTCGCCGGCAAGCTGATCGGCATGCCCGACCTGGCGTTCAATCAACTCGACGCCACTCAGAAGACGGCAATAGCCGGCATCGCCGCCGGCTTCGCCGGATTGCTGTCGCTGTTCAACATTATGGGCCGCTTCTTCTGGGCCTCGCTGTCGGACTATATCGGCCGCAAGAACACCTATTATACATTCCTGCTGCTCGGCATCGCCCTCTATCTGCTGGCGCCGACTGCCGCCCATATCGGCAGCCAATTGATGTTCGTGGCAATCTTCTGCGTCATCCTGTCGATGTATGGCGGTGGCTTCGCGACCATCCCGGCCTATCTCGCCGACATCTTCGGCACGCAGTTCGTAGGCGCGATTCATGGCCGGCTGCTGACCGCGTGGTCGACGGCGGGCATTGTCGGTCCGGTGGTGGTGAACTACATCCGCGAATTCCAACTCGACGCGGGCATCCCTCGCGCGCAGGTCTACGACTTCACGATGTACATCCTGGCCGGCATGCTGGCGCTCGGCGTCATCGCGAACTTCCTCGTCAAGCCGCTCGAGGACAAGTGGTTCATGTCGGATGAGGAAGTCGGGGCCATGCAGGCCAAGACGGCCGCGAGCCAGACCAGCCATACCGGCTCCTTCGGCATCGGCAAGGGCGGTCTCGACGCCAAGGCGGCGCTCGCCTGGGCTGCCGTCGGCATTCCGATCCTCTGGGGCGTGTGGATCACGCTGCAGACGACGGCGAAGATGTTCTAGCGCTCTCCGTTCCAGTCGCGGCTGTTCCCTCCGCCGCGACTGGCCCGGGCGCGTTGACGAACTGCCGATCGGGTGCGGCGCTCAGCGTCGCGACCGCCGGTCCGGTTTCAAGGCAAGGCCGACGACCATTTCCACCAGATGTTCCTTCAGCGTCCGCTGGCCCTCGGGGCTGAACAGGGTGTTGCCGAAGATCCGGGAGAAGGTCGCCCGGTTGGAGACGTTGAAAAAGCTGAGGGCGCTGATGTGCCAGTGCAGTTCCAGCGGCGCGACGTCGTCCCGAAAGAGGCCGGCGTCCCGTCCGCGCCGGCAGATCGCTTCGAGTTTCTGGATGGCGCCGGCGTTGAGCAGGCGGATCAGTTCGGATTGTTCCAGATATGCCCCGTCATGGATGTTCTCGATCATGACAAGCCGGATGAAATCCGGATGGCGGCTGTGATGGTCGAAGGTAAATTCGGCGAGCAGCTTCAGCGCCTCGACCGGCGGCAGATGATCCAGCTCAAGCTCCTGCTCGCCGGTTCTGACCTGCCGGTAGGCTTCCTCGAGAACATGGCCGTATAGGCCTTCCTTGTCGCCGAAATAATAGTAGATCATGCGCTTCGACGTGCTCGTCTTTGCCGCGATCTCGTCTATGCGCGCTCCCGAAAGCCCGTTGGCGGCGAACTCCTCCATTGCCACGGCGAGAATGTTCTTGCGCACGCCCGCCGGGTCCTGCTTCCAGCCGGCGCGGCTGTTGGCCGGTTTGTCGTTCATGACTGTCTGGCGTCCTCCCGGCCTCGACGATTGCACCGCAATGCCGTCATAGCAAATTAACCGCTTGGTACAAAGCCATTGACGAAATTAACCGGTTGGTACAAAGTAGAGCCGGATGTCGTGAGGAGCCGTAGAACGCGGTTGGCATCCGGGAGGTTTGATTGGAGTCATCGGCCACGCACTCGGCAGAGTATTGGGGGATCGCTCCCGATCCGCCTCGCATATTGGTGGGGCTGCTGGGCCGCGGCATTCAATTGTCGCGCACGCCGGTCATGCACGAGGCGGAAGGCCGCGCGCAAGGCTACGCTTATATCTACCGCTTGCTCGACACGGACCGGATGGGCGATGCACCGCCGAGCCTCGTCAGCATCCTGGCGTTCGCGGAATATTTCGGCTTCGACGGTCTCAACGTCACCTTCCCCTACAAGCAGGAGATCATGCCGCTGCTGGACGGGCTGTCCGAGGCGGCGGAGGCGCTCGGTTCGGTCAATACGGTCGTGCTGCGCAACGGCCGTCGCATCGGCCACAACACGGACATGTGGGGCTTCAAGGAGAGTTTCCGCCAAGGGATGTCCGGAGCGGTTCGCTCCAGCGTGCTGTTGCTTGGCGCCGGCGGCGCGGGCGCGGCGGTAGCCCACGCGCTGCTCGATAGTGGCGTGGAGTTGCTGCTGCTGAGCGATGTCGAACAGCAGAAAGCGGCGACGCTCGCCGCGCGGCTCGCTTCACGCTTCGGCGCTGACCGGCTCGCGGTGGTTTCGAATCTTGGTTCGGCAGCGGCGCGGGTCGACGGCATCGTCAACGCGACCCCGGTCGGCATGGCCAAGCTGCCAGGCATCCCACTCGATCCGAAGCTCCTGCGCCCGGAGTGCTGGGTCGCCGACATCGTTTATTTCCCGCTGGAAACTGAGCTGCTCGCGCAGGCGCGCCGGCGCGGTTGCCGAACGCTCAACGGCGAGGGCATGGCCGTCTATCAGGCGGCGCGCGCCTTCGAACTTTTCACCGGCAGTTCGCCGGATGTCGATCGGATGAAGGCGGCCTTCGCCGCCTACATCGGTGAGCCCGCCGCCGGCGGGTGAAGTGCCGGGCCTCGCCCGGCGGAGGACTTTAGAAAAGTAACAGGGAGGAAGACATGAGTTTGAATACCACCCGTCGCCGGTTCCTGGTTGGAACCGGCATGCTCGCCACGGCTGCCGCCTTTCCGGCATTTGCCCAGGACAAGCCGAAGCTGCGATTTTCGGCGGTGTTCTCGGAGCAGGACATCCGCGCCGAGATGATGAAAATGTTCGCCGACGCCATCAAGGACGACTTCGCCTTTGAAGGCTATTACGGCGGCAACCTGTTCAAGCAGGGCACCGAGCTGGTCGCGCTGCAGCGCGGAAATCTGGAGATGGGCAACATCGCCCCGCAGGACATCTCCAATCAGATCCCCGCCTGGTCAATACTGACCGCAGGCTATCTCTTCCGCGACGCCGCCCATCTGAAGGCCTTCTTCGCCAGCGATGCCGGCGCCGAGATGAAGCAGATGACCGAGGACCAGCTCGGCGTGAAGGTGCTCGGTCCGACCTATTTCGGCGTACGCCAGGTCGGCCTCAGGATCGACAAGGAAATCAAGACGCCGGCCGACATGGCGGGCATCAAGCTGCGCATGCCCGGCGGCGACGCCTGGCAGTTCCTCGGCGAGTCGCTCGGCGCCAACCCGACCCCGATGGCCTATGCCGAGGTCTACACCGGCCTCCAGACCGGCGCGATCGACGGCCAGGACAACCCGCTACCGAACGTCGAGAACATGAAGTTCTACGAGGTGATGTCGCAGATCGTGCTCACCTCACACCTTGTCGGCTTCGATCTGCTAACCGTGTCCAAGAAGGTTTGGGACGAAATGGATGGCGACAAGCAGGCCCGCTTCCAGGCGGCTGCGGACGCTGCGATCGACTTCTCGACCGAGAAGCACCTCGCGCGCGAAAAGGAACTCGTCGACAAATTCAAAGGCTTGGGTCTGAAGATCTACGAGCCTGATGTCGCGGCCTTCCGCAAACACGCTCAGGAGAAGTATCTCGCTTCGGACCTGGCCGCGAGCTGGCCCGAAGGCATGGTCGACAAGATCAACGCGCTCTAGGGATAACAGTCAGCGACCGCCGGCCTGTATGGCCGGCGGCCCGGCTCGCAACACCAACGAACCGTGACTGTGGGAGGCAAGCCGATGTTGCAACGCGCGCGACGCTTGACGGGATGGCTTTATCGGCGCGGCGAGAACCTGATCGTCGCGATGATCGGCGTGATGTTCGCCGCCTTCCTGCTTCAAGTCATCTTCCGCTACATCCTGCAGTGGCCGACCGGCTGGAGCACCGAGCTTACCGTCGTCCTGTGGATATGGGTCGTCCTGTTCGGCGCCGCATTCGTGGTGCGCGAAGAAGAGGAGATCAGGTTTGACCTGATCTACGGCGGGGTCCGCCCCCGCGTCCGACGCGTGATGACATTGGCCTCGGCGGCCGCGCTCATCGCTCTCTACGGCTACTCGTTCCCCGCGGTGTTCGACTACGTCACCTTCATGAAGGTGCAGAAGACCGCCTATCTGAAAATCCGCTTCGACTGGCTGTTCTCGATCTATGTGATCTTCGTCATTGCCGTTCTCGCCCGGTATCTCTGGCTTGGATGGCACGCGCTCAAGGGCGAGGAGCCCGAAGAACTCGATCCCACCAAGGCGAGCTCCGGCGTATGACCTTCCTCGATCCGTTCTCCCTGACGCTGATCTCTATCTGCGTTCTGGCGCTACTCGGCCTGCCAGTCGGACATGCGATGATCGCCTCATCGATCCTTTATCTTTGGCTCGCCGGCCTCGACATGGGAACGGCGGCCGAACAGATCCTCAACGGACTCTATACGGGGTACCTGCTGCTCGCCGTCCCTATGTTCATCCTCGCCGCCGAGATCATGAACGCCGGGACGATGACGCAGCGGCTCCTGCATTTCTCCAATGCCATCGTCGGCCGGTTCCGCGGCGGCCTCGCCCAGGTCAACGTGCTGCAATCCCTCATCTTTGCCGGCATGTCGGGTTCGGCGATCGCCGATGCTGCCGGCACGGGCAAGATGATGCAGAAGCTCATGACCAAGGATGACAAATATCCCGCGAGCTACGCCGCCGCGCTGACGGCCGCCTCCGCCGTGATCGCTCCCATCATTCCGCCGTCCATTCCGCTGGTAATCTATGCGCTCGTCTCGGACGCCTCGGTCGGCTTCCTGTTCATCGCCGGCATCGTGCCAGGCGTGATGCTGGCGCTGGCGCAAATGTCGATCGTGGCGATCGACGCCCGCCGGAAGAACTTCCCGGTCGAAGAGCCAGTGCCGCTGCGCAAGCTGCCGGGTCTCACTCTGCAGGCATTTCCGGCGCTGATGCTGCCGGTCGTCCTGCTGGTTGGCATCAGGGGCGGCGTGATGACGCCGACCGAGGCGGCGGCTGTCGCGGCGGGCTACGCCCTCTTCATCTCCGTCGTGATCTATCGCAGCGTCACCATCCGACAACTCTACCGCGCGCTGTTGAACAGCGGGCGCACCACCGCCTCGATCGGCATGTTGCTGGCCGGCGCCATGGTGTTCAATTACGTGGTCACGGTCGAGAACATCCCGCAGTCCTTGTCCGCGCTGCTGCTCGCCTGGAACCTCTCGCCGACGCAGTTCCTCCTCCTCGTCAACCTGCTGCTTCTGCTTTTGGGCTGCTTGCTCGAGGGCACCACGATCCTGCTTGTGATCGTGCCGGTGCTGATCCCCACAGCGCGGGCGTTGGGCATCGATATGGTGCATTTCGGCGTCATGGTCGTCCTGAACATCATGCTCGGGCTGATCACGCCGCCTTATGGGCTCCTCCTCTTCATCATGACCCGCATCGCGGAGGTGCCGCTACGCGACATCGTGCGCGACGTAATGCCATTCCTCTGGGCCATGATCGGCTCGCTCGCACTCATCACCTTCTTCCCCGCATTCGTTCTCTGGCTGCCGCGTCTGCTCGGCTACCAGGGCTGACAATGGAGACAGACATGACGAAGCCAATCTTCATCCTGAACGGCCCGAACCTGAACCGTCTCGGCAAGCGCGAGCCGGAAATCTACGGCGCCACGACGCTCGCGGAAGTGGAGGCGATGTGCCGCGAGGCGGCCGGGGCACGTCCTGTGCGTTTCCACCAGTCGAATATCGAGGGCGAGATCGTCAACTGGATCCATGAAGCGATCGACGAGGGCGCGGGCATCATCATCAATCCGGCCGCGTTCACCTTCACCTCGATCGCCATCCTCGACGCGCTGAAGATGTTTCCTGGCCCGATCATCGAGCTTCATATCTCCAACATTCACAGGAGGGAGGCCTACTACCACAACTCCTTCGTCTCGAAGGTCGCCACGGCGGTCATGGCAGGGTTTGGGGCTTCAGGTTATGCGATGGCGGTTCGTGCGATGGAGGACTTCATCGCGAAGTGACGATCGCAGGACGAGGTGAGCAGCAAGGCGCTCGGCTCCAGCCGCTTGAAGTCAAATTCGCGCCATCGCATCGCTGACGGCCGACCTCCACGCATTCGCGTAGCGTTTCCAACCGTCTTCGTCAGGCCGATTCAAGGCACTCGCAGGGGCGACCGGCGGTTTGGCGGAAACCAGCAGTGCCGCCCCCACGCTAGTGCCGGTCGAGCCCGCGCTGTCGGCTACTACCGGTCTGCCGGTGGCTGCGGCCAGCATCCGGACAAACGCTGAATTCCTGGCGAAAGGCCCCTCGACGATCGTGGGACCGTCCGCCCCGATAAGCTCAAGGCACGTTGCCGTCATCAGAGCGAGGTAGAAGGAAGCCGCGACCGCGCGTTGTCCATCGCTTGCAGGCTCCTCGGGAATCCATTTCGACCTGAGCGCCGCGAACGGACCCGATCCCTGCTGGACAGCAGGAAGAAGCATGACGCCCTTGCTCAGCACGCTCTCCTGATCGGCCTCATCCCATCGCGCCTCATGGCCGCTCATGATCGTCTCGAACTCACGGCCGCCCATGAAGCGTGCGGAGGGCACAGGATCGCCCAGTGCGTTCACATTGATGAGCGTATCGCGCGCCGGATCGAGCGAAACCGCCCTGCCGCCGACCGCCATCGAGACCACCCATGTACCCGTGGACACGACGGCGAACGGGGGCTTTCGCGAGAGCAGATGCGGCAGCAGGGACGCGTTGGAATCGTGGATGCCGCAATAAACCGGCGTGCCGCTTGCGAGCCCGGTTTTCGCGGCGATTTCGGGGAGGAGCGGGCCAAGATTATCGCTGGCCTGGCGCACCGGTGCCATCAGCTTTCGCCAATGCTGGCGATCGACAAGCGAAGAATAGTCGCGCGCCGACGGGCTCCACAGATCGGTATGGCAGCCGAGCGAGGTCACCTCGTTGGCGAGCACGCCCGACAGGCGCCAGGACCAATATTGCGCGTACATGACGATCGACGCGGCACGAGCGAACTCGTCCGGGAAGGTCTGCATCTGCCAGAAGATCTGCGCGCCGACGTTCAGTCCGCTAGGCAGGCGCGGCGATCCGGTTTCCTCGAAGGGCGGGCGAACGGCATCGTATTCGGCCGCGAGCGTATCGGGACCGGCGTGCTCATAGTCGAGCACCGGCAAAGCAAGGTTTCCCTGCCCGTCGAGCAATACGGCCGTCGCTCCATGTGTCGTAACCGCAATCGCCTCGACCACCTGGTCGCGGTTGATCGCCGCGAGGCTTTCGAGAACGAAGCTCCACAGCCCTTCGATGTCGTAGTGCGGGTAAGGGCCGTCGCGAAGCACCGTATTCGGGCGGGTGCGGACCGCGATTTCCCGCATGTGCTCGAGGTCGACCAGCGCGACCTTCGCATTGGTCTTGCCTATGTCGATGACGGCGACTTGGCGCATCATTTCATGTGGAAGACTGTTTCGAGCGGCACGGCCACCGGCTCATTGTCCGGCTTCGTCTCCATGATGTCGGCCATGTGCGCCCACCAGCGTTTCATCACCGGGTGGTTCGGCAACTCGTCCATCGTGTGGTCCGTTCGCCGCCAGAGCACGCCGAACAGCGTGTTGGTCTCCTCGTCGAGATGGATCGAATAGTCGGAGACGCCGGCGTCCTTCAGCAGCGCCACGAGTTCCGGCCATATCTCGTCGTGGCGTTTCCTGTACTCGTCCTTCATGCCCGGATTGAGCTTCATCCTGAAGGCGTATTTCTCGCCGGTCATGCTGGCCTCCGTCCGAACAGACGCCGCCAGATGATGGGCAGTGCAATGACCAGGATCAGCAGCAGGCCGATGAAGATCGACATCACGATGCCGGGCACGTTGAGCAGGCCGAAGCCGAAGGTGACCATGCCCATGATGAGGGCGGCAAGCACGACGCCGACTATGCTGCCCGCGCCGCCCAGAATGCTGACGCCGCCGAGCACCACCATTGTGATCACTTCCAGCTCGTAGCCCTGGGCGATCGAGGGCCGCGTCGAGCCGAGCCGCGAGGTGATGAGCACCGAGGCGACGCCGGCCATAAGCCCGGTGAGGCAGAACAGGATGAACTTCACCCGCGCGACCCGGACGCCGGAAAACTGAGCCGCGACAGAGTTGTTGCCGATGGCGAATATGCGGCGGCCGAAACTCGTGCGGTGCAGCAGGAACCAGTAGACCAGCGCCGCGGCGAGGAAGAGCGTCAGCTCGAACGACACCACCCACCAGACATAGCCCTGGCCGAAGAAGGCGAAGCTGGCCGGATAGCCCTTGAACGCCTGGTCGCCGAGGATGATGAAGGCCACCCCGCGAAAGAGGCTCATCGTGCCGATGGTGACGACGATCGACGGCAGCCCGAGGCCGGTGACCAGCAGGCCGTTGAACGCACCGCACAGAAGCCCTGTGCCAATGCCTATCGCAACCAGCATCGGCGTGCCGGCATCCGCCTGCAGCGCCATGCCCATCAGTGTTGAGGCAAGCGCGATGATCGCCGCGACCGACAGGTCGATTTCTCCGCTGATGATCAGAAGCGCCATGGCGAGCGCGATCAGGCCCTTTTCGGTGAAGTTGAAAGTGAGGTCGGACAGCGACCATGCGTTCAGGAAGTAGGGCGACGCCAGGCTGTTGATGACGAAGATAGCCACCGCGACGGCGACCAGCAGCGCCTCCCACGAGAGCACGGCCCCCTTGAGCGGCGTGTCGAGCCGATCGGGTATCCTGCGCGGCGCGGCACTGGTTTCGATCGCGCTCATGCCGCTTCCGCCTTCTTCAGGATGATGCGCCCCTGCTTGCGCTCGCCGCGGGCGTTGAGGATCACGGCGGCGAGGATCGCCGTGCCGGAGATCGCCATTTGCCAGAAGGGCGAGATGTTGATGACGGGCAGGGCGTTGCTGATGATGCCGAGGAACAGCGCGCCGAGCACGGCTCCGCCGACCGAACCGATGCCGCCGGCGATCGACACCCCGCCGATGACGCAGGCGGCGATGATGTTGAGCTCGTAGCCATTGGCGACCTCGGTCGCGGCTATCACGTAGCGCGATACCCAGAGATAGCCGCACAGCCCCGCGACCATGCCGGAGATGCAGAAGGCGACGAACTTGGCGCGGCCGACATCGATGCCTGCGTAAACCGCGGCCGATGGGTTGACGCCGACGGCATAGATCGAGCGGCCGACCGGCGTTCGCGTCATCACGAGATAGAAGGCGACGATCGCCACGATGGCGAACCAGGACAGAACCGGCATGCCAAGGAATTCGCCGCGCTGCAGCGCGATGAAAGCCGGGGTCATCCGGTCGGCATTGACCCAGGTCCCGCCGGCGACGACGAAGGTTGCGCCCCGGAATATGGTCAAGGTGCCCAGCGTGACGACGATCGCCGGAATGCCGAGCTTCCAGATAAGCACGCCGTTGAAGGCGCCGAGGACGGCCCCGATCGTCAGCGCCTCGAGGATGATCAGCGGGATCGGAATGCCGGGAAAATTGGCGTTGGTCAGCGCTACGATCATGCCGGTCAGCGCGAGGTTCGACGCCATCGACAGATCTATCGAGCGCGTCAGGATGACCGCCATCTGCCCGAGCGCCAGGATCACCAGGATGGAAGTGTCGTTGAACACGGCGGCGAGGTTTTGCGGCCGCGCGAAGGCGGGAAAGCGCAGCGTGATCGCCGCGATGAGCAGAGCGATCGCGGCAACGAGGAACATCTCGCGGTATTTTAGAAGAGCGCTCATGCCGCGATCCCCGCTGCAGCGCGCACCAGCGTCTCGGCGTCTAGATCTTTGTTCTCAAACACTGCTGCAATGCGGCCCTCGCGCATGACGATGACGCGGTCGGACATGCCTAGGATTTCAGGCAGTTCCGACGACACCATGATCACCGAAAGCCGCTGGGCGACGAGCTCGGCCATGAAACCGTGCACTGCGGCCTTGGAACCGATGTCGATGCCCTTGGTCGGCTCGTCGAGGATGATGACCTTCGGCTCCGTCGCGAGCCATTTGGCGATCACCACCTTCTGCTGATTGCCGCCCGACAGCGTCCCGACATCCTGGCTGAGCGACGACGCCCTGAGGTCGAGGCGCTCGGTATAGGTTCGCGCAAGACTGAATTCCTCCGCCAGCCGCAGCAGGCCGGATTTGGAGGTGCGGTCGAGAGACGGAAGCGAAACGTTCTGGAAGATCGGCAGACCAATCACCACGCCTTGCCGTCCGCGCTCCTCGGGCACGTAGACGATGCCGGCCTCGATTGCCTCGGCCGCGGATTTCGGGGCAATCGGCGTGCCGTCGAGAGTGATGCTCCCGGCGCTGGTGCGTGTCATCCCGGCAATCGCCTGCATGACTTCGCTGCGGCCCGCGCCGACAAGCCCATAGAAGCCGAGGATTTCACCCTGCCGCAGTTCGAAACCGATGCCGTCGAACTCAGTCGGATGCGAAAGGCCGGATACCGAGAGGATCGTTGCGCCGATTTTCGGCTCGCGTTCGGGGAAGATATGGTCGACGGCGCGGCCGACCATCATCTTGACGATCTCGTTCTGAGGCTTGTCGGCCAGCAGGCCTTCGCCGATCATCTCGCCGTCGCGGAACACCGTGTAGCGATCGGCGATGCGATAGATCTCGTCGAACTTGTGGCTGATGAAGAGGATGGCCTTGCCGTCGCTCTTCAGGAACTCGATCAGTTCGAAAAGTTCCTCGATTTCCTTGGCTGACAGCGCGGCGGTCGGTTCGTCCATAATGACGATCCGGGCGTCGATCGACATTGCGCGCGCGACCGCGACGAGATGCTTGTTGGCGATGCCGAGATCGCGCAGCCGCGCGTCGGCGTCGATATGGCCGGCGCCCATGGTTTCCAGCACTTCGCGAGCATTGGCGCGCATGGTGCGCCAGTCGATCAGGCCGAAGCGGTTGCGCGGCGCATGGCCGAGGAAGATGTTTTCCGCGACCGACAAATCGTCGAAGAGGACGGTCTCCTGATGGATCGCGGTGATGCCATGGCGGAACGCCGCGTCGGCCGTCGGCAGCTTCACCGCATCGTCGCCGATGCGGATTTCGCCTTCGTCGGGCTGGTAGATGCCGGTCAGGATCTTGACCAGCGTCGACTTGCCTGCGCCGTTTTCGCCGATCAGCGCCGTGACCTGGCCGGGATAGAGCGAAAGGCTGACATTGTGGAGCGCCCGCACGCCGGGAAAGCTCTTGCTTACGCCCGAAAGCGAAAGCATCGGGGCATCTGCGGCGCTGGCCGGACGTTCTGCCTTCAGGGCTGCCGTGTGCATTTATCTCTCAAGCCCTGTCTTTAATTGAGCCGCGGCGGCAAAGTCGAAAGCCAGGCCGCCGCGGCCGATTTTGTCGGATCAATAGATCTTCGAGAACTCTTCGATGTTCGACTTGTCGAACTGGAAGGGCGGCGCCATCGCGGCGGAGTTGGTGTCGTCGAGCGTGACTTCGCCAACCTTGCCGATCGACAGCTTTGCGCCGGGTTCGGCCTTCGCCTTGCCCGTGGCGATGCCGTGGGCGAGATAGACCGCCGAGTAGCCGAGATCGATCGGGTTCCAGAGAGCGACCGCCTGTGAAGCGCCGTTGTCGATGAACTGCTTGAACTCGGACGGCAGCGCGAGACCGGTCACGTTGACCTTGCCGATCAGGTTCTGGTCGGTGACGACCTGCGCTGCGGCAACGACGCCGACCGTGGTCGGCGCGATGATCGCCTTGAGGTTGGGATGGCTGGCGATCAGGCCCTTGGCTTCGTTGGTGCTCTTCACCGAATCGTCGTCGCCATAGACCGTGGCCACGAGATTGATCTTCGGGAATTTCTCCGGAAGGACCTTCTTGGCCGCCTCGATCCAGGCGTTCTGGTTGGTCGCCGTCGACGAAGCCGACAGGATCGCCACATCTCCGCCCTCAGGCAGGTAGTCCGCGGCCAGCTTGATGATCGTCTCGCCGATCAGGCCTGTGTCCGACGGATTGAGGTGCATCTGACGTCCCTCCGGCGCGACGCCCGAATCCCAGGAGATGACCGTGATGCCGCGGTCCATCGCCTTCTTCAGCACCGGCACCAGCGCGTCCGGGTCGTTGGCGGATATCGCGATGGCTTTGACGTTCTGCGCGATCAGCGAATTGACGATCTCGATCTGGCCTTCGGCCGTCGCCGCGGTCGGACCGGTGTAGATGACTTCCACGTCGCCGAGTTCCTTGGCCGCCTCCTGGGCGCCTTTGTTGGCGGCGTCGAAGAAGCCGTTGCCGAGGGCTTTGACGACAAGCGCGATCTTTATCGATTCTGCATTGGCCGGGCCGGCAAACATGACGGCCGCGATTGCAGCGGTCGCCAGCAGTTTCCTGAATATGCTCATTAGTCGGTTCCTCCCGTGAGCGGTTGCATTGTTCCTCGCCGCCTATGCCTGCAGCGAAGCATCCTCACTGTTCGAACGCTGGTTTTTCGCCACGACCAGCGAAACGCCCGCGTCCTCCAGCATCTTTGCGTCGCGGTCCTCTAGGCCCGCGTCGGTCACCACCGTCGAAATCCGCGCCAGCCGGCAGAGAATAAGGCTCGAGCGTTGCCGGAATTTCGACGAGTCGATCAGCACGACCAGTTCGTCCGCCTGGTCGATCAGTTTCTGCTCCGCCTGGATGAGCAGCGGGTCGCCTTCCATAAGGCCGAGCGGCCCAAGTCCCTGCGCGCCCATGAACATGCGCTTGGCGTAGAAATTCCGCGTCACGTCGTTCTCGAACGGCGACAGGATGATGTTCTGCTCGCGATAGATCGTTCCGCCCGAAAGCATCACCGTGTTCTTGGAATGCTTCAGCAGATGGTCGGCGATCGGAAACGAGTTTGTGAAAATCGTCATCCGGCGGTTGGTCAGGAAATGGACCATCTGGAAGGTCGTGGTCCCGCCATTGATGATGATCGGGTCGCCGTCCTTGCAGAGTTCGACGGCTTCCCGTGCAATGGCGCGTTTTTGGGCGGCATGCAGCGCTTCGTTCACGCTGAACGGCCGGCCGGCTATGCCCATGAATTGCGGCGGTGTGATCGATTCGGCGCCGCCACGCACGCGGCGAAGCCGCTTCTGCAGGTGAAGCGCGGCGATGTCGCGCCGGATCGTCGCCTCCGACGATTCCGTCAGTTCGACCAGTTCCGGCACCGTCACGACAGGTTTTTCCTGGACGGCGGACAGAATGATCCGGTGGCGCTCTCTCTCGTGCATTGCTCCTCCCAAGCTGCTTCATCTAGGCAGCAGCTTCGCGCAATGTCAATCAATAACAATCAAATTATTTCGTTGTGCAGTGCAATATGATCGTTATTGATCGTTTCTGATTGACATGTGTGGCCGGCGCGTGCGAATTTCGGTCCAGAAATATTGCGCTCGCCACTGCGCTTCGGGAGGATTGCCTATCATGCTTGAAACGCGCACCGGTTCGCGCCTCGCCAATCTTTGGGATGAGGCAAGAGCTTCGAAGATGAGCGAATCCGAGCGGCTTTTATACCGCTCAAACTTGCTCGGTTCCGATAAGCGCATCACCAATTACGGCGGCGGCAACACCTCCGCCAAGGTGATGGAGAGGGACCCGCTCACCGGCGACCCCGTCGAAGTTCTGTGGGTGAAAGGCTCCGGCGGCGACGTCGGAACCATCAAGCTCGATGGTTTTGCGACGCTCTACATGGAAAAGCTCGAAGCGCTTAAGAAGCTCTATCGCGGGCTCGACCATGAAGACGAGATGGTCGGCTACCTGCCGCATTGCACCTTCAACCTGAACCCGCGCGCGGCATCGATCGATACGCCGCTTCATGCCTATGTGCCGAAGAAGCATGTCGACCATATGCATCCGGATGCCATCATCGCGATCGCGGCTGCGAGCAACAGCAAGGAACTGACCACGCGCATCTTCGGCGACGAGATCGGCTGGCTGCCATGGAAGCGGCCGGGCTTCGAACTCGGCCTGTGGCTCGAAAAATTCGCGAGGGAAAATCCGAACGCCGTCGGCGTCGTGCTTGAAAGCCATGGCCTGTTCACCTGGGCCGACTCCGCGAAGGAGTGCTACGAAACCACCATCCGCATCATCAACCGCGCGATCGAGTGGTTCGAGCAGGAGACGCGAGGCAAGGCGGCGTTCGGCGGCGCCGTCGTCGCTACGCTGCCGGCCGCCGAGCGCAAGGCTATCGCCGCGCAGCTGATGCCCGCGATCCGCGGCATGATCTCCGCCTCCGAACGCAAAGTCGGTCATTTCGACGACCAGGAGGCCGTGCTGGAATTCGTCGGCTCCAGGGACATGGAAAAGCTCGCGGCGCTCGGAACCAGCTGCCCCGATCATTTCCTGCGCACGAAGATCAGCCCGCTGGTGATCGATTTCGATCCGGCGAAGCCTGATGTCGAGAAGACGCTGGCTGGCCTGCCCGCCGCCCTCGAAACCTATCGCCACGGCCACGCCGCCTATTACGAGCGCTGCAAGCAGCCGGATTCCCCGCCCATGCGCGATCCGAACGCGGTCGTGTACCTCGTGCCGGGCGTCGGCATGATCACCTTCGCCAAGGACAAGGCGACCGCGCGCATTTCGGGCGAATTTTATGTCAACGCCATCAATGTGATGCGCGGCGCGTCGACCGTCTCGTCCTATATGGGCCTGCCCGAAAAAGAAGCGTTCGGCATCGAATACTGGCAGTTGGAGGAAGCAAAGCTCCAGCGCCTGCCCAAGCCAAAGCCGCTCGCCGGGCAGATTGCGCTCGTCACCGGCGGCGCCGGCGGCATCGGCCGCGCGACGGCGGCCCGCCTGCTCGCCGATGGCGCCTGCGTGGTTCTGGCCGACATCGACGAACAAGCTCTTGCCGCGGCCGAAGCCGAGCTCGGCAAAAAATCGGGCAGCGACTTCGTCCGCGCGGTGAAATTCGATGTCACCGACGAGACGGCTGTGATTGGCGGGTTCGCCGAAACGGCGGTCGCGTTCGGCGGTATCGACATTCTCGTATCCAACGCCGGCCTCGCTTCATCGGCCCCAATCGAGGAGACGACGCTGTCGCTGTGGAACAGGAATATGGACATCCTCGCGACCGGCTACTTCCTGGTCAGCCGCGAGGCCTTCAAGCTGTTCCGGACCCAGAAGATCGGCGGCAACGTCGTGTTCATCGCTTCTAAGAACGGTCTCGCCGCATCCCCGAACGCGGCCGCCTATTGCACCGCCAAGGCCGCCGAGATCCATCTGGCGCGATGCCTCGCGCTGGAAGGGGCGGAGGCGCAGATCCGCGTCAACGTCGTCAATCCGGACGCGGTTTTGCGCGGCTCCAAAATCTGGACCGGAGAGTGGAAGGAGCAGCGCGCCGCGGCCTACAAGATGTCGACCGACGATCTCGAGGAGCATTACCGCTCGCGCTCGATGCTGAAGCGCTCGGTGTTTCCGGAGGACATTGCCGAGGCGGTTTATTTCTTCGCATCCGAGATGTCGGCGAAATCGACGGGCAACATCATCAATGTCGACGCCGGCAACGCGCAGAGTTTTACGCGGTAGGAGTGCCCCCTTTGAGGGTCGGCGCTGCCCCTCACCTGCCTCCTGAGCGAAGTCGAATGGGCGGCATCCTCTCCCCGTAAGAACGGGGAGAGGAGAGGATGGCAGCAACGCCGACGCCTCCCTCTCCCCGTCCTTTACGGGGAGAGGGTAAGGGTGAGGGGCAGCGCTGGCTAAGCAAGCATTGGAGGGAACAATAAAAATGACCGAGCAACTCATCTCCGCCGACATCGTCGAGCGGGAAAACGCATCGCGCCAGGCAGCGCTTAAGCGCGATTACGAGGCGCTCGGCGACCAGCTCTCCCGGCGCGGCATCGCGATCGACGAGATCAAGAAAAAGGTCGCTTCGTTCGGCGTCGCCATCCCTTCATGGGGCGTCGGCACCGGCGGCACGCGTTTTGCCCGCTTTCCCGGCGGCGGCGAGCCGCGCGACATCTTCGACAAGATTGAGGATTGCGCAGTCATCGCGCAACTGACCCGGGCGACGCCGACCGTCTCGCTGCACATCCCGTGGGACAAAGCCGATCCGACGCGGCTGAAACAGGCGGCTTCACGTTTCGGCCTCGGCTTCGATGCGATGAACTCCAATACGTTTTCCGACGCGAAAGACCAGAAGCTCTCCTACAAATACGGCTCGCTCAGCCACGCCGACGCGGCCGTGCGCAAGCAGGCGGTCGAGCACAATCTGGAATGCATCGAGATCGGCAAGACGCTCGGTTCCAGGGCGCTGACGGTGTGGATCGGCGACGGCTCGAACTTCCCTGGCCAGGTGAACTTCGCCAAGGCGTTCCGCCGCTATCTTGATGCGATGCAGGAGATCTATGCCGAACTGCCGGACGGCTGGCGGCTTTTCACCGAACACAAGATGTACGAGCCGGCCTTCTATTCAACGGTCGTGCAGGACTGGGGCACCAACTACCTGATCGCGCAGGAGCTGGGGCCGAAGGCATACTGCCTCGTCGACCTTGGCCACCACGCGCCGAACGTCAACATCGAGATGATCGTTTCGCGGCTGATCCAGTTCGGCAAGCTCGGCGGCTTCCACTTCAACGATTCCAAATATGGCGACGACGACCTCGACACTGGTTCGATCGACCCGTACCGGCTCTTCCTGATCTTCAACGAGCTGGTCGACGCGGAGCTCTCGGGCGCCAGAGGTTTTGATCCGGCGCACATGCTCGACCAGAGCCACAACGTCACCGATCCCATCGAAAGCCTGATGCTTTCGGCGGCCGAGGTGCAGCGCGCCTATGCCCAGGCGCTGCTGGTCGACCGCAAGGCGCTGGCTTGTTTCCAGGACGACAATGACGCGCTGATGGCGACGCAGACGCTGAAGGCCGCCTACCGCACCGATGTCGAGCCGATCCTGGCCATGGCGCGCTCGGAGAAAGGCGGCGCGATCGATCCGGTTGCCGTCTATCGCGCCGCCGGCTATCGCCGGAAGGTCACGGCGCAGCGCCCGGCTGTCGTCTCGGGAGGCGGCGGGATCGTCTGAATTTGAATTCCGGCGCGGGCCGCTATTCCGCGGCTTCGTGAAGGGGGATCAGCCGCCGTCCGACCTGCTGCAGATGCAGGCGCATGGCTGCTGCCGCGCCGCCGAGGTCGCGCTCGGCGATAGCCTCCACTATGCGCTCATGGTCGGCGAAGCTGTGGTGGTCAGCCGGGGGGCGGGCGCCTTCCGAGCGCAGGCGGCCCCACACGACGGTGCGGCGCACGGCGTTCAGCACGTCGAACAGGCCGAGCAGCACATTGTTGCGGCTCGCCTGCGCGATCTGCCGGTGCAGCAGATTGTCGACATTCTCATACTGCCGCCAGGTGGCGGCCTCGCGCGTCTGGACCAGCGATTGCCGCATCGCGGCTATATCGGAGAGCGTGGCGTGCAGCGCCGCCTCGCGCGCGATCTCCGGCTCGATGATCAGGCGCGCGCGCATCACGTCGGCCGGATTGGTGCGGCCGGCGATTTCGGAGATGCCGATGGTCTCCTCGATCGGTCCGCTGCCGACAAAGGTGCCCTTGCCGACGTGCCGCCAGATGCGGCCGTCCTTCTCCAGCACCGCCAGCGCCTTGCGCAGGTCGCCGCGCGAAACGCCGAGGCTTTCGCACAATTCCCGTTCCGCCGGCAGCCGCGTCTCGCCCGTATGATCCATCTGGGCGAGATAGGCCTGAAGCTGGACCAGTGCGGCGTGGCCGCCATTCCCGCCAACATCCATCGATTTAACCAATTCGCGCATTGATTCCCATTGCTGGTGTTAAGACGATTGGTCCAAGGCGTCAATATCCAGAGCCTGCGCTCTTGTAGGCGGATTAGGATAGATTCATCCTTGACCAATTCATGCCATAGGCTTAACCAATACCATATTGGTTACAAAACGGGAGGAATAAAAATGGCCAGCCTGTCCAGACGTACCATCCTTGCAACGGTTTTCGCGGCGATCCTGGGAAGCGCCGCGCCTTTATCGGCGGCAAGCGCTGGCGACATGCGCATCGCGTTCGGCGATCTGCCCGGCATCGAATCCATCCAGACGCTGGCTGCGATCGAGCGCGCCAAGGAGCGTGGGGTGAATGTCGAACTGATCATCCTCAATGACGAGGACCTTGCCGCCCAGGCTGTTGTCGGCGGCCAGGCCGACGTCGGCATCGGCGCGCCCTATACGCTGATCCAGAAGGTCGGCGTGCCGATCCGCGTCTTTGCGCAGATCTCGACGCTGCGCTTCTTCCCGGTCGTCAACAGCGAGTTCTACAAGGAATGGAAGGATCTCGACGGGCAGGAAGTGGCGGTCCAGGCGCGCGGCTCCGGCACGGAGGCGGTCATGCTTCTGATGGCGAAGAACCATGGCATAACGCTCGGCAACATCAGCTACGTTCCGGGCTCCGAAGTCCGGCGCAACGCGCTTCTCCAGGGCACGATCAAGGCCTCGATCGTCGACGCGGCCAATCGGCGCGCGCTCGAAGCGGAAGCGCCAGGCAAGTTCGTCGTTCTGCCGGTCGAGGACCTCGGCGCATCGGACGAGGCGCTCTTCGCCACGGCCGACTACCTGAAGAACAATGCGGCCGACGTCGATGTTCTGGTTGAAGAACTGATGAAGACCGCCCGCGAGATCACCGAGAACCCGGCGGTCGCGGTCGAATTCCGCAATAAGTACAAGCTGCTGCCGGACCTCGGCGCGGAAGCGGACGCCGAAATCACCGAGTACTACAAGGAGACGGCAGAGGCAGGCGCCCTCGCGCCGAACGGCGGCGGAGCCGAGGCCGCGGCCGACGACTTCGCGTTCTTCAGTATCGCCGGCCAGATCGAAGGCGATCCGGCGACCTTGAAGGTCGAGGATTTCTGGGATACGGCCGCGATCGACCGCGCCCTCGCCAAGCTCGGCAAGAAATAGGCCGGCCTGATGGCGAGCAGCATTAGAACAGAGAGCGAAGCCGTTGGCTTCGCTCCCCTTTCCGGGCGCGGCGAAGCGGCAGGGTGGCAGGACCACCCGATCCTTCTCCGCCTCATATCGATCGCGCTCTTTGCAGGCATCTGGGAAATCGCTGGGCGCATTCCCGTCAGTTTCGCCTTCCCCACCTTTTCGGACACGATCATCGCTTTCTTCGGGCTGATGGCCGACGGCAGCTTGCCCAGCGCCTATCTTTCGACGCTGCAGCCGCTGCTGCTCGGTGTCGTGCTCTCGGCCTTCATCGGCGTCGGCCTCGGCACGCTCTGCGGCTTGTGGCGCACCGGCGAATGGCTGGCGATCCCGATCTTCATAGTGCTGCAGGCGGCGCCGGTGGCAGCCTTCATTCCGATGGTCACCTTCGTCTACGGCATAGGCCTGACCGCCAAGACGCTCGCCGTGATGATCCTGGCTTTGCCCGTCATCGTGCTCAACACCTACAAGGCGGTGCGCAACGTCAACGAATCCCTTCTCGTGATGTGCCGCTCATTCCTGGGCACGCGCTGGCAGAGCGTCACCAAGATCATCCTTCCCGACGCCAGCCCGGTGATCTTCGCCGGCCTGCGCCTCGGCGTCGCTGCAGGCTTCGTCGGCGTCGTGCTCGCCGAACTGCTGATCACGCCGACCGGCATCGGCGACCTCATCACTTTCCACCGCTCGCGCGCAGATTACGCCGAGATGTATGCAACAATCGGCTCGATCATCGCGCTTTCGACCCTGACGCTCGTTTTCCTGCAGTGGGTCGAAGTCCGCATTTTCAGGCCTGAGAAGAGAGGAGCCTGACATGCGCAGCGCTGTCTTGCGAAAGGAACCACCGCCCATGCCGGCGCCAGTCGATTCGATCGTGGAGGTCAGGGACATTTCCAAGACCTACGGGGATGTCGAGGCGCTGCGCGGCATCGATCTCGACTTCCCCCGTGGCAAGCTGACCAGCCTTCTCGGGCCAAGCGGCTGCGGAAAGACGACTCTTCTGAAGATCATCGCCGGCCTCATCGAGGCCAATGCCGGGACCGTCACGGTCGATGGCAAGCCGGTCAGCGGGCCGGGGCCTGAACGCGCCTTCGTCTTCCAGGATTTCGCCCTGATGCCCTGGGCGACGGTTATGCGCAACGTGGCTTTCGGCCTCGAACTGCGCGGCGTCAACAAGACCGAACGCGAGGGCAAAGCGCGCCACTATATCGGCGAGGTGGGCCTTGCCGGTTTCGAGAACAAATATCCGCACGAGCTTTCGGGCGGCATGCGCCAGCGCGTCGGCCTGGCGCGAGCGCTCTCGGTGGATGCGGAGGTGTTGCTCCTCGATGAGCCGTTCTCGGCGGTCGACGAGCAGAACCGGCGGAAATTCCAGGAAGACCTGATCCGGCTCAGGACCAACCAGAACAAGACCTTCATCTTCGTCACCCACTCCATCGAGGAGGCGGTCTACATCTCCGACCGCATCGTTTTGCTGTCGCCGCGGCCGGGCCGCGTCTCGCAGATCATCGAGCCCGAAATCGACCGCTCGGGCGACCCCGAGCGCATCCACCGGGACCAGCATTATCTCGATACGGTCGACGAGATCTGGCAGGGGCTGAAGCAGTATGTGGAGTGACCTGCCATGACACTCTTTGGCTACCGCGTGCCGATGATGGCGTCGCTCCTGGTCTGGTGCGTCGTCTGGGAGATCGTCGGCCGGCTTGACCTCATCTTCCTGCTGCCGCCCTTCAGCGATGTTCTGGTAGCGGCGGTCGACCTCGTGCAATTGCCGTCCTGGCAGAGCGCCACCGTCACGACGCTCCGCGCCTTCGCCATCGGCATGGCCCTGGCGATCGTTGTCGGCATTCCGCTCGGCATCCTCATGGGACGCGTGAGGATCGCCGACGATCTGCTTGGAATGTGGGTCAATATCTTCTCCAGTGCGCCGCTCTCGGCGATCGTGCCGGTGCTGATGATCCTGTTCGGCTTCGGCGAAAAGACGATCGTCGCCGCGGTATTCCTGTTCGCGATCTGGATCATCGTTCTGGACACGAGGGCAGGGGTTCGGCACATCTCGCCGTCGCTGATCGAGATGGCGCGTTCCTACGGTGCGTCGCGCCCGGCTCTCTATACCAAGATCATCCTTTGGGCCGCGCTGCCGGAAATCCTAGCCGGCATCCGGCTCGGCCTCATCCGAGGCGTCAAAGGCGTCGTCATCGGCCAGTTGCTCGTCGCCATCGTCGGCTACGGCGCGCTGTTCGAAACCTTCTCGCGGAACTTCCGCATGGCCGAATTCTGGGCCCTCACCATCATCCTTTTTGCCTTCGCCCTGCTGATCTCCGAGCTGATCGAAAGAGCCGAAGCCAAAGTCGAATATTATGCAGGAGCAAGACAGTGAACATGCACGGCGCAACCTCGAATTATGTCATCCAGCCGACCGTCATCCCGGCCCTGCCGGTCCAGGGAACCGACAAATTGTTTCCGGTGCACCGGGTCTATTGCGTCGGCCGGAATTACGCCGCGCACGCCGTCGAGATGGGCCACGACCCGAACAAGGAGCCGCCCTTCTTCTTCCAGAAAAACCCCGACAACCTCGATACATCAGGCGAATTTCCCTATCCGCCAGCTTCGAACGATGTCCACTACGAGATCGAGATGGTCGTGGCGCTGAAAAGCGGCGGCACCGACATTCCCGTCGAGAAGGCGATGGACTGCGTCTACGGCTATGGCATCGGCCTCGACATGACGCGGCGCGACCTGCAGGGAAAGGCCAAGGAGATGGGCCGCCCCTGGGAAGTCGGAAAGGCGTTCGAGGCGTCGGGGCCGTGCACGCCGCTGGTGCCGGCAAGCGCTATCGGCCATCCCACCCAGGGAGCGATCTGGCTGGACGTCAATGGCGAGCGCAAGCAGACCGGCGACCTCAACCAGATGATCTGGAAGGTTCCGGAAATGATCAGCTATTTGTCGGGCCTGTTCACGCTGATGCCGGGCGACGTCATTCTTTCGGGAACGCCGGCGGGCGTCGGCGCGGTCAACCGCGGCGACGTGCTTCGCGGCCATGTCGAGGGCGTCGGCGACATCGAGGTACGCGTTGTCTGAAGGCAAACCGGCCGCGATCAAAATCGCGGCCGATCTGCATGTCGTCTTCGCCTATGCCGACAGGTTCTTGATGATCGGCAGCTTGCTGATCGTCTTGCCCGTCGCGGCGCGCAGCGCGTTGGCGATGGCCGGGCCGATCGGCGGCACGCCCGGCTCGCCGACGCCGGTCGGCGGCTCGTCGGAGGGCACGATATGCACCTCCACCTTCGGCATCTGGTCGATGCGCAGCGGCGTGTAGGTGTCGTAGTTCTCCTGGTCGACCACGCCGCCGGTCAGGGTCAGCTCTTCCTGCAGGATCGCGCCGAGCCCGAAGCCGATGCCGCCCTCCATCTGGGCGCGGATCTGGTCGGGGTTGATCGCGGTGCCGCAGTCGACGGCGCAGACCACGCGGTCGACCGTGAAGTCGCTGCCGCCGTTGAAGGTGATCTCGACCACTTCCGCCACATAGGTGTGGAAGCTCTCATGCAGCGCCACGCCGCGGAACCGGCCCTCCGGCAGCGGCTTGTCCCAACCGGCCTTCTCCGCCGCGAGCCGAAGCACCGCGGCGTGCCGCGGATGCTTTTCAAGCATGGACAGGCGGAACTCGACCGGGTCGCGGTTGGCGGCCGCGGCGAGTTCGTCGACGAAAGTCTCCATGACGTAGGCGGTGTGGGTCGATCCGACCGAGCGCCACCACAGCACGGGGATCTTCACGTCGGTCGTCGTCAGGTCGATCTTCAGATTGGGCACCGCATAGGGGAGGTTGGATGCTCCCTCGACCGAAGTCGCATCGACGCCGTTCTCGATCATCGCCTCCATGGGCGAACCCGCCATGATCGACTGCCCGACAATGTGGTCGTGCATCGCCACGATGTTCCCGTCCTTGTCGAGCCCTGCCTTGATCGCATGGACATAGGCAGGCCGGTAGCGGCCGCCCCGCATGTCGTTCTCGCGCGTCCACTGCACCTTGACCGGCTTGCCGGGACCGAGCGCCTTGGCGACCGCGACCGACTCGACGATCAGATCCGCGTCCGAAACGGCGCGCCGGCCAAAACTGCCGCCGGTCTTCATGACATGCAGCTTGACCTTGTCCGGCGTGGTCCCGGCGACCTGAGCGGCGGCGGCCTGATAGAGATCGGGCATCTGGTGACCGCCCCAGACCTCGACCGTGCCGTCCTCGCCGATGCGCGCAACGGCGTTCAGCGGCTCGATCGAGGCATGGACGAGGTAGGGGAATTCGTAGTGCCCCTCCACGACCTTGTCAGCGCTTGCCAGCGCCGCGGCAGCGTCGCCGTCATTGCGGGCCGTGGCCTTGGCCGGGCCGTCGGCAAGCTTGTTGTACTCCGCCATGATCTCGGCGGTGCCGCGCTGTTCGGCCTTGGCTTCGTTCCACTCGACGGTGACAAGGTCGCGGCCCTTCAGCGCCGCCCACATATTCTTGCCGACGACCGCGATGCCGCGCGGCGTCTGGATCACGTCGACGACGCCGTCATGCGCCTTGGCCTTGGCCGCGTCGAAGCTCGCCACCTCGCCGCCGAACTTCGGCGGATGGATCATGACGGCGGTCAACAGCCCGTCCATCTTCAAATCGATCGTGTAGGGCTGGGTGCCGTTGGTCTTGCCGGCGGAATCGTAGCGCTTCAGCGTATCGGAGCCGATCTGGGTCCACTTGTCGCGCGACTTCAGCGGCACATCCTCGGGGACCGGCATGCCGGCCGCGGCTTGCGCCAGTTCGCCGAATGTGGCGCGCTTGTTCGATCCGTGAGCGATCACGCCGGAAGCCACCGTGATCTCGTCGGCAGGTGCGTTCCACTCCTTTGCGGCTGCCGCGACCAGCATCGCGCGGGCGGCCGCGCCGGCCTTGCGATAACGCTCCCACGACGAGGTCATGGAGGTGGAGCCGCCGGTACCCTGGAAGGCGCCGCCCCAGGCGAGATTGCCGAACAGGGCGGTGTTGCCGGAGCCGCCGATCACGTCGACCTGCGCCCAGTCGCCGTCAAGCTCCTCCATCACCAGCGTCGCGATGCCGAAATAGGAGCCTTGCCCCATCTCGAATTGCGAGGAGTGGATGACGATCCGGTTCGCGGGCGTGATCTCGACATAGGTCTGGAAGGGGTTGGCCTGTGCGGCCGCGGGCGCGGCTTGCGCGGCCGCCGGCCCGGCGGCGATCAGCCGGTAGCCGACCGCGAGCCCGGCCGCGGTTGCTGCCGTGCCGATGAGGAACTGGCGGCGCGTCGCCTGCACCGCTTCTTTCTTTGCTCGAAATTGCAACATGGTCATGCCTCCAGCCGGTTTGCGGCTTCGTGGATCGCCGTGCGGATGCGTTGATAGGTGGCGCAGCGGCAGAGATTGCCGCTCATCGCAGAATCTATGTCGTCGTCGGTTGGCTTGGGCGTTTCGGCCAGAAGGGCAGCGGCCGACATGATCTGGCCGGACTGGCAATAGCCGCATTGCGGCACGTCGAGCTCGGCCCAGACGGCCTGCACCGTCTCGCCGACCTTGCCGGACAGGCCTTCGATGGTGGTGATCGAGGCGCCTTCTATGTCGCTGATCGCGGTCTGACATGAGCGGGTCGGCACGCCGTCTATATGGACCGTGCAGGCGCCGCACTGCGCGAGGCCGCAACCGAATTTGGTTCCCGTCAACCCGACGACGTCGCGGATTGCCCATAGCAATGGCATTTCCGGGTCGGCGTCGAGCGTTTGCGCTTCGCCATTGAGGGTGAAAGCGACCATGGCTGGCTCTCCTTGTCTTGGGGCTGGCTATTTTTTGGAGCTGCGCCTCATCCGGCTGGGGCTCCGGACATTATTCGCGAGGTGTAGCTCCGTAGAGACTAGGGTCAGCCCGCCAAGCCAACAAGCGCTTAAGCGGCCAATCGCGACATCGTGAACGGCCCAAGCCGAATGCACAGAAAATGAGCGTATTTTATGCAGAATGCGGCCTTGCTGAAATTATGAGCAGCTTTGCTGCTGACTGCCCAAATCGACTCCAATCCTTGGCGGCGGGCAGCGCCAGCCCGGTTTCGAATTTTGCTCCGGATCTCTAACCCTTTGAGCACACACGCTTAATCCGTCGGCATTGGTGTTTTGCCCGGACTGGCACGCCGGTTGCTTTGTATTACGCGGTGCTAAAACAACCCTTTTTGGAGGTGTGGAATATGAGGGGTACTTTCTCGACATTCGGAAAATTCCTGTTCGCGAGCGCTGTCGCGGCAGGTCTCGGTCTCGCTACGCCGGCATTGGCGCAGGAAGAGACGATCAAGGTCGGCGTCCTGCATTCGCTGTCGGGCACGATGGCGATTTCGGAGACGACGCTGAAGGATACGATGCTGTTCCTCATCGAGGAGCAGAACAAGAAGGGTGGGCTGCTTGGCAAGAAGCTCGAAGCCGTGGTGGTCGACCCGGCTTCCGACTGGCCGCTATTTGCGGAAAAGGCGCGCGAACTGATTGCCGTCGACAAGGTTTCGGCCGTGTTCGGCTGCTGGACCTCGGTATCGCGCAAGTCCGTGCTACCGGTGTTCGAGGAACTGAATTCGGTGCTCTTCTATCCCGTCCAGTACGAGGGCGAGGAGAGCCAGCGCAACGTCTTCTATACGGGCGCTGCCCCGAACCAGCAGGCGATCCCGGCCGTCGACTATCTGATGAACGAGGAAGGCGTCGAGCGCTGGGTGCTTGCCGGCACCGACTACGTCTATCCGCAGACGACCAACAAGATCCTGCAGGCCTACCTGGAATCGAAGGGCGTGGCCAAGGAAGACATCATGATCAACTACACGCCGTTCGGTCATTCCGACTGGCAGACGATCGTGACCGACATCAAGAATTTCGGCTCGGCCGGCAAGAAGACCGCCGTCGTGTCGACCATCAACGGCGACGCCAACGTTCCCTTCTACAAGGAACTCGGCAACCAGGGCATCAAGGCCGAAGACATCCCGGTCGTCGCCTTCTCGGTGGGCGAGGAAGAGCTTGCCGGCCTCGACACCGCTCCGCTCGTCGGCCATTTGACCGCGTGGAACTACTTCCAGTCGGTCGACACGCCGGAGAATACGGCCTTCATCGACGCCTGGCGCGCCTTCACCAAGAACGACAAGCGCGTCACCAATGACCCGATGGAAGCGCATGTGATCGGCTTCAACATGTGGGTCAAAGCCGTCGAGAAAGCCGGCACCACCGATCCCGACGCCGTGATCGATTCCATCATCGGCGTGTCCGTGCCGAACCTGACCGGCGACCTCTCGTCGATGATGCCGAACCACCACATCACCAAGCCGGTGCTGATCGGCGAAATCCAGGCCGACGGACAGATGGAAACCGTCTGGGAGACCTCCGGCCTGGTGGTCGGCGACGAATGGTCCGACTACCTGCCGGACTCCAAGGACCTGATCGCCGACTGGCGCGCGCCGCTCTCTTGCGGAAACTTCAACGTCGCCACCGGCAAATGCGGTGGCAAGGGCATCAACTAACCTGAAGTTGACCGCGAGCGCTTCCGGGCGAGACTTCTCCTCCCTCCCGCCCGGAAGCCATCCTTCAAGAAGTGAGAGACACCAGTTGATCCTTCCCGCTCTACGTTGCCCGCCTCTGATCCTGAGCCTGTCGAAGGGCCATAAGAGCGCTGTCTTTGCATTTCTTTCCTTCTTCCTCTCCCTGCTGGTTGTTTTCACCTCGCCGGCTTCCGCCGACGAAGCCGCGCTTCGTGCCATCATCGCCAAATTCGCGGCGGCGCAGAACTTCAAGGCCACCGAGGCGGTCGTGCAGGAGCTGGCGGCAACCAGCGATCCCGCTGTCGAACGCCCGCTGGCAGCGCTCGCCGAGGGCGACCTCTATTTCCGCAAATCCGATTCCGCCGTCTTCATCGGCAAGGAGGCGGGTCAGGCGATCAAGCTCGCCGACCCGCTTACCAGCGCGGAGGCCGGCGAAGAACCGAAGGCGGCCGTCACCAAGATCAAGGTGAACAACGCGCTGCGCCGGAGCATCCGGGACGCGCTCGGCGGGCTGACGCTCGGCTCGCCCGACGCCAATGCCCGCATCGCCGCGGCCGACACCATGTTCAAGACGCCGGTTGCCGCGAACGTCGAAGCGCTCGACGCCGCAATCGCCAAGGAAACGATCGGCTCGGTGAAGCTGAAACTGGAGCAGGCGCGCGCCTCCTCGGTGCTGGTCTCCGACCTGCCCGAGGACGAGAAACTCGCCGCGATCGATGTGATTGCGGGGATAGGAAGCCGCGATGCGCTGTCGCTGCTGACTGGCTACGAGACCGGCGCGGAAGGCGCACTGAAGGACGCCGCTTCCGCCGCCGTCGCCAGCATGAACTCGACGCTGGCACTGTGGGCCTCCGCCCAGAATGTCTGGTACGGCCTGTCGCTGGGTTCCGTTCTCCTGCTCGCAGCGATCGGGCTGGCCATCACCTTCGGCGTCATGGGCGTCATCAACATGGCGCATGGCGAGATGGTGATGCTCGGCGCCTACACGACCTTCATCGTGCAGAACATCATCCGCACGTCATTTCCCGGCCTGTTCGACTGGTCGCTGGCGATCGCGCTGCCGCTCGCCTTCCTGGTCTCCGGCGCGGTGGGGCTCGCCATCGAGCGCGGCATCATCCGCTTCCTCTACGGCCGTCCTCTGGAAACGCTGCTCGCCACATGGGGCGTGTCGCTGATCCTGCAGCAGGCGGTGCGCTCGATCTTCGGCCCGACCAACCGCGAGGTTGGCAATCCTTCCTGGATGTCGGGAGCGTTCGACATAGGCGAGCTTTCGGTCACCTGGAACCGGCTCTGGATCCTCGCCTTCTCGCTCGCCGTGTTCTTCCTGCTGCTCTTCGTCATGAAGCGCACGTCCTGGGGCCTGCAGATGCGCGCCGTCACGGCCAACCGCCGCATGGCCTCTTCGATGGGCATCAGGACGCCATGGGTCGACGCGTTGACCTTCGCGCTGGGTTCGGGCATAGCCGGAATTGCCGGGGTGGCGCTGTCGCAGATCGACAACGTCTCGCCCAATCTCGGCCAAGGCTACATCATCGACAGCTTCATGGTCGTGGTGTTCGGCGGCGTCGGCAATCTGTGGGGAACGCTGGTCGGCGCCTTCTCGCTCGGCGTGCTCAACAAATTCCTCGAGCCCTATGCCGGCGCGGTGCTCGGCAAGATCCTCGTCCTTGTGCTGATCATCCTGTTCATCCAGAAGCGCCCGCGCGGCCTGTTCGCGCTGAAGGGCAGGGCGGTGGAAGCATGATGACGGGCCGCGGGTTCTTCGAAGATCTTACCCCCACCCCTAACCCCTCCCCTCAAGGGGGAGGGGGACTTGGCGGCGGCGCTTTCGTGTCCCCCTCCCCCTTGAGGGGAGGGGTTAGGGGTGGGGGTTCTCCTGGAAAGAGCCTTGTGTTCGGCGGTCGGCGTCGGAGATCCCTGCCGTGATCTCCGGAAAATTCTTCGCCGCCGGCTCCGACCGCCGCATCTTCGTCGCCATCGTGCTGCTGGTCGCGGCGGCGATCGTCGTGCCCGTGCTCAACGTCGCCGTGCCGGCCGGCAGCGCCTTCCACGTGCCGCCCTATATGGTGGCGCTGGTCGGCAAATATCTCTGCTACGCGCTGCTGGCGCTGTCGCTCGACCTCGTCTGGGGCTATTGCGGCATCCTCTCGCTCGGCCACGGCGCGTTCTTCGCGCTCGGCGGCTACGCGATGGGCATGTATCTGATGCGCCAGATCGGCTCGAGGGGAGTCTACGGCAATCCCGACCTGCCCGACTTCATGGTGTTCCTGAACTGGAAGGAACTGCCCTGGTTCTGGTACGGCTTCGACCAGTTCTGGTTCGCGGCGCTGATGGTCATGCTCGTACCTGGGCTGCTCGCCCTGGTGTTTGGCTGGTTTGCCTTCCGCAGCCGCGTCACCGGCGTTTATCTCTCGATCATCACGCAGGCGATGACCTACGCGCTGCTGCTCGCCTTCTTCCGCAACGACATGGGTTTCGGCGGCAATAACGGCCTGACCGACTTCAAGGACATACTCGGGTTCAACGTGCAGGCGAACGCCACGCGCTCGGCGCTGTTTGCTGCGAGCGCCATCGCACTGGCGCTCGGCGTTTTCGTCACCTGGCTGATCGTGAGCTCGAAATTCGGCAAGCTGCTGATCGCCGTGCGCAACGCCGAAAGCCGCACCCGCTTCCTCGGCTGGCGGGCGGAAAACGTGAAGCTCTTCGCCTTCACCGTATCGGCGGTGATGGCGGGCATCGCCGGCGCGCTCTACGTGCCGCAGGTCGGCATCATCAATCCTGGCGAGTTCGACCCCGGCAATTCGATCGAGGTGGTGGTGTGGACCGCCGTCGGCGGCCGCGGCACCATCGTCGGCCCGATCATCGGCGCGCTGCTCGTCAACGCCGGAAAAAGCTGGTTCACCGGCGCGCTTCCGGAACTGTGGCTGTTCGCGCTCGGCGGGCTGTTCGTCGCAGTCACGCTGTTCCTGCCCAAGGGAATCGTCGGCCTGTGGGACCAGTGGCGCGATGCGCGGGCGCAGCGACAAGTTTCCGTCGCGGCGGAGGCCGGCACAGACATCGACCCGACGCCGCCCAAGATCGGGCGCGCACAATCTGGCGCGCCGACCGGCGAGTGGGCGAAACCCAGTGGCGGCCCCGAGCCGCAACCGGCGGAGTAGAAGATGTCGAAATCCGGCACCATTCTCTATCTCGACGGCGTCTCCGTCGCCTTCGACGGCTTTCGCGCCATCAACAAGCTCTCGCTGGTGCTCGACAGGGGCGAGATGCGCGCGATCATCGGCCCCAATGGGGCGGGCAAGACGACGATGATGGACATCGTCACCGGCAAGACGCGGCCCGACGAGGGCGAGGTGTTCTTCGACGGTCAGGTCGATCTGACACGCCACGACGAGGCCGAGATCGCCATGATGGGGATCGGCCGCAAGTTCCAGAAGCCGACCGTGTTCGATAGCCATACGGTCGAGGACAATCTGGTGCTGTCGCTCAACGGTCCGCGCTCGATCTTTCCGGCGCTGTTCCACCGCCGGTCGGCCGAGGAGGCGCGCCGCATCGACGACATCCTCGGCGTCACCCGGCTTGGCGACAAGCGTGGCGCCCTGGCCGCCAACCTCTCGCACGGCCAGAAGCAGTGGCTGGAGATCGGCATGCTCCTGGCGCAGGATCCGAAGCTGCTCCTGGTCGACGAGCCGGTCGCCGGCATGACCGACGCAGAGACCGAAGAAACCGCGCGTCTCCTGAAGGACATCAACCAGACGCATTCGATCATCGTCGTCGAGCATGACATGCATTTCGTGCGCGAGCTTGGCGTAAAAGTCACATGCCTGCACGAAGGGGCGGTCCTGTCCGAAGGAACACTTGATTTTGTCTCGTCAGATGAGCGAGTAATGGAGGTGTATCTTGGGCGGTAGGGACTGCAATGAACTCTCGCGAGCTTTGGACGCGTTTGCGCGCCGGCTTGAAAGCTGGCCAGTTTCAATTTCAGATCGGGAATGTCGAGTGGCGCAGCGAGGTCGGCGCGCCGCCGTTCAAATTAAAAGGCATGTGGGAGACGCAGACGGCTTCCGGCGCGCGGGAGTGCTGGCGGGTCTCGTTCAGCTGCCACCATCGGACCATCACCGTCGAGACCAGAAAGCCCCGGCCCAAGCTGTGGCTGGTCGGGTCAAAGGCCTCCTGACCTTTTGCGGAGGCTTCTGATGCTGGAAGTCTCCAACGCCACCCTCCATTACGGCGCGGCGCAGGCGCTGCGCGGGGTCTCGCTCACGGCGCGGGCGGGCAAGATCACCTGCGTGCTCGGCCGCAACGGTGTCGGCAAAACCAGCCTGATGAGATCGATCGTCGGCCACCACCGGCTGACATCGGGAAGCGTAGCCTTCGAGGGGAAGGCGCTCGACCGGAGCGCGGCGTACGATCGCGCCCGGTCGGGCATCGCATTCGTGCCGCAGGGGCGGGAAATCTTCCCGTTGCTGACGGTGAAGGAAAACCTCGAATCCGGCTTCGCGTCGCTGAAACGCGCCGATCGCAATGTTCCCGGACACGTGTTCGAGCTTTTCCCGGTGCTGAGACAGATGCTGGCGCGGCGCGGCGGCGACCTGTCGGGCGGCCAGCAGCAGCAACTCGCCATCGGCCGCGCGCTTGTCATGCGCCCGAAGCTGCTGGTGCTGGATGAGCCTACCGAGGGCATCCAGCCGTCGATCATCAAGGATATCGGCCGCGCCATCCGCTATCTGCGCGACCAGGCAGGCATCGCCGTGCTGCTGGTCGAGCAATATCTCGATTTCTGCCGCGAACTCGCCGACGAAGTCTATGTCATGGATCGCGGCCAGATCGTGCACACCGGTCCGGCCGAAGACCTCGACAAGCCTCACGTGCGAAAGTTTTTGACGGTCTGACCCGCGCCCGTAGCGCGCCTGGTCATTCTTCGATCTGGCGTGTCGAACACTCGTAGACCGAGGCGCCGGTTTCGGCGTCCACGCCCTGCAGGCTGACATCGTAGCCCCAGAGCTTGCGGACATGGCGCAGCGTCGCGTCCCGGCTCTCCTCCTCCAGGACGATGCCGTCCCTGATCTTGTGCTGCAAACGCAGATGCCGGTCGCCGAGGAGATCGAGGTCGACCACCTGGATGTCCGACCGGCTCGTCCCGACATCATAGCTGTCGGCGAGCGCTGAGCGAATCTTCTCGTATCCCCGTTCGTTGTGGATCGATGCGACCTGGTAGTGCGAGTCGCTCGCAGCGTCGTTGAGGGTGAAGAGCCGCCATTTCCTTATCAGGGTAGGACTGAGATACTGACGGATGAACGATTCATCGCGATGGTTGGCCCAGGCCTCAAGCAGGGTTTCGCGCCAGTCGCCATTGCCCGCGATGTCTGGAAACCAGTCGCGGTCCTCTGCCGTCGGATGCATGCAGATTCGCTGGATGTCCTGCATCAGGTCGAGGCCGAGCGCATAGGGATTGATGCCCGAATAGCGAGGGTC
Source organism: Allomesorhizobium camelthorni (assembly GCF_011045125.1). GTDB lineage: Bacteria > Pseudomonadota > Alphaproteobacteria > Rhizobiales > Rhizobiaceae > Allomesorhizobium > Allomesorhizobium camelthorni. The sequence continues at coordinate 153,697 of NZ_JAAKZF010000004.1, read as the reverse complement.
GTCGAACCCCGGCTGGAAAACCACGTTCGAATGGCTGCGCAGGATCTCCAGCATGGCGCCTTCGCTGATCTGGCCCCGGTCGAAAAGCGTGTTCGTGATGGTGTAGTGCACGAAGGTGGCGCAGCCTTCGTTCATCACCTGCGTCTGCCGCTGCGGGTAGAAATATTGCGCGATGATGCGGACGATCCTGATGACCTCGCGCTGCCAGGGCTCCAGGATCAGGCTGTTCTTCTCGAGGAAATAAAGCAGGTTCTCTTCCGGCAGATGCAGCGATCTCTTCCGCTCCGCCACTTTGGATTCCGCCTCGTCGGCCGGTTCGCCGCTCTTGGGCTTCGGAACGGTCCGCCACAGATCGTTGTATGACCGTTCTTCGTATTCCAGGCGCTCGCGAATGCCTTCGCGCTGCTTTTCCGACGACAGCTTCGGCGGGCGCCGATACCTGAACACGCCCTGTTCCATCAATGAGTGCGCCGCATCGAGGATTTCCTCCACCGCGGCCAGTCCGTGGCGTTCCTCGCAGCGCGTGATGTAGCTCTTGGCGAAATCCAGATAGCTCAAGATCGCGCCCGCATCCGTCCACTGGCGGAACAGATAATTGTTCTTGAAGAAGTGGTTGTGGCCGAAGGCGGCATGCGCCGTCACCAATGCCTGCAACGGCATGGTGTTCTCCTCCATCAGGTAGACGATGCAGGGATTGGAGTTGATGACGAGTTCGTAAGCGAGCCCGCGGCCGGCCTTGCGGTACAAAAGCTCCTGGTAGAGGAAATGCTTGCCGAACGACCAGTGGCGGTACATCAGCGGCATGCCGATCGAGGAGTAGGCGTCGAGCATCTGCTCGGACGAGATGATCTCCATCTGCACGGGATAGACGTCGAGGTGAAGCTCGTCGGTCGCGATCTTCCCGATGGCGTCGTGGGCGCGCGACAGCGTGGCGAAATCCCAGTCCGAACCAGGAAACAGCAAACCGGATGTGCCTGGATCCATGGGCATCGACCTTGCTCTCATCCGCTCTTTTGAAGGGCGGGTTGCTTGGTGAAGAGCCGGCGGAAGACCGGATAGATGTCGGCGGCCTTTGCGATGCGGGTCATCTGGAAGTTCGGCCAATTGTCGTCGACGGTGCTGTAGGCCTGCCACAGCGAGGTGCCGTTGTCCGTCGAGCCGAATATGTGGCTCTCGCGCTCGTCGATGATCTCGACATAGGCGAAATACTGGCACAGCCGCATGATCTCGCCGTCGAGAAGTGAAATACAGCGCTCGGAATCGGTGACGGAATTGTCGCCATCCGATGCTTGCGCGGCATAGATGTTCCATTCTTTGCTGGGATAGCGCTCGTCGATGACGCGGCGCATTTCTTCGAGCGCGGTGGATACGATCGTGCCGCCGCTTTGCGTGCTGTAGAAGAAGGTTTCCTCGTCCACCTCCTGCGCCTCGTGCGTGTGGCGGATGAAGACGATTTCGGTGCGGTCGTAGCGGCGCTTCAGGAAAAGATGGAGCAGCACGAAGAACCGCTTGGCCAGATCCTTCTCGCGCTCGCCCATGGAGCCGGACACGTCCATGAGGCAGAACATCACCGCATTGGCGTTCGGCACCGGTTGCGGGTCGAAGCGGTTGAAGCGGATGTCGATCGGATCGACAAAGGCGATCAGCCTGCGCCGGCGCTCCAGCCGTTCCAACTCCACGCGCAACTCGGCTATCCGCTGGCTTGCGGCCGGGTTTGGCGGGGCCGCCTCCAGCGCCGCAAGCTCCTGCTTCACCGCCTCCACATCCTGCCGCTTGGGACGCTTCAGCGCGATGCGGCGGCCATGGCTGTGGCGCATCGTGCGCCCGACATTGATGTTGGTCGCAGATCCGGTCACGGTAAAGCCAGCCCGGCGCGGCTTGAACGCGACGATCTCCTTGAGATTGAGCTTGACCATGTCGGGCAGTTCGAGGTCCTCGAAGAAGAGATCGAGCACCTCTTCGCGCGAAAGCACGAAACGGAAATCGTCTTCGGAAACCCGCTTGCCGGGCCGGCTTCCGATCCCGCCGCCCTGGCTGGGCTTCGGGATACGATCGCCGGGGGCAAAATGCTTGTTGCCGGGCAGGACGTGCTGGCGCCGGCCGCTGTCCTTCGCGTCGTCGAATCTCGGTTCGCTGGTGCCCCTTGCGGGCATCGAAACCGCATGCTCGGCGTCGACGTCGGAAATCTTGCCGGTTCGGATCTGATCCCTGATGCTGCGCTTCAGCTCCTCGCGAGCACGGCGCAGGAAGCGCTGGCGGTTGCCAAGGCTCTTATCCTTCGGGTTCAATCGGCGATCGATGAAGATCGGCATGAAGCTTCCCGGGCGGGCTTCAGCCCGCCTTGTTGACGCGCATGTACCAGTCTACCAGCCGACGGACCTGGCGTCTGGTGTAGCCGCGCTCGACCATCCGGTGCACGAACTCAGTATGCCGCTTCTCCGTCACGCTGTCCTGCTTGGAGCCGAAGCTGATCACGGGAAGCAGGTCCTCGACCTGCCCGAACATCCGCTTCTCGATCACTTCGCGCAGCTTTTCGTAGCTCGTCCATGCCGGGTTGCGCCCATGATTGCGGGCCCTGGCGCGCAGCGTGAACTTCACGACCTCGTTGCGGAAGTCCTTGGGATTGGCGATGCCGGCCGGCTTTTCGATCTGCGACAGCTCGTTGTCCAGCACCTCGCGATTGAGATTTTGGCCGGTGTCGGGATCCTTGTAATCCTGGTCCTCGATCCAGGCGTCGGCGTAGGCGATATAACGGTCGAACAGGTTCTGGCCGTATTCGCTGTAGGACTCCAGATAGGCCTTCTGGATCTCGTGGCCGATGAACTCGGCATAGCGCGTGGCCAGTTCCGACTTGATGAAATCGAGATAGTCGGATTCCGTTTCCTTCGGGAACTGCTCGCGCCTGATCGCCTGCTCCAATATGTACATCATGTGCACCGGATCGGCGGCCACTTCCTCTGTGTCGTAGTTGAACGTCTGTGACAGGATCTTGAAGGCGAAGCGGGTGCTGACGCCGGTCATGCCCTCGTCGACGCCCGCCGCGTCGCGGTATTCCTGCACCGACTTTGCCTTCGGGTCGATTTCCTTCAGGTTTTCGCCGTCATAAACCCTCATCTTGGTATAAAGCGGCGAATTGTCGTGCTCGGCCAGGCGCGTCGAGACGGTGAACCGGCTCAAAATGTCCAGCACTTCGGGAGCGCAGGGGCTGCTGGCCAGTTCGCTTTCGCGCAGCAGCTTTTCGTAGATCTGCCTTTCTTCGGTGACCCGCAGGCAATAGGGAACCTTGACCACCAATATGCGGTCGAGGAACGCCTCATTGTTCTTGTTGTTCTTGAACTGCAGCCATTCCGACTCGTTGGAATGGGCAACAACAATGCCCTGGTATGGGAAGGCCCCGAAGCTTTCAGTGCCGTTGTAGCTGCCTTCCTGGGTTGCCGTCAGCAGCGGGTGCAGCACCTTGATCGGCGCCTTGAACATCTCGACGAATTCCAGCAGGCCTTGCGTCGTCCGGTTCAGGCCGCCGCTGTAGGAGTAGGCGTCGGGATCGGACTGGCTGAAATCCTCGAGCTTGCGGATGTCGACCTTGCCGACCAGCGCGGAGACGTCCTGGTTGTTCTCGTCGCCCGGCTCGGTCTTGGCGATGCCGATCTGGCGTAGCCGGGAAGGCGTCAGCCTGACGACGCTGAACTTGGAGATGTCGCCGTTCAACTCATCGAGCCGCTTGGCCGCCCAGGGCGAAATCAGGCCGTTCAGACGGCGGCGCGCGATGCCGTATTTTTCCTCCAGCAGATCGCCCATGCGATCCGGATTGAAGAGCCCGAGCGGCGATTCGAATACCGGGCTGACCTCGTTGCCGACCTTCAGCGTGTAGATCGGGCGCTCCTCCATCAGCTTCTTGAGCCGCTCCGCCAGCGACGACTTGCCGCCGCCGACCGGACCGAGAAGGTAAAGGATCTGCTTGCGCTCCTCGAGCCCCTGGGAGGCATAGCGGAAATAGCCGACGATACGCTCGATCGTGTCTTCCATGCCGTAGAATTCCGCAAACGAAGGATAGATCTTGATCGTCCTGTTCGCGAAAATGCGGCCGAGCCGTTCGTCCTTGCTGGTGTCGACCAGGTTGGGTTCGCCTATTGCCGCGACCATCCGCTCGGGAGCGGAGGCATACATCGAACTGTCCTCGCAACAAGCGAGGAGATATTGCTGAAGGCTCATCTCCTCTCGAGCCGTATCCGTGTAAATCTCCGAAAATAGGTCGAAGACGTCGGATGTTTTTCCTTGCATGACACCCTCGCGCATTGGCCGGTCTGGTTGCCTGCGGCCAGCGTAACTCAACTTCCGGAATGGGCCTGTGGTTCCTTCACATCCCGGAGAGTCTGTTTCGCGAGCCTGACTCTCTGATCCGATGTTATCATGAGTCGCCGGTTGAAGCCCGGTTAAAGCGTCGCACCTCTCTCTTGCAGCCCATCTTTATGAATGCCTGACAAACATGGCGCTTTCTCGGACGCGGCTCGATTTTCCGACAGCGATATTTATTAGCCATTGAAGCGCTGGCGCCGTGCCTCGGTCGAACATGAGCAGGACGCTGCCTCATGTCTTGGAACAAGCAGCGGCCCGAATGGTTGAGGTACGATACACGATCCTGAAACGGACCTTAGAGCAAGCGCTCAAGGGGACACAAAATGTTTACTGCAACCAATCAGCAACATCCGCAGCCGATTCCGCCGGAACCGATTCCGCCGCAGCCCTTTCCAGGCCCCGATCCGGCGCCGGATCCGATGCCGCAGCCGACGCCTCCGCCTGGTCCGATCCCCGTTCCGCCTGTGAGGCGAGACTGGCAGTCAGCCCTGGCCCATCAAGCTGATCGGCTGGCGCGCGCCAGCCCGTGCGCCACCAGCCGATCGATGATCTCGGAATAGCTGACGCCGCTTGCCGCCATTGCCTTGGAATACATGCTGATATCGGTGAAGCCGGGAATAGTGTTGAGCTCGTTGATGAGGATGCGGTCCGGCGTCACGAAGAAATCGACGCGCGCCATGCCATCGCAGCCGACCGCCCGGAAGGCCTTTGCCGCCGTCGCGCGGATACTGGCTTCGATCTCTTCCGGTAGCTCTGCCGGCACTTGCAGGGCCGCGCCGTTCTCGTCGATATATTTGGCGTCGTAGCTGTAGAAGCCATGGCTCTCAGCCGGCACGATCTCGCCCGGCCGCGAGACGAAGAGGCCGCCTTCCGTATCCTCCAGCACGCTGCATTCGATCTCGCGGCCCCGGATGAATTCTTCGGCCAAAAGCTTGCGGTCGTGCCTGAAACCTGCGGCAAGCGCTGTCTCATATTCCGCTTCGGTCGAAACCTTGCTCACGCCGACAGAGGAGCCCTGCCGGGCGGGCTTGATGAAAAGCGGAAGCCCCAGCGCGCCCTGCAGCCCTGCAAAGGCCGGTGCGGCGCCGTGGTGGATCGTGACGGACCGCGCGACAGGCAGCCCCGCCTCGTTCAGCAGGCGTTTGGCAATATCCTTGTCGAGCGCAGCCGCGGAACCGAGGATGCCGCAGCCCACCAGCGGTACGCGCGCCACTTCCGCGAGCCCCTGCACCGCGCCGTCCTCGCCATGCAGGCCGTGCAGCACCGGAAAGAGCATTTCGATCTTCGGCAGCTCGTAGGGCGCGCCATCGGCCGGGAGCGCAATCATCCGTCCCTGTCCGCCCGGCACGAGGCAGACTTCCGTGCCGCTCGAAGGTTTCGCCAGCACGCCGTCCTCGAAGCTGCTCAGCAGCCATTGTCCTTCGCGGGTGATGAAGACGGGAACGGCGTCGTATTTCGCGGGCTCCAGCGCACGCATCACATTGGTTGCCGAAAGCACCGAAACGTCGTGCTCGGCGGAGCGTCCGCCAAAGAGCACGGCGATGCGCAGTCTGTTCGAGCAAATGGCCATGAAAGGCTCCAAAATGATCCGGTTTAAATGGCCTGGAAGCCGGCAGCGAACCCACAGGCTGTACCCGCTGAGGGCTCCGGCCGCAAATCCGACCATTCGGGTCGGTGAGCACCGGAAGCGCAGAAAACGCCGGCAGATGACCGCCAGAGTAGAGTTTCCAAACAGACTCTGAGGGCTTTGGCCGCAAACCCGGCCTACTGGAGCGTATAGCCCGGAACCTCGGCCGAACCGTTTCCGGATCTTAAGATCATCTCGGCTCCAGCCTCCGCTTCGCTTCCTTCCAGCCCGGTGGCGACCACCGACACCTTGAACTGCCCTTCGAGCTGGTCGTCGAAAATGGCGCCGATGATGATGTCGGCATTGTCGCCGACCTCCTCGCGGATGCGTGTGGCGGCCTCGTCGACTTCAAACAGCGTCATATCAGAGCCGCCGGACATCGACACCAGGACGCCTCGTGCGCCCTTCATCGACTTTTCGTCCAGCAACGGATTTGCGATCGAGGCTTCGGCCGCTTTCTTCGCCCGGTGCTCGCCGGTGCCGACGCCGGTGCCCATCATCGCCCGCCCCATGTCCTTCATCACGGTCCGCACATCGGCGAAGTCGAGATTGATGAGGCCTTCCTTGACGATGAGGTTGGTTATGCAACTGACGCCGGAAAAGAGAACCCTGTCGGCAATGGCGAAGGCGTTCTCGAAGGTCGTGCTGGCGGTCGCGACCCTGAACAGGTTCTGGTTCGGGATGACGATGACCGTATCGGCGTATTCGCGCAGAAGCTCGATGCCCTGTTCTGCCATCTGCATGCGGCGCTTGCCTTCGAACACGAAGGGCTTGGTGACGACGGCCACGGTGAGGATGCCGGCCGCCCGCGCCGCCTTCGCGATCACCGGCGCCGCGCCCGTACCGGTGCCGCCGCCCATGCCGGCCGTCACGAAGCACATATGGGTGCCGGAAAGCTGGTCCATGATCTCGTCGATCGATTCTTCGGCGGCCGCCTGGCCGATCTCCGGCAGCGATCCGGCGCCCAGCCCTTCGGTCACGAGCGAGCCCAACTGGATCAGCCTCGACGCCTTCGACATCGTGAGCGCCTGGGCGTCGGTGTTCGCGACCACGAACTCCGTGCCTTCCAGGCCTTCCGCGATCATGTTGTTGACCGCGTTGCCGCCCCCGCCGCCGACCCCGACGACCGTCAGCTTCGGCTTCATTTCGGTGAATTCGGGTTTGTTGGTGTTCGTCATGCCATCCGGTCCTGTGCGCGCCCCGGCCCGAATCGGAGTAACCCAAGAGAATCAGATCGCGCGAGCCGGCACAAGAACCTCTCGGTCGAACATGCCCTTTTCGTGATAGCGGATTCAGTATTCGGGGCCGCGCAGCCTGTTGCGCGCTCGCGTCAGCCCCAGGCGGCGCCGGAGAGCGCGTCGATCGGAAACTTCAGGTACCGCTTGCCGTTCGCCTCGGGCTCGGGGAGGCGACCGCCATTGATGTTGACCTGCAGGGCATGCAGGATCAGCCTCGGCATGGCCAGCGTGCTGTCGCGCTCGTTGCGGAACGCCACGAATTCATCCTCGCAGGGGTAGCGGGTCAGGTGGATGTTCCGCGCCTTCTCTTCGGCGACGGTGCTTTCCCAGCGCGGCTCGCGCCCGTCGGGGTAGTCATGGCCGACGAACACCCGCGTCTCGCCGTCGAGCGCCAGGATGTCCTGTATGCTCGCCCACAGCGCCCTTGCGCTGCCGCCGGGAAAATCGGCGCGCGCGGTCCCGCTATCCGGCATGAACATTGTGTCGTGGATGAAGGCCGCGTCGCCCGCGACATAGGTAATCGAGGCCAGCGTATGGCCCGGCGAATGCAGGACCCGCGTGTCGATGTCGCCGATCCGGAAGGTTTCGCCGTTCGCGAACAGCCGATCCCATTGCGAGCCGTCGGTGCGCAGTTCCGGCCAGTTGTATATCCCCGCCCAGAGCCTCTGGACCTCGACGATATGCGCGCCGATGGCGGTCGGGGCGCCGGTCCTGGACTTCAGATAGCTTGCCGCCGAGAAATGATCCGCATGCGGATGCGTGTCGAGGATCCACTGCAGGTCGAGGTCCTGAGACCGCACGAAGTCGAGCAGCCGGTCCGCATTGTGCGTCGCCGTCGAACCTGACTTCTCGTCGAAGTCGAGGACGGGATCGATGACAGCGCATTTGCGCGTGCGCGGATCGCTGACCACGTACTGGATCGAGTAGGTGCGGGGATCGTAGAACCCGGCGACATCTGGTCTGTGCATGTAGTACCCCCTCTGCCCCGTCAGGCCGCATGCGGAAAGAAGATCGCCCGGCCGGCGTCGACATCATAGCGCGCCGTGAACGCTCCCGCATCACGGGCGAGTTCGGCGACGGAGTCCAGGATGAACCTCACCTTGTCGTCTGCCAGGAGAACGCTGAAATTGAGCCGGGTGAAGCCCGGCTTCTTCATCTCCTCGCCGGCCATGATCGCCTGCCGCATCCGGTCGGATTCGGCCTCATCTATCGAAAGCAGGCGGTGCACATAGGGGCCGGCGCATGCGCAGCCGCCCCGCGCCTGGATGCCGAAGCGGTCGCTCAGCATGCGCGTCACCAGTTGCTGATGAACGTAGCCGCCATTGCCGTCCCGCACCCTGAAGGAAAAGATCGGCAGCCTCAGTGCTGCCTGGCAGCCGAGCAGTTCGATCTGCTCCACTTGTCTCCATGCCGCCGCTGCGCGCCGGGTGAGTTCGGCGTTGCGGCTTTGCATGGCGTCCGCGCCGATGGCGTCCTTGACCAGGAAAGCCAGTGCCGCGCGGATATCGCCCACGACATTGGGCGTGCCGGCTTCCTCCCGCGCCTCGAGGCTGTCGCTGTAGTCATGACCGGTGGGCGATACGAACCGCACCGTGCCGCCGCCGGGCCAGGACGGCTTCGTCGCCGTCACCGCGTCGCGCCGCACGATCAGCACACCCGACGCCCCCGGACCGCCGATGAATTTGTGCGGCGACACCACGATGGCGTCGATCTCGGCGTCCGCCGCCGGAGACATGGCGATGGGCAGATATGGCCCGGCGCCGGCATAGTCCCAGACCATCCTGGCGCCCGCCGCCTTGACCATGCGCGTGACCGCGGCGACGTCGGTGACGATCCCGGTCACGTTGGATGCGGCGGAGAAGGCGCAGATCACGCATCCGATGCCGCCGGCGCCCTGCAACGCCGCGTCGAGCGCATCGAGATCAGGGCCGCCGGACGGATCTTCGGCGATCTCGATCACTTCCGCGCCGCTCTCGCGCCAGGGCAATATGTTGGAATGGTGCTCGTAGGGGCCGATGATGATGCGGGCCCGCCTGCCGGAAGCCACGGCCTCCGTGACGCCAAGCAGCGAGACCAGCCGGTTGAGGCCGGCCGTCGCTCCCGATCCCGCGAAGATCACCGCGTGCTCGTCCGTTGCGCCGCAGCACTGGCCGATCGCGGCGCGGGCCTCGCGCCGCAGCCTGGTCATGAAGCCGCCGCAGTACGACGCCTCGGTATGGCTGTTGGCGTAGAAGGGCAGGACCTTTGCCAGCACGAACTCCTCGACCTGCATCAGCGCCCGGCCGGAGGCCACGTAGTCGGCGTAGACAAGCGGCTTGCGCCCGAACGGCCCGTCGATCTCGGCATCGTTGCCGATCAGGCCGGCCCGCAGACGTTCGATCACGTCGCTCGAAGAAAGCCCGGCGCTGAACTGCCGGAGCAGGCCCGGATCGGCGGCGGTTTCGCGTCGTGTCGTATGCATGGCAAGCCTCCAGCGAGCTATGCCGGTGAGAATACCGCAACAGACGGGTTGAAACTTTACCGAAATTCTGCGATTTGACGACAGGCTTGTGTCAGGTGATCGAGAAAATGGAAAATATCGATAGCTTTGATCTGAAGATCCTGACCTGCCTGCAAAACGACGCAACCCTCTCGCAGCGGGATCTGGCGGATCGGGTCGGCCTGTCCCAAAACGCCTGCTGGCGCAGGCTGCAGCGGCTGAAAGCCAGCGGCCTCGTCCTCGGCTCGCGGACCAATATCGATCTGGCGGCGCTTGGCCTCGATCTTACCGTTTTCGTGATGATCCGCACCCGCCATCACTCGAAGGAGTGGGCCGACAGTTTCCGCAAGCATGTCGAACGCCTGCCCGAAGTCATAGACTTCTACCGGATCGGCGGCGACTGGGACTATCTCGTCAAGGTGGTGACCAGGGGCATGGCCGGCTACGACGCCTTTTATCAGCGGCTCATCACCAATTTCGATCTCGCCACGGTGACCGGCTTCTTTTCCATGGAAGCCATCGTCGAGAACAGGGCCGCCGATCTCACCCGGTTGCGATGAATGGCGGCCCATCCGAGGGGGAGCGCGCGATCCCTGGTGGACGCTGATGCCGGATTGTCTTCCGCCAACTCATGGCGCCAGGCGCCGGCACTTCGATAGAAGTTTTCGGCTGCTTTCTATCATCCGCTGCGCGCGGGTTATCTTCTCTGTTGCTGCATGTTCTGGCCGGAGCTTCGTGTTTTCTGGCCTAATACTTGGCGGCGAACGATGCGTCGTTGCCAAGTAAACGACATCGGCGTAGCCTCGAAAGAAGTAGCGCAGCATCGCGACCCCCTATGTGAATCGCTTCATAGTTCGATCAAGCCAATTGCTCGAAGGGTACCCGGGGCGGGTGAACCTCCGGTGGCGCCGATGGGAAAAGAATCGTTAATTCGAGAGGACGCGCCGTTTTTCCGCGCTGACGCCGTTGCGCTGCCGCTCTGCCCGAGGTCCGTGCTCCAGATCGGCCTGCTCGGAAGCCTGACGATCGGCGACGACGATGGCCCGCTCGATCTTCCCGGCGCGAAAGACCGCGCCTTGCTCGCCTATCTCGCTGCCTCGCCGGGCGTTCCGGCGCCGCGCGCCAAGCTGGCCGCGCTGCTTTGGGGAGACGTGCCCGAGCGCCAGTCGCGCGACAGCCTGAAGCAGGCGGTCTGGCACCTGCGCAAAGCCTTGGACGGCGTCGCCGCGCTCGGAACGGACCGGCAAAGCCTCAGCCTCGATCCCGCATCGGTAACGGTCGATGCCGTTGCCTTCTGCGACCTGTTGGCCAGCAACCTGCCCGAAGACATCGAGCAGGCGATTGCGCTTTATCGAGGCGACTTTCTCGAGGGGCTCGATGTCCGCAGCGCCGCCTTCGAGGACTGGATGCTGATCGAGCGGCAAAGATTACGGCATCAGGCGACCGACGCGATGGCTGCGCTGCTCGACCGGCAGTTCGCCGACGGTCGCAGGGAGCAGGCCGCCGTCACGGCGCAGCGCCTGATGTCCCTCGAACCCCTTCACGAGGGCGCCTGCCGATCCCTGATGCGCATTCATGCGGAACGCGGGCAAAGGAACCAGGCGCTGAAACTGTTCGAGACGCTGCGGCAAAGGCTGCGCGAGACGCTTGATGTGCGTCCGGAGCCTGCGACCTTGGCGCTCTATGATTCCATTCGGGGGACCGTCGTGCCCGTGGCCGGCCCGGCCGAGCGCGCACCAGAACGCGCGACAAAACCGTCGATCGCCGTGCTGCCCTTCGCCAATATCGGCCATGATCCCGAGCAGGATTATTTCGCGGCCGGGTTGACCGAGGACGTGATCACCGACCTGTCGCAGATTTCGGGACTGGCGGTTCTTGCAAGCCTTCGGGCGCACGGCGCCGTGGACCTGCCCTCCGCCCGCGAAGCGGCCCGCGCCCTCAATGCCCGCTACCTCCTCGATGGATCCGTCCGAAAATCCGGCGATCGTGTGCGCATCAGCGCGCTCCTGGTCGACGCCGAAAGCGGAGCGCATTTGTGGGCCGAGCGCTATGACCGCGACATGGCCGATATCTTCTCCGTGCAGGACGAGATCGCGCGCAGCCTCGCCGACGTGCTGCGCGTCAGGCTTCAGCCCGGCGACCTGGAACTCATGACGACGCGGCCGACCGCGAGCCCGGAGGCCTACAAATTCTATCTTCTCGGGCGCTCCTTTTATCTGCGTGGCCTCAACAGGAGCAGCCTGCGCGTCGCGCGCGACCTCTTCGCCAGGGCGATGGAAATCGATCCGCACTACGCACGCACCTATTCGAGTGTGGCGATCTGCGACTACTACCTTTCGATGAGCGACGCCTCCGCCACTCCCGAAAGCATGTTCGTCAACAGCGCGCGGGCGCTGGAGCTTGCGCCCGATCTCGCCGATGCGCATGCGGCGAAAGGCCTGGCCCTCTACGGCGTCGGCCGGTACGGCGAAGCGGCTGTCGAATTCGACCGCGCCATGGCGCTCGACCCCAAGCTCTTCGAAGCGCATTTCTTCCAGGCGCGATGCTGCAGGCTGCGCGGAGATCATGAAGAAGCGGTCGCGCTTTTTGAAAAGGCGGCCGAACTGCGCCCCGACGATTTCCGCTCGATCGGCCTTTTAGCGGAGGAGAGCAGGGTTCTCGGCCGCATGGAGGCGTTCCGTTCCGCGGCGGCGCGCTGCCTTCGATGCGTGGAGCAGGAGGTCAAGGACCATCCCGACAATGCAGGCGCCTGGGCCTTCGGCAGCAATGTCCTGGCGATGTTGGGCGAGACCGAACGCGGAGAGGAATGGGCCGAACGCGCCGTCATCATCGTGCCGGACGACCACCTGGTCCACTACAATGTCAGCCGCACGCACGCCGTTCTCGGTCGTCACGACCGGGCGCTCGAATGGCTGGAGCGTTCGCTCTCGGCCCTGCCGGCGTTCCGGTTCCGGCTGCTGGCCTGGCTTAAAGCCGATCCGGGCTTCGATACGTTGCGCGAAAACCCAAGGTTTTGCGACATCGTGCGCGGCGCCGAGTTGAAATAGCCAAGGTCGCGAGGCGTGCCGCCGCTAACCGACCGTATGCGGTCGGGCGGCTTCAGCTTGACATAGAGCGGGCGCTGCGCGACCCCATTGCTCTTGCCGGCCAGGCTCGGCTGGCTGGTCGCGGAGTAGGCATGCCACAGGATGAGAGAGGGCCCGGCGCAGAACTGGTGAGGCCGCGCGCGCGCCGTGGCGGCGGCCGCCCGACCATTGCCGATGTGGCGCTGCGCGCCGGCGTTGGCGCCATCACCGTCTCGCGGGCGTTGCGCGAGCCTGGACGCGTCTCGCCGGAACTGCGCCGCCAGGTCGCCGCCGCCATCGCGGAACTAGGCTACGTGCCCGACCGCAACGCCCGCGCGCTGGCTTCCGCCCGCGCCGACGTCATCGGCGTGCTGGTGCCGTCGCTCACCAACAATGTGTTCGCCGAAGTGGTTCGCGGCATTTATGACGGCCTCGGCGACAGCCACCTCCAGGTCCAGATCGGCAATACGCATTATTCCGGGCTGGAAGAGGAGCGGCTGCTGCAGGTGTTCCTCAGCCAGCGGCCTTCCGCGCTGATCGTCTCCGGCATCGACCAGACGCTGGCCGCCCGCGCTTTGCTCGAAAACGCAGGCTGCCCGGTCGTCCAGATCATGGAGACCGGCCCCGATCCGGTGGACATGATGATCGGGTTTTCGCATTTCGACGGTGGCCGGGCGGCGGCCCGTCATCTGGCCGAAGCCGGCTATCGCAATATCGGTTTCATCGGCGCGCGGATGGACCCGCGCTCGCAGCGCCGCCTGGCCGGCTACAGGGCGGCGATGGAGGAGGCGGGCATATTCGACCCGCGGCTCGTCACCACCACGACCGTGCCCTCCAGCGTGTCGCTCGGGCGCGATTTGCTTCGCGAGGCGCGGGCGAAGATGCCGGCGCTCGACGCCGTCTTCTGCAACAATGACGACCTTGCCCTCGGCGTGCTCTTCGAATGCCACGGCGTCGGGCTCGCTGTGCCTTCAACCATCGGCATTGCCGGCTTCAACGACCTCGAGATGATGCAGGCCGCGTTTCCGTCGATCACCAGCGTCAGGACGCACCGCTACGAAATCGGTAGGCGGGCTGTGAGCATGGCCCGTGCGGCGATTTCGGGCGAGAGGCCGCCGCAACGGATGGTCGATGTCGGCTTCGAGCTGATGCCGCGCGAAAGCACGAAACGGGCCCGCTGACTGAAATCTTACGTGGCGGAAAGCCACTTTACAGCCCGTAATGGTAGCGCTACCATAATTACTGCAAGCTCGGGCTTCCGACCGTGGCGCGCGGCTTGTGAAATTGATATTGTCGGATAAATCGGGTCAAATGCAGCCGGCTGGAGGAGAGCTTCCGATGAACGGGAGCGCAGCCGCTGCAGGTGGCCGGGTTCGCAGGGACTACAGTCAAACCGGAACTGCATTTGGGAGGAATATCGATGATCAGAACCGTTCTTGGCGGCATCGTTGCCGCCACTGCACTCGTCATGTTGAACACGACGGCCATGGCCGAGCCGGAGATCGTGAGCGGCCCGTCCGCCGAGCCGGAATGCTTCGCGCCGTGGTCTGCCGACACCAAGTTCTTCAAGTATCCGAAGAAGGAAGGCCCGTTCCGGATCGCGCTCGCCAACGGCTACATCGCCAACACCTGGCGCATCCAGATGATCCAGACCGCCAAGGCCTATGCGGCGCAGCCGGAGGTCGCGGCGAAGCTCAAGGAGTTCAAGGTCGTCTCTACTGGTGAGGATGTGCCGGCGCAGATCTCGGCGATCAACAACTTCATCGACTCAGGCTATGACGCGATCGTCGTCAACGCCCAGAACCCGACAGCCTTCGCGCCCGTCATCAAGCGCGCCAAGGACGCCGGCGTCATCCTTGTTGCCTTCGACAACATCCTCGACACCGAAGATGCCATCAACGTCAATGTCGACCAGAAGGGCCTCGGCGTACTGTGGGCGGACTGGTTGATCAAGCATCTGCCGGAAGGCGGCAAGGTGCTCGAAGTGCGCGGCGTCGCCGGCACGTCGGTCGACACCGATCGCCACAACGGCATCCACGAGACCTTCGCGGCGTCCGGCAAGAAATGGGAAGTGGTCGAGGTTCTCGGCAAGTGGGACGACCCGACCGCCCAGAAGGCGACCGCCGACGCCATCGCGGTGCACAAGACCTTCGACGGCATCACCGCGCAGGGCGGCGACACCGGCGTCGTGCAGGCCATGATCGACGCCAAGCATCCCTGGGTTCCGATCGGCGCCGAGACCGAGAACGGCTTTCGCAAATTCTGCGCCAAATTCTCGGCCGAAGGCCTGAAATGCTCCTCGGCCGGCACCGGACCGGCGCAGGTGGCCGTCGCCATCAAGACGGCCATCGCCGCACTTGAGGGCAATGTCGTTCCCCAGTCGGTCAAGCTGCCGCTGGCGATCGTCGAGGATCCGAACTTCAAGGAGAACGAGGACTATTTCCCCGACCAGTCCGACAATTTCTTCGTCGGCAATTCCTTCCCGACCTGCGGCATCAATTTTACGGCGCAGGAGATCATGGGCCAGTCGGAAGCGAACCAGTAACCAAGGCTCGCGCTGCCCCTCACCCTACCCCTCTCCCCGTTATCCTTCGACAAGCTCAGGACGGGGAGAGGGGTTCGCCAGCGTCGCGGCCAGATCTCTTCTCCCCGTCCTTACGGGGAGAAGATGCCGGCAGGCAGATGAGGGGCAGGGCCGACTTGTCAGTATCCAGCTCCGACCGATCGAGAGAGCCCGATGCTTCCTGAGATACCGAAAAACGAAACATTGCTCTTCCAGATGGAAGGCGTGTCGAAACGCTATGGCGGCGTTCGGGCGCTGGAGCAGGCGGAGCTTCGCGTCCATGCCGGCCGCATCCACGCCATCCTTGGCGAGAACGGTGCCGGCAAGTCGACGCTCATCAAGGTCATGGCCGGCGTCGTCGCGCCGGACGAGGGCCGCATGACGATGGCCGGCAACGAAGTCTCCTTCGCCTCGCCGGCCGAGGCCAACAAGGCCGGCATCGTCTGCATATTCCAGGAACTGTCGTTGATCCCAGACCTCAGCGTCGCCGACAACATAGTCATCTCCGATCCGCCGAAGAAGTTCGGCATGATCGACCGCAAGGCGCAGCGCAAGATCGCCGAGGAAGCGCTGGCGCGCGCGGGGGCGGCCGACATCCATCCCCTGGCGCTGGTCAAGGACCTGCCGCTCTCGCGCCGGCAGATGGTGGAGATCGCCAAGGCTCTGGCCCGCAAGCCGCGCATCCTGATCCTCGACGAAGCGACCTCGGCGCTGACCGCGGCGGACGTGTCGAAGGTGTTCGCTGTGCTGAAGCGCCTGCGCTCGGAGGGACTCGCGCTTCTTTACATCTCGCACCGCATGCACGAGATCGCCGAACTCGCCGATGAATGCACCGTATTCCGCAACGGCCGCAACGTTGCAACCTACAAAGCCGGCAGCAAGTCCGACAACGAGGTCGTCGAGCTGATGATCGGCCGCGAATACAGCCACATCTTTCCGCCCAAGCCGCCGGCCGCCGCCAGCGACCGCCCGCCGGTGCTCGAATGCCGCAATCTTAGCTGGAATGGCCGGCTGCGCGAAATTTCGCTGTCGGTCCGGGCGGGCGAGGTGATCGGCCTCGGCGGGCTGGACGGGCAGGGGCAGCGCGAACTGCTCTTGGCCCTGTTCGGCGTGCTGCGCGGCGTTTCGGGCGAGATACTGGTCGACGGCCGGCCCGCCTCGATCGCCAGTCCCGCCGCGGCACGCGCCGAAGGCATCGGCATGGCGCTGATCCCGGAGGACCGCAAGACCGAGGGCCTGATGCTGCCGATGAGCGTGCGCGAGAACCTGTCCTTCGCCGCCCTCGACCAGGTCTCCAGCGGCGGCGTCATCGACCGCGCCGCCGAGCAGCGGCTGATCGACGAGATGGTTCGCCTGCTCGCCATCCGCACTGCGGGCGTCGACATTCCTGTCGGCGCGCTTTCCGGCGGCAACCAGCAGAAGGTGGTGATCGCCAAATGGCTGATGCGCAAGCCGCGCATCATCCTGCTCAACGACCCGACGCGCGGCATCGACGTCGGCACCAAGCAGGAGCTTTACCAGTTGCTGCGCCAGCTCGCCGATGCCGACGCCGCGATCATATTCTATTCCACCGACTATGACGAACTGATCGGCTGCTGCGACCGCGTGCTCGTGCTCTACGACGGAGCCATCAAACGCGAACTGGCGGGCGATGAGATCACCGAGCGGGCGCTGATCGCCAGCGCGCTCAACATCAGGAGCGGCGCTGAGGCCATGGCGGTGGGAGCGGGCGCATGAATAATTATAGCCCGACCGCCTTGCGCAATACGTCGTTCATCCGGCTCTGCCACCCCGGCCCGCTCTGCCTGAATCGATCTATCACATCAGGATCGATGCGTAGCTTGATGGCGCGCTTACGGCTAAGACTCACAGGGCGTCCTCTTCTGCGCAGGAGATCGTCCGCCGGAGGATTGTCCGGATCGGCCAACGCATCGGCGCTTATCGACGCGTCTTCGACGTCGCTCATTTCGTCCAGGTTCGCCAGCGCCTTACGCGTCGCCTCTTTCCACTCCGGTTGTTTTTTGGACATAGGTTTTAATCTCTCGCTTGTTGGCCTTACGAAGCGAAATGATGTGGCAAACATCATTTCGCATCGTGAAGACAATGATGTGCAGGCGCTGCCCGACAAAGCCGGCTGCAACTTCCCGCACTTCGCCGTAGTCATTGCGGTCGTCCGTCGCTACGATCGCCGTGGAAAAATCAAATTCCTCGGCCTGCACAAAGTCGATGCCGCGCTCCGCTATGTTGCGACGGTTCTTCAATGGATCAAAAGTGAACCGACGCGGCTTATCCACAAAATTGTTGTACCCCCATTAAATCGCAATTGCGAGGGTTTTTTGAGGGCTGGTCGACGTCATTGCGTGGAGATGGCGGCATGAAGGACTGGCGCTACTGGGCGGCCGAACAGCGCGGCACGCTGCTCGCGCTCGGCATCTTCGTCGCGATGTTCATCCTCTACACGGCGAACCACCCCGCCGGGCTGACCGCCAATGTGGTGCAGACCGCCTCCAACAAGGGCGTGCTGCTGGCTTTCGTGGCGATGGCGCAGACGCTTGTGGTCATTACGGCGGGCATCGATCTTTCGGTCGGCATGATCTTCATCCTCACCAACTGCCTCGCCTCATGGCTGGTCGTCGGAACGCCGATGGAAACCGCCTTCGGCGTCGCGGCGGTGCTTATGGTCGGCATCCTTTGCGGCGCGATCAACGGCGCCATCGTCATCTACGGCAGACTGCAGCCTATCGTCACGACCATCGCCACTGGCGCTGTCTATTTCGGCATCGCGCTGATGCTGCGGCCGTTCCCTGGCGGCTCCGTCAACGAGGATCTGGCCGACGCGCTGACAGGCCGCCTGTTCGGTCTGGTGCCGGCGAGCCTGGTCACGCTGGTCGCCGTGGTGCTGGTTATCTGGATCCCGTTCAGGCGCTCGGTGACCGGCCGCGCGGCCTATGCCGCCGGCTCCTCCGACGTCGCGGCCTATATGTCGGGCGTGCCCATCCGGCGGGCAAAATTCGTCGCCTATACGCTTGGCGGACTGCTCGCCTCGATCGGCGGCCTGTTCCTGACCTTCTTCACCTATACGGGCGAGGCGGCGCTTGCGAGCGGCAACGCCTACACGCTGTTTTCCATCGCCGCCGTCGTGCTCGGCGGCGTTTCGCTGTTCGGCGGCAAGGGCAGCGCCATCGGCGCGATCTTCGGGGCGTTCGCCTTCCGCACAATCGGCGACCTTTTGTTCGTCTTCGATTTCGATCCGCTCTGGCAGCCGCTGTTCCAGGGCGTGGTGCTGCTCGTGGCGGTCAGCATCGGCGCATTCGCGCTGTTCCGGGTCAAGAACCGGCTGGAGTGGTTCGGATGAGCGACACGACCACCGCCCGCATCGCCGGCCGGATGCCCGGCTTCCTGCGCCGCGCCGACCCGGCGGTCGCCACCGCCTTTGCCTGCATCATCCTGCTGCTGGTCTTCGGCAGCCTCTATTCGACGAGCTTCCTGTCGCCGGAATATCTCCTGCAGCAGCTCAAGGTGGCGTCCTTCCTCGGCGTCATCGCGTCGGGCATGATGCTCGTCATCCTGCTCGGCCAGATCGACCTTTCCGTGCCTTGGGTGGTCGCGGTCGGGGCGATGATGGCGTGCGCGGCAGCCGCTCACGGCACGGCCGGCATGGTGCTGGCCATCCCGTTCGGCATCGCCTGCGGCGTCCTGATCGGCCTCGTCAACGGCATCGGCGTCGCCTATCTGCGCATCCCCTCCATGATCATCACGCTCGCCACCAACGCCGTCGCGCAAGGGCTGATGGTCGTGCACACCGGCGGCTTCTCGCCCCAGGATTCCGCCTCGGCGGCCATGCGCTGGCTCGCCACAGGCTTCCTTTTGCCGGGCGTGCCCAACGCCGTCGTGGTGTGGGCGATCGTCGGCGCGGCCATGGTGTTCGTCCTGACCCGCACGACGTTCGGCCGCGCGGTCTACGCGATCGGCAACCGCGAGCGCGCCGCCTATCTCTCCGGCGTAGACACGCGGCGCATCGTCATGATCGCCTTCGCCGTCTCCGGCGGGCTCTCGGCCTTCGGCGGCGTGCTTTTGGCCGGCTATGCCTCCAAGGCGGCGCAAGCCATGGGAGACGCCTACCTGCTGCCGGCAATCGCCGCCGTCGTGCTCGGCGGCACCTCGATCCTCGGCGGCCGCGGCTCCTATCTCGGAACCGTCGCCGGCGTCATCCTCATCACCTTGCTGCAGTCGATCCTGTCGGTTATGCAGATGCCCGAAGCGGGACGCCAGGTGATCTATGGCGTCGTCATCATCGGCATGCTGCTGCTCTACGGGCGCGCGCCGGCCAGCAGGTGAGTTCAAAATGGAAATGAAACCGGAACCCGATCAGGCGGGGTCGGCCGACTCTGTGCCGGTCGCGGTGGTGATGGGCGTCGCCGGCTGCGGCAAGTCGGTGGTGGGCGCAGCCCTCGCCGAAGCGCTCGGCTGCCGCTTCATCGAGGGCGACAGGCTGCATCCGCCGGAAAACGTCGCGCGCATGGCGGGCGGGCAGCCGCTGACCGACGCGCACCGCGCAGGATGGCTCGACGCGGTCGGCGCGCAATTGAGCGAAGCCGCGCGAGCGGGAAGCGGCGGCGTCGCCGCCTGCTCGGCGCTGAAGCGGGCCTATCGCGACCGGCTGCGGCGGTTCTGCCCGGGCATGGTCTTCATCCATCTCGCGATCGACCGGGAGACGGCGAGGCAGCGCGTCGGCCGCCGCAAGGGACATTTCATGCCGACCACGCTGGTCGAAAGCCAGTTCGCCGACCTCGAGCCGCCGGCAGGGGACGAGGCCGCGCTAAGCCTCGACGGCACGCGGCCAGTAGCGGAACTCGTCGCGGCAGCTGCCAAATTCCTCAAGCCGGCGACGGCCAAGACCGGCAAGATTTAAAGACGCCCAGGACGGGGCTATCGTATGCGCGTGCATACCCCCACCCCTAACCCCTCCCCTCAAGGGGGAGGGGATATTTCAACGACCCCGCCTCACGAAAAAACGATCCATTTTGGCCTACGCAGCGACGAAATAGTAACCCCTCCCCATTGAGGGGAGGGGTTAGGGGTGGGGGTAAACGTCGAAAGCAAGTCCGCGGCGATTAGGACATCTTGCTGTCGGGAACCACGACGAGCTTGCCGACGAAATCCTTGGCCATGAAATCCGTCTGCGCGCGGTGGAAATCCGACAGCCTATAGACGCCGCCGACCAGCGGCCTGATCTTGCCTTCCTCGATGTAGCGGACGATGCGGCGGAAGTCCGCCCGCGTGCCCTGGCTCGACCCATGCAGTTGCAGCTGCTTCAGATACATCGTCCTCAAATCGAGCTGCACCACCGGCCCGGCAATCGCGCCGGCCGTGGTGTAGCGGCCTTCCGGACGCAGGATGCGCAGCAGATCGTTGAACATCGCCCCGCCGACCAGGTCGGCGACGACGTCGATGGGCTTTCCGCCTGTGGCCTCGTTCACCGCCGCGAGCAGGTCGGGAACGCCGCGGGTGATGACCGCTTCCGCGCCGATATCCTTCACCGCCTGTTCCTTGCCTGGGCCGACGATCGCATAGGGGATCGCGCCTCGGGCGCGGGCAAGCTGGACGATGCCGGAGCCGACGCCGCCGGACGCGCCGGTCACCAGCACGCGCTCTCCCGCCTTCAGGCCGGCGCGCTCCAGCATCTGCTCGCCCGTCAAATAGGCGCAGCAGAAGGTTGCGAGCTCGACATCGGAAAGATCGGCGCGGACGAGGTGCGCGTTCTCGGCCGGCAGCGCCTGGTATTCGGCGTAACCGCCGTCGCGGCCATGGCCCATATAGTCGATGTCGGCGAGACTATCGTCGTCGCGGTTGTAGATCGAGAAATCGACCATCACGCGCTCGCCGATGCGGCTCTCCGGCACGCCGTCGCCGACCGCGACGATGCGGCCGACCGTATCGGCGCCCTGGATGCGCGGAAATGTCAGCGTGTTGCCCTGCCGCCGCCACGTCGAGACCGCCCCCGCGTCCTCTTCCGTGCCGTACGCGCCCTGGCGCACCCAGACGTCGGTGTTGTTCATGCCGCATGCCGTCACCTCGACCAGCACCTCGCCGGGAGCGGGCGAGGGGACGGGGACGTCAGTGCGGTATTCGAGTTTATCAAGCCCGCCATGCCCGGTGAGCAGCACGGCGGCCATTGTGGAGGCGAGGGGTTTGGAAGTCATGTACGTTCCACTTTGCAAACTTGGCGCTGCCCCTCACCCTTACCCTCTCCCCGTTCTTACGGGGAGAGGGTAAGGGTGAGGGGCAGCGGCACCTTTTCAGAATTAGACGCCGGCAAACACCGCCTTCACCGCATCCGCTGTCTTGGCGACCACCACATCCGCCTCCTCCCGCGTCAGACACAGCGGCGGAGCGAAGCCCAGAATATCGCCCTGCGGCATGGCGCGGCCGATCACGCCGCGCTCGGCGAGAGCCGCCGCCACCTGCGGGCCGATCTTCTGAGCCGCGTCGAAGAACACCCGGTCGTCCCGGTCAGCAACGAATTCCACCGCCGCCATCAGCCCGTCGCCGCGAACCTCGCCGACATTTTTGTGGCCGCCGACCGCCTTGGCCAGTTCGGCACGGAAGTATGCCCCGGTCTCGCCGGTGTTGGTCACCAGGTCCATCTCGTCGATAAGTTCCAGGTTGGCCACACCGGCCGCAACGCAAATCGGATGCGCCGAATAGGTCCAGCCATGGCCGAGCGAACCGAGCTTGTCAGAGCCCTGCACCAGAATTTGCCACATCTTCTCTCCGACGATGACGCCCGACAGCGGCGCGTAGGCCGAGGTCAGGCCCTTGGCGATGGTGATCAGGTCCGGCTTCATGCCGTAATGATCGGAGCCGAACATCGTGCCGAGCCGGCCGAAGCCAGTGACGACCTCGTCGGCGACCAGCAGCACGTCGTATTTCTTCAGCACCGTCTGGATCTTTTCCCAATAGCCTGCGGGCGGCGGCACGATGCCGCCGGTGCCCAGGATCGGCTCGCCGATGAAGGCCGCGACCGTCTCCGGCCCTTCGGCCAGGATCATTTCCTCCAGCTTGTCGGCGCAATGCTGCGAGAACTGCTCCTCGCTCATCGAGCGGTCGGCGCGGCGGAAATAATAGGGCGCTTCGGTGTGCAGGATCGGCGCGCGCGGCAGGTCGAAGGCGTTGTGGAAGAGGTCGAGGCCGGTCAGCGAGCCGGTCATCACGCCCGAACCGTGATAGCCGCGCCAGCGCGAGATGATCTTCTTCTTCTCCGGCCGGCCGAGCACGTTGTTGTAGTACCAGATCAGCTTGATGTTGGTCTCGTTGGCGTCTGAGCCGGACAGGCCGAAATAGACCCTGGACATGCCCTTCGGTGCACGGTCGATGATCATCTTGGCGAGCGTGATCGAAGCCTCGGTGCCGTGGCCGACATAGGCGTGATAATAGGCGAGGTTCTTCGCCTGTTCGGCGATGGCGTCGGCTATCTTCTGGCGGCCATAGCCGACATTGACGCAGTATAGCCCGGCAAAGGCGTCGAGGCTGCGGCGGCCGTTGGTGTCGGTGATGTAGACGCCTTCGCCGCCTGAAATCACCCGCGTCGGCGATTCCCCGCGCGCGTGCGTGCCCATATGGGTCGAGGGATGGAAGAAATGGTCGCGATCCCAGGCGGAAAGTTCGTTCGAGCGGTCGAGCATGATGGTTCCTTTCGATAGTTCGACTGTTGGCGCCTCGGCCAGCGTTGATGACTCAGCGCTGCCCCTCACCTGCCTGCCGGCATCCTCTCTCCGTAAGAACGGGGAGAGGAGAGTTGGTGCGACGCTGGCGACCCCCTCTCCCCGTCCTTCACGGGGAGAGGGTAAGGGTGAGGGGCTGCGTCAACCTGGCCAACTGGCTATGCCGCATCCAGGCACAAATACTTCAACTCCGTGAAAGCTTCGATGCCATGGCGCGAGCCTTCGCGGCCGATGCCGGACTGCTTCACGCCGCCGAACGGAATCGGCGCGCCGGTGATCTTCACGCGGTTGATCGCCACCATGCCGTAGTCCAGCGCGCGGCCCATGCGCAACTGGCGCGCGCCGTTCTCGGTCACGACGTAGGCGACGAGGCCGTATTCAGTGTCGTTGGCTCGGGTAATGACCTCCGCCTCCGTGTCGAAGGGCGTTACGGCTGCGACCGGCCCGAATGTCTCCTCGCGCATGATCAGCGCATCGTCGCCGACATCGGCGAGCAGTGTCGGCTGGAAGAACAGTTTTCCGGCCGGGTGCCGCTTGCCGCCGGTAACGAGCCGCGCGCCGCGCTCGATCGCGTCGGCGACCTGCTCCTCGACCTTGACCACGGCGCGCTCATGCATCAGCGGACCGAGATCGGCATCTTCCATGAGGCCATGCCCGACCTTCAGCATGGCAATGCGCTCGGCATAGGCCTCGCAGAAGGCGTTGTAGATGCCGCGCTGCACATAGATGCGGTTCGCGGCAAGGCAGTCCTGGCCGGAGGTGGCGAATTTGGCGTCGATGGCGATCTTAACCGCGCGGTCGAGGTCGGCATCGTCGAATACGATCAGCGGCGCGTGCCCGCCGAGTTCCATCACCAGCCGCTTCATGGTCGGCGCGCATTGCGCCGCGATCAGCCGGCCGATCTCAGTCGAGCCGGTGAAGGAGAGCGCGCGCACCCGCGCGTCCTCGCAGATCCGCCCGACGATCGTCGCGGCGTCGCCGGTGACGATGTTGAACACGCCCGCCGGCAGGCCGGCGCGCTCGCCGAGTTCGGCAAGCGCCAGCGCCGACAGCGGCGTCTCTGAGGAGGGGTGAGCGACGATCGTGCAGCCGGCGGCCAGCGCGGCGGCGGCCTTGCGGGTCAGCATGGCGGAGGGAAAATTCCACGGCGTCACCACGCCGACGACGCCGAGCGGCTCGCGCCGCACCATCATTTCCGCGCCGGGAAGGTGGCTGGTCACGCTCTCGGCGTTGAGGCGCTTTGCTTCCTCGGCATACCATTCGATGAAGGAGGCGGCGTAGTCGATCTCGCCGCGCGATTCCGCCAGCGGTTTGCCCTGCTCCAGCGTCATCAGCAGCGCCAGATCTTCCCTCGAGGCGACGATCAGCTCGAACCATTTTCGCAGTATGGCCGAGCGCTGCTGCGGCAGCAGCGCCTTCCATTTCGGAAAGGCCTTGGCCGCCGCGTCCACCGCAGCCGTGGTCTGCCCGGCGTCGAGCGCCGCCACCCAGGCGACGGCATCGCCGGATGCGGGATCGCGCACCTCGAAGGTGCGGCCGGCCTCGCTCGCCGTCCAGTGTCCGTCGACATAGGCGAGTTCGCGCAGCAGCCGGCGATCGGAAAGCCGGTCGAAAGCATCGTGGCGGTGCGGTCGTGCGAAATGCGCGGACATGGAAGGGCCTCGCTTGGAAAAGGATCAAGCGAGATTAGCCGGCACGCGTGGAGAGAGGAGCTGAATCTTTGGAGAAGCAAAGAGACTCTGTCTAAGGAAATGCCCGTCGACGGGCATTCCCTCCATCAGATGCCGTAGACCGATCAGACCATGATGGTCGGTATCCCAAGCGCGATGGACGCCTTAGCCATTCCCCTGTCCAGCGTGCACAGCGTGCTGTGATTTGCCGCTGCTATGGCGGCATGCAATGCGTCACCGGCCCGAAGGCCCACGACGTCTCGGTCGGCCAGTCTCGCGGCCTCGACAAAATACTCTTCGGTGATCGGAAACAGCGTCAATGAATCTCGTCGTAACCGAGAGAACGCAGCAAGCGAATCCGCTCGCTCGAACGGTTGCAGGACTTTAGCCCGGACCTTTGCGGACAGGGCGGCCGAAAATTCCGATACCACCCAATTACTGGTTGCACCAACTCCCGGTGTTTGGGCTGCCAGCCAGCGTTCAATTTCCTCTGTCCGCGGCTCTCGCGTGAGGAGCGCTACAAGCAGCGATGTATCGAAATAAAGGGTCAATAGCGTTCGTTATCGCGAAACCGCCGCATGAAATCGCCAGCCGACTCCTCCTGGTAAGTCATCTTCTCGGTCACCTTTCGGATGGAATCGAAATCGATCGGCTTCAGTTTCTTCTTCACCGGCACAAGCTGAGCCACCGGCTTCCCGCGCTTGGTGATCTCTACCGTCTCACCGGCCGCCGCGCGTTCGACGAGTTCGCTGAGCTTGGCCTTTGCCTCGGCGAGGCTGATCGTCGTCATGACACTACTCCTGACCATTTAGTTGGTCACTTATCGCATATGCCGCAAGGGAGCGCAAATTTTCAGCTATTTCGGCCGAGAGTGCAGGACGAACGGGCATTGTGAACAAATTCCGTACGATGGATTGTCCTGATTTCGCACTAACGTTGTGATATCACGAGAGAAAATCCGTTTCAAATCCCGGAGATTCCTCGATTCTATCCCCGCGCAGGTGGGAATTCAGATCGCCAGCAGCAGATGTTCCGGGTCGCCGAGAAGCAGCTTCGCCACCACTCCGAGGCCGGCGCGCAGCTCGCCTTCCGTGGTCGAGCCGAGCGAAATGCGCACCGCCGGCCGCCATTCGTCCTGCGAAATCCTGAACGAGGCGCCCGGCGCGATCGCCACGCCCTGCAACCTCGCCTGGGCGACAAAACCCTCTTCCGAACGCTCGCCGCTCAGCGGCAGCCAGACGTGCAGGCCGTCGCGATGCGCGCGATAAGGCACATTCGCAAAGACTTCGGCAGCGATGGCGTTCCGCCGTTTCAGCGCCCCGCGCTGCCACTCGACAAGCTCCATGGCTGTGCCGTCGGCTACCCATTTGGTGGCGATTTCGGCCATTATCGGCGTCGCCATCCAGTTGGAGACGAGGTGGCGGTTGGCGACCGCCGCCACGTAACGATCCGGCGCGGCGAGATAGCCGATGCGCAATCCCGGCACCACGATCTTGGTGAAGCTGGTGACGTAGAGCGTGCGCTCCGGCGCAAAAGCCGCCACCGGCGGCGGCCTGTTCTCGACCAGCGGGCCGAGCACGTCGTTTTCGATGATCGCCAGATCGTGCTTGCGCGCCACCGCCGCGATGGCCTCGCGCCGTTCGGCGCCCATCAGGGTGGCGGTCGGATTGATCACCGAAGGCTGCAGGAAAACCGCGCGGATCGGCGTTTCGCGGCAGGCTGCGTCGAGTGCTTCGGGGATCATGCCCTGGTCGTCGATCGCCAACCCTACAAGATTGAAGCCGAGATAGGTGGCGAGCGGAATGAGCGTATGGTGGCCGATCGCCTCAGTCGCCACGGTGGAACCGGGCGGCGCGACGCTCATCAGCGCGACCGTCATGCCGGCCGTGGCGCCGTTGGTCAGGCTTATGTTCTGCGGCGAAATGCTGAGGCCGCAGGCCTTCAGCCACTCCACCGCCACCGCGCGGTGGCGTGGAAACACGACGTTAGGCCGGAACGACAGCGCCGCGCTCGCAGGCAGGTTTTCCGCCAGCCAGCCCAGCGCCCGCTTCATCCTGTCGAGATGCATCGGCTCACAGACCGGCTTCAGGATCGACAGGTCGATGACCTCACCCAGCCGTTCCGGAAGATACGGCGGGTCCGGCTCGCGGCGGCGGGTCTGCACGAAGCTGCCGCGGCCGATCTCGCCCGAAATCAGCCCGCGCCGGATCAGTTCCTCATAGGCGCGGCTGACCGTCTGCACCGACAGCCTCAGATCGTCGGCCAAACGCCGGTGCGTCGGCAGCCGCGCGCCGCTTTCCAGCCGTCCGTCATGGATCGCCCGCGCGATCTGCTCGGCCAGCGAGAGATAGGCGGGGCGTCTGATGAGGTCCGGATCGGGGCGCCATAATGTCATGACTCATATGAGATCAGAATCAGTGCAATTGACAATCGAAAAAATGCGGGATCATGCTTGGCGCATGACAATTCTCCCGTCCATGTCCGGCATGAAGCTCGACCCGATCGACCTGCGCATCCTCGACGCGATCCAGCGCGACGGGCGCATCACCAAGCTGGCGCTGGCCGAACGCGTCGGCCTGTCGCCGACGCCGTGCTGGATGCGGTTGAGAAAGCTGGAAAAGGCCGGCATCGTCGCCGGCTATCATGCCAGGATCGCCATGCGCCAGATCGCACCTGTCGCCACCGTGCTGATGGAGGTGACGCTCGGCGCGCACCGGCAGGCCGATTTCGACCGTTTCGAGCGCGCCATACGCGACATCCCCGAGATCGTCGCCTGCTGGTCGGTCGGCGGCGGCGTCGATTATGTGCTGAAGGTCATGGCGCGCGACATCGACGCCTATCAGCGGCTGGTCGACGGCCTGCTCGAGCGCGAGATCGGCATCGACCGCTATTTCACCTACATCGTCACCAAGACCGTGAAGGAGGAGACGGCGCTGCCGGTGGCGGAACTGATCGGGCAGGGCCGTGGCGTCGGATAATTGTCATGATATTATTTTCGCAATTGACATGATTTTGTAACTTCCCCATCGTCGGGCTATCGGCCCTCCGACGGGGAAACGCATGCCCGCGCCCATCATCAAAATAGATAGCATTTCCAAGAGCTTCGGCTCTTTCAAGGTGCTGGACGGCCTGTCGATGGACGTGATGCCCGGCGAAAAGCTGGCGCTGATCGGCCCGTCCGGCTCGGGCAAGACGACCATCCTGCGCATCCTCATGACGCTGGAGCGCATCGACGACGGCCACATCCAAATCGATGGCGAACAGCTCTATCACGTGGAGCGCGACGGCCGGTTGCTGCCGGCGGATGAGCGCCATCTGACCAGGATGCGCCAGAAGATCGGCATGGTCTTCCAGCTCTTCAACTTGTTTCCGCACAAATGCGTGCTCGACAACGTCACGCTGGCGCCGATGCTGACCAAGGGCATGCCGCGCGCCGCGGCCGAGAAGCGGGCGATGGAACTCCTCGACATGGTCGGCATGGCCGACAAGGCGAAAGCCATGCCGGCGCAGCTTTCCGGGGGGCAAAAGCAGCGTGTCGCCATCGCCCGCGCTCTGGCGCTGTCGCCCAAGATCATGCTGTTCGACGAGGTGACCTCGGCGCTCGACCCGGAACTGGTCGAGGAGGTGCTGAACGTCATGCGCAGGCTGGCAGACGAAACCGACATGACCATGCTGCTCGTCACCCACGAGATGGGCTTCGCCCACGATTTCGCCGACCGGATCCTGTTCTTCGACCGTGGCAGGATCGTCGAGGAGGGCAAGCCCGACGAGATATTCAGGCGTCCGAAGCAGGAGCGCACTCAGGCCTTCCTGAAAAAGATCATCGCGGCCGGACATCGGGTCTGACCGCAATGGGCGCGGCGAGTTCGCCGCAAGCAGTGAACCACAAGAAAACCATGGAGTTGGGAACAGTGAAAAAAATAGCAATTCTGGCCGGCGTCTCCGGTGTAGCGGCCGCGGTCATTTTGGCGGCATTCGTCGCATCCGGGTCGAGCGTTGCCGACGAAAACAAGCTCGAGGAACTGAAGGCGCAGGGTTTTGCCCGCGTGGCCATCGCCAATGAACCGCCCTTCACGGCCGTCGGCGCGGACGGGAAGGTGTCGGGCGCCGCCCCTGATGTGGCGCGCGTGATTTTTCAGAAACTCGGCGTTCCGGAAATCGTCGCCTCGATCTCGGAATATGGCGCGATGATCCCCGGCCTGCAGGCCGGTCGCCACGATGTCGTCACGGCCGGCCTGTTCATGAAGCCGGAGCGTTGCGCCGCCGTCGCCTATTCCGAGCCGGTGTTGTGCGACGCTGAAGCCTTCCTGCTCAAGAAGGGCAATCCGAAGGGCTTCAAGAGCTTCGCCGACATCGCTAAGGACCCGACCGGCACGATCGGTGCGCCGGGCGGCGGCACCGAGGAGAAGCTTGCGCTCGAGTCCGGCGTGCCGCGCGACCGCGTCATCGTGGTGCCGGACGGCCAGAGCGGCCTGAAGATGCTGCAGGACGGCCGCATCGACGTCTATTCGCTGCCGGTGCTTTCGATCAATGACCTCGCCAGCAAGGCCAACGACCCGAATCTCGATGTGGTCGCCCCGGTCGTCGGCGCGCCGGTCTATTGCGACGGCGCCGCCTTCAGGAAGGGCGACGAAGCCCTGCGCGACGCTTACGACGTCGAACTTGCCAAGATGAAGGAATCGGGCGAGTTCGCCAAGATCATCGAGCCCTACGGCTTCTCGGCCGCGGCGGCGATGTCGACTTCGCGCGAAAAGCTCTGCGCGGCGCAGTAGCAGAATCGCCCCTCGCCCTTACCCTCTCCCCGTTATCCTTCGACAAGCTCAGGACGGGGAGAGGGGTTCGCCGGCGTTGCGGCCGTCTCTCCTCTCCCTGTTCTTACGGGGGAGAGGATGCCGGCAGGCAGGTGAGGGGCAGCGCTCACCTTAATTCAGGAAACGATTGAATCGCTTCATGATTAACTGGTCCGGCTACATAGGACTGATCCTCGACGGCGCGCTGGTCACCATCCAGCTCACGCTTATGGGATCGGCGCTGGCGCTGGTCATGGCGTTCCTGGCAGGGCTTGGCCGGCTGTCGCGCTTCTTCGCGGTGCGTGCGCTGGCGACCGCCTATATCGAATTCTTCCGCGGCACCTCGATCTTCGTGCAGCTTTTCTGGGCCTATTTCGTGCTGCCCTTCTTCGGCATCTCGCTGACGCCGCTGCAGGCCGGCATCCTGGCGCTGGGGCTCAATGTCGGCGCCTATGGCGCTGAAGTGGTGCGCGGCGCGATCAAGTCGGTCGGCCGCGAGCAGTACGAGGCCTGCACCGCGCTCAATCTCGGCCGCTGGCAATGCATGCGCCACATCATCCTGCCGCAGGCGCTCCTGGTGATGCTTCCGACTTTCGGCAACAATGCGATCGAGCTCTTGAAGGCGACCGCCGTGGTGTCGCTGATTTCGCTGACGGACATGACGTTCCAGGCGCAGGTGGTGCGCGCCCAGACCGGAAACACGCTGGTGCCGTTCACCACCATCCTGGTCCTCTATTTCGCCATGGCCTGCGTCATCTCATGGGGCGTGCGCGGACTTGAGCGCCGCATGGCGCGCGGCCTCGACGGAGTGCGCGTCTGATGGAATGGGACTGGAACTTCGTTCGCGAGATTTTCCCGACGCTCGTCGACGGCGTGAAGATCACCATCCTCGCCACTCTGCTCGGATCGGTCCTGGCGGCAATCGTCGGGCTGGGCATCGCGCTTGCGCGGCGTTCGCCGAACCGGCTTTTGTCGCGCACGGTCGGCTTCCTCGCAGAATTCATCCGCGGCACGCCGCTTCTGGTTCAGCTCTATTTCATCTTCTTTGTGCTGCCCGACATCGGCATCCTGCTCTCGCCGCTGGTGGCGGGCGTGATCGGCCTCGGCCTGCACTACGGCACTTATACGGCGGAAGTGTACCGCGCCGGCATCGAGAACGTGCCGCGCGGGCAGTGGGAGGCGGCGAAAGCCTGCAATCTCAGTTCGACCCAGACATGGACGCGCATTATCCTGCCGCAGGCGCTGCCGCCGATGATTCCGGCGCTGGCCAACTATTTCATCGCCATGTTCAAGGAAACGCCGTTGCTTTCGGCCATCACCGTGCTCGAACTGATGAACCAGGCGAAAAGCGTCGCCAATTCGAGCTACCGCTACATCGAGCCGATCACGCTGGTCGGCGCGTTCTTCCTCGTCATCAGCCTGTTCTCGGTGATCGCGCTGCGCTGGCTTGAAGCACGGTACGGCCGGATCGAGCGGTAGAATGCGGTCGATGTCATTTTCCATGGAAAATACCCCCACCCCTAACCCCTCCCCTCAAGGGGGAGGGGAACGTTTTCTGGCACGCCGCTCATCCGCTGAATGGTCGGAAGCATTGCCGCAGAGATCCCCCTTGTGGGGAGGGGTTAGGGGTGGGGATATTCTGGCCAAGCGTAGGACCAGATCATGACTGCGCAGATCGACATACGGGTTAGTGCGATAAAGCCCGCCCTCGACGCGCGGCCGCTGAAGAAGCGCGTCGGGCTGATCATCCTTGCAACGGACCATACGACCGAGCCCGATTTCCAGCGCATGGTGGCGGGGCCGGATATCGGCGTCTATGTCGCGCGCATTCCCTTCGCCAATCCGGTGACGCCGGACAATCTGCGCGCCATGCAGCCGTCGCTGACCGAGGCCGCAGTGCTCATCCTGCCCGGCGAGGAACTGGACGTGATCTGCTATTCTTGCACCTCGGCCTCGGTGGTCATCGGCGATGCCGAGATCGAGGCGGCGATCCAGGCGGCAAAGCCGGGCGTGCCCGTGGTGACGCCGCCGCTCGCCGGCGTGCACGGCTTGCGGGCGCTCGGCGCGAAGCGGATAAGCGTTCTCACGCCCTACACCGTCGAGACCAGCCGGCCGATGGTGGATTATTTCGCCGGCCACGACTTCGACATTGCGAGTTTCACTTGCCTGGGCCTCGACGACGACCGCGACATGGCCCGGATTTCGCCGGCAGCGCTCGTCGAGCTTGCCCGCGACGCCATTGCCGCTGATGCCGATGCGCTGTTCATTTCCTGCACGGCGGTGCGCGCCGCCCTTGCCGCTGCCGAGATTGAACAGGCGACCGGCCGGCCGCTCGTATCCAGCAATCTGGCGAGCGCCTGGTCATGTCTTCGCCTCTGCGGGGACGACACGCCGCGGCCAGAATTCGGTCGGCTGATGACCATGCCGATGGCGCGAGGCTGATTTCGTCATGACCAATTCAACCGTCACCCTCTCCGACATTCAGGCGGCGCGCGAGCGCATCGCCGGAAAGATCGTACGCACGCCGACCGTGCTTTCACCGAATCTTTCCGAGCGGTTGGGCGTGCCGGTTCATCTGAAGCTGGAACATCGCCAGACCACCGGCAGCTTCAAGCTGCGCGGCGCGTCCAATGCCATCGCCTCGCTTGCCGCCGACGAGAAACGCCGGGGCGTGGTCGCCGCCTCGACCGGCAATCACGGGCGGGCGCTGGCGCATGCTGCCAGGCTCGAAGGCCTGCGCGCGGTGATCTGCATGTCGCGCCTGGTGCCGGAAAACAAGGTTTCGGAAATCCGCCGGCTCGGCGCCGACATCCGCATCGTCGGGAAATCCCAGGACGATGCGCAGGAGGAGGTCGACCGGCTGGTTGCGGAAGAAGGGCTCACAATGGTGCCGCCCTTCGACCATGCGGCGGTTATCGCGGGTCAGGGCACCGTCGGGCTGGAAATGCTCGACGATGTGCCGGACGCCGCGACGGTGGTGACGCCGGTTTCGGGCGGGGGGCTCGCAGCCGGCGTCGCCGCTGCCATCAATGGGCTCAAGCCGACCATGAAAGTGATCGGCGTCTCTATGGAGCGTGGCGCGGCCATGCAGGCCAGCCTCGCGGCCGGCAAACCCGTGCTGGTCGACGAGATGCCGACGTTGGCGGATTCGCTCGGCGGCGGCATCGGCCTCGAAAACCGCCTGACATTTTCGATGATCCGCGACCTTCTCGACGGGATCGTGCTCGTCTCGGAAGAAGAAATCGCCGCCGGCATCGTCCATGCCTATGCCGAGGAACGCGAGATCGTCGAAGGGGCGGGCGCTGTCGGCATCGCCGCGCTGCTCGCGGGCAAAATCGTTGCCGAAGGACCGGTCGTGATCCTGATGTCCGGCCGCAACATAGACATGGCGCTGCATCGGAAAATCATTTGTGGGGAGTGGGCGGCGTGATTCAGTCGGCACCGACCCCCCTCTGGCCTGCCGGCCATCTCCCCCTCAAGGGGGGAGATCGGCTGTTGGCGCGGCTTTCGCAAATCGCCAGCGATCAATGGCTCGCGCCAAGGATGAAGCTGCCAATCTCCCCCCTTGAGGGGGAGATGGCCGGCAGGCCAGAGGGGGGTCGGTGCAGAAGAATCTGCGCATCGGACGAGCCACAGAAAGATACTCCATGCCAAAGATGACCATCCTCACCGAAACCGATCTGCGCGGGATCGTGTGGCTGGACCTCGACGCGGTCGCTTGCGTCGAGAACGCCTTTCGCGCTTTGGCGACGCTGCCTGTAGCGATGCCGCCGATCCTCAGGCTCGACATTCCCGAGCATCGCGGCGAGGTCGACGTCAAGACAGCCTATGTGCCCGGTATTGACGGCTTCGCGATAAAAATCAGCCCCGGCTTCTTCGACAATCCAAAGCTCGGCCTGCCGAGCGTCAACGGCATGATGGTGCTGCTTTCGTCGCGCACCGGTCTGGTCGAGGCGCTGCTGCTCGACAATGGCTATCTGACTGACGTGCGCACGGCCGCCGCCGGCGCAGTGGCGGCGAAGCATCTGTCGCGCGAGGATGCGAGCGTGACCGCGATCTTCGGGGCAGGCGTCCAGGCCGGCCTGCAACTCGAGGCGCTCACGCTCGTCCGGCCTATCCGCGAGGCCCGGATCTGGGCGCGCGACATGGTCAAGGCCGAGGCAGCGGCAGCCGCGCTGCGCGAGCGGCTGGGGATAATCGTGCGAGCCGAAAGCGACCCGCAAAAAGCTGTTGCGGGCGCCGACGTCATCGTCACCACGACCCCGTCGGAGACGCCGATCCTGAAAGCCGAATGGCTCTCGCCCGGCCAGCATATCACTGCGATGGGCTCCGACGCCGAGCACAAGAACGAGATCGAGCCGGCGCTGGTGGCGACGGCCGGCCTCTACGTCGCCGACAGCCTCAGGCAGACAAGGCGGCTCGGCGAATTGCACCACGCCATCAAGGCGGGGCTGGTCGCGGCCGAGGCGGAGTTTGCCGAACTCGGGCAGGTCGTCGCCGGACAGCGCGCCGGACGGAGCTCACCCAGCCAGATCACGCTCGCCGACCTGACCGGCACCGGCGTGCAGGATACGGCGATCGCAACGCTGGCACGCAACCGCGCGCTGGCGGCGCATGCGGGCACGATTTTTGAAAGCTGATACCCGGCCAGAAGGCCCAATAAACGAGGAAACCAAGAAAATGAGCGGACCCGATTTGAAGTTTTGGCGCGGCGAATATGCGGATCGCCTCGCCAAGACGAGGAAGGCGATGGACACCAAGGGCGTCGATCTCCTGATCGTCACCGACCCTTCCAACATGGCCTGGCTGACCGGCTATGACGGCTGGTCGTTCTATGTCCACCAGGCGGTGATCGTGCCGCCGGATGGCGAGCCGGTCTGGTTCGGCCGCGGGCAGGACGCCAACGGCGCAAAGCGCACGGCCTATCTCGACCACAACAACATCATCGGCTACGCTGACCACTACGTCCAATCGACCGAGCGCCACCCGATGGACTACCTGTCCCAGGTACTGACGGATCGGGGTTGGGGGTCGAAAAAAATCGGCGTCGAGATGGACAACTATTATTTCTCGGCCGCCGCCTTCGCCTCGCTCACCAAACATCTGCCCAATGCACGGTTTGTCGACACGACGGCGCTGGTCAACTGGCAGCGCGCGGTGAAGAGCCCGACCGAACTCGACTACATGCGCAAGGCCGCGCGTATCGTCGAATCCATGCATCAGCGCATCGTCGACAAGATCGAGGTCGGCATGCGCAAATGCGATCTCGTCGCTGAGATCTACGACGCCGGCACGCGCGGCGTCGACGGCATCGGCGGCGACTATCCGGCGATCGTGCCGTTGCTGCCCTCCGGCGCCGACGCCTCCGCGCCGCACCTGACCTGGGACGACCGGCCGATGAAGAGCGGGGAGGGCACCTTCTTCGAGATCGCCGGCTGCTACAACCGCTATCACTGCCCGCTCTCGCGCACGGTCTTCCTCGGCAAGCCAACGCAGGAGTTCCTTGACGCCGAGAAGGCGACGCTGGAGGGCATGGAAGCGGGACTGGCGGCGGCCAAGCCCGGCAATGCCTGCGAGGACATCGCCAACGCCTTCTTCGCGGTCCTGAAAAAATACGGCATCGTCAAGGACAACCGTACCGGCTACCCGATCGGTCTTTCCTATCCGCCGGATTGGGGCGAGCGTACAATGAGCCTGCGCCCCGGCGACCGCACCGAGCTGAAGCCCGGCATGACCTTCCATTTCATGACCGGGCTGTGGCTGGAAACTATGGGTCTGGAAATCACCGAGAGCATCGTCATCACCGAGACCGGCGTCGAGTGTCTCGCCAATGTCCCGCGCCAGCTTTTCGTGAAGAACTGAGCCATGCCGATGCCAAATCTTCGGCCTTCGCCCATAACCCCGACTGTCGATTTCGACGCGGACGGCGTGCAGCATGGCTTCCTCCGGCTGCCCTACAGCCGCGACGATTCCGCGTGGGGATCGGTGATGATCCCCGTCTGCGTGATCCGCAACGGCGAGGGACCGACGGCGCTGCTCACCGGCGGCAACCATGGCGACGAGTATGAGGGGCCTCTGGCGCTCTACGATCTGGCGCGGACGCTCGACCCGAATGATGTCACAGGCACGGTCATCATCGTGCCGGCGATGAACTATCCGGCCTTCCGAGCCGGCACGCGCACTTCGCCGATCGACAATGGCAATATGAACCGCAGTTTTCCAGGCCGCCCGGACGGCACGGTGACGGAAAAGATCGCCGACTATTTCCAGCGGCATCTTTTGCCTCGGGCCGACATCGTGCTCGACTTCCATTCGGGCGGGAAAACGCTCGACTTCCTGCCGTTCTGCGCGGCCCATGTGCTGCCCGACAAAGAGCAGGAGCGGAAGGCGTTCGCCGCAGTCGCGGCGTTCTCCGCGCCCTATTCTATGCGGATGATCGAGATCGACACCGTCGGCATGTACGACACGGCCGCCGAGGAGATGGGCAAGGTGTTCGTTACCACCGAACTCGGCGGCGGCGGCACCTCGCGCGCCGAAACCGTGCGGGTCGCCCGGCGTGGCACGCTCAACGTGCTGCGCCACGCCGGCATCGTCGCGGGCGCCGTCGAGACGCAGCCGACGCGTTGGCTCGACATGCCGTCCGGCGATTGCTTCTCTTTCGCCGAGGATGATGGGCTGATCGAGACCATGATCGATCTCGGTGAGAGTGTGGAGGCGGGCCAGGTCGTTGCGCGCATCCACCCGGTCGGACATACGGGCGGGGCGCCGCAGGAAATCCACGCAAAGATGTCCGGTGTGCTCGCTGCCCGGCATTTTCCGGGTCTGGTCAAGGCCGGCGATTGCGCCGCTGTGCTTGCGGTGGTGGAGTAGCGCTATATCATCTGCACCGAGGCAAGCGTGGATTGGTTGGTGCCGTGCTCGTCATTCCGGGGCCGCGCAGCGGAACCCGGAATCCAGAGCGTCGGCACTGAAGGAACGAGAGGCATCCGATGCGATCGGAACGAGATCGGACGCTTTCGGACAACTGGACGAGGACCAGCGTGCTGGATTCCGGGTTCCGCTGCGCGGCCCCGGAATGACGAGCACGGCACCAACCAATGCGCGCTTGCCTGGTGCAGATGCGCAGCACGCTCAGAGTTAATGACGGCGTTGAAGCCCATAGTCCATCAAGCTCATATTGCAATCGCCCTGCCTGAGGGGCGGGAAACGCCTGAATCGTGCAACCGATCCATCC
Source organism: Allomesorhizobium camelthorni (assembly GCF_011045125.1). Classification (GTDB taxonomy): domain Bacteria; phylum Pseudomonadota; class Alphaproteobacteria; order Rhizobiales; family Rhizobiaceae; genus Allomesorhizobium; species Allomesorhizobium camelthorni. Next base: position 116,951 of record NZ_JAAKZF010000004.1, on the reverse strand, counting down.
GCCCGGCGTTTTTCGATCGATCCGTTGGAAAGGGTAAGCCATGGCCGACAGACCCAGGAAAAAGCTTCCGGCGCCGCCGGACGGCGAGCCGGTAAAACGTCGCGACGACCGCGACTCGACCACGCGCAGCCGCGTCTCCGAAGTGCAGGATCCCGAGATTTCGGGCGACGTGGAGCCGGGCCAGCGCAGCAACAGCGTCGAGCCCATCGTCGACAAGGCCGGCCAGATCGTCAGCCAGAAAGAGCCAATCGACGAGCTTCATTGAATGAGTCCATGCGGCATTCTTCCTTCTCTCCTTGTGCAAGGGGAAGGGAGGGGCATCCCGCCGCATTCCAACGATCAGCATTTCCCTCCCGGCCACAGCCGCTCTATGTTGACGCGCAAAGCGCCCGCCTATGGAGAAAGCCATGAAAATCACACCCTGCGGTTCGTTGCCGTCGCGCCGGGCGCCGGACAAATGGTTCACCGGGACGGTGTGGCAGGAACCGATCGTCGAAGCCGAGGCGCCGGCGCGCATCCGGGCTTTGGTGGTGAGCTTCGAGCCGGGCGCCCGCACGGCCTGGCATACGCACCCGCTCGGCCAGACGCTCTATATCGTCTCGGGCTTCGGCAAGGTGCAGAGCTGGGGCGCGCCGGTCCTGGAAATCCGCGCCGGCGACACGGTCTGGTTCTCGCCGGGCGAAAAACACTGGCATGGCGCCGCACCGGCCAATTCGATGACACATATCGCCATGCAGGAGGCGCTGGACGGCGTCTCAGTGGATTGGCTCGAACACGTCACCGACGAGCAGTATTCGGCGGCCTGACCCGACCTATTCGCTGCACCGCCGCGTGATCGACGAATTCATGGCCACGATCTTGCCCCAGGCGAGGCCGCGCTCCTTTTCCGCCGCCGAGCGGAAATCGGGTGTGACGACGCTTAATCCGGTCGGGGTTATCGGGTCGCCCGGCTGCCTCTTGTCGGGTTGCTTTTCGGGATCGCCATATTGCCTGACCAGTGCAGCGCGCTCGGCCTTCAGCGTCCCGCAGGGTATGTCGTCATAGAGGGTCGCCCGCACCACTTCGGCCTCGATCGCGGCTGGAAGCGACGAGCAGGCCGATGCCGGCATCGCCGCAAGCATGATCACCACGTAACGAAATCCTGAAGCCATCACACTCACCAGCCGAATTGCGCCCCCGACTATTGTTGCACCGAACGCGGCAAAGCGGAACGTTATCGGCGGACTTTCGTTTCCGGGAACATCGGAGCTCCACCATTCCCCAGAAACGGGATGGAAATAGCTCTAACATGTTGAGCAGTCGGCATGATCTCGTACGAGAATCTTCGCGATCATGCCAAGGGATGGAGCAAAGTCATGCCTGACGTGCGCAAACACCGAACAGGCGAGGCCCACGACGACGAGGACAAGCCGCGCCGGACCGAAGGCCGGGCTGAAGACCGCGCCACTTTGGAGGAACAGTTGAAGGAGGGGCTGGAGGATACCTTTCCTGCCAGCGACCCGGTGTCCGTGGTGTCGACCACCATCGCCAACAAGACGAAGAAGGTCGTCGGCGCCGACAAGGCCAAGAAGATCGTTGGCACCGACGAGGTGCTCCGCCAGAAGACCGAGGAACGCAAGCGGCATGCCGAGGAAATGGGGCGAAAGACAGAGGGCCGCGCGGAAGACCGGGAAACCCTCGAAGAGCAACTCGAGGAAGGACTGGAAGACACGTTCCCTGCCAGCGACCCGGTTTCGGTGACTTCGACCACCATCGCCACCAAGACGACGATCATCGGCACCGACGAGGTGCTTCGCCGCCAGGCCGAGGAAAGGGCCAAGCAGGCAGAGAAAAAGGGCGGAAAAGGCGATGGCCACAAACCGGAGAAGGACAAGTAGCAGGCCTTTCGCATCGCACCGGCCGCCCAATCAATCCCATTTCGCAGTGCAATAAGTTCTTGGCGGCCCGAGACGAAGTGTGGAAAGGTGGCCTTCCGACGAAAGGCCCCGGCGCATATGGCAATTCTCGCAGCCGTCTATCACCTGACCCATTATGTCTATGACCGGCCGGTTATTCTCGGGCCTCAAACGATCCGCCTGCGGCCGGCGCCGCATTCCCGCACCAAGGTGCTCAGCCATTCGCTGAAGGTCGGCCCGGCCGAGCATTTCGCCAATCTGCAGCAGGATCCCTACGGCAATTTCCTGGCGCGCTTCGTCTTCCCGGAGCCGGTGACCGAGTTGAAGATCGAGGTCGATCTCGTCGCCGACATGACCGTCTACAACCCGTTCGACTTCTTCGTCGAACCATCGGCGGAGGCGTTTCCGTTCGAATATCCGGAAGACATTCGCCACGATCTAGCGATCTACTGCACGCCCGAGTCGGCTGGCCCCTTGCTTACAGCCTTCCTGAAGACGATCGACCGATCCGAGACGAATACGGTGAATTTCATCGTCGCGCTCAATGCACGGATTCAGCGCGAGATCGGCTACATCGTGCGCCTCGAAACCGGCGTGCAGACGCCGGAAGAAACACTCGCGCTGGCGAAGGGCTCGTGCCGCGATTCGAGTTGGCTGCTGGTCCAGGTGCTCAGGAATCTCGGCATCGCCGCGCGCTTCGTCTCCGGCTATCTGATCCAGCTCAAGCCCGATCTGGTCGCACTCGATGGTCCCGCCGGCGCGGCGCACGACTTCACCGACCTGCATGCCTGGTGCGAGGTCTATATTCCGGGCGCGGGATGGATCGGGCTCGACCCGACATCGGGGCTGCTGACCGGCGAAAGCCATGTGCCGCTGGCCGCGACGCCGCATTTCCGCAACGCAGCGCCCATTTCGGGCATGGCGAGCTTCGCCAACGTCGATTTCAAGTTCGACATGCGGGTCGATCGCGTCGCAGAGCACCCGCGCATCACCAAGCCGTTTTCCGACGCTTCCTGGCAGGCGCTGGACGCGCTCGGCGAAGATGTCGACGCCGTGCTCGAAAAACAGGACGTACGGCTCACCATGGGCGGCGAGCCGACTTTCGTTTCGATCGACGATTTCGAATCCGAGGAATGGAACACCGCGGCGGTCGGGCCGACCAAGCGTGAAAAGGCCGATCTCCTGATCCGCCGCCTGCGTGAAAAATTCGCGCCGGGCGGGTTCCTCCACTACGGGCAGGGCAAATGGTATCCCGGCGAATCCCTGCCGCGCTGGACCTTTTCGCTGTTTTGGCGCACCGACGGCGAGTCGGTGTGGAGCGATCCGTCGCTGATCGCCACGGAAAAGGCGGACGGCAAGACGACGCCGCAGCACGCCGAAACGCTGCTCACCGCGATCGCTGGCGAGCTTGGCATCGATACTGACATGGTTGCCGAGGCCTATGAGGACCCGGCCGAATGGCTGCTCAAGGAAGGCAAGCTGCCGGAGAACGTCGATCCGTCCAACTCGAAGCTGAACGATCCGGAGGAGCGCAGCCGCATGGTGCGCGTCTTCGAGCGCGGACTGACGCAGCCTTCCGGCTACGTGCTGCCGGTGCAGCGCTGGAACGCCGAAGCCGCCGGCCATCGCTGGCGCTCGGAAAAGTGGGAGACGCGGCGCGGCCGGCTTTTTCTCGTGCCGGGCGATTCTCCCGTCGGCTACCGCCTGCCGCTCGGCACGCTGCCCTATGTGCCGCCGTCGCAGTTCCCATTCATCGTGCCGGTCGATCCTTCGGTGCCGCGTGGCCCGCTGCCGCCGCGCGAAGCCGCCCCGTCTCCCGCGGAAGCCGCTAGCGCCGACGAGATGGCGCGCCGCCAGGCAGCGGCGTCCTTCACCGCCGTCACCGGCCAGCAGAACAGGGTCGAGCAGGAGCTCGGCGAGATCGGCGGAGCGGTCCGCACCGCAATCAGCGTCGAGCCGCGCGACGGACGGCTCTGCGTTTTCATGCCGCCCACCGAGGCGCTGGAGGACTATCTCGACCTGATCGCGGCGGCCGAGAACGCGGCGAAGAAGACCGGCCTGCCGGTCCACATCGAAGGCTACGGTCCGCCCCACGATCCGCGGCTCAACGTCATCCGCGTTGCGCCCGATCCCGGCGTCATCGAGGTCAACATCCATCCGGCCTCGAGCTGGCGGGATTGCGTGGCGACGACCACCGCAATCTACGATGAAGCGCGCCAGACCCGGCTCGGCGCGGAAAAATTCATGATCGACGGCCGCCATACCGGCACCGGCGGAGGCAATCATGTGGTGGTCGGCGGCGCGACGCCGAACGACAGCCCGTTTTTGCGCCGGCCCGACCTCCTGAAAAGCCTGGTCCTGCATTGGCAGCGCCATCCGGCGCTGTCCTACCTGTTTTCCGGCCTGTTCATCGGCCCGACCAGCCAGGCGCCGCGCTTCGACGAGGCGCGCCATGACAGCCTCTACGAACTGGAGATCGCACTGGCGCAGGTGCCGCATCCCGACCAAAACAATCCGCCGCTGCCCTGGCTGGTCGACCGCCTGTTCCGCAATATTCTGACCGACGTCACCGGCAACACGCACCGTTCCGAGATATGCATCGACAAGCTGTTCTCGCCGGACGGCCCGACCGGGAGGCTGGGTCTGGTCGAGTTCCGCGGCTTCGAGATGCCGCCCAATGCGCGCATGAACCTCGCCCAGCAATTGCTGGTCCGCGCCATCATAGCGCGGCTGTGGGCGAAACCGCTGGACGGCCGCTTCACCCGCTGGGGCACGGCGCTGCACGACCGCTTCATGCTGCCGCACTATGTCTGGCGCGACTTCCTCGACGTGCTCGACGATCTCGCGCAGCACGGCTTTGCCTTCCGCCCGGAGTGGTTCGACGCGCAGCTCGAATTCCGCTTCCCGTTCTGCGGCGAGGTTCAATACTCCGGCGTGAAGCTCGAGCTTCGGCAGGCGCTGGAGCCGTGGCATGTGATGGGCGAGCAAGGCGCCATCGGCGGCACCGTGCGCTTCGTCGATTCCTCCGTCGAGCGGCTGCAGGTGAAGACCGAAGGCCTCAATCCCGAGCGCCATGCCATCCTCTGCAACGGCCGCGTCGTGCCTATGAAAGTAACAGACAATCGCGAGATCGCGGTTGGCGGCGTGCGCTACAAGGCGTGGCAGCCGGCGTCCGGCATGCATCCGGCGCTGCCGGTCAATACGCCGCTCACCTTCGACATTTACGACCGCTGGTCGGGGCGCTCGGTCGGCGGCTGCGTCTATCATGTCGCCCATCCCGGCGGGCGCAACTACGAGACTTTTCCGGTCAACGCCAACGAGGCCGAGGCGCGGCGGCTGGCCCGCTTCGAGCCGCGCGGCCACACGCCCTCAACTTTCGAGATCCGGCCCGAAGAACCGTCGGATGAGTTTCCGCTGACGCTTGACCTCAGGCGGCCGCCGAGATTGTGATTGGCGATGGCTGAGGGGAATCAGAAGCGCGAGAGGGCAGGGCCGGGCCCCGGCATTTTGCTGGAGGGCTACCGGCCGGTCGCCGGCGTCGCCGACGAGATGGTCGATGAAGCCGGCAATCCGCGGCCGGTCTGGCGTGATTTCATCGCCGCGCTCGAGGATCTTGGCCCCGAGCAGCTTGCGCAGCGCTTTGCCCGCGCCGACCAGTATCTGCGAGACGCCGGCGTCTATTACCGCTTCTACGACAAGGTGGGAGCGAAGGAGCGCGAATGGCCGCTCGCCCATATTCCGCTCCTCATCGGCGAGGACGAATGGGCCGGCATCAGCGCCGGGCTGATCCAGCGCGCCGACCTCCTTGAAGCCATCGTCGCCGACATCTACGGCGACAACAGGCTGGTCGCAGAGGGCCTGCTGCCGCCCGGCCTCGTCGCATCGAACCCGGAATATCTGCGGCCCGTAGCCGGTGTGAAGCCGGCCGGCGGCCATTTCCTGCATGTCTGCGCGTTCGAACTCGGGCGCGGTCCCGGCGGCCAGTGGTGGGTGTTGGGCGACCGGACGCAAGCGCCTTCGGGCGCGGGTTTCGCGCTGGAAAACCGGGTCGCCACGACGCGGGCGCTGTCCGACATCTATGGCGACATGCACGTGCATCGGCTTGCCGGCTTCTTCCGCCGCTTCCGCGACGCGCTGATCGGAATGGTCGCCGATCGGGACGGCCGCGCCGCGATCCTCACGCCCGGGCCGCTCAACGAGACCTATTTCGAGCACGCCTACATCGCCCGCTATCTCGGCATCATGCTGCTCGAAGGCGAGGACCTGACCGTCTCCGGCGGCCGGCTGATGGTGCGCACAGTGTCCGGGCTGAAGCCGGTCAGCGTGCTGTGGCGGCGTCTCGATGCGGCTTTCGCCGACCCGCTCGAACTCAACCCGGATTCGCGAATCGGCACGCCGGGCCTCACCGAGGCGGTGCGGCATGGCTCGGTGGCTATGGTCAACGCGCTCGGCTTGGGGATCGTCGAGACCCGCGCGCTCCTGGCGTTTTTGCCGGGCATTTCCAAGGCGCTGCGCAGCGAGAGCCTGTTGTTGCCGAGCATTGCGACATGGTGGTGTGGCCAGGACCAGGAACGCCGGCACGTGACGGAAAATCTCGACCGCATGATGATCGGCCCAGCGCTGTCGACGCGGCTGGCCTTCGAGGACGACAACGCCACGGTGCTCGGCGCTTCGCTCGACCCGGACGCGAAGCAGCAACTGCTGGCGAAGTTGTCAGCAAATGGCGGCGATTTTGTCGGGCAGGAAGCGGTGACGCTGTCGACCACGCCGGTCTTCGCCGACGGCCGGCTGGAGCCGCGCCCTGCCACTTTGCGTGTCCATCTGGCGCGCACGGCCGAGGGCTGGGTGGTGATGCCCGGCGGCTTCGCCCGCGTCGGCGACACGCTGGACGCAAAGGCGATCGCCATGCAGCGCGGCGGCCAGGCCGCCGACGTCTGGGTGGTGAGCAGCAGGCCTGTCGAGCGCGACACGCTGCTGCCGGCCGAGCGCGACGGCTTCGTGCGCAGCATCCCAGGCAGCCTGCCCAGCCGCGCCGCCGAAAACCTGACCTGGCTCGGCCGCTATATCGAACGCTCGGAAGATATGGTGCGGGTGCTGCGCGCCTATCACGTGCGGCTTGCCGAGACCTCCGATCCCGACCTGCCGCTGCTTGTCGGCATCCGCGACTATCTCGAACCGTTCGGCATCGACGTCGAGGCCGCCGTTCCGGCCGGGCTCATCGCCAATATCGACAGCGCCGTCTACAGCGCCGGGCAGGTCCGCGACCGCTTCTCGCCGGATGGCTGGCTGGCTTTGCGCGACCTGTCGAAGACCGTGCACCAGTTCGCCGCGACGGTTGCGCCCGGCGACGATGCGACACGGGCGATGACGGTCCTGCTGCGCAAGCTTGCGGGATTTTCAGGCTTGCTGCACGAGAACATGTACCGCTTCACCGGCTGGCGGTTCCTCGAAATCGGCCGGCGGCTGGAACGCGCCATCCAGATCGCCCGCACCCTCGCACGTCTGACCCGGGACGACGCGCCGGACGGATCGCTCGACATGATGCTGGAGATCGGCGACAGCGTCATGACCCACCGCCGTCAGTACAACGTACGCTCAGGCCGGCGCACCGTCGTCGACCTGCTCGCGCTCGACCCGCTCAACCCGCGCTCGGTGCTGTTTCAGCTTGAACGGCTGAAGGCCGAGATCGATCTGTTGCCGGGCAGGGGCGTCGCCGGGCATCTCTCGCCCGCCGCGAAGGAAATCCTCAAGCTGCACACGACGCTGGCGATCCGGGAGCCGGCGGAGATGACGCCTGATTCGCTCGACACGCTGGCATGGGACATCGGCGGGCTCTACGAGACGCTGGCCAGGACGTATTTCGGTTAAACGACAATGAAGCAAGCGTGCCGCCCCTGATGCACTACGACATCCGCCTCACTCTCCACTACGACTACGAATCCTGGGCCGGCGGCGGCAGACACCAGATTCGCGTCATGCCGCAGACCATACCCGGCGTGCAGCGGGTGATTGCCGCCAGCCTGTCCTTTTCGCCCGAGCCGGCGGAACGGTCGGATTTCAGCGATTTCTTCCGGAACCATGTCGCTGCGATCGCCTACCGCGACGCGCATGAAACGCTCGACGTGAAGATGAGCGCGCGTATCGCCGTCAAACGGCCGGAACCCGGCCTCGACGTCTCGCCGACCGTGCCGGCGCTCGGCGAAGAAATCCGGCAGGTGCTGTCGCTGGCGCCGGACGCGCCGCATCATTTCCTCGCCTCCAGCGACCATGCCGGCATCGACCCTGCGATCACCGCCTATGCGGCGGAAAGCCTCGCGTCGGGCTCCGTGCTCGCCGTCGCCAACCATCTCTGCCACCGCCTGCACGACGAATTCGCCTATGACAATGAGGCGACCACCGTGGCAACCCATGCGGCCGATGCGTTCAGGCTGAAGCGCGGCGTCTGCCAGGATTTCTCGCACGTGATGATCGCCGGCCTGCGCGGCTTAGGCATCCCGGCCGGCTATGTCAGCGGCTTCCTACGCACCATTCCGCCGGCCGGCAAGGAGCGGCTCGAAGGCGCCGACGCCATGCACGCCTGGGTAAAAGTCTGGTGCGGTCGCGAGATGGGCTGGCAGGAATTCGACCCCACCAACGCCATGCGCGCCGGCAACGATCATATCACCGTCGGCCACGGCCGCGACTATTCCGACGTAGCGCCGATCGTCGGCCGCCTGAAGATGACGGGCGGTCAGGTGGGGGAACAGTCGGTGGACGTCGTGCCGGTGGGGTGAAGGGGGCACTTATCCTCCCCCGTTTACGGGGGAGGGCGACCATGCGAAGCATGGTGGAGGGGGCCGACCGCCGAAGGCGGTGGAGGGCGCGCTGCGACCTCAAACGTGGATAGAATCCACCCTCATTTCGGCCCATTCGCAAAAAGAACCATTGCGGATCAATGGCATAACAGCCGGCGAGAAGAATCTTCGCACCGGATTTGTTCACACATCCTGCCCCTCGCGCATAATTCGTCCATCGCCCTTGCGGGAACCGGTTCCGGACCGGGAATCGGTAGGGCGGCGGTGACCTCTCCCCGTGGATTCGGTTCCCACGGGCCTGAGGGCGTCCGACGGGCCGGCGTTCCTGCGGCAGGCGCAAATGCCTGGACGGCGGGTTTGCGGAGTATCCGTGCGTGCGACCATGAAACGTCCGTGTGCAAATCCGCGGGGCAGCATGGAGACGGCGTGTGATCGGCCGACGGGGCGACAGACACCGGACGGGCGGGCATGGGAGTGCCTGTTCTTTATACGAATTCGTGCGGCGCTTTCCTGCCCGCCCGTCTTCCCGACCACCTCAACAGCCAGACGCGAGAGCGGGCGTGGCGATGATGAAGCGCGCGGGCTGACACACATTACGGGTGACGCGACCGCCGCTTTTCGCTATCAGCAGGGGAACGGTTGCGGGTAAGCCCCCGCGCCCACACATAAAGCAAGCCGACCCAGGAACCATGCCGATGCCGCCCTATCGCTCCCGCACCACCACCCATGGCCGCAACATGGCCGGCGCGCGCGGCCTGTGGCGCGCCACCGGCATGAAGGATTCGGATTTCGGCAAGCCGATCATCGCCGTGGTCAATTCCTTCACCCAGTTCGTTCCGGGCCATGTGCATCTGAAGGATCTCGGCCAGCTTGTCGCGCGCGAGATCGAGAAGGCGGGCGGCGTGGCCAAGGAATTCAACACCATCGCCGTCGACGACGGCATCGCCATGGGCCATGACGGCATGCTCTATTCGCTGCCGTCGCGCGAGATCATCGCCGACTCCGTCGAATACATGGTCAACGCGCATTGCGCCGACGCCATGGTCTGCATCTCCAATTGCGACAAGATCACGCCCGGCATGCTGATGGCCTCGCTGCGCCTCAACATCCCGACCGTCTTCGTCTCCGGCGGCCCTATGGAAGCCGGCAAGGTGGTGCTCGCCGGCAAGACGCAGGCGCTCGACCTCGTCGACGCCATGGTCGCGGCCGCCGACGACCGGGTCTCCGACGAGGATGTCAAGACCATCGAGCGTTCCGCCTGCCCGACCTGCGGCTCCTGCTCGGGCATGTTCACCGCCAATTCGATGAACTGCCTGACCGAGGCGCTCGGCCTGTCTCTGCCCGGCAATGGATCGACGCTCGCCACCCACGCCGACCGCAAACGGCTGTTCGTCGAGGCCGGCCACCTTATAGTCGATCTCGCCCAGCGCTATTACGAGCAGGACGACGAGACGGCGCTGCCGCGCACCATCGCGTCGAAGGGCGCGTTCGAGAACGCCATGACGCTCGACATCGCCATGGGCGGCTCGACCAACACCGTGCTACACATCCTCGCCGCGGCGCACGAGGGCGAGATCGATTTCGACCTTGAAGACATCGACCGGCTGTCGCGCCGCGTGCCCGTCCTGTGCAAGGTGGCGCCCGCCAAGGCCGATGTGCACATGGAAGACGTGCACCGCGCCGGGGGCATCATGGCGATCCTCGGTCAGCTCGACGAAGCGGGCCTCATCAACCGCGATCTGCCGACCGTGCATACGGCGACCATGGGCGACGCGCTCGACCGTTGGGACATCTCGCGCACCAACAGCGAAAGCGTGCGCAAATTCTTCATGGCCGCGCCCGGCGGCGTGCCGACGCAGGTCGCCTTCAGCCAGGAGCGGCGCTGGGACGAGCTCGATCTCGACCGCGAAAAAGGCGCGATCCGCAATGTCGAGCACGCCTTTTCCAAGGACGGCGGGCTTGCGGTGCTCAGCGGCAATCTTGCGCTCGACGGCTGCATCGTGAAGACCGCCGGCGTCGACGAGAGCATCCTGAAATTCGCCGGCCCGGCGCGGGTGTTCGAGAGCCAGGACGCGACGGTGAAGTCGATCCTGTCCGGCCATATCAGGGAAGGCGACGTTCTGGTCATCCGCTATGAGGGACCGCGCGGCGGCCCCGGCATGCAGGAAATGCTCTATCCGACCAGCTATCTGAAGTCGAAGGGGCTGGGCAAGGCCTGCGCGCTGATCACCGACGGACGCTTTTCGGGCGGCACGTCCGGTCTTTCGATCGGCCATGTCTCGCCGGAAGCCGCCGAGGGCGGAACGATCGGCCTGGTGCGCGAGGGCGACCGGATCGAGATCGACATTCCGAACCGCACCATCCATCTTGCCGTGGACGAGGCGACGCTCACCGCCCGCCGCGCCGAGCAGGATGCCGCCGGCTGGAAGCCAGTCGAGCAGCGCAAGCGCAAGGTGACGACGGCGCTGAAGGCCTATGCCGCCTTCGCCACCAGCGCCTCGCGCGGCGCGGTGCGCGACCTCGGCGAGGGCTGAGCCAAGCCTGCGCCACAAAGAACGGCGATCTGTCCCAAGGAGCAACGGTGCGCACGGTCTATGTGACCGACGGGCAGGACTCTTTTTGTCCAGTCTGAGTTCACGGAATGAAATCATGACCGACGCTTCGGCGACAGCCGGCCGTATCCAGGCCGACAATACGGCCTACGCCGTCATCCTGGCGGTAAGCTTCTGCCATCTCCTCAACGACGTGATGCAGTCGCTGCTGGCGGCGATCTATCCGATGCTGAAGGCCGATTACGGCCTCGACTTCTGGCAGATCGGCGTCCTGACCATGACGTTCCAGGTCACCGCCTCGCTGCTCCAGCCGCTGATCGGCATGGTCACCGACAAAAAGCCGATGCCCTATTCGCTGCCGGTCGGCATGGGCTCGTCGATGGTCGGGCTGTTCATCCTGGCCTTCGCCTCGGACTATACGCTGCTGATCCTGGGGGCGGCCTTCATAGGCATCGGCTCGGCGATCTTCCATCCCGAAGCCTCGCGCGTGGCGCGGCTTGCCTCGGGCGGGCGCTACGGCCTAGCGCAGTCGCTGTTCCAGGTCGGCGGCAATTTCGGCTCGGCGCTCGGGCCGCTGCTGGCGGCGTTCATCGTCGTGCCTCGCGGGCAGGGCAGCGTCGCCTGGTTCTCGGCCGCGGCTTTGCTCGGCATGATCATCCTCTGGCAGGTCGGCAAATGGTACAGCCGCTACCGGATCCGCAGCGCCAAGCGCCCGGCCGGCACGGTGACAGTCGCGCTGCCGCGCCGCAAGATCGTTATCGCGCTGGTGGTTCTGGCGCTGCTGGTCTTCACCAAGAACATCTACCTCGCCAGCCTGTCGAGCTATTTCACCTTCTTCGTCATCCACAAATTCGGCGTGACGGTGCAGCAATCGCAACTGATGCTGTTCATCTTCCTTGGAGCGGCGGCGGTCGGCACCGTGGCGGGAGGGCCGGTCGGCGACCGTTTCGGGCCGAAATTCGTGATCTGGTTCTCGATCCTCGGCGTGTTGCCCTTCACGCTGGCGCTGCCCTACGCAAATCTCGAATGGACCATGGTGCTGACTGCCCTGATCGGCCTGATCCTGGCTTCAGCGTTTCCGGCCATCGTTGTGTTCGCGCAGGAACTGGTGCCGGGCAGGGTGGGCATGATCGCCGGCATCTTCTTCGGCTTCGCTTTCGGCATGGCCGGCATCGCCGCAGCCGTGCTCGGCGTGGTGGCCGACGCCAGAGGTATTGAATTCGTCTACCTGGTCTGCTCCTATCTACCGCTGCTCGGATTGCTGACGATCTTCCTGCCGAGCCAGCGCGTGATGCGGACTTCCGCGGCCTGAACCTTCGGCCGCGCAACCATGTCGCGGCCGGCGCGTTTCGTTTTGCCGTGCAGCGGAGGCCGGGGGCATTCCACGAATGACACTTGACCAGATACTATCGATCGGTGTCATAGCGGCAATGATGGCGGCGTTCGTCTGGGGTCGGTTCCGCTACGACCTCGTCGCCGCCGGCGCGCTGCTTGCGGCGCTGGCGCTGGGCGTGGTGCCCTACGAAAAGGCGTTCAGCGGCTTCAGCAACGACATCGTCATCATCGTCGGCAGCGCGCTTCTGGTCAGTGCGGGCGTGGCCCGCTCGGGTATCATGGAATTCACCATCCAGCGCTATGCGCCGGACGTTTCGTCGGTCAGGGCGCAACTGGCTCTCTTGGTCATCGTCGTCACGGTGCTGTCGGCCTTCGTCAAGAACATCGGCGCGCTGGCGATCATGGTCCCGATCGCGTTCCAATTCGCGCGTCGCTCCGGCGCATCGCCCTCGGTATTCCTGATGCCGATGGCGTTCGGGTCGCTGCTAGGCGGCCTGATGACCCTGGTCGGCACGTCGCCGAACATCGTCGTCTCGCAGCTTCGCGACGATATAACCGGCGTTGCGTTCAGGATGTTCGACTTCATGCCGGTGGGCGCAGCACTTGCGGCCGTCGGCACGGTCTTTCTCGTGCTGTTCTACCGCCTCGTGCCCCCAAGGCAGCGCGAAAGCACTTCCATGAACGAGGCGATCGACATCAAGAACTACATGGCCGAAGGCAAGGTTGTGGAAGGATCGACAGTGCTTGGCAAGACCGTCGGTGAGCTCCTGAAGATGTCCGACGGCAGCGCGATTGTCACCTCGATCGTTCGTTCGCGCGACGTTCGCGTCACGCCGCTGCCGGACGCGGTGCTGCGCGAGGGCGACATATTGCTCATGGAAGGCGCGCCCGAGGCGCTCGACCGGCTGGTGGCGCAGGCCAAGCTCAGCCTGACCGACCAACGCAAGCCGGCGGCCAGCAAACAGGGCGCGGCCGAGGAGGTGGATTCCATCGAAGCGGTTATCGGCGAACACTCGATCCTGATCGGATGGTCGGCACAGCGCCTCGCGCTCTATGACCGCTTCAACGTCAACCTCCTGGCCGTCAGCAGGAAGGGCGAAAGGCTGACGCAGCGGCTGGGCGCAATCACGCTGCGCCTGGGCGATGTCATCGTGCTTCAGGGCAACCGGCGGGCGCTGCCGGAGATATTGCGCGATCTCGGCCTGCTGCCGCTTGCCGAGCGGCCGATCATGCTGGGCACCGTTCGGCGCGGCATCGTCCCGGTGCTCATTCTGACAGGCGCGATGGGGTCGACCGCACTCGGACTGCTGCCGGTACAGATCGCCTTCTTCGCGGCGGCCGTGGCGATGATGCTGTTCAGGGTCATTCCCATGCGCGAGATCTATTCGGCGGTCGACGGGCCGATCCTGGTGATGCTGGCCACGCTCATCCCCGTCAGCGATTCGCTTCGAAGCACCGGCGCCACCGACGTCATCGCCGGCTGGCTGGCGAGCGTCGGCGCCACGCTGCCCGCCTATGGCGCACTGGGACTTATCCTGGTGGTGGCGATGGCGATCACGCCCTTCCTCAACAACGCCGCGACCGTGCTGGTGATGGCGCCGATCGCGGCGGGCTTCGCCGCCGGCCTCGACTATCGACCCGAGGCGTTCCTGATGGCAGTGGCGATCGGCGCGGGCTGCGATTTCCTGACGCCGATCGGGCACCAGTGCAACACGCTGGTGATGGGCCCCGGCGGCTACAAATTCAGCGACTATCCGCGGCTCGGGCTGCCGCTGTCCTTCATCGTCGTCGTCGTTGCCGTGCCCATGCTGATGCTGGTCTGGCCGCTGAATTGAGCCGCTACAGCATGGCCGATACCGCCTGGAAGAAAGCGACGCATTGCCGGTCGAGCGGGTCGTCGACCGGCTCGGGCTGCGACGACATCTTGACCATGACGACCTCCGCCGCCGGATCGACATAGAGCCATTGGCCGTGGATGCCGATGGCGAAGAAGGCGCCGCTGTCGAAGCCGGTCTGGTACCATTTGTTGCGATAGCGGCCGTTCTCGACCAGATGGGCGAAGTCGCCGGCTTTCCAGGCCGCCGCACTTCCGCCGGTCAGCGTGTCGCGCACCCAGCTTTCCGGCAGGATCCGCCGGCCGTCGATACTCCCACCGAGCCGCATCATCTCGCCGACGCGGGCGAGATCACGGGGCGTCACCGACACGCCGCCGGCCGCGCGCGCTGTGCCTTCGCCGTCCACCGTCACCGAGGCCGCGCGTTTTGCACCAAGCGGCAGCCAGAGCCGGTCCCGCATCAGTTCAGCATGGCGGCGGCCCGAAGCGCGTTCGACGATGACGCCGAGCAGGTCGGAATTGGGCGAGCGGTAGCGGAACTGCCCGCCATGCGGATGCGGACCTTTCCGAATCGTCAGGATGAAGGGGAGCAGCGCCTCGCCGCCGCCCGGGTTCCACAGCATGGCGCGGCGGTAACGCTCGAAAGCGCCTGTTGGGTCGAGATAGATCTCGTCGAAGTCGACGCTGACCGTCATATCCAGAAGGTGCTGCACCGTTGCGTCGCCATAGGCCGAGCCTTCGGCTTCGGGAACGTAGCGCGTGACGGGTGCCGAGGGATCGAGCAGCCCGTCCGCTTCGAGCGAACCCGCGAGGATGGCGGTCAGCGATTTGCTGATCGAGAAGACGATGTGGGCGGCATCGAGGTCCATATGCGGCGCGAAATAATCGCCAACGAATTCGCCGCGCTTCATTACAACGAAGGCGTCGGTATCCGACCGCTGAAGGAAATCCGCGACCGTCTCCCGCCGGCCTTCGACCGCGACCGACTGCGAAAGCAGATTCGTCGGGTCGACGGCGAGAGACTCGACCGCGCCGTCGGCGCAGGCGATCCCCGCCGACGGTACGAACTCGCCGGCATTCTGGAATGACCATTTGCTGTAGGGCGCAAGCCGCCAGTTCGCCAGCGTCGCCTCGTTGCGGCGGAAGCCGTAGCGCTGTTCGAATGCCGTCCGGTCCGCCATCGACCTCTCCCGGTGTTCAGGTGCAAAAAGACCCGGCGGTCGCCCGCCGGGTCGCATACTGAAAGGCTTATTTCTGCACGTCGGTCCAGATTCGCGAGTAGAGATCGACGACCTCGGGCGAACAGGCCTCCAGGAACTCGCCAGCCTTCTCGAATTCTGCCGGGACGACGAGTTCGGGCGCGGTTTTCATGTCCTCGGGCATGAACTGCTCCGATCCCTTGATGCCGTTCGCATATTTCGCGAATGCCGAGACCATCGCGGCATTCTCCGGGTCCATGATGAAGTTCATGAACAGCTTGGCATTCTCGACATTCTTCGCGTCCTTGAGGATCGCTACGCTGTCCATGAAGATCGGGTATCCTTCCTTCGGATAGCCGAACTTGATGTCCTGGTTGGCAAGGCGTGAGCGCATGATCGCGCCGTTCCAGTAGTAGACGGCAGAGTAGTCGCCGGCAGGAAGCTTGTCCGTGACGCTGTAGTCCATCGCCAGCCATTTGGTCTTTGCCTCGACCAGCTTGTCGCGGACCTTCCTGAGCAGTTCCTTGTCATCGGTGCACCAGTCGCCGCCAAAATATTTGATTGTGGCGTAGAGCACGTCGTTCATCTCCGGCGCCACGTTGATCTTGCCGACGAGTTCGGCCGGCGGGTCGAGGAAGATCGCCGAGGTGTTGATGTCGCCGCCGTAGACCTTCGTGTTGACGCCGATGCCGGTCACGCCCCACTGCCACGGCACGGAGTAGTGGCGGCCGGGATCCCAATGGACGTCCACCCAGCGCGGATCCACGTTCTTGAAGTTTTCCATCTGATCCGGGCGAGCCTCGAGAAGCAGGCCTTCCTTGACCCAGATCGGAACGTAGTTTGCCGATGGGACGACGATGTCGAAGCCGTGGCCGCCGGCGCGGACCTTGGCGAGCGCGGTATCGTTGGAATCGTAGTCGGTGATCGTCACCTTGACGTTGTGGGCTTGCTCGAACTTCTTGATCAGTTCAGGGCTGGTGTAGTCGCCCCAATTGTAGATGTTGAGTTCCCCATCCGCATGCGCCATGCCGGCGAAGGCGAGCAGCGCCGTCGCCGCGGTTGCGGTCCTTAGTTTTTGTCTCATGGTTTTCTCCCTTGGGTTTCCTTGAGCGGGTTACACCTTGCGGCGGTTGACGAAAAAGAATGCCGTGACGAGAACGACCGAGAAGAGCAGGAACGCCACCGCGATCGCATTGATCTCCGGCGTGGTTTCGCGGCGAAGCTGGCCAAGCATGTAGGTCGGCAAGGTATCTTGGCCGCCGGACTTTACGAATTCGGTGATCACCACGTCGTCCAGCGAGATGACGAAAGCCAGCATGAAGCCGGCGATTATTCCCGGCCTCAGCAGCGGCAGCGTGACGTGGCTAAACGCCTGCCATTTGGTTGCGTAGAGATCGGCGGCCGCCGTCTCGAGCGACAGATCCATGTTTTCCAGCCGCGCGCGGATCGGCAGGTAGGCGAAGGGTATGCAGAAGGCCGAGTGGGCGGCGACAAGGTAGCCGAGACCCGAATAGCCGGTCCACACCTTGATCCGCGAGAAGACGATCAGCAGGGCGACCGCCGTCACGATCTCCGGGACCATCAGCGGCTGGTTGATGAATGCGTATTTGAAGGTGAGGCCCCGATAGGGCCTAGTGCGGGTGGTGGCGATGGCGGCCATGGTAGCGGCGACCGTCGCAGTCAGAGCGGCGAACATGGCGATCACGGCCGACCGCAGCGCCGCCTCCTGCACGCGTTCGTTGCCGGCGGCTTCATAGAACCAGCGTAGCGATACGCCTTCCCATACCGCCATCGAACTGCCGGCGTTGAAGGCGTACATGACAAGGGCCGCGATCGGCAGATAGAGCATGAAAAAGGTGAACAGCGCGACAAAGCTGAAGGCCGGCTGACTGCGAAGATCGAAGGTGCGGCCGCTAGCCATGTTGTGCCCCCGAGCGCGCCGCATTGCGCACATAGACGAGCAGAGCCAGCATCACCATGGCCATCAGGGTGATCGAGATGGCAGCGCCGAGGGGCCAGTTGCGGCCGGCGCCGAACTGCAGTTCGATCAAATTGCCAAGCATCATGCTCTTGCCCCCGCCAAGGACGCGCGGAATGACGTAGGCGCCGAGCGACGGGATGAACACCAGAATGGAACCGGCAACGATGCCGGGCCTCACCAGGGGGATGATGATGCGCCAAAGCACCCGCAGTCGCGTCGCGTACAGGTCATAGCCGGCTTCGACGAGGCGAAAGTCCAGCTTCTCCATGCTCGCATAGAGCGGCAGGACCATCAGCGGCAGGTAGACGTAGACCATGCCGAAGAGAATCGCGGCGTCGGTGTACATGAGCTGAATCGGCTGATCGATTACCCCCAGCCGGATCATCAGCGTGTTCAGAATGCCTTCATTGCGGATCACCTCCTGCATGGCGAAGGTGCGTATCAGCAGGTTCGTCCAGAACGGGATGGTGACAAGGAATACCCAGACCTCGCGCGTGTGCGGCGGGCGCGTGGCGATGAAGTAGGCGGTGGGAAAACCCAGCGCCAGCGTCACCAGGGTGGTGATCAGCGACAGCTTGACCGAGCGCCAGAAGATCGACAGGTGCGCATCGGCGAGCCCGATCGTATCGTCGAAGATGTCGCGCTGGAAGAGGACGGAGAACCAGCCGTCGAGCGAGAGCTCGCCAAACCGGACGTCGCCGTAGTCGCCTTTCACCATGACGGAGTAGGCGAGCATCACGAAGAGCGGCCCGATTGCGGCGAAGAAGATGATCAGCAGCGCCGGCGCCGAAAGCAGCCAGCGCGCGCGGACATCGTCGCGCTCCACCTGTGTGACGATCTCGGCAGCACTCGTCATAGTCAGTCCTTCAGAACCTGCGCGGCATTCGCCGCGATCTGGATGCCGACGCGCTCACCGACCTCGAAGCCACAGGACTGGCTGCGCATATTCTGCTGGCGCACCGTGAAGTTGCCGCCGCTGTCCAGCTTGATGTGGATGTGCGTATCGGTGCCGAGATAAACGACGTTCTCCACCGACCCCGGCAATTGTCCTCCCGTTCTCACTGCCGTGGTATGTTCTGGCCTGATGGCGACGGTCGCTTCGGCCTTTGGCTGGTAGCCCTCCGCTACGGTGGCGGAGATCTCCGCTCCCGACAGCAGCTTCACTCTGGCAATGCCGTTTTCAATGGCGCCGACGGCAGCCGGCAGAAAATTGCTGTCGCCGATGAAATCGGCGACGAAGCGCTCCGCCGGGCGGTCGTAGATGTCCCAAGGCGAGCCGACCTGCAGGATCCTGCCGGACGACATGACCGCGATGCGGTCCGACATGGTCAGCGCCTCCTCCTGGTCGTGCGTCACGAAGATGAAGGTGATGCCTGTCTCGTTCTGCAGCCGCTTCAACTCGATCTGCATTTCCTTGCGCAGCTTGTAGTCCAGCGCGGAAAGCGGCTCGTCGAGCAGCAGCACCTTGGGCTGCGGCGCGAGCGCCCGCGCCAGCGCCACGCGCTGCTGCTGGCCGCCGGAAATCTGGCTGGTGCGGCGGTCCTTCAGCGCCTCCATCCTGACCAGCTTGAGCATGGCCGAAACTCGCGCCTCGACTTCGGCCTTGGGCTTGCCGAGCATTTCAAGCCCGAAGCCGATATTCTGGCCGACGGTCATGTGAGGAAAGAGCGCGTAGCTCTGGAACACAGTGTTGACCGGCCGCTTGAAAGGCGGCAGCGGCGCGATGTCCTGGCCGTAGAGCAGGATCTCGCCCTCGGTTGGATAGTCGAAGCCGGCGATCAGCCTGAGAAGCGTGGTCTTGCCGCAGCCGGACGGCCCGAG
This sequence comes from Allomesorhizobium camelthorni, assembly GCF_011045125.1. Taxonomy (GTDB): domain Bacteria; phylum Pseudomonadota; class Alphaproteobacteria; order Rhizobiales; family Rhizobiaceae; genus Allomesorhizobium; species Allomesorhizobium camelthorni. Next base: position 97,540 of record NZ_JAAKZF010000004.1, on the reverse strand, counting down.
CAGGGTGAAGAACTCGTTTTCCCGTATCGCTACCGAGACATTGTCGAGCGCCGCCACTTGCGCTTCGCCGGTTCCGAACAGCTTGCTGACGCTGCGAACTTCGATCGCATTCCTACCCGGTGCTGCCGGCACAAAACGCCCCGCTCATTGTCCATCCCGGCTCTTTGCGGCCGGGCGGTGTTCCCGTTTCAATTGTCATCACATGCCGGCATGCTTGGCAACCGGCCTTCTGAACCGCGATTCAACGCGCCCCTATCGCCATGCAAACGCCGTGCCATCAGTGCTGCCAGGTGATTCTTCCGCCGCAGATCGTGGTCGCAACGCGGATGGCGTGCAGCGCCTCGGGCGCGGTCTTTTCGATATCGCCGGAAAGCACAGCGATATCGGCTAGATAGCCAGGCTTCAGCATGCCTTTGCGGTGTTCCATGAAACCGGCATAGGCGCCTTCCACCGTGTAGCTGGCCAGCGCCTCGTGCAGCGAAAAGTGCTGGTCCGGCATGCCTTCTGCCCAAGGCTTGCGCAGCACCGCCGCCTGGATGCCGGCAATCGGGTCGATCGGCGAAACCGGCCAGTCGGAGGCGAAGACGACATGCGCGCCCGCGTCCTTCAGCGTGCGCCAGGCGTAGCTCAGCGGCCAGCGCTTGCGGCCGATGCGCGAAATCGTCGGTTCGAGCGGCAGGCCCATGGCGCCGGGCGGATGCGGCGGCTGCATCGAGGCGATGACGCCGAGTTCCGCGAAGCGCGGCACGTCGGCCTCCGTCGTCACCTCGATATGCTCGATGCGGTGGCGGCTGTCGCGCCGGCCGTTCTTCTTCTGCGCCGCCTCATAGCCGTCGAGCACCGCGCGCACTGCTCCATCGCCGATGGCATGCACGGCGATCTGCAGGCCGCGACGGTCGGCTTCGATGGCGATTTCGGCGAACTCTTCCGGCGAAAACAGCGGCTCGCCACGCCAGTCCGGCCGGTCGGCATAGGGCTCGACCATCACCGCCGTCCAGCTATCCAGGACGCCGTCGTAGAAGACCTTGACCATGCCGGACGACAGCCACTCGCTGTCGTAGCGCTCGGCCATGGCGGACGCCTTCTCGAGCATGTCGAGTGTCATGAAGTTCTTGTAGTGGAACGGAATTTTCACGCGGCAGACCAGCCCGCCCTCTGCCTCGATCTCGGAAAGCAGTTCGAGCTGATAGAGATTGCCGTCCATGTTCTGGATGGAGGTGATGCCGTGCCTGGCGCACCAGGCGAGTCCGCGCCGCAAAATGTCTCGGTCGGCGGCGCGTTCCTCCGGCGTCGGCGCAGGATCCGGCTCGCCCCCGGTTGACAGACCGAGCCGCGCGCGCTCTTCGCCGGCCAGCGCCACGACCGGACCGAACGCCTCGCCTTCGCGCAACTCGCCCTCGGCAAGGCCGTCTTCGCCCATGACGATCTCGTTGCCGGGGCCGAGCGCCTTGCCGTGCAAGATGCCAGCCATCTCCAGCGCTTTGGTGTTGGCCCACATGGTGTGATGGTCCGGCGCGCCCATGACGAAGGGGCGGTCGGGCAGGATGCGATCGAGATGATTGCGGGTGACGCGCTCGCTTCCCAGCACCGTATAGTCGACGCCCTGGCCGACCAGCATTTTCCTGTCCGGATTGGACGCCGCGTAGCCGCGGATCGCGCTTTGCAGGGCATCGAACCCGGCAATGCCGGCAAGCTGCAGATGCGCAAGCTCGGCTGCGCCCGAGAAAAGGTGCATATGCGCTTCGATGAAGCCCGGGATAGCCGAACCGCCGCCAGCGTCGATCACTTTTGTGGCCGGCCCTCGCGCCTCAAGTACCGAGCGCCGGTCCCCTACCGACAGGATCAGGCCGTCCTTGACGGCAATAGCCTCGGCGGCGGGGTTTTCGCTGTCCATCGTGAGGACGCGCGCATTGGTGACGATCAGGTCTGCGAAGGTCATGAAGGCTCCGTTGTCAGGAGGCTAGCACTGCCTCGTGTCCAAACGCCAGACCAGACGGAAGATCGGCCTTGGCCCAAGGCCGGCGCTTGTGAAGTGCCAGCGCCTGCGGCTAGGTTCGCGGCGAACAGCCAAGAGGGCATCCATGAAGACTGTATTTTCGCCGCTGCATGCCGGCCATGGCGGGCAGATGGAACTGGTGGCCGGCGCGATCGTGCCCGGCTTCGAAAAGCCGTCCCGCGCCGAGATCGTCAGGGCGCGCGTCGAAGCCGAGGGGCTAGGCCCCATCCTTGCGCCCGAGACGCACGATCTCGCTGCCGCGGCGCGCGTCCACCGGCAGGACTATCTCGATTTCCTGCCGACCGTCTGGCCGCTCTGGGAGGCATCCGGCAAATCCGGCTCGGCGATCCCGTTCACCTGGCCGACGCGCGGCCTGCGCGGCGATGTCCGGCCCAAAACCATCGACGCGCTGCTCGGCTTCTACTCCTTCGACGGCGGCGCCAGCTTCGTGGAGGGTACCTGGGAGGCGATCAAATCGTCCTACGACGTGGCGATGACGGCAGCCGACATCGTCAAGGCAGGCGAGCGCGCGGCCTTCGCGCTCTGCCGCCCGCCGGGCCACCATGCCGGGGCGGCGTTCATGGGCGGCTATTGCTACATCAACAACGCCGCCGTCGCCGCGCAATGGTTCCGCGACCAGGGCGCGGCGCGCGTCTCGATCCTCGACGTCGACTATCATCACGGCAATGGCACACAGGAGATTTTCTACAAGCGCGGCGACGTGCAGGTGCTCAATTTGCATGGCGATCCGATGACCGAATATCCATTCTTCCTCGGCCATGCCGACGAGTGCGGCGCAGGCGAGGGCGAAGGGTTCAATCATAATTATCCGATGCCATTCGGCACGGACTGGGAAAGCTGGGGTGCTGCGCTCGACGATGCCTGCGCCAAGCTCCAGGCGTATCGTCCAGAGGTCGTGGTCGTGTCGCTCGGCGTCGATACGTTTGAAAAAGACCCGATCAGCCGGTTCAAGCTGAAAAGCGCGGACTATCCAAAGATCGGCAGGAGGATCGCCGCGCTCGGCCTGCCGACGCTGTTCGTCATGGAAGGCGGCTATGCGGTCGACGAGATCGGAATCAATGCCGTCGGCGTGCTCACCGGCTTCGAGGGCGGTTGAGCCGCCTCCGGCCTTTTTCCTAAACCATGCGCCGGATATGAGCCATTGAGCAGGCGCTATCTCGGCCATACTTCCCCGAAACCCACCGGAGCACCGAGCATGAGCAATCATCTGAACTTCTATATCGACGGCAAATGGGTTTCTCCGGTCGCCCCGGCGACGCTCGACGTGATCGACCCGTCGACCGAGGAAGCCTACACCGCGATTTCCGTCGGCTCGAAGGCCGATGTCGACAGGGCGGTCGCTGCTGCCCGCGCGGCGTTTGCGAGCTTCTCGCAGACCTCCAGGGAAGAGCGTCTGGCGCTGCTGCGCAAGGTTCTGGAAGTCTACAACAGGCGTTACGAGGACGTGGCGCAAGCGATTTCGCAGGAAATGGGCGCGCCGATCACCTGGGCCCGCGAGGCGCAGGCCTGGGCCGGCCGGGCGCATATGGAATCGACCATCAAGGCGCTGGAAGACTATGAATTCAGCGAGAAGCGCGGCGCGACCATGGTTGTCAAGGAGCCGATCGGCGTCTGCGCACTGATCACGCCGTGGAACTGGCCGCTCAACCAGATCGTCTGCAAGGTCGCGCCTGCCATAGCCGCCGGCTGCACTGTGGTGCTCAAGCCCTCCGAGATCGCGCCGATCAGCGGCATCGTCTTCGCCGAGATCATGCATGAGGCCGGCGTTCCCAAAGGCGTCTTCAATCTTGTCAACGGCACCGGCCCCGATGTCGGGCAGGTCATGGCCGGCCATCCCGACGTCGACATGGTGTCGTTCACCGGCTCGACCCGCGCCGGCATCATCGTGGCCAAGACCGCCGCCGATACAGTCAAGCGCGTGGCGCAGGAACTCGGCGGCAAGTCGCCCAACATCATCCTGCCCGACGCGAATTTCGCCCATGCGGTGCGCGAGGGCGTCAATGGCTGCTTCGGCAATAGCGGCCAGTCCTGCGATGCGCCGACCCGTATGCTGGTTCCCGCCGAACGCCACGACGAGGCACTGGCGGTGGCGAAGGAAGCCGCCGAAGCCCATAATGTCGGCGATCCACGCTCGCCCGACACCAAACTCGGGCCGGTGGTCAGCCAGCTTCAATACGACAAGATCCAGCGGCTCATCGAAAGCGGCATTTCGGAAGGCGCGACATTGGTGACTGGCGGACCGGGCCGTCCCGAAAACCTCAACCGCGGCTATTATGTGCGGCCGACCGTATTCGGCCACGTCACGCCCGAAATGACCACCGCGCGCGAGGAGATCTTCGGGCCGGTGCTTTCGATCATGTCCTACCAGGACGAGGAGGATGCGATCCGCATCGCCAACGACACGGTCTACGGCCTCGCCGCCTACGTCCAGTCTGAGAACATCGAGCGCGCCCGCCGCGTGGCGTCAAAAATGCGCGCCGGCTCCGTCTACCTCAACTACCCGGAATGGGACACTTTCGCTCCCTTCGGCGGCTACAAGCAGTCCGGCAACGGCCGCGAATATGCCGACTGGGCCATCCACGATTTTCTCGAGATCAAGGGCATCGTGGGATACGGGGAGTGAAGTTCCCCCTTCCCCGTCTCTATACGGGGAGAAGGTGCCGGCAGGCGGATGAGGGGCGGCACTGCCGGGGCGGGATTAGTCTGTAAGCCCCTCAAATATGCAGCGCATGCCCCAGCGCCTTGAGCGCGGCTTCCTGAAAACCCTCGCCCTGTGTCGGGTGCGCGTGGATCGTGCCGGCGATGTCCTCCAGGCGCGCACCCATCTCAATTGCCAGGCCGAAGGCGGTCGACAGCTCGGAAACGCCGTGTCCGACGGCCTGGATGCCGAGCACGACATGATTGTCGGCGCGGGCCACGACGCGGACGAAGCCTTCCTCGCCAAGCTTGGTCATGGCACGGCCATTGGCCGAGAACGGAAACTGCCCAACCTTGATCTCGCGGCCGGCCTTCCTCGCTTCGTCGGGCGACAGGCCGGCGGTCACCACTTCCGGGTCGGTGAAGCAGATCGCCGGGATGCAGCGTTTGTCCCAGCTCCGTTTGTGGCCGGCGACCATCTCGGCGACCATCTCACCCTGCGCCATGGCGCGGTGCGCCAGCATCGGCTCGCCGGTTACGTCACCGATCGCATAGACGCCACGCATCGAAGTGCGGCACTGGTCGTCTATGCGGATGGAACTGCCGTTGCGGTCGAGGACGAGTTCTTCGAGCCCCCAGCCATCGGTCGCCGGCTTGCGCCCGACCGTCACCAGCACCTTGTCGGCTGCCAGCCGTTTCTCCGTACCATCGGCCGCCTCGACCAGCAGCGCGTCACGCTTGGCCGAAAGACCCTTTGCCTTCACCCCGGTCAGCACCTCGATGCCGAGTTCCCCTAGCCGCTTGGCGACCGGACGGGTCAGTTCGGGGTCGTATTGCGGCAGGATGCGCGGCTCGGCCTCGACGACGCTCACCTTCGAACCAAGCTTGGCGAAGGCCGTGCCTAGCTCCAGCCCGATATAGCCGCCGCCGACCACCACCAGCTTCTCCGGCAATTTGCTCAGCGCCAGCGCCTCGGTCGATGAAATCACAGGACCGCCGAAGGGCAGGGAAGGCAGTTCCACCGAGTTGGAGCCGGTGGCGATCACCACCGTCTCGGCGCGGATTATCTGGATACCGGTTTCGGTCTCGACCTCCACCGTCTTGCCGTCCCGGAATCTGGCCCAGCCATGAACTGTCTTCACCTTGGCCTTCTTCAAGAGACCTGACACCCCGCCGGTCAGCCGTCCAACGATGCCGTCCTTCCATGCGACGGTTTTTGCGAGGTCGAGCTTGGGCGTCGACAGCGAGATGCCTAGCGGGCCCTTGCCGCCTGCCATTTGGACGACCTTCTCGAGTTCCTCGGCCGCGTGGATCAGCGCCTTGGAAGGGATGCAGCCGACGGTCAGGCAGGTGCCGCCCGGCTTCTTCGCCTCGACGATAACGGTATCCACGCCAAGCTGCCCCGCCCGGATCGCGCAGACATAGCCTCCCGGACCTGCGCCGACGACCAGAAGCTTGCAGGAGATTTCTTTCATGGCCTTGCTGTCCCCTGCAATGTGAGGCGCTCGACGTTGCCCCCCTCTGTCCTGCCGGACATCTCCCCCACAAGGGGGGAGATTGGCCGGCCGCCGCGTTGGCTTCTATTCTGAAAGCTTGAGGATTGGCGAAAGCTGCGGTGGCAGTTGATCTCCCCCCTTGTGGGGGAGATGTCCGGCAGGACAGAGGGGGGCGCGACGGAGTGCTGACGGTTCAAGGCGGCCATCCCCATCACCCCTCTACAAAAATCAGCGCCGGCGTTTCCAGCAGCGTCTTGATGCGCTGGACGAACACCGCCGCGTCCCAGCCGTCGACGACGCGGTGGTCGAAGCTCGACGACAGGTTCATCATCTTGCGCGGGATGAAGGCGTTGCCGTCCCATACAGGGCGAACCATCATCTTGTTGACGCCAACGATCGCCACTTCCGGGTGGTTGATGACCGGCGTGGTCGCAACGCCGCCCATCGCGCCGAGCGAGGTGATGGTGATGGTCGAGCCCGACAGTTCTTCGCGGGTCGCCGTACCGGCCTTGGCCGCTTCGGCCAGCCGGTTGACCTCGGCGCCGCAATCCCAGAGATCTCGCGACTCGGCGTGCTTGACGACCGCCACGACCAGCCCCGACGCGGTCTGCGCGGCGATGCCGATATGAACGCCGCCATGTCGGTGCACGATGCCGGCCTCGTCGTCGAAAATGGCGTTGAGGCCGGGCTGCTCGGCGATTGCCCTGACCATCGCCCGCATCAGGAAGGGGAGCACCGTCAGCTTCGGCCGGTCGGCGCGCTTGCCCTTGTTGAGGGCCGCGCGCAAATCCTCCAGCGCCGTCACGTCGATCTCCTCGACATAGGTGATGTGCGGGATGCGCGATTTGGCCAGCGCCATCTTTTCCGCGATCTTGCGCCTCAGCCCGACGATCTTGATGTCCTCGACCATGTCGTTGCGCTGCAGGCCGGTTGGACGCGCCGCCTGCGGGCCACGGGCGATGAAGGCGTCGAGGTCTTCGTGGGTGATGCGGCCGGCCGGGCCGCTGCCCGGAACCTGGCGCAGGTCCACGCCCGCCTCCTTCGCCCGGAGACGGACGGCGGGCGTTGCGAGCGGCTTTTCGCCCTCCGCGCGAGGCGCGCCCGAGGGTACCTGTCTGGACGGTATACCCCCACCCCTAACCCCTCCCCTCAAGGGGGAGGGGGACTCTGCCCGCACTATCTTCTCGGCTTCCCGGCCCAAGGTTGGCTGGCGCGCGGTCAGCTCCACCTGTTCCCCTCCCCCTTGAGGGGAGGGGGCAGGGGTGGGGGTATCCTGCTTGGCAGATAGGGCTTCCTCGCGGGCAGCCTGCTCGCTCTCGCCGGCCTCAGCGCCGCCTTCGACCTTCAGCCGGATCAGCGGCGAGCCGACCGCAACCGTGTCGCCGATCTCCGCGCCCAGCCAAATTATCTCGCCGTCGACGGGCGAGGGGATTTCGACCGTCGCCTTGTCGGTCATGACGGCGGCCAGGATCGAATCCTCGCGCACCAGATCGCCGACCTTGACGTGCCACTCGACAAGCTCGGCCTCCGCCACGCCTTCGCCGACGTCCGGGAGTTTGATCGTGTGCTCACCCATGTTGGGCTCCCTTGCCGGACAGGTTGACGCTGCCCCTCACCCTTACCCTCTCCCCGTGAAGGACGGGGAGAGGGAGCGTCAACGCTGATGCCAGTCTCCGACGTTGGCGATTGGCAGCGACGCAGGTGCCTCCCTCTCCCCGTCCTTCACGGGGAGAGGGTAAGGGTGACGAGCGATTGAAATGCGACGGGGCGGCGGTCATTTCTAAGCTTCCATCGTTTCGCGCAGCGCCTGGCCGACGCGGGCCGGACCCGGAAAATAATCCCATTCCTGGGCGTGCGGATAAGGCGTGTCCCAGCCGGTTACGCGGGCGATCGGCGCTTCCAGTTCGTAGAAGCAATGCTGCTGCACCAGCGCCGCCAGTTCCGCGCCGAAGCCGGAGGTCAGCGTCGCCTCGTGCACGACGACGCAGCGCCCGGTCTTTTTCACCGAGGCGACGATGGCATCGAGGTCGAGCGGCAGGAGCGTGCGCAGATCGATGATCTCGGCGTCGATGCCGGTTTCCTCGGCCGCCGCTTCGGCGACATAGACCATGGTGCCGTAGGCGAGGATGGTGACGTCTGCGCCCTGCCGCCTGATCACGGCCTTGCCGAGCGGGGTGGAATAGTGGCCGTCCGGTACTTCGCCGAGCGGATGCTTCGACCACGGCGTCACCGGACGGTCATGGTGGCCATCGAAGGGGCCGTTATAGAGCCGCTTCGGCTCCAGGAAGATGACCGGATCGGGATCCTCGATCGAGGCGATCAGCAGCCCCTTGGCGTCGTGCGGGTTGGAAGGGACCACCACCTTCAGGCCCGAGACGTGGGTGAACAGCGCCTCCGGGCTCTGGCTGTGCGTCTGGCCGCCGAAGATGCCGCCGCCGGTCGGCATGCGGATGACCATCGGGCAGGTGAACTCGCCGTTGGAGCGGTAGCGAATGCGCGCCGCCTCCGAGACGATCTGGTCGTAGGCCGGATAGACGTAGTCGGCGAACTGCACTTCCACGCAGGGGCGGAGCCCATAGGCCGCCATGCCGATCGCCGCGCCGACGATGCCAAGCTCGCTGATCGGCGCGTCGAAGCAGCGGGTGACGCCGTATTTCTGCTGCAGGCCCTGCGTGCAGCGGAAAACGCCGCCGAAATAGCCGACATCCTCGCCGAACACGACGACGTTGTCGTCCTTGCCCATCGACACGTCCATGGCGTCGCGGATCGCCTCGATCATGGTCTTGCGCGGCATGGACTAAACCCCCGCCTGCTGGCGCTGGCGGCGCAGATGCGGCGGCATCTCGGCATAGACGCCCTCGAACATGTCGCGCGCCGAGGGTTTGCCGCCGGCATGCAGCGTGCCGTGGCTCTCCGCCTCCTTCTGCGCGGCGATCACCGTGTCCAGGATTTCGGCCTCCGCCTGCTTGTGGCGCTCCTCCGACCAGAGGCCGCGGACGATCAGATGGTTCTTCAGCCGCAGCACCGGGTCGCCCAGCGGCCATGCCGCGGATTCCTCCTTTGGCCGATAGGCGGACGGGTCGTCGGAGGTCGAGTGCGCCCCGACGCGGTAGGTGACGTGTTCGATCAGCGTTGGCCCGAGATTTCTGCGCGCGCGCTCCGTCGCCCATTTGGCGACGGCGTGCACGGCCAGATAATCGTTGCCGTCCACCCTCAGTGCCGGAATGCCGAAGCCGAGGCCGCGAGCCGCAAAGGTGCCGGAGCCGCCGCGTGCAATGCCCTGGAACGTCGAGATCGCCCACTGGTTGTTGACGATGTTGAGCACGACCGGCGCCTTGTAGGTGGATGCGAAGACGAGCGCGGCATGGAAATCGCTCTCGGCCGTCGCGCCGTCGCCGACCCAGCCGACCGCGATTTTCGTGTCGTTCCTGATCGCCGAGGCCATCGCCCAGCCGACCGCCTGGATGTATTGCGTGGTCAGATTGCCGGAGATCGAGAAGAAGCCGTGTTCTTTCGAGGCGTACATGACCGGCAGTTGCCGCCCCTTCAGCGGGTCGCGCTCGTTGGAATAGATCTGGTTCATCATCTCGACCATTGGATAGCCGCCGGCGATCAGCAGGCCTGCCTGGCGGTAGGTCGGGAAATTCATGTCGCCGGGCAGGAGCGCCTTGCGAAAGGCGCAGCTCACGGCTTCCTCGCCCATGTGCTGCATGTAGAAGGAGGTCTTACCCTGGCGCTGCGCCATCTGCATGCGGGCGTCGAAGGCGCGCAGCGTCATCATGTGGCGCAGGCCCTCCAGCAATTCCTCGTCGGTCAGCGTGCCGGCCCATGGCCCGACCGCCTCGCCTTCGCGGTTCAGCACGCGGATGATCGAATAGGCGAGGTCGCGGATCGCGCGCGGATCGACATTCACTTCCGGCCGCGGAACGGAACCCGCCTTGGGGATCGGAACGTTGGAGAAATCGGGCGTGCCGCCCGGCCGCACTTCCGGTTCCGGAACATGGAGGCTGAGCATATTTTTCTGGGGCATCCGTGATACTCCGAGCCGGGTGGCTGCAGGCCATTCATTCCACCGCCGCAACCGGCGATCAAGCCCCGCCCATCCCGCCTGACGGGCGGCGAACGGTCTCTTTCGGGCGGCAAAACATCGGCGCGAAATTATATGGCGCGGGCGGCGGCCTTCGCCAGCCATTCATGTCGCGGCGCGCGCCGGGGCGGATTTTTCCGGTCTTGCCGCGCCGGGAAATCGATCCGCAAAAATTTTCGGGAAAACGCTGTTGTGTCCGGGCGCCCGTATTGTTGACGCAAAGAATCCGGCAGTTGCCTCGATGATTCGGCAAAATGGTGCAAGCTGCTGGAATTGCTGGCTTCCGAGGCTTGGGGGTCGAGCTATTCCACGAACACCCTGACGCTTGCCGCGCGGCCGGCGGCGTCGATCACCGTCAGCGTCGAATAACCCGTGCCGTCCGGCTGCCACGTTGCCGTGCGCCGGCGGACCGTCTCGGTCAGCGGCTTGCCGTTGGCCAGCCAGCGGAACGGCGCACGGCCGCCCTGCAGCTTCAGCACCAGCGGCGTCGCCTCAGCAGTGGCCGCGCCGAGTTCGACGCGCGCGCCGTCGGGTGGAAAGACGATCTGCGGCGCGGGCTCGGAGATCGCGGCGACGGCTCCGTCACCGCCCGGACCGAAGCGCTCGAGCGTGACCGGCAGATCCTCTCGCTTGGCGTGGAAAACACCGGCCGGCGCGCGGGGCAGCGGCACGGCGGCAAGGCCGGATTTGGCGAAGCCTTCGAACAGGACGGGTGCTGCCGAGACATAGCCGGAAAGGCCAGGCACCGAGCCGGAATCGGGGCGGCCAACCCAGACGCCGAGGATATGGCGGCCGTCATGGCCGATCGACCACGCGTCGCGGTAGCCGTAGGAGGTGCCGGTCTTGTAGGCGATGCCGCGCGGGGCAGCACCCTCCGGCGGCCTGACGCCGGCCAGGATGTCGGTGACCTGCCACGCCGCCTGCGCTTCCAGAATGACGCCCTCGGCAGACGGCGGCTCCCCGGCCCCCGTCCCGTTGCGCAGATGCTTCGCCCGCCCGCCATTGGCAAGACCGGTGTAAAGCTGCACCAGATCGCGCAGCGACACGCCGACGCCGCCGAGCCCGATAGCGAGGCCGGGCGTCTCCCCGGGCGGAAGCTCGGGCGTCACACCCGCCCTGCGAAAACGCGCAACGAGCCGCGCCGGGCCTACGGCATCGAGCAGCCGCACCGCCGGCACGTTCAGCGAAAGCTGCAGCGCCTGCCTGACGCTGACATCGCCCTGGTAGCTCATGTCGAAATTCTTCGGCCGGTAGCCCGCGAAATCGGCCGGCCGGTCCTCGATCAGCGTTTCCTGCGCCACCAGCCCCTGTTCGAACGCCAGACCGTAGATGAAAGGTTTTAGCGTCGAGCCGGGCGAGCGGCGGGTGTTCGTCATGTCGATCCAGCCGGAGCGGCTGGCGTCGAAATAATCCGCCGAACCGACTTCACCGAGAATTTCGCCGGTGCGGGCGTCTGCCAGCACCATGGCGACGGAAATTCGCGGCCCGAGCTTTGCCGCCGCATCGCGCGCTACCGCCTCCAGCCCCTGCTGGACGCTTTTCTTCACGGTCAATTGGTGCCGGGTTTTCTCCGGCGCGGCGCGCAGGGCGGCATCGGCTGCGTGGGCGGCGAGCGCCGGCAGCGCGAGGCGTCTGCGCGGTGGCTCCTCCAGGGCAGCGCGCGCGGCTTCCCTGTCGCCGAGCAGCCCAGCCGCCACCATGCGGGAAAGCACGCGATCGCGCGCGGCATGGGCCGCCTTCGGATGGCGGTCGGGCCGGCGCTTCTCGGGCAATTGCGGCAGTGCAACGAGAAGGGCGGCTTCCGAAACCGTCAGCCGTTTCGGCTCCTTGCCGAAATAAGCCAGCGAGGCGGCGCGCACGCCTTCGAGATTTCCGCCATAGGGCGCCAGCGTCAGGTAGCGTTCCAAAATTTCGCGTTTGGTCAGCCGCCGCTCGATCTGGACGGCGCGGGCGATCTGGCGCAGCTTCGAAGCGATGCTGCGGCCCGCGCGCGGTTCGATCAGACGCGCAAGCTGCATGGAGAGCGTCGAGCCACCGGAGACGATGCGACCATTGCCGGCGAATTGCCCCGCCGCCCGCAGCAGCGCCAGCGGATCGACGCCGCTATGCTCGTGGAAGCGCTTGTCCTCATAGGCGATCAGCATCTCGACGAATTGCGGATCGACCTGATCGAGGTTCGCCGCCAACCGCCAGCGGCCGTCCGGCGTGGCGAAGGCGCGCAGCAGCGCGCCGTCGCGGTCGACGACTTCGGTCGAGACGACGAGTTTTTCGGGCAGCGGTGGCGGGAAGGCGCGGTCGAGTTGGAGCAATCCCAGGGCGGTAGCGGATGTCGCGCCAAACAGCGCAGCGGCACCGATGACCAATTTGCGGAGGCGAGTCACGTAGTGACCTCGCCGTTGTGCTCACCACGTCGGCAAAGCCTGCGCCTTACGTTGCCCCCCTCTGTCCTGCCGGACATCTCCCCCACACGGGGGGAGATCGGCCGGCCGCAATGCTTCGCCAGCCTTAGCTGCGTTGGAGATTGAGAACCGTCGTCAATGATGGCGTAATCTCCCCCCAAGTGGGGGAGATGTCCGGCAGGACAGAGGGGGGCAACGTAGAGCACTGCCTGGGTCCTTACTTACAACCGATCACCCTCACGGCGCCTTCACCTCCATCATCCCCGTTGCCGTGCGCGCCGAGAATTGCGGGCGGTACATGTCTTCGACGCTCGCCGCCGGATGAGCATAGACGCCGGGCGTCACGGCTCGCACCACATAGGCCACCGTGACGGACCTGTCGCTGCCCGCCCCGCGGTTGAACGCCGCGACGAAGCGGTCGTCTCGGAATTCGAGATGCGCCGCCTCAGTCCGCGCGAGCCAGCCGAAATTGCCGAGATCGGCGCTCGACACCAGGCGCGGGTTGTCGATCTCGAAGCCGGCGGGCAGCAGGTCGGTGACGAGGACGCGCGACGGCCAATTGCTCAGTTCCGCGACCTTCAGCACGGCAACGAAGCGCTCGTTCTGCGTCGCCTGGGTGACGTTGGCCTCGGTTCCATCCAGGCGGTAGTAGGTGCGCTCGATGGTGAAGCCGTCGCCGCCGGCCGGCAGCGGCTCGACCGGAGCGGCGACGGTGGTGACCACCGCCTGCACCGGGTCCGGGCCGGTGTTGGCGATGACCAGCGGGTTGTCGAGGAGTTCTGTTCCGGTCAGCCGCTCGGAATAGGCGCCGGTGTGCGGCGCGTCATTGACCGTCAGCCTGATCTCCGCGCTGTTGGCCTTCATGGCGCGGGCCGCGAGCAGCATCCAGGCTTCGTCCTGTGTGCTGGTGTAAGACGCGGCGCGGCGTTCGGCCGAGACGAGCTTGATCAGTTCGGGAACCACGGCCGGCATCGGGCGGCTTTCCGCCGCCAGCGCCAGCATGGCCGCGCCGTCCCGAAGCCGCGAACCGTAGTCGGAGCGGTAGTAGTTATGCTCGGCATTACCCTTGGCCAGTTGCAGCGCGGTCGTGAAGGCCGACCCGGATCGCTGCGCGTCACCGTAGAGCGCAAGGCTGGCGGCAAGCTGGGCGACCGCCATCGGGCTCGAGAACGCTTCGATCTGCGTATCGGAATAGTAGCGCAGATCGCCGACCGACGCTTTTTTGTTGCGCGCCAGGACGTAGAGCGCATAGGCGATCTCGCTGCCGCGATCCTCCAGGTCGATGTCGTAGGAGAGCGAATTCTGGAGGTTGTTCAACGCCTGCTGCATCGCCTGGTGCGGCACGTCGTAGCTCTGCTCGCGCGCCCGGGTCAGGAAGTCGGTTACGTAGGAATCGAGCCACAGGTCGCCCGAACCCGGCGACCACAGGCCGAAACTGCCCGACGAGGACTGGTAGTTGAGCACACGGTAGATCGCGTCCTGGACGCGTCCGCGCAGGGCCGGGTCTACTTCCATGCCGGCGGTAGCCGAAAGCTCGCTGACATAGAGCAGTGGCAGTGCGCGGCTGGTGGTCTGCTCGGCGCAGCCATAGGGATAGCGGTCGAGCGTCATCAGCAGCGAAGGCACGTCGAAGGCCGAAGCCGGCGACACGCCGACGCTGACATAGGCGCCTGGAAGCAGGCTTGCCGCCAGCAATTCCCGATCGACGCGCAGGCTCCTGCCGTTCGCCCCGAGATCCACGACCATGCGGGTGGTGACCGGCATCGCGGCCGGGCGGACCGGGATCGAAAGGTTCTGCTCCACGGTCAACCCGCTCGCATGCGCAAGCCGGATAGTGATGCCAGCATCCCCGGCGGTCTGTGCGATCAGCGGAACGGTCAGCGTCTGGCGCTTGCCGGCGGTGAGTTGCAGCTTGTCCGGCAGCGCGGCGCCGCCGGTTGAGAGGTCACCGGTGGTTTCGATGGCGAGTGAATAGTCGCCGTCCGGTGCGTCGGTGTTGGCGATATCGAGCCGCATCACGGCGGCGTCGCCGGGGGCGAGGAAGCGCGGCAGGCCGGCGGTGACGACCACCGGATCGCGCACGATCACATCGGCCGAAGCATGGCCGACCGCCTCCTTCGTCCATGCGACCGACATCACGCGGACGGTGCCGTTGAATTGCGGTATGTCGAACTCGACCGTCGCCTTGCCCTCGGCATCGAGCTTTACCGGACCGGAGAAGAAGGCGACGAGCTTTTCGGTCGGCGGGCTGCCCTCGGCGGTCATCGCTGCGCCGTCGCCGCCTGTGCGCAGCCTTCCTGCTGCTCCCAGCGAACCGTCGATGAGGCGGCCGTAAAGGTCGCGCAGTTCGAGGCCGAGCTGGCGTTGGCCGAAAAACCAGGCTTCCGGATCGGGCGCCTTGTAGTCCGTCAGATTGAGGATGCCGACGTCGACCGCGGCGACCATGACATAGGCGTCGCTGCCTGGAGCGGCGCCGGTTACTGCGACGGGGATGGACAGCGTCTGGCGCGGCGACGTCTTTTCGGGCGTGGTCATCGCCACGGCCAGTTTTTTCGCGCCGGGATCGACCTTCAGCCATTTCACGCCGATGGCGCGGGCCGGCATGCGCGATTCTTGCGCCTCGCCGGGACGGTAGAGCGTGGCGGTGACGTATGCGCCCGCGCCCCAGTCTGCCCCGACGGGTATATCGACAGTCGCGCCGCCCTCTGGAACCGTGGCGGTGACCGTGGTCAGCAGCTTGTCCGCGCCGACCGTGACCAGAAGCTCGCCGGCGAAGCGCGGCGAAACCTGCAGCTTGGCTATTTCGCCGGCAGCATAGACCTCCTTGTCGAGCGCGATCTCTAGCGCATCGGGCGTTTCCGTCGACGAGGCCTCGACATACCAGCCTGCCTCGAACTCGACGCTTGTTGCCGGACCGGCCGGATCGGCGGTCTCGACCTCCAGCCGGTAGCGGCCCCAGTCCACGGAGACCGCCACTTCGGCCGTGCCATCGGCCGGAATATCGACCTTTCCGTTGGCGATGGCCTTGGTGAAAGTCACCGGTTCGTAGTTCCAGGCGTTGCCGCTGCGGTACCATTGGTAATTGCGCTCGACCTTGACCAGCGACCATTCGGCCCCGGCCAGCGCCTCGCGATTGCCGTCCGGATCGACGGCGATGACGCTGAATTTGGCGGTCGAGGCCTGCGGAACCTCGCCGGAAAACTCCGGCTTGATGCCGATCATCGCGCCGGTCGGGCGGATTTCGATGTCGGTGGATTCCTCCACGGCGCGGCCGCCGCTCTCGCGCATGCGCACCGTCACTTCGGCGTTGAGCAGGCGCGTGGTCGAGGGCAACTGGTCGATCTGGACCGGGAAAGTGGCTTTGCCGTCATCGCCCACCAGCGGCAGGCCGGCCAGCGGGATGCGGGTGGCATCGCCTTCCTGCTCATCGGCAAGCCCGAAGGAATAGCCTTTGAAGCGTTCCCATTCGCGCATCGTGGAAAGCGTGATTTCGCCTTCCAGGGCCAGCCCTGCAGCAGGCGCGCCGTAGAGGAAGCGGCCGTCCACTGTGACGTTGGCGGTCTCGCCCGCGGCGATCTCGTCGGTGTCGCTGGTCAGGGTAAACTCTATGCGGTCCGGAACGAAATCCTCGACCAGGAACATATGGCTGGCGATCGCCGCTTCCTTGGGATCGGTGTGTATGTTGACCGTCCAGGTGCCGCGCATGGCATTGGGCGAGAGCGTCAGGTCGACCGCATGGCCGCCGGCATTGGCGCCGTCCGAAACGATGCGGCGGTCCTCGACGCCGTCCGGCCGCGAGAAGATGAAGGTGAGCGGCAGGTTCTCCACCGCCTTTGCGGTGTCGTCGCGGGCGAGCGCCGCGACATGCACTTCCTCGCCGGCGCGGTAGATGCCGCGCTCCGTCCAGGCATAGATGTCGAGCGCGCCTGGCGCAGCGCGGCCCATCACGCCGCGATCCGACAGGTCGAAGCCTGCGCGGGCCATGTCGAGGAACACAAAATCCTTCTCGCCCTGGCTGGCCATCAGCACAGCCGGCGCCATGCCGCCGTCGCCGCGGGTCAGGCCGGGCATGAACATTGCGCGGCCTTCGGCGTTTGTGGTGGCGGTGCCCAATATCTCGTTGTTGCGGGCAAGCAGCGTCAGTTCGATGTCTGCGAGCGGCTTGGCCGATCCCAGCGAGCGGGCGAAGACGTTGAGCCCGTCCTGCCCGGTATAGGTGGAAAGGCCGATGTCGGAAACGACGAACCACTGCGTGGCGCGCGATTCCCAGGTGTCGCGCGTGTCGTTCTTGGGCTGCGCGGTCAGCACATAGACGCCAGGCTCGCGGTTCGGCAACGCCTCGTCGACCGGAAAGGAGGTGGTGACCTCCTCGTTCAGCGTGCTTGCAATCTCGATCTCGCCTTCCCAGATCGGCTCGCCCATCTGTTCGGCTATGTTGGTGATGTCGTAGCCGTCGAGCTGGCGCAGGAATTGGTAGCCGGTGAGAAGCTGGGCGAGCGATCGGTCGCCAATGCGGAACAGCTTCAGATCGGCGGCTTCCATGTTGATGGTGACCAGCGGGATGCCGCGCCGGGCGGAGGAGGGCAGCACGAAGCTGTCGCCGGTGAAGCGGGCCGACGCCGCCCGATCCTGGACATAGACTTCGAGCACAACCGGCGCTTCGATGACCTCGCCGATGGCGGCCGGCAGACCGGGGCGGAACGCCACGCGGTAATGGCGGCCGTGCTCCAGGCCCTCCACGCAAATCTGCCGGTCCTTGGCCTCCACCGCCTTGGGGGCAGCGTCGTCGATCGTCACGAAGGGCGCGTAGTCGACGCCGGTCTTGACCAGTTCCTCGGAAAACTGGGCGCAGACGCGCGGTGAGGCGCTGTCGGCGTCGATCGAGTGATCGACAATGCGGAAGCCCTTGCGCGCCTTCAGGTCTTCGTACTCGGCCCGGACCTCCGCCGAATTCACTAAAGCGAGGCTCGCCTCGTAAGCCTGCAGCGAGGGCCGGTAGAGCTCGCGCCGGTCGAGACCGGCGGCAAGAACGGCAAGCGTGTCGGCGCGCGTGGCGGCGGTGCGCACAAGCTTGTAGGCGTTCAGAGCGGCGTCCGTGAAGTCGCGATCGCGATTGGCGGTCTCGGAACCGTCAGCCGCCGGTATGGTCATGACGGCGCGAGCGAGGCTCGCCCACAGCTTGCCGTCATCGGGCGAAATAGCGATTGCGGCGCGGAATTTCTGGGCCGCGTCGCGCGGATCGCCGGTCAGCATGGCGTATTCGCCGGCCTCGGTCAGCGCCGCGAGCCCCTCTTCGCCGATCGCGTCCATGCCATTGGTCAGCCGGTCGCGATAGCGCGCGGCCTCCTCGACCAGCCACTTGGGCAGGAAGGTCAGTTCCGGTGGCGCGCCGATATCGGGATCGCTGCCGATCGTGACGACCTTGCCGGCGACGGCGCCGTTGAACGGCTTGAGCGTCGCGAAGTCCGACTTCAGGAAGCACCATTTCGCCTTTGTGTTGTAGGTAAAGGCGCGGCAGGCCGAATCACCGAGGCAGGTGGATTTGCACTGGTCGAGCGTGACGTTCTGCTCGGATCTCAGGTCGAAGCCGAAATAGTCCTGGTTCTGCGTGGTGACGATCGTTCTCGCATCCGCGGCCAAAGCAGGCGTGAGCCAGGAAAAGAAGAGGAAAAGGAAAGCGGAACAACCACGAGCCGCGCGCAGTGACATAATCCCCTCCAAATGCTGCTGCCGTGAACCGACATGACAATAGCTTCAATATAGCTTGTCAAAGCGAAACGGGACAGGACCCCGTGAGAGTTCGCCGCGGCGCCAGGAGATTATTTTTCAACCCGGGGTTTCGGCCGGGGTAGCCGCCCTACGGCTGCATTGGCATCACGGGCGAGCCGTTCTGGTGCTGTCGGAACCGCCGCGAATGTCACAGTTTAATTTGACGAAAGATTCTGCCCAAATCGGCCGCGCAATAGCAATTTTGCGCCAAGATTGTCGCATTCGCGCGAACTGCTTCCCGATCAAAGTTGCACATTCCCAGCGGGGTTCCCAACCCGGCCTTGTTTTGACATCGTTGGCCGGATGCGGAATGATAATCGGCAGAAAGCCAACAATGGGAGTTTGTGATGACGTTCTACAAAAGTAATGGGGATCGCGTTCCGGATCACATCGTCAAGATGGCGGAAAGCACCAGGGCGGGCGGGGTAGATCGCCGCGAATTTCTTGCGATGGCCAGCGTGTTCGGCGCCTCGACGGCGATGGCCTACGGCATGATCGGGCTTGCCGCGCCGACGCCGGCCGCCGCTCAGGAAACCCCCAAGAAAGGCGGCGTGCTGAAGGTTTCGATGTCGATCAAGGATCCGAAGGATCCGCGCACCGCAGACTGGTCCGAGATCGCCAACGCCGAGCGCCAGACGCTCGAGCCTTTGGTCAAATACACGCGCGACTTCACCTTCGAACCCTACCTGCTGGAAAGCTGGGAAGTGAATGACGACGCGACCGAATACACGCTGAAGATTCGCCCCGGCGTGACCTGGAACAATGGCGACGCCTTCAACGCCGACGACGTGATCTTCAATTTCACGCGCTGGGCCGACAAGAGCGCCGAGGGCAATTCCATGCCCGGCCGCCTTGGCACGCTGGTCGACGAGGCTTCCGGCAAGCTGCGTGAAGGCTCGGTCACCAAGGTCGACGACATGACGGTCAAGCTCACCCTGACCAAGTCGGATATCGGCCTCATCCCGAATCTCTGCGACTATCCCGGCCTGGTCGTGCATCGCGCCTTCGACGAAAAGGGCGCCAACTTCGCCCAGCATCCCGTCGGCACCGGCCCGTTCGAGCTGGTCTCTTACGACGTCGGCCAGAAGGTCGTTTACAAGCGTCGCGAGAACGGCGCCTGGTGGGGCGGTGATGTCATGCTCGACGGCGTCGAGTTCATCGATTACGGCACCGATCCCTCGGCCATGGTCTCGGCGTACGAAGCCGGCGAGGTTCACACCAACCACGAAACCACCGCCGACTATGTTTCGATTCTCGAAGGCGTAGGCGCCATCACGTCGGAGGTGGTGACCGCATCGACCATCGTGGCGCGCACCAACGTGACCAACAAGCCCTATGACGACCAGAAGGTCCGCAATGCGCTTCAGCTCGCGGTCGACAATGCGGTCGTGCTTCAGCTCGGCTACGGCAATGCCGGCGAGGTGGCTGAAAACCACCATGTCTGCCCGATCCATCCCGAATATGCCGAGCTGCCCAAAGTCGCCCGCGACATGGAAAAGGCCAAGGCTCTGATGGCCGAAGCCGGGCAGGCGGATTTCGAGCACGACCTGATCACAGTCGACGAGGACTGGCACAAGAACACCGGCGATGCGATCGCCGCCCAGCTTCGCGAGGCGGGCATCAAGGTCAAGCGCACGGTTCTGCCGGGTTCGACCTTCTGGAACGACTGGACCAAGTACCCGTACTCGATGACAAATTGGAACATGCGCCCGCTGGGCATCCAGGTCGTCTCGATCGCATACCGCACCGGCGAAGCCTGGAACGAGGCCGCCTACTCCAATCCGGAGCTCGACGCCAAGATCGGCGAGGCGCTCTCGATCGCGGATGCCGAGAAGCGCAAAGTCGTGATGGCCGACATCGAGAAGATCCTGCAGGATTCCGGCATCATCATCCAGCCCTACTGGCGCAAGCTCTACAATCACTCGGTGCCGGCGGTGAAGAATCACGGCATGCACCCGACGTTCGAGCATGATTTCGGCAAGGTCTGGCTGGACGAGGCTTGATCCGCAACGAATGTCGAGAGGGGAGCGCCTTGCTCCCCTCTACACTCTCATGGGTTGATCGCATCTGACCCCAACCCGACTGGCAGGGGGCGAACATGCTTGCTTTCATATTGCGCCGGCTGGGCACCATGGCGCTAACCATGTTGTGCCTGACGATGGTCGTGTTCTTCATGATCAATCTCGAGCCGAACCTGCGCAAGCTGTCGATCAGCCAGCTCGACATGCGCTCGTCGGACGAACATATCGAAAGCTGGCTGGTCAAGAACGGCTACCGCCAGAACTTCTTCGTGCGCTACGGCCAATGGCTCGGCGTCTGGCCCAAATATCCCAATATCGATCCCGCGACCGGCGCCGCCACCTCGCGCTTCACCTATTGCAACGAGCCCGCGGAGACGCGCTTCTCCGGCGTCCTCCAGGGCGATTTCGGCTGCTCGACCAAATTCAAGACCACCGTCGCCGCGAAGCTGTTCCCCGCGCTCGGCGCCACCGGCATCCTGATGTTCTGGGTGATGGTGACGATGGTCCCCATATCGCTGCTCATCGGCATTCTGGCCGGGATGCGGGAAGGCACCCGGACGGACCGAAGTCTCTCGGTGGCGGCGATCGCCACCACCGCCACGCCTGAATACGTCTCGGGCGTCATCTTCACGGTCATCTTCGCCTCATGGCTCGGCTGGCTGAACGGTTCGGCCGCCTCGGCGACGGGGCAGGGCATCACCTTCTACAATTTTACACTGCCGGTCATGACCATGGCCATCTACGGCACCGGCTACATCGCCCGCATGACCCGCGCCTCGATGGTCGAGGTGATGACGCAGCAATATATCCGCACGGCCAGGCTCAAGGGGCTGAGCTTCGGCAGCGTCGTCATCAAGCACGCGCTGCGCAACGCGCTGATCGCGCCGTTCACGGTCATTATGCTGCAGTTCCCGTGGCTCTTGACCGGCGTCGTCATCGTCGAGGTGATGTTCCGTTACCAGGGCTTTGGCTTCACGCTGGTCGAAGCCGCCGGCAACAACGACATCGATCTCCTGCTCGGCTGCTCGCTGGTGTCGGTGTTCGTGGTGCTGTTCACGCAGCTGATCTCGGATGTCGGCTACGCCTATCTCAATCCACGCATAAGGGTGCAGTAGGCATGGAGCATATCGGGGGATTCCAGATCTTTCTCGGCGTTCTCGCCCGCTTCTGGCCGGTCTGGCTGGCGCTGGCGATCGTCATGGGAGCGAGCTTCGTCTACAAGAAGAAGCTCGGTCTCTACGGGCAACTGTTCGATTCGGGCGTCGGCATTGTCGGCGTCGGCATATGCTTCTTCTGGCTGTTCACGGCGATGTTCGCCGGAACCATCGCGCCCTTCAATCCGCTGGCGCAGATTCCGATCATGAAGGACGCCATGCCGGGCGCGATCGACGCCGCATCCGGCCAGGTCTATCTGTTCGGCGGCGACAAGCTCGCGCGCGACGTCTTTTCCCGCATGGTCTATGGGAGCCAGATCGTGCTGATCATCGCGCCGGCGGCCACCGCTTTCGCGCTGATGGTCGGCATAACGCTCGGGCTGCCTGCCGGCTATTATGGCGGGCGCATCGATTCGGTGCTTTCGTTTCTGGCCAATCTGGTGCTGGCCTTCCCCGTCATCCTGCTCTTCTACCTGCTGGTGACGCCGGGCATCATGGAGACGCCGATCCCCTACGGCATGGCCGGGCTGTTTTTCCTGTTTCCGATCATCTTCTTTTCCGCGCTGTTCTACACGCGTTTCAAGAACCGCCCCGACCGGGTCTATATCCAGATCGGGCTGACGCTTTTGATCGGCGGCTGGATATATGCCGGCCTGGTCTTCAATGCGGACCCGTTGGGCATCGTCTCGATCAAACCGAACCAGCTCAACATCTTCGTCGCCGTGGTGTTCGCGTCGAGCCCGGGCGTGTTCCGCATCGTTCGCGGCCTGGTCATGGACATCAAGACGCGTGACTATGTCGCCGCGGCCCAGACACGCGGCGAAAGCCCGTGGTACATCATGCTGTGGGAGATACTGCCCAATGCGCGCGGGCCGCTGATCGTGGATGCCTGCCTGCGCATCGGCTACACCACCATCCTCTTGGGCACGCTCGGCTATTTCGGCCTGGGACTGGCGCCGGAAAGCCCGGACTGGGGTACGGCGATCAAGGACGCCAGCCGGCTCCTGCGCTCCTTCATCCACCCGGCGCTGCCGCCGACGATCGCGCTGATGTCCTTCGTGCTCGGTCTCAATCTTCTCGCCGACGCGCTGCGCGAACAATCGATGAAAGACTAAAAGCATGATCCCGAAAAGTGGGATCCGGTTTTCGGACAAGATCATGCTCAGGGAATGGAGATCGATATGAACGAGGCTGTCAGGAATCCCACCGAACCGATCGTCGAAATCGAGAACCTCTCCATCTCCTTCTTCACGCGGCGCGGCGAAATACCGGCCGTCATGGATTTTTCCTGCACGGTCATGCCCGGCGAGGCGATGGGCATCGTCGGGGAATCCGGTTGCGGCAAGTCGACGGTCTCGCTCGGCATTATGCGAGACCTCTCCAACATCGGCAAAATCGTCGGCGGCCGGATAAAATTCCAGGGCCGCGACATGGGCGATATGTCCCAGGAGGAGTTGCAGGCGATTCGCGGCAACAAGATCGCGATGATTTACCAGGAGCCGATGGCGAGCCTGAACCCGGCCATGAAGGTCGGCCACCAGTTGATGGAAGTGCCGCTGCTTCACGACAAGGTGTCGAAGGAAGAAGCCTACAACCGTTCGCTCGCAATGCTGAAATCGGTGCGGCTGCCCGATCCCGAGCGGATAATGAAATCCTACCCGCATCAGCTTTCGGGCGGCCAGCAGCAGCGCATCGTCATCGCCATGGCGCTGCTGTCCAAACCGGCGCTGCTGCTTCTCGACGAGCCGACGACCGCGCTCGACGTGACGGTGGAGGCGGGCATCGTCGAACTGGTCAAGGGGCTCGGCAAGGAGTTCGGCACGTCGATGATCTTCGTGTCGCACAATCTCGGCCTGATCCTCGAGACCTGCGACCGCATCACGGTGATGTATTCGGGCGAGGCGGTCGAGACCGGCAATATCAAGGACGTGTTCGACCGCATGCGGCACCCTTATACGCAGGGGCTGTTCCGCTCGATCCCGCTGCCCGGCGCCGACAAGAATTCGCGGCCGCTGATCTCGATTCCCGGCCAGCTGCCGCTGCCGCACGAGCGGCCCAAGGGCTGCAATTTTGGGCCGCGCTGCCACCATTTCGTCGAGGGCGTCTGCAACGCCGCGGAAATCCCGATGATCCCGGTCGAGGGTCACGACAACCATTTCAGCCGCTGCGTGCGCTTCAACGAGATCGACTGGTCGGCGGTGCCGGAAGGCGCCAAAACGCGGAAGGAGCCGGTCAAGCCCGGCGCGCCCGTTCTAAAGATCGACAATCTGAAGAAGTACTACAAGGTCTCCGCCAACGAGATATTCGGCGGCAGCGGCGAAGGCCGCGTCGTCAAGGCCAACGAGGCGATCAGCTTCGAGGCGCGCGAATCCGAGACCGTCGCCATCGTCGGCGAATCCGGCTGCGGCAAGTCGACCCTTGCCAAGGTGCTGCTTGGTCTGGAAACGGCGAGCTCCGGCACGGTCACGCTCGGCAATAGCGAGATCCAGTCGACCGGGATCGAGGATCGCGACGTGAAGACCGTCTCGTCGATCCAGATGGTGTTCCAGAATCCGTTCGACACGCTCAATCCCAGCCATTCGGTCGGCTCGCAGATCATCCGCACGCTCGAAAAATTTGGCGTCGGCAGGAATC
Source organism: Allomesorhizobium camelthorni (assembly GCF_011045125.1). Classification (GTDB taxonomy): domain Bacteria; phylum Pseudomonadota; class Alphaproteobacteria; order Rhizobiales; family Rhizobiaceae; genus Allomesorhizobium; species Allomesorhizobium camelthorni. The sequence continues at coordinate 73,326 of NZ_JAAKZF010000004.1, read as the reverse complement.
CCGGCGAGCGGCGCAACCGCATGCTGGAACTTCTGGATTTGGTGAAACTTCCACGCGCTTTCGCCGAACGCATGCCGCGCCAGCTTTCGGGTGGGCAGAAACAGCGCATCGGCGTGGCGCGCGCCTTCGCCGGCCGCGCGCAGGTGGTGGTCGCCGACGAGCCGGTCTCGGCGCTCGACGTTTCGGTACAGGCAGCCGTCACCGAGCTCCTGATGGACATCCAGCGCGAGTCGAAGACGACGATGCTGTTCATCAGCCACGATCTGTCGGTGGTGCGCTACATCGCGGACCGCGTCGTTGTCATGTATCTCGGCCACATCGTCGAACAGGGCACGACCGACCAGATCTTCTCGCCGCCCTATCACCCCTATACCGAGGCGCTGCTATCGGCGATCCCGATTGCCGACACTTCCGTGGTGAAGAAGCACATCGTGCTCGAAGGCGACATTCCCTCGGCCATGAACCCGCCTTCGGGCTGCCCGTTCCAGACTCGCTGCCCGCGCAAGCATCTCGTTCCAGACAATCTCTGCGAGACGCAACTGCCGCCGTTCAAGGATCTCGGCAATGGGCATCGCAGCCTGTGCTGGCTCGACGACGACGTTTTGGCGACTATGGAGCCGGTGATCAGCTTCTCCGGCGGTGACGATCACGCGCCCGTAGCGGAAGCCGTTCCCGCCGACGCGCCGCAACGGCCGGAGGGCAGGGGCGCGGATCCGGGCTTTGCCGGCCGGCCGCCGCAGCGCCCACACGGCAAGCGCGCAACGCCCGAAGCCGGCTTGGCCGGCGCCGAAGCTCGCGAAGCCGAAGCAACGGCGCGCACGCGCCGCGAGGAGGTTCGCGACGATCGCGGCGGGCAGGGCGCCGACGTCGACCCATCCGATCCTTCCTCGGCGCTTCCCGCCAGCCCGTTGCAGGTCGGCGACGGCCGGCAGGCCGACGATGCCGACGTGCCCTCCGCCTTCGAGCCGACCGAGGAGGAAAACGAGGAGGAGGCGAAGAAGAAGTAGAGGTGCGTCCTTCGAGGCTCGCCCGCGGGTGCGGACGCCTCTCGACACATCGTCGTGCGGGCTCGCACCTCAGGATTGTTTGAGAAGGATTGTGTAGTCTGGCGGCCGAAGCTGCGAGCCCTTCTGCAGCCCGCAGCTTCGGCGGCAGGCGACCGTCCTTAGGATTGGGTGACACCCGGCCTCATCAAGGTTCCCTGCCGTCTTGCCGCCATCGCTTGGAGAGTTGATTGGGCCTCTGGTTCGACGCCACGCCCGCAAACAATCCGAAGCTTGTCTGAAGGATAGCATCAGCATGGCTTTCTTGCATCACGAACCTTCGCATTGCCTCGGCTTCGACATCGCCAAGGCCACCATCACCGTCTCGGACGGCACTGCCAGGACCGCCCGGACCATCGCCAACAGCCGCCGTGCGATCCGTGCCTTCCTCAAGACGAGCCAAGCCGGCTTCGTTATCTGCGAGCCAACCGGAGGCCATGAGTTATTGCTGCTCGACGAGGCGGTAAAGGCCGGCATTGCCTGCCACCGCGTCGACACCAACAAGCTCAAAGGCTTCATCCGTTCCTTCGGCACACAGGGCAAGAGCGACGCCATCGATGCCGCCATGCTTGCCGCCTACGGCCGCGAACGCTGGCAGATCCTGCCGCTGTGGCGTGCGCGGGACGCGCAGGAGGCGCGGCTGCGCATCCTCGTCAGACGCCGGGCACGAACTGGTCGCGATGCGGGTCGCCGAGCAAAACCGTGCCAAGGCGCCCGGCAACGGCGAACTGCTCGCCTCCTTCCGCGCCATCATCGTCGCCCTCAACCGCCAGATACTCGCTCTCGATGCGGCCATCCAAGCCCTTGTCGACCAGACCCATACCCTCAGGCAACGCATCGAGGTCTGCACCGGCATGAACGGCATAGGCCGCCTGAGCGCCGCCGCCCTCCTCGCCACCTTGCCCGAACTCGGATCGATGACCCGCCGCCAGGCCGCAAGCCTCGCCGGCGTGGCGCCACATCCCAACGACAGTGGCTTCAAGAAGGGCTATCGCAAGATGCGTGGCGGCCGGCCCGAGGTCAGAACCATCCTGTTCATGCCGGCGCTACGCGCCGCTGCCGGAAACGGCGAATTCGCAAGTTTCTACAAACGCCTCGTCGCCAACGGCAAGAAGCCAATCGCCGCAATCGCCGCCGTCATGCGAAAGATCGTCATCACACTCAACGCTAGGCTCACGCCGAACCCGTCGCTTCAGAGTTGATGAGGAAGGTTGTGCCTGCATAGGAAACCGAAAAAGGTCAGCCTACATCACAAAAAAGGGGATGGCATCCTACGGTCCTCATCCTGAGGTGCGAGCGAAGCGAGCCTCGAAGGACGCACCAATGGATACCTACCCGCCGCAGCGCGCCAACTGCGCCGCATATTTCTGCGCCATCGCCTCGGTGTCGCGGGCGTAGCGCTGCAGGCTGGCATTGCCGCGCCAATCGCCGCGTTTATAGCCGCCCCAGCCGGCATAATAGGCCAGATAGAGATTGAAGGTGTCGTTGCGGGCGACGCCGTATGTGTCGGCGGTCTTGGAATGGTACCAGCCTACGAAATCCACGGCGTCGGCGAAGCTGTTTCGCCGGGCGGCGAAATTGCCGGTCTCGGTCCTGTATTGCGCCCATGTGCCGTCGAGCGCCTGCGAATAGCCATAGGCGCTGGACTGGCGCTTCCACGGTATGAAGCCGAGCAGCTTGGTGCGCGGCGGCTTGGCGTTGCTCTTGAAGCCCGATTCCTTGCGAAGCGTCGCCATCAGAACGGGGACCGGCACGCCGTGCTTGCGTTCCGCCTGTTTGGCCTCGCGGTGCCAATTGCTGATCCAGCCGTCGTTCTGCTCGAATACGGCGCAGACATCGTTGATTTGGTTCGGCGCGCTGGCGCAGGCGGAAAGCGCAAGCGCCGAGGCTACGACTACAATTTTACTAAAACTCGACGCACACATCGCGCCAGCTTTAGGCGCAAAACATAAAAGGAATCTTGCGGCATTCCTTAACCAAGCGCCGGCTGACGGATATCTCGCCGAGTAATACCAATAATACGACGCTTGACGACGCTTTCGTTGTTGTGGCCGCCCAGCAATGACGCTCTGGCTAAAATCGCGTCCGCTGATGCCGGATTTCTGACAGCCGGCCTGCCCCGGAGGCGTATTGATGCGGGCATGACCGAACCCAGACGAAAGCGCGGCGCTGAGCGGACGAGCAACCGGGGGCCGACCGCGATCCCGCAACTGCCGCTGCGCCGGGTGCGCAATCCTTATCCGCCTATGGCGCTATTGTCGGACGACCAGATCGAGACGATCCACGAAGCCTCGCTGCATATTCTGGAAAATTTCGGCATCGAGCTGATGAGTTCCCGCGCTCTCGCTCTGTTCGAGAAAGCTGGCGCGAAGGTCGATCATGCGACGCAGACCGTCTGGCTCGACCGGGGCTTCGTCGACCAGGCGCTGAAGACCACCCGGCCGACTTACACGCTGACGCCGCGCAATCCCGAGCGAAAGATCCATCTCGGCGGCGACACGATCAACTTCACCCTCGTCGCCGGCCCGCCCAACGTCCACGACATGGAGCGCGGCCGCCGCGCCGGCAATCTGCGCGACTATTCCGACCTCGTGCGGCTGGCGCAGCATTTCAACTGCATTCACCTGATCGGCAACCAGGTCTGCGCTCCGGTCGAGCTGCCGGCCAATTCGCGCCATCTCGACACCTATTTCGCCAATCTGACCCTGACCGACAAGGCGTTCCACGTCTCGGCGATCGGCCGGGGCAGGGCGCTGGACGGCGTCAGGATGATGGCGATCTCGCGCGGGCTGACGCTGGACGAACTGGCGACCGACCCCGGCGTCACCACCGTCATCTCCGTCAACTCGCCGCGCCGCTACGACGAGTTCATGTCGGACGGTCTGATGGCGATGGCGGAGCATGGCCAATCGGTCGCCGTCACGCCTTTCACGCTGATGGGCGCGATGAGCCCGGTGACGCTCGCCGGCGCGCTCTCCCAGCAGAACGCCGAGGCGCTGTTCGGGGTGGTGCTGACCCAACTCGTGCGCCCCGGCGCGCCGGTCATGTACGGCGCGTTCACTTCGAACGTCGACATGCGCTCGGGCGCGCCGGCTTTCGGGACACCGGAAAACACCAAGGCCAACATCGCATCCGGCCAACTCGCGCGCAGGTACAATCTGCCTTACCGCACCACGCCCGGCTCGGCCTCCAACGCGGCCGATGCACAGGGCGCCTACGAGACCATGATGGCGCTGTGGGGTGCGGTGCTCGGCCACGGTAACCTCATCTACCATGCCGCCGGCTGGCAGGAGGGCGGGCTGACCGCCTCCTTCGAAAAATTCATCATCGATGTCGAACTCATCCAGCACATGATGGAGTTCCTAAAGCCGATCGAGGTCAATGAGGGCGAACTGGCGCTCGATGCGCTTGGCCGCGTGCCGACCGGCGGCCATTTCTTCGGCGAACAGCACACGCTGGAGCGCTACTCCACCGCCTTTTACCAGCCGCTGCTTTCCAACTGGCAGAATTACGAAGCCTGGCAGGAAGCCGGCGGCCTCGACGCCACCGCCCGCGCCACGCGGCTGTGGAAGAAGGCGCTGGAGGAATATGTCGAGCCGGCGATGGACGCCTCGGTGCGCGAGGAACTGGAGGCATATGTGGCGAAGCGCAAGGAGGAGATCGGGGCGGGGGAGCCGTGATGCGCGTACCGCTGGCGCCGCCCCTCACTGTCCTGCCGGACATCTCTCCCCGTAAACGGGGAGAGAGACGCTGGCCTTGCCGGTTTCGGCAGTCGCCGGCGCTGGAGATTGGCGAAAGCCTCGCCGTTGCGGTCTTCTCCCCGTTTACGGGGAGAAGGTGCCGGCAGGCGGATGAGGGGCGGCGCCGGCTTTACAAACTGAATCAACTGCCTCGCAATTCGATTCTTCGACCGAACTCAACCCACTGAAACACCGAGAGAAAATATGAAATCGCACACCCAGGTCGTGGTTATCGGCGGAGGCGTCGTAGGCTGCTCGGTGCTGTTCCATCTGGCCAAGCACGGCTGGACCGATGTCGTGCTGCTCGAGCGCGACGAACTCACCTCCGGCTCGACCTGGCATGCCGCCGGCGGCATGCACACCGTCAATGGCGACCCCAACGTCGCCAAGCTGCAGAAATACACGATCGAGCTCTACAAGGAGATCGAGGCGCTGTCCGGCCAGGCGACCGGCGTGCACCTGACCGGCGGCGTCATGCTGGCCGCCACGCAGGCGCGCATGGATTGGCTGCGCGGCCTCGTCGCCAAGGGCCGCTATCTCGGCATTGAACTGGAGGAGATCTCGGCGAAGGAAGCCGGCGAGATCATGCCGCTGCTCGACCCGAAGGAATTCGTCGGCGCGGTCCGCACGGTGGTCGACGGCCATCTCGATCCGTCCGGCGTCACCCATGCCTACGCCAAGGCCGCCCGTGCGCTCGGCGCGGAGGTCGAGCGCTTCACCAGGGTCGAGGATATTGTCCGGCGCGAGGACGGGCTCTGGCGCGTCATCACCAACAAGGGCGAGATCATAACGGAACACGTCGTCAACGCCGGCGGCCTGTGGGCGCGCGAGGTCGGCCGCATGGTCGGGCTGGAACTGCCGGTGCTCGCCATGGAGCACATGTACCTCATCACCGAAGATATGCCCGAGGTGAAGGCCTGGAACGACAAGACCGGCACGGAAATCATCCACGCAATCGATTTCGACGGCGAGCTTTACCTGCGCCAGGAGCGCGGCGGCATGCTGATGGGCACCTATGAGAAGGCAAACAAGCCCTGGTCGGAATTCGAGACGCCGTGGAATTTCGGCCACGAACTGCTCGAGCCCGACATCGATCGCATCGCGCCGTCGCTGGAAATCGGCTTCCGCCACTTCCCCGCTTTCCAGAACACCGGGATCAAGCAGATCATCAACGGCCCATTCACCTTCGCGCCCGACGGCAACCCGTTGGTCGGCCCGGTGCGCGGCCTGCCGGGCTTCTGGGTCGCCTGCGGCGTCATGGCCGGCTTCTCCCAGGGCGGCGGCGTCGGCCTGGCGCTCGCCAACTGGATGATCCATGGCGATCCGGGCGCCGACATCTGGGCGATGGACGTCTCGCGCTATGGCGACTGGGCGTCGATGGCCTACACCAACGCAAAAGTGCGTGAAAACTACTCGCGCCGCTTTTCCAACCGCTTCCCCAATGAGGAACTGCCCGCCGGCCGGCCGCTCAAGACCACGCCGATCTATGACTTGCTTTCCGCAAAAGGCGCACAGTGGGGCGCGGCCTACGGGCTGGAAATCCCGCTATGGTTCGCGCCGGAAGGCGTCGGGGACGAATTCTCCTGGCGGCGCTCGACCGATTTCGAGCATGTGGCGAATGAATGCCGGACCGTGCGGACAAGCGTCGGCCTGTCGGAAATTTCCGGCTTCGCCAAGTACCGCGTGAAGGGGCAGGGCGCCGAAGCCTGGCTGGACAAAATGCTCGCCTGCAAGCTGCCCAAGCCCGGCCGAATGACACTTGCGCCGATGCTGAAGGAAGACGGCAAGCTGATCGGCGATTTCTCGCTTGCCAATCTTGGCAACGGGGAATGGTTCATCGCCGGCTCAGGCATCGCCGAGCAGTATCATATGCGCTGGTTCGAAAAGCATCTGCCGAAGGACGGTTCGGTGACCATCGAGGCCCTGGGGCCAAGGCTTACCGGCCTGTCGATCGCCGGGCCGAACGCCCGCAACCTTCTGGCAAAGGTCACGCGCGCGGACGTCTCCGCTGCCGCGTTCAAGTTCATGGACGTGAAGAAGCTCGACATCGGCATGGCGCCGTGCCTCGTCGGCCGCGTCAGCTACACCGGCGATCTCGGCTACGAAATCTGGGTCAAGCCGGAATATCAGCGCGCCGTTTTCCACAGCCTGATGGCGGCAGGCGAAGAGTTCGGCATCGGCCTGTTCGGTTCCCGCGCACTCAACGCGCTCAGGCTGGAAAAGAACTACGGCTCCTGGGCTCGCGAATACCGCCCGATTTACGGCCCGCTCGAAGCCGGGCTCGACCGCTTCGTCGCCTATGGCAAGGACGCCGATTTCATCGGCAAGGCCGGCGCGCTGGCCGAGCGCGCCTCGGGCGGCAGGCTGCGGCTCCGCGCCTTCATCGTCGAAACCGACGATGCCGACGTCATCGGCGACGAGCCGATCTGGTTTTCCGGCGAAGTGCGCGGCTGGGTCACTTCCGGTGGATTCGCGCACGGCTCGAAGGCATCAGTGGCCATGGGCTACGTGCCGAAGGAGATCGCCGACGAAAGCGGCGGCTTCGAGATCGAACTGCTCGGCAAGCGCTATCCCGCCCGCATCCAGCCCGCGCTGCTCTTCGACGCCAATCTGGAGCGCATGCGGGGTTAGGTAAAACCTCCCTTCTCCCACAAGGGAGAAGGGAGGACAGGTACAACCTTCGCCAGTGCACAAATTCCCGCCCCCTGCAAAATTTTTAACGCCATGAAATCAATGGCTTGTACGATTTCTTCGCTTTTCCAGCCGACGATTTGTCCACACTCCTTGCCGCCCTGCGCATACTCCATCCCGGCAGCTTGCTGGTGGGAACGGGTGTGCACGACCGGCATCCAGGCAAGTGTGGCGCCGGAGATGACTCCCGCATGGTCGTGCGGGGCGTTCCGGCCCCGGGTCGCGCTTGTGCGCCCGCGCTTTGTCCCAGACTACCGGGACAGGGCGATGGGCCGGGAGCGGCAAGGGGAGAAAACGCCGGCGGCGCATGGCAGCGCGTCAACTAACTAAATTGATTAGGCGTCGCTGCCATGCGCCGCTTCCCACAATGGCCAGACGCGAAAGCGGGCGTGGCGACGGAGAGGTGCGTCCTCTTCAAAATTTGACCGATTGATAAAAAATCAAAACGTGCTAGCCTTCTCAAAAAATAGCCAGCGACAAAGCCAGCTAAGGGGAACTGCGACGATGCCAGAAGGCCAGTTCAAGGAAGGCATAGCCGGAGACCGGCTTTCGCCCGAAAAATACGCCGAAAATTTTTCCGACCTGCACCCGCCGCTCGACCGCCACGAGGCGCTGGTCGAGGCGGATCGCTGCTATTTCTGCTACGATGCGCCGTGCATGAATGCGTGCCCGACCTCGATCGATATTCCGCTGTTCATCCGCCAGATCGCCACCGGCAACCCGCTCGGCTCGGCCAAGACCATCTTCGACCAGAACATTCTGGGGGGCATGTGCGCCCGCGTCTGCCCGACGGAAACGCTGTGCGAGGAGGTCTGCGTGCGCGAGGTGGCCGAGGGCAAGCCGGTTCAGATCGGCCGGCTGCAGCGCTACGCCACCGATGTAGCCATGGCGATGGACAAGCAGTTTTACAAGCGCGCACAGCCGACCGGCCGGAAGATCGCCGTGGTCGGCGCCGGTCCGGCAGGCCTCGCCTGCGCTCACCGGCTGGCCCGCTACGGCCATGATGTGACGATCCTGGAGGCGCGGCCGAAGGCCGGCGGGCTCAACGAATATGGCATCGCCGCCTATAAGAGCACCGACGATTTCGCCCAGGCCGAAGTCGACTACGTCACCGCCATCGGCGGCATCGATCTCGTCGAGGGCAAGGCGCTCGGCCGCGATTATTTCCTGCCGGATCTGGTCAAGACTTACGACGCAGTCTTCCTCGGCATGGGCCTTGGCGGCATCAATGGGCTTCGCGTCGAAGGCGAGGACGCCGACGGCGTCGTGAATGCGGTCGAGTTCATCGCCACCCTTCGACAGGCTGAGGACTTTTCCGATTTGCCGGTCGGCCGACGTGTCGTCGTCATCGGAGGCGGCATGACGGCTATCGACGCCGCGGTGCAGTCGAAGCTGCTCGGCGCGGAAGAGGTGACGATCTGCTACCGCCGCGGCAAGGAGCACATGAACGCTTCGGAGTTCGAGCAGGATCTGGCGACCTCGAAGGGCGTAGTCATCCGCCATTGGCTGCAGCCGAAACGCGTCGTGGTGCAGTTCGGCAAGGCCGCCGGCATCGAACTCGAATACACCGAACTGGTTGACGGCAAGCTGGTCGGCACCGGCGAGACCGTCCACATCGAGGCGGACCAGATTTTCAAGGCGATCGGCCAGACCTTCGATCTGTCGAGCCTGAACAGCACCGGCTCCACGGTCCGCCTGGAGGGCGGCAAGATCGCTGTCGACGCCGAGGGCCGCACTTCGCTGCCGAAAGTCTGGGCGGGCGGCGATTGCGTCGGCGTCGGCGAAGATTTGACCGTTTCGGCTGTCGCGCAGGGCCGCGATGCGGCCGAGAGCATCCATCGCGCATTGGCGGCCGTGGCCGCTGCGCCAGTTGCAGTTTCGGCTTAGAGCCTCCTTTCGACAGGTCGAAAGGAGGCTCTAAGTTGGTTTTAGCCGCATGATCTGACCGAAAAGTCTGCAACTTTTCGGGATCATGCTCCAGGGAGCAGACCCATGGCAGATCTCCGCAACAATTTCGTCGGCATCAAATCGCCGAACCCGTTCTGGCTCGCCTCCGCGCCGCCGACCGACAAGGCCTACAACGTCATCCGCGCCTTCAAGGCGGGCTGGGGCGGCGTGGTGTGGAAGACACTCGGCGAGGAGGGGCCTCCTGTCGTCAACGTCAACGGCCCGCGCTACGGCGCGATCTGGGGCGCGGACCGGCGGCTGCTCGGCCTGAACAACATCGAGCTCATCACCGACCGCGACCTCTTCGTGAATCTGCGAGAGATCAAACAGGTCAAGAAGGACTGGCCCGACCGCGCCATAGTTGTTTCGCTGATGGTGCCCTGCGTCGAGGAAAGCTGGAAGGCGATCCTGCCGCTCGTCGAGGAAACCGAAGCCGACGGCATCGAGCTTAATTTCGGCTGTCCGCATGGCATGTCGGAACGCGGCATGGGCGCCGCGGTCGGCCAGGTGCCGGAATACATCGAAATGGTGGTGCGCTGGTGCAAGGCCAATACGCGCATGCCGGTCATCACCAAGCTGACGCCCAACATCACCGATGTGCGCAAGCCGGCGCGGGCCGCCCTTGCCGGCGGCACCGACGCGGTGTCGCTGATCAACACGATCAACTCGATCACCGCCGTCGATCTCGACACATTCTCGCCGGAGCCGTCGATCAACGGCAAGGGCTCACATGGCGGCTATTGCGGCCCGGCGGTCAAGCCGATCGCGCTCAACATGGTGGCCGAGATCGCCCGCGATCCGGAAACTCATGGCCTGCCGATCTCCGGCATCGGCGGCATCACCACCTGGCGCGACGCCGCCGAATTCATGGCGCTCGGCGCCGGCAATGTGCAGGTCTGCACGGCGGCGATGACGTATGGCTTCAAGATCGTCCAGGAGATGATCGACGGCCTGAACAACTGGATGGACGAGAAGGGCCATGCCGATCTCGACGCCATCATCGGCCGGGCGACGCCGAACGTCACCGACTGGCAGTATCTCAACCTCAACTACGTCGCCAAGGCGCAGATCAACCAGGATCTCTGCATCAAATGCGGCCGCTGCCACATCGCTTGCGAAGACACTTCGCACCAGGCCATCACCTCCATGGTCGACGGCATCAGGCATTTCGAGGTGATCGAGGCTGAGTGCGTCGGCTGCAATCTCTGCGTCAATGTTTGTCCGGTCGAGGGCTGCATCACCATGGAGCCGCTGGCGGCCGGCGTCATCGACGAGCGCACCGGCATGCCGGTCTCGCCGGTCTACGCCAACTGGACGCAGCATCCCAACAACCCGATGGCCAAGGTGGCTGCGGAATAGGATAATTTGAAAGGCGCGGTTTCCCGCGCCTTTTTCACATGCCTATTGACGATAATATCTATCCAGGATATGAATTATCCATGAAATGGGAGTCAGCCAGATGAAGCTGAGCGAAGGCGTGGAAGCGGCGATCCATTGCGCCGCAACGCTGGTCAGTGTCGAAGGCGAGGGCACCATACCGGGCGCCGCCCTGGCCGAGCAGTTCGGTCTGTCGCCGAGTTATTTGCTGAAGCACCTCAATGCTCTAACGGCGGCAGGCATTCTGGAGTCGGTGCCGGGCCCTTATGGCGGATACAGGCTTGCGCGTCCTGCCGACCGCATATCACTGCTCGACATCGTGCTGGCGGTGGAAGGTCCGGAGCCCGCGTTTCGCTGCGGTGAAATCCGCCAGAACGGCCCGGTGAAGCTCGACGCGTCGGCCTATGCGAAGCCGTGCGGCATCAACGCTGCCATGCTCAGGGCGGAAAAGGCCTATCGCGCCGCGCTCGCCGCCGAGCGCCTCTCCGACATCGTGCATAACTTCAAGACCGAGGCCGACCCCCGCTCGGTCGCCGCCGGCTGCGCTTTCGTCGAGCGCCATCAGCGGCCGCAGAAATCTCCCAAGCAGAAGTGAAAGGAATGATGATGAAGCCCAGGCTGAATTTCTACGGTCAGGCGCCTGAATTGACGAAGGCGCTCGTCGCGCTGAACAAGGCGGTCGACGAATGTGGCCTCGAAAAGAGCCTGCTGCATCTGATCAAGCTGCGGGCGTCGCAGATCAATGGCTGTTCGTTCTGCGTCGAGATGCACAGCCGCGAGGCTCGTGTGGACGGCGAGATCGAGCAGCGGCTTTATCTCGTTTCTGCATGGAAGGAGTCGCCGCTCTTCACCGATCGCGAGCGCGCCGCATTCGCCTGGGTGGAAGCGGTGACGAAAATCGCCGACGCCGGCGTTCCGGACGAACTCTACGACAAGACGCTGCAGCATTTCTCGGCGGAAGAATTGACGAAGCTTACGGTGGCGACCGGCATGATCAACATCTGGAATCGGCTCTGTGTGAGCTTCCACGCCATTCATCCGATGCCGGCTGCCAACGCGGCGTAAGTGTCGGATCAAGGCTTCGGGCGGTTGCCGCCCCGGTCATTTTTCATCGAGAGAAAAAGATCATGACCACAGATATTTCAGTAGAGATCCTTTTCGCCGGGCGCCTGTTGCTCGGTGGCGCGTTCGTGTTTGCCGGCATTCGCAATATTCTGAACGCGCCCTTGCTGACGCAGCTCATCTCGGCACGCGGCGTGCCGCAGGCGCGGCTGATGCTGTGGCTCGGCATCGCCCTGCAGATCGCGGCCGGCGCACTGCTGATTGCCGGCATATGGACCGCTCTCGCGGCAGCCGGCCTCATCCTGTTCCTGCTCGTCGCCACGCCGATGTTCCATAATTTCTGGGATCATCAGGGCCTGGAGCGGGCGGCCAAGATCAACGGCGTCGTCGGCAACGTCGCGCTGATCGGCGGGTTTCTCGTGGTTGTCGCCGGCGCACAGTGAAGATGCGCCGGCGCCATCGTCAGGCGTCCCTGGTCTCGAACATGAGCAGGTCCGCGCCGCCATCGGCGAAATTGGCAAGATCGCCCGCCACCGCCTGGCCCTCGGGCGAGGCGAGACCTTTCTGCAGATCCTCCATGGAAGCGAAGGTGAGCGTCGCCACGAGATGCACGCCCGACGGACCGGCCGGGGCCGCGACGGCGCCCTCGCTGATGTCGTAGCTCCGCAGGCCGGGAATTTTCTTGGCCAGCGGTATATGGGTCGACGAGTAGTAGCGGTCGAACGCGGCTGCGTCCTTCGGCGTCTTGTAGAGCACGATGAGCTTCGCCATCGGGTTCCTCCTTGTCGCGTTTTCGGTGTTGGCGCCCGCTGCAAAGCTGCGTGCAACGGCCGCCGAACACAAGCGGAAAGCGCCGGTCTGACCGACAGCAGGAGGAGTTCAGCCCTTCGGTTGCAATCCATCGACGAAAAGCTGTTCCAGAAACTGCGCCGCGTCATCGAACGGCCGTCGCCGCCGCGGTCCGGGCCGAGCACGGCGCGCACCTGCACGTCGAAGTCGGCATAGTGCTGGGCCGTTGAACGACTGCCTCTTCCACTCATGGACCGAACCGGCTATCGGAAAGCTGAAGGGGAGGGACGCAAATGGCGACGACTGCAGTTCTGATGACCATCGGACGCGTGGTGTTCGGCGGTTTCTTCCTCATCGCCGGCATCCGCAATTTGCTGCATTTCGGCGAACGGAAGGAGGGCGCCACCAACTACGGCTGGAAGCTGCCCGCGCCGATCATGGCGGTGGGTTTCGTCGTGCAGTTGCTCGGTGGGCTGGCGCTGATCCTCGGCATCTGGACCGTGCCGACGGTGATCGCACTCATCGTATTTCTCGTTCTGGCGACCGCACTCTATCACAATCTTTTTCTGTTCCGGGGCAAGGAGCGCGACCCGCATCTTTACCTCACCCTGGTCAACATCACGCTGGCCGCCGGCCTACTGCTCGTCATGGCCGACGTTAGCTGATTTGGGTCAGACTTCCTTCGAAGAAGGCGAATTCCTGGCCGGCCTTCCACTGCTGGGCCTTGCGCACAGCCTTCGAAATGGAAATCCGGAATTTGGGGAGAGAGTTGCGGTCGCGACCATTTTCCTACCTTTTCGAATCGATCAGAGTCGGCAGTGGGCTTGCTCACGCGTATTTTTCCGGTGGGGCAGCTGGATCGCTCATCAATCATCACAAGCGGCGAAATCGTTTGACTACACCAACTTGCGCCGACAGAAGGGGAACAAGACTGTCGAGGTTGAGCCTTGCCGCATGATGTGAACCTTGTCGCAACGATTGCCGTCGGCTTCGTGCTGGCGTCCATCTTCGGCTATCTGGCCGACAGGCTGCGGCTGCCGGCTCTGGTCGGCTACCTCGTCGCTGGCATCTTCATCGGACCCTTTACGCCCGGTTTCGTGGCCGATGCGGATATGGCGGGGCAACTCGCCGAAATCGGCATCGTTCTTCTGATGTTCGGCGTCGGCCTGCATTTCTCGGCTTCCGACCTGCTCGCCGTGCGCGGAGTGGTCGTGGCGGGCGCTCTGGGCCAGATACTGCTCGCGACCCTGCTCGGCTTCGGGCTCTGCTGGCTTTGGGGATGGAACGCCGGCCACGGCATCGTCTTCGGATTGTGCATTTCGGTTGCGAGCACAGTGGTGCTTCTCAAGGCGCTAGAGGAGCGAAATCTCCTTCAGTCGACTCAGGGACGGGTCGCGGTCGGCTGGCTGATCGTCGAGGATCTGGCGATGGTATTGGCGCTGGTGTTGCTGCCGGTCTTCGCCGAGAGCATGGGCGGGCATGCCGAGGCGGGCAGCGAGACCTCGAGCGCGCCAATCACCCTTACGATTCTCCTCACGCTCACGAAGGTCGCCGGCTTTGCGCTGATTGCAGCCCTGATCGGGCCGAGGATCGTGCCCTGGATCCTGATCAAGGTGGCGCGCACCGGCTCGCGCGAACTCTTCACGCTCTCGGTTCTGGCGCTAGCGCTTGGCATCGCCTTCGGTTCGGCGGCGGCCTTTGGAGTGTCTTTCGCGCTCGGCGCGTTCTTCGCCGGCGTGATCATGGGCGAGTCGCAGCTCAGCCACCGAGCCGCGGCCAATTCCCTGCCGCTGCAGGACGCATTCTCGGTCCTGTTCTTCGTCTCGATCGGCATGCTGTTCGAACCGGCCATCCTCGTCGAAAAGCCGCTCGAGGTGCTCGCAGTGGTTGCGGTCATAGCCTTGGGCAAGCCGATCGGTGCTTTCCTGCTCATCCTTGCGCTGCGCTATCCAGTCCGGCTGGCGCTCGGCATAGCGGCGGGCATCGCGCAGATTGGCGAGTTTTCCTTTATTCTCGCCGGCCTCGGCGCCGCCTACGGATTGGTGACCAAGGAGGGCCAGAGCCTCATCCTCGCCGCCGCGCTCCTGGCCATAACCATCAATCCGCTTGCCTTCGCCACGGCGGAGGCGCTTGAGCGGTGGATAAGCGGCCGTTTCCCGCGGTGGTCAGCCAATTTCGGCAGGCGGCGCGAACGCGTGCTGGCCGTGGAGCTCGACCGCATCCAGGCCCAGGCCAAGAAGCGCGATCACGAGCAGGCGCGCAAGATCACGGAGTTCATCGAGACCTTCCCGCTGTTCAAGGCAATTAACGTCGATGATCAGGAGGAACTGCTGTTGCTCTTCGTGCCGAAGGCGGCCTCGCCGGGCGACCGCATCGTGCGCATCCGCGAGAAAGGCGACGCGATGTATTTCGTCGTTTCCGGAACCGTGGAGGTGGACGTCAATGGCGCCGCCGTGCAGCTCGGAGCCGGGTCGTTCTTCGGCGAAATGGCGTTGCTCACGGGCGATCCGCGCACCGCCGACGTGACGGCCGTCGACTACTGCAACTTCCTCGTTCTGTCGCGGCGCGACTTCAGGCTCTTCATGTCGCGGCATCCGGCGGTGCGGGCCGCGGTGCAGGCGATGGCGGAAGAACGTCTTGCCATGAACCGCGCGGCCGTGAATAGTTCCGAGTATCACGACGAGCGGCTGGACCAGGGGGCCGCCGCCACGGATCGCTAACCCTGCCGATCCGGCCTTGGCCTCAGCCCGTCAAGGAACAACTGCTCCAGAAAGCGCGCGGCATCCTCGAAGCGGCCGTCGCTGCCGCGATCGGCGCCTAGCACCGCGCGCACCTGCACGTCGAAATCGGCGTAGTGCTGTGTCGTTGCCCAGATCGAGAAGATCAGGTGCCAGGGATCGGTCTTGGCGATCTTTCCGGCGCGCATCCAGCCCTTGATCACCTCGGCCTTCTCGTCGACCAGGCTTTTCAACTCGCCCTCCAGCATCGGCTTGATGCGCGGCGCGCCTTGCAGGATCTCGTTGGCGAAGAGCCGGCTTTCACGCGGAAAATCCCGCGCCATTTCGAGCTTGCGCCTGATATAGCTACGCAATTCGGTCAGCGGGTCGCCGATATCGTCGAGTTCCTTGAGCGGCGCCAGCCAGGTGTCGAGCAGGCGCTGCATCAGCGTCTCGTGGATTTCTTCCTTGCGGCGGAAATAATAGAGCAGGTTCGGCTTGGACATTCCGGCCGCGTCGGCGATCTGGTCAATGGTCGACCCGCGAAAGCCGTGCGCCGAGAAAACCTCGAGCGCCGCCTCCAGGATGAGTTCGCGCTTTTCCGTTTGGATGCGTGTCCTGGGACGCGGCGCCTTGGTGTCCATGTCTATGCCGCTCCCCGCGATATGGCAGCGAAATCGGTTCTGTGGCCCAATCCGCTGGACCAGTTCAACCTGCCTTGTGGAGCGCGATTTCGGCCAGCCATTTCCGCTACTATTTCCTTGACCGCCGATCTGGCGGTGCTAACGTTTGTCCAATCGGTCAAAAATTTGCGTAGCACGAAAACGCAGCCAAGACCAAGCGTTGGCCGTATCGAAACAGGGGATTCAAGGGAAGGCTTGGTCATGTCCAACAGAATGAATGTAGCGCCGAACGACCTCAGCGCATTCTGGATGCCGTTTACGTCGAACCGGCAGTTCAAGCAGGCGCCGCGCATGATGGTCGCGGCCAAGGACATGCATTACACGGCGAGCGACGGCCGCAAGATCCTCGACGGCACCGCCGGCCTGTGGTGCGTCAATGCCGGCCACTGCCGCCCGAAGATCACCGAGGCGATCCAGCGGCAGGCGGCCGAGCTCGACTATGCGCCGGCCTTCCAGATGGGCCATCCGATCGTGTTCGAACTGGCCAATCGGCTGGTCGACATCGCACCGGCCGGCATGGAGCACGTCTTCTTTACCAATTCAGGCTCGGAATCGGTCGATACCGCGCTGAAGATGGCGCTGGCATATCAGCGCGTTAAGGGCGAAGGCTCGCGCACCCGGCTGATCGGTCGCGAGCGCGGCTATCACGGCGTCAATTTCGGCGGCATCTCGGTCGGCGGCATCGTCACCAACCGCAAGATGTTCGGTACGCTTCTGACTGGCGTGGACCACATGCCGCACACGCATCTGCCGGAGAAGAACGCATTCACGCGCGGCGAGCCTGAATATGGCGCGGAACTCGCCAACGAACTCGAGCGGATCGTGACGCTGCATGACGCATCGACCATCGCCGCCGTCATCGTCGAGCCGGTAGCCGGTTCGACCGGCGTGCTGATCCCGCCGAAGGGTTATCTGCAGAAGCTGCGCGAGATCTGCACCAGGCACGGCATCTTGCTGATCTTCGACGAAGTCATCACCGGCTTCGGCCGCATGGGAACGCCGTTCGCGGCGGATTATTTCGGCGTCACGCCGGACATCATCACCACGGCCAAGGGCGTGTCCAACGGCGTCATCCCGATGGGCGCGGTGTTCGTCACGAAGGAAATCCACGACGCCTTCATGACCGGCCCCGAGCACATGATCGAGTTCTTCCACGGCTACACCTATTCGGGCAATCCGATCGCCTGCGCGGCCGCACTCGGCACGCTCGACACCTACAAGGAAGAAGGCCTGCTCACCCGTGGCGCCGAACTCGCCCCCTACTGGGAAGAGGCGCTGCATTCGCTCAAGGGCGAGCCGAACGTCATCGACATCCGCAATATCGGCCTGATCGGGGCGATCGAGCTTGCGCCGATCGCCGGCAGCCCGACCAAGCGCGCCTTCTCCGCTTTCGTGAAGGCGTTCGAGCGCGGCGCGCTGATCCGCACCACCGGCGACATCATCGCGCTGTCGCCGCCCCTGATCATCACCAAGGGACAGATCGACGAGCTGATCGACCACGTGCGCGAGGTGTTGCGTCTCGTGGAATGAACCACTGGAAGAACAGGAAGGCCGGCGTCGGGAACCGCCGGACCTTCCCCGAAGTAAAATGAGAGGAAGATAAGCGCATGGCCGCCCCGGGCGAGAATTTGCGAATCAATTCAGATCGTTTGTGGGATTCCATCATGGAGATGGCGAAGATTGGCCCCGGCGTCGCCGGGGGCAATAACCGCCAGACGCTGACCGACGAGGACGGCGAGGGCCGTCATCTCTTCCAGAAATGGTGCAAGGAAGCCGGCCTCGAAATCGCCGTCGACCAGATGGGAACGATGTTCGCCCGCCGCGAGGGCACAGACTCGGATGCGCTGCCAGTCTATGTCGGCAGCCATCTCGACACCCAGCCGACCGGCGGCAAGTTCGACGGCGTGCTCGGCGTTCTGGGCGGGCTGGAGATCATCCGCACACTGAACGAGCTCGACATCAAGACGAAGCATCCGATCGTCGTCACCAACTGGACCAACGAGGAGGGCACGCGCTACGCGCCTGCGATGCTCGCCTCCGGCGTGTTCGCCGGCGTGCACGACAAGGACTGGGCCTACGATCGGGTCGACGCCAGGGGCAAGCGCTTCGGCGACGAGCTGGAACGCATCGGCTGGAAGGGCGACGAGGAAGTCGGCGCACGCAAGATGAAGGCCTTCTTCGAGCTTCACATCGAGCAGGGGCCGATCCTCGAGGACGAGATGATCGATATCGGCGTCGTCACCCACGGCCAGGGCCTGAAGTGGCTGCAGGTGACCCTCACCGGCAAGGAGAGCCATACCGGCTCGACGCCGATGCCCAAGCGACGCAATGCCGGTCTCGGCATGGCGCGGGTGACGGAGCTCGTGCACGAGATCGCAATGGACTATCAGCCCGACGCAGTCGGCGCGATCGGCCACATGGAAGCCTATCCGAATTCGCGCAACATCATCGCCGGCAGGACGGTCTTCACCATCGACATCCGCTCGCCCAACAAGGACGTGCTCGACGAGATGGACGCCCGCATCCGCGATGGCATTGCCACCATCTGCGAGGCGCTCGACATAAAGTTCGAGATCGAGCAGGTTGGCCATTTCGACCCCGTCACCTTCGACGAGGGCTGCGTCAAGGCGATCCGCGACGCGGCTGAAAGGCTCGGCTATTCGCACCGCAACATCGTCTCAGGCGCCGGCCATGACGCCTGCTGGATCAACCGGGTGGCGCCGACGGCGATGGTGATGTGCCCCTGCGTAGATGGGCTCAGCCACAACGAGGCCGAGGAAATTTTCCCGGAATGGGCCGCGGCCGGCTGCGACGTGCTGTTTCACGCGGTGGTCGAAACGGCGGTGATTGTTGAATGACGGGCGCTAAGAGCCGATAATATCTCCATCGGGAACAGGAGGTCGCCATGGGCCGGCCAAAGGAACTGACGGAAGAGGAAAAGAAGGAGCTCGCTGCCGAAGGCTATCGGCCTGTGGAGGTGTGGTTGCCTGACCTTTGGTCCGATGAGCTCTGGAAACAGATTGAGGAAGATTGCCGACAGATCAGGGAGTCTGACCGGCGAACCGGAATGATGAAGACGTTGGACGCATTTGCTGAAGATCTCTGGGACGATCTCGACTAATGCGTCGCGGTGATTTGGTCATCGTTTCAGCGAAGGGCGACTACGGTAAGCCTCGACCCGCTGTTGTGATCCAAAATGATCGGTTGGAGGATTGGGTCGAGAGCCTTACGGTGTGCTTTCTCACGACTGACCTGACGACGGGGCGCAATTTGCGTGTCGATGTCGAGCCAAATTCTGGCAACGGCTTGCATGGAAAATCGCAGGTTCAGATCGAAAAAATCATGACCTTCCCGAAAGATAAAGCTCGCGGACCAGTCGGCCGTTTAAGCAGCGACCAAATGAGAGCTGTCGATCGTGGGCTGCTTCTGTTGCTTGATCTCCTTCCACCAATAGAAATTCCACGCGTGCCTTGAGCGTCAATACCTGGGGAGCACCCGCCATGTCCAAAGTCATCAAGAACGGCACTATCGTCACCGCCGACCGCACATGGAAGGGCGACGTGCTGGTCAAGCACGACAAGATCATCGGCATCGGGCCGGATCTGCATGGCGACCACGAGTACGACGCAACCGGCTGCTACGTGATGCCGGGCGGCATCGATCCGCACACCCATCTCGAAATGCCGTTCATGGGCACCTATTCGGCCGACGATTTCGAAAGCGGGACACGGGCCGCCCTTGCCGGCGGCACGACCATGGTGGTCGACTTCTGCCTGCCCGCGCCCGGCCAGTCGCTGCTCGAGGCGCTGCAGATGTGGGACAACAAGACCTCGAAGGCCTGCGCGGATTTCTCGTTCCACATGGCGATCACCTGGTGGGGCGAGCAGGTGTTCAACGAGATGGCGACCATCGTCGACAAGGGCATCACCTCGTTCAAGCATTTCATGGCCTACAAGGGCGCGCTGATGGTCGACGACGACGAGATGTATTCGTCGTTCCAGCGCTGCGCTGCCCTTGGCGCCCTGCCGCTCGTCCATGCCGAAAACGGCGACGTGGTCGCGCAATTGCAGCAGAAGCTGCTTGCCGAAGGCAATAACGGCCCGGAGGCGCATGCCTATTCGCGGCCGCCGGAGGTCGAGGGCGAGGCGACCAACCGCGCCATCATGATCGCCGACATGGCGGGCGCGCCGCTCTATGTCGTGCATGTCTCCTGCGAGCAGGCGCATGAGGCGATCCGCCGGGCGCGGCAGAAGGGCATGCGCGTTTTCGGCGAGCCGCTGGTTCAGCATCTGACGCTCGACGAAACCGAATACATGAACAAGGATTGGGACCACGCCGCGCGGCGCGTGATGAGCCCGCCCTTCCGCAACAAACTGCATCAGGATTCGCTTTGGGCCGGCCTGCAGGCGGGCAGCCTGCAGGTGGTGGCCACCGATCATTGCTCGTTCACCACGGAGCAGAAGCGCTTCGGCGTCGGCGATTTCACGAAAATCCCGAACGGCACCGGCGGGCTCGAGGATCGCATGCCGGTGCTGTGGACCAGGGGCGTCAATACCGGCCGGCTGACCATGAACGAGTTCGTCGCGGTCACTTCCACCAACATCGCCAAGATATTGAACATGTACCCGAAAAAGGGCGCGATCGTCGAAGGCGCGGACGCCGATATCGTGGTGTGGGATCCCAAGCGCAAGAAGACAATTTCGGCGAAGAACCAGCAGTCGGTGATCGACTACAACGTCTTCGAAGGCTTCGAGGTGACAGGTCTGCCGCGCTTCGTGCTGTCGCGAGGCGAACTGGTGATCCAGGAATCGAGCGTGCAGGCACAGCCTGGCCACGGTGAGTTCGTCGCTCGCGAGCCGAATGCGGCGGTCAATCGCGCCCTGTCGAAGTGGAAAGAGGTTGTCGCGCCGCGCAAGGTCGAGCGCACCGGCATTCCGGCGGGGGTGTGAACCGGGTGTTTTCGCGACAAGCCGCAGCGTCCGTGAGGCTATTTCGCCAGCGCATCCAGTTCCGGCAGCAGCACCACGCTTTCCTGCTCTTTGGGATCGGTACGCGCGATGACCGCCGTGCACGGCCGGTCCGAAAGGTTCGCCGGCAGATGCGGCACGCCGGCCGGAATGTACATCATGTCGCCGGCCTTCATGTCGGCGAACTCTTCAAGCCGCTCACCGTACCAGGTGCGAGCCTCGCCCGAAAGCACATAAACGGCAGATTCGTGGCTTTCATGCAGATGCGCCTTAGCCCGCGCGCCGGGCAGGATGGTCACGATATGCATGCACAACGCCTTCGACCCGACCGTTTCGGCGGCGATTCCCTCGAAATAGCTCAGTCCCTGCCTGCCGTCATAGGTCGAGCCGGGACGAACGACGCGGCAGGTGGGCTTCGATGAGGCATCCATTGCGGCTTCTCCACAATCCCGAACTGGATTTCTTGCATGCCAGGCGGCAATCTTGCCTACCATAGCCCGATGCTTTCAACCATGCAGCAGGAACATCCCCAAGCGATGACCGACCCTACCAGAACCGTCATCGCCGCCAAAGGATTGGGGCTGACCTTCGAAACCAGCGACGGGCCGGTGCGGGCTCTTTCCGATGTCGATCTCACCATCGGCAAGGGCGAGTTCGTCTCTTTCATCGGGCCATCGGGCTGCGGCAAGACGACGTTTCTTAGGGTGATCGCGGACCTCGAAAAGCCGACCGACGGCACGATCGAGATCAACGGCATGACGCCTGAAGAGGCGCGCGAAAGTCGGGCCTATGGCTATGTATTTCAGGCAGCGGCGCTGTTTCCGTGGCGCACGATCGAGCGCAACGTCACCCTGCCGTTGGAGATCATGGGACTGTCCAGGGCCGAGCAGAGGGAGCGTGTGAAGCGGACGCTCGATTTGGTCAATCTCACCGGCTTCGAAAAGAAATATCCGTGGCAGCTTTCCGGCGGCATGCAGCAGCGCGCCTCCATCGCGCGCGCGCTGGCGTTCGACGCCGACCTTTTGCTGATGGACGAGCCGTTCGGCGCACTCGACGAGATCGTGCGCGACCATTTGAACGAGCAGTTGCTGGAGCTCTGGAGGCGGACGAACAAGACCATCTGTTTCGTCACCCACTCCATTCCCGAGGCGGTCTATCTGTCGACGCGCATCGTTGTCATGTCGCCGCGGCCGGGTCGAGTCACCGACGTCATCGAATCGACGTTGCCCAGCGAGCGCCCGCTCGACATTCGCGAGACGCCGGAGTTCCTGGCGATCGCCGCCCGAGTACGCGACGGGCTCAGGGCAGGGCACAGCTATGAGGATTGAACTTGGGGTGCGATGCGGTCGCTCATATCGGTGCGTCCTTCGAGGCTCGCTTCGCTCGCACCTCAGAATGAGGGAGGCGGGGCGCTATACTCGAACGGAGAGGCTTGCGCTGTACTGTCGTCCTGAAAGGCTAGCGCTGCACCGTTCTCATTTTGAGCAAGTACCTCACGTCTCCTGCCCTGAAAGGCCGGCGTCCCACGTTCCTCATCTTGGGAGGCCGGCGTCTCACCTCCCTCATCCTGAGGTGCGAGCGAAGCGAGCCTCGAAGGACGCACGACAATCCAGCGGGCTGAGACATTAAATGGACAGCCTGCGCGACAAAATCATCCCCGTCACCACGATCCTCGCGGCGCTGGTCGTCGTCTGGTACGGCTTCGCCGTTCTCCTGAACGCGCCATTCCAGCGCGACCTTGACCGCCGCGCCGGCGAAACGCCGGGCTTCACGGAATTTCTGGGCAAGACGCTGTCGCAGCCGAAGCCGACGCTGCCTGCCCCGCACCAGGTGGCGCAAAATTTCTTCGAAAACACTTTTATGCGAAAGATCAGCAGCAACCGCAGTCTCGTCTATCACGGATGGGTGACGCTTTCCTCGACGCTGCTCGGCTTCGCCTTCGGCACGGCGCTCGGCATATTGATCGCAGTCGGCATCGTGCATGTCACGGCGCTCGACCGCAGCCTGATGCCCTGGATCATCGTCTCGCAGACCATTCCAATCATTGCGCTTGCGCCAATGGTCATTCTGCTGCTCGGCCCGTTCAACACGCCGGCCATCGTGACCAAGGCGCTCATCTCGACCTACCTCTCCTTCTTCCCGGTCGCGGTCGGCATGGTGAAGGGGCTGCGCTCCCCCGAGATCATGCATCTCGATTTGATGCACACCTACAATGCCAGCGCCTCGCAGACCTTCTGGAAGCTGCGCGTTCCGGCTTCGGTTCCGTTCCTCTTCACCTCGATGAAAGTAGCCATCGCCGCCAGTCTTGTCGGCGCGATCGTCGCCGAATTACCGACCGGCGCGGTGGCCGGCATCGGCGCCAAGCTGCTCATCGGCGCCTATCACAGCCAGTCCATCGACATATGGGCAGCGCTCATCGCCGGGTCGGTGGTGGCGCTGATCCTGGTCGGCATGGTCGGGTTCGCCGGCCGGCAGGTCGAAAAGAGCATGGGAGGGCGGCCGGCGTGACCCGTCTTGGTCTGTCCTGGCAGGCGCTCTCAGCGCTCGTTCTGTGCGTCGGCGCGGCATTCGGCCTGCCCCTGTTTGGCGCCCAGCCGGGCATGGGCGCGGTAGCGACGGCGGAAATTTTTGCGCTGATATTCGCTGCGATCGTCTTTTCGGCGGGTAGCGGCTTCCGGCCGACGTCAGTGCTTCTGCTGTTTGCCGCCACGCATGCCGCGGTCTGGCTGCTGGTTTCCGGTCTCGCCGGCAATGAAGGCACGGCCCGGCTGCCCTATTTCGCGCTGCTGGCCGCGACGTGGCTGCTGGCCTGGCGGACGGTAAGCGTCCTCTCACACCTCCGCCCCGTCACCGCGCAGGGCCGGACCTTCGTGCGGCTGGCTATTCCGCTGCTTTTCGGCGTCTGGATTCTGATCATCTGGGAAGCGATCGTCAGAGGCGCCGGCGTTTCCGCGATCATATTGCCGCCGCCAAGCGCGATTGCCGCCCGCATCGTCACCTCGCTGCCGATGCTCGCTGCCGATGTGAACCAGACCATCTTCAAGTCGGCGCTGACCGGCTATGTGCTGGGCGGTTCGGCCGGCTTCCTTGTCGCCATCTTAGCCGACCGCATCGCCTTCTTCCGCCGCGGCCTGCTGCCGATTGGAAACATGATGTCGGCGCTGCCGATCATCGGCGTCGCGCCGATCATGGTCACATGGTTCGGTCCCGACTGGCCGTCCAAGGCGGGCGTGGTCGTGGTCATGACCTTCTTTCCGATGCTGGTGAACACGGTGACGGGCCTCACCGCCTCCGGCCACATGGAGCGCGATCTGATGCGCACCTATGCGTCGAGCTACTGGCAGACCCTGTTCAAGCTGCGCCTGCCGGCGGCGGCGCCCTTCATCTTCAACGCGCTGAAGATCAATTCGACGCTGGCGCTGATCGGCGCCATCGTGGCGGAGTTCTTCACCACGCCCGTCGTGGGAATGGGTTTCCGCATCTCCACAGAGATCGGCCTGCTGCGGGTCGATATGGCATGGGCCGAAATCGCGGTTGCGGCGCTCGCGGGTTCGGTCTTTTATGGCGTGATCGCCCTGATCGAAAGGGCCACCACGTTTTGGCATCCGTCTGTCCGTGGTGGATAGGCGTACTTCAGAGGGTAAGCAAAAAATGAAAAAACTGATTGTTTCCATGCTTGCCGGCGCGATGTCGCTGGCTGCCGTCCAGGCATGGGCCGCCGACGAGGTGACCCTGCAACTGAAATGGGTCACGCAGGCCCAGTTCGCCGGGTACTATGTGGCCAAGGACAAGGGCTTTTACGAGGAGGAGAACCTCGAGGTCGAGATCAAGCCGGGCGGCCCCGACATCGCGCCCGAGCAGGTGATCGCCGGCGGCGGCGCCGACGTCATCGTCGACTGGATGGGCGGCGCGCTGGCCGCACGCGAAAAGGGCGTGCCGCTGGTCAATATCGCCCAGCCGTTCAAGAAGGCGGGCATGCAGCTCGTCTGCCCGAAGGACGGCCCGGTGAAGTCCGAAGCCGACTTCAAGGGCAAGACGCTCGGCGTCTGGTTCTTCGGCAACGAATATCCGTTCTTCGCCTGGATGAACAAACTCGGCCTTTCGACCGAAGGCGGGGCGGACGGCGTGACGGTTCTCAAGCAGAGCTTCGACGTGCAGCCGCTGATCCAAAAGCAGGCCGACTGCATATCGGTGATGACCTACAATGAATACTGGCAGCTCATCGACGCCGGCTACAAGCCGGAAGACCTGATCGTCTTCAACTATTCGGCGATGGGCAACGACCTGCTCGAGGACGGCCTCTATGCGATGGAGGACAAGCTCAAGGATCCGGCCTTCGAGGACAAGATGGTCCGCTTCGTGCGCGCCTCGATGAAGGGCTGGAAATACGCCGTCGAAAACCCCGATGAGGCGGCGGACATCGTCGTCGAGAATGGCGGGCAGGACGAGAATCACCAGAAGCGCATGATGGGCGAAGTCGCCAAGCTCATCGACAACGCCGACGGCAAGCTGGTCGAAGCGGCCTATGAACGCACCGCCAAGGCGTTGCAGGACCAGAAGATCATCTCCAAGGAGCCGACCGGCGCCTGGACCTCGGCGGTGACCGACAAGGCGATCCAGTAGCCATTGTCTTGCGAGGTATAGGAAAGGGGCGGGCAACCGCCCCTTTTTGCTTCACCGCTTCTCCCGAATATCCGTCATGGTCCGGGTCGGCGTGATCGCCTCGGGGTCGAGCTTGATCTCGATGATCGCCGGCTTGCCGGATGCACGCGCGCGCTCGAAGGCGGAAGCGAATTCGGCGGTCGTCTCGACCGTTTCGCCGTGGCCGCCATAGGCGCGGGCAAGGGCCGCGAAATCCGGGTTCTTCAAATCGGTGGCGACGACACGGCCGGGATATTCCCGCTCCTGATGCATGCGGATCGTGCCGTAAATGCCGTTGTTCACGACGATAACGATGATCGGCAAGTCGTACTGGACGGCGGTCGCGAATTCCTGGCCGTTCATCAGAAAGCAGCCGTCGCCGGCAAAGGCGATGACTTCACGCTCCGGGAACAGCCCTTTGGCCGCGACCGCGCCGGGCGTGCCGTAGC
Source organism: Allomesorhizobium camelthorni (assembly GCF_011045125.1). Taxonomy (GTDB): domain Bacteria; phylum Pseudomonadota; class Alphaproteobacteria; order Rhizobiales; family Rhizobiaceae; genus Allomesorhizobium; species Allomesorhizobium camelthorni. Next base: position 47,220 of record NZ_JAAKZF010000004.1, on the reverse strand, counting down.
CCATGGAGCCCGAGGTCGGGGCCGCCTGTGTGGCATAGCGCCGGGAGCGGTGAAACCGGTGTACCCAGGTTGCGTAGTTTCCAGCACCGTTGGTCAGGATCGCATCGTCGGGCAGCACCGATTCCAGATAGCTCATGATCGGACCCATCTGCACCGCGCCGGGACCGGTCTCGGGGGGCGTCGACCAGTCGAGATAGTTCTGGTGCATTTTTGCCGTTTCAGGCGCCCAGATAGGCGGCTTACCAGGGCTGCGCGCCGAAAATGCCTCGACGAATGCGGCAGGTGACGCGTTGATGGCGAGCTTTGGGCGATAGACGCGGCCGAGTTCGCTCGCGTCGGGATGGACGTGGACCAGCGTCTGGTCCGGGTAGGGGCTCTTCAGCAGCGTGTAGTCCGACGACGGCATTTCGCCCATGCGCCCGCCGATCAGGAGCACGAGATCGGCCTGCTTGATCGCGGTCGCGAGTTTCAGGTTCGGGCTGATGCCGACATCGCCGGCATAGCAGGGGTGGAGGTGGTCGAACAGCATCTGGCGGCGGAACGAGCAGCCGACAGGCAGCGACCACGCTTCGGCGATCTTCTGCATGTGGCTGAATGCGGCTTCGCTCCAGCGCGAGCCGCCCAGAATGACGAACGGGCGCTCGGCCTTTCCAAGAAGCTCCTCAAGCCGCGCCATTTCTTCCGCTCCCGGACGGGTCTCGACCGGCGTGAAGGCCAGGGCGTCGGGCGCGTCTGCGAGGCTGGTCAGCATGTCCTCCGGCAACGAGATCACCACCGGCCCCGGCCGGCCTGAGGTGGCGACGGCAAATGCACGGGTGACGATTTCGGGGATGCGCGCCGCGTCGTCGATCTCGGTTGCCCATTTGGCGAGCGGACCGAAAAAGGCGCGGTAGTCGACCTCCTGGAAAGCCTCGCGCTCCCTGGCGTGGCTCGCCACCTGGCCGATGAACATGATCAGCGGGATGGAATCCTGCATGGCGATGTGGATGCCGGCAGAAGCGTTGGTCGCGCCGGGGCCGCGCGTGACGAAGCAGATGCCGGGCTTGCCGGTCAGCCGGCCGTGGCAATCGGCCATCATTGCCGCGCCTCCTTCCTGCCGGCAGACGATGGTTTGGATGCGGTTCGAATCGTGCAGGGCATCCAGCACGGCGAGATAGGATTCGCCGGGCACGCAATAGATGCGGTCTACTCCGTTCGCCTCGAGCGCTTCGACGATCAGCTTTCCGCCGGTTTTCATGATCCGGTTCTCTCCAGTTCGGCAAGGATTTCGGCCGTGTGCTCGCCAAGCCGCGGCGAGGGGCGTTCATAGACGAGCGGCGTTTCCGACATCACCATCGGCGCGCGCACAGAGGGTAGCGTGTTGCCATGGCCGTCGTCGAGGTCGAGCCGCATGCCGCGGGCGATGGTCTGCGGGTCGGCGAACATTTCTCCAATATCATTGATAGGGCTTGCCGGGACGCCGGCTTTTTCGAGCAAAGCGAGCAGGTTGTCGCGGTCGAAATCCGCGAGGCGCGGAACGATGTTTTCACGCAGAGCCGCGCGGTTGGCGACGCGCGCTTCATTGGTCGCATAGGCGGGATCGCCGGCCAGTTCTTCCAGCCCGACCACCGCGCAGAATTTCCGGAACTGGCTGTCATTGCCGACAGCGAGGATGAAGTGGCCGTCGCTGACCGGCAGCACTTCGTAGGGCGCGATGTTGGGATGGGCGTTGCCCATCTGGACCGGCGGCTTGCCGGATACCAGGAAATTCAGGTTCTGGTTGGCGAGCACGGAGATCTGCGCATCGAACAGCGCCATGTCGACATGCTGGCCCTGTCCAGTGGCTTCCGCGTGGCGAAGCGCCGCCTGGATGGCGATCACCGAATAGAGGCCGGTGAAAATGTCGGTGACGGCGACGCCCACTTTCTGTGGCTCGCCGCCGGCCGGGCCGGTGATCGACATCAGGCCGGACATGCCCTGGATGATGAAATCGTAGCCCGCGCGCGGCGCATAGGGCCCATCCTGGCCGAAGCCGGTGATCGAGCAATAGACCAGCTTCGGGTTGATCTTTTTCAGGCTCTCATAGTCGAGGCCATACTTCTTCAGGCCGCCAAGCTTGAAATTCTCGACGAGGACATCGGCGGTGGCGATCAGCCGGCGGACCGTCTCGGCCCCTTCGGGCTTCGAAAAATCGATGGCGATCGAGCGCTTGCCGCGATTGCAGGCATGATAATAGGCAGCCGAAAGGTTTTTGCCGTCCTTGCCGGTGACGAAGGGCGGCCCCCATTTGCGGGTGTCGTCGCCGCCGTCCGGGCTCTCGACCTTGATGACGTCGGCGCCCAGATCGGCAAGCAGCTGGCCCGCCCAGGGTCCGGCCAGGATGCGGGCGAGTTCGATAACGCGGACGCCGTGGAGCGGGGGGTTGGGCATTGAGCACCTGGGGACAGTTTACTTTTTGCCCCTCGTGGGACCTGGAAGCCGTAGATGCCTTTCCGGGGCAAGAAAGTAAACTGTCCCCGGCACTGGCCTGCTGTCACATGCGGCTAACCGACTTGCGCGGCCGTCCGCCCTTCGAGCCATTGCGCCTGGCTGCTTCCGCCTTGGCCGGCGATGTCGAGCGGCCTGCCCGACGCGCCATATAGGCGCCCGTACCGAAAATCCCGGCAAGCAGCCCGGGAACAGTGAAATCGACGTCCAGTGCTTCCCAGTGCAACCCATAGCCAGCGCCCAGGACTTCGACTTGGGAGAGTTCCTCGTCGCTTGCTCCCTCCAGGCCCTGGGCCAAACGCGGCGGGAAGGCAAAGGTGCATCCATTGGTGAGTTCGACCACGACGCGGTCGAGGCGGCTGTCGTAGCGCACGCTCGCGGCGCGGGGTTCGCCGACGGTTGCAAGCCTGCCCCGCTCAATGGCGGCGTCGATGTCCTTGTCAGTCAACTCAGCCATGGATTTCTTTCCATCTTGCGAGCAACACGTCGCGATTTTCCAGAACGATGGCCATCGATCGGCGCACTTCGCTTCGCTTCATTCCTACCGCCCAGATCAACTCGGGCAAGCCATCCGGTCCGATCAGATTGATCTTGGCTTCTCCGTCGCCGTAGACATGCACATGCGCCGGTTCATGATCATCGACGAAGATCACAATCCTGAATCCGCCTGAACGAATGACCGTGATCAATCAGTAACCCATCTTGATGGGTTTTTCAACCGATAGCTGGTTCTCTGCCCACTGCACAAAATCTTCCATGATGATGTTTCGATTCACTTCGTTCAGGCTTTCATGGCGGGTTTCGGGGTAAACCTTTGAAACGAGACTCGAAAAACCTATCCGCCGCATGCGGGCGGCGAGCGCTTCGACCGCCTTGCCGCCGTCGCTCGCCGGGTCCTTTTCGCCGCCGGCCAGGTTGAAGGGCATGTCCCTGCGGACCTTGGAAAAACTCGCGTCGTCCGCGCCATGGAAGACAAAGCGGAAGACATCCTGCCAGAGCGACACCGAAGCGTTCCAGCCGCAGAGCGGGTCGGCGATGTATTTGTCGACTTCTTCCGGATCGCGCGACAGCCAGTCGAATGGGGTGCGGTGGTTCGGCACCTTCTTTCCCCAATCGACGAAAGTCATTTTGGGGAGCATGCGGGACGGCACGTCCGAGCCCAGCCGAAAGCGCTCCCAGGCAAGGATGGCCTGCGCCACGCGGCCCAGAAGGCCGGCGGAGAAATTGGCATTCCAGATCGCGGCCGCGTGCAGATGCGCGGAATGGCGCAGCACGAAATTGAGCGCGACGATGCCGCCCATCGAATGGCCGAAAAGGATCAGCGGCAGGCCGGGAAGCTCGCGGGCGATGAGGTCGTGGACCGCGCCGATGTCGGCCAGAACCTTCGCGCCGCCATCAGGGTTGCCGAACATGCCCTGCGGCGCGTCCGGCGCGGTGGTGAAGCCGTGACCGCGATGGTCGTGGGCATAGGTGTGGAAGCCGCGGTGGCTGAGGAAATCAGCGAAGCGGGCGTAGCGCGCCGCGTGCTCGGCAAGCCCGTGGCTGATATGCACGACGCCGCGCGCCGGACTGGCGGCCTGCTTCGTATAGAGATTGAGCGCCGCGCCGGTCGGCGAGGCGAGCGTGCGTTGGTCGTCGAACGGCATGTTTTTCTCCCCCGGCGAAGACTGTTGGCGAAGGCAGGCAGGCCGTCAAGGGTTTCATTGCCAGCAGCTCGCGTGGATAGAATCCGCCGCCCGTTGCGACCAATCGAAGAAATCCGCCTTACGAATCAATGAGATGTAAGATTCTTGAAGAATCTTTTGTCCGCTTTTGTCCATCACCCCCTGCGTTCCCCGCATAATCCCCGGCAGTTTCTCCTGCGGGAACGCCGGTCATGACGGTGATTTGCGGGGAGGAACCGGTGTTCCGGGAAAGCGGCTAACGTGGCCGCGGAAGCGGAAGGTCGTCCAGAGTTTCCACGACTGTCCGCTAAGACGGGCACGAGGCGCCGTATATCGCTCGCGCTGGCACGGCAAACCACCGGCGTATGCCGGCAGGTCCGCAGGCTGGGAAACGGGGGGCTGAAAAATCACCGGCGGGGCGCGAGGTTCGCGCCACGTATAAAAATTAGGAAGGCGTTGGCCTCGCGCCCCGCTTCCCGACCTTTCCCAATGACCAGACGCGAAAGCGGGCGTGGTAACGGAGAGGTATTTGGACCGGACTGAATGCCCATTATCCGCGTGTGTCGGCGGCATGCTATGATTATCAATTCAGTTCTCGGGAGGGAGACGATGACCGGCATGGAGTTCTCGCGGTTTCCGGACGAAACGCTGACATTCCTGCGGGGGATCGCCCATAACAATTCCAGGGACTGGTTCGAGGCCAACCGCGCCCTTTACGAGGCTGGCTATGTCGAGCCGGCGCGGCGTTTCGTCGAGACGGTCGGGCCAAAGCTCGCAGGCGTTTCACAGAGCGTGCGCTACGAGCCGAAGGTGAACGGCTCGATTTCCCGCATCAATCGCGACATCCGCTTCTCCAGGGACAAGCGGCCCTACAAGGACCATCTCGACATCTGGTTCTGGCACGGCGACAAGAAAGGCTGGGACCGGCCGGGCTTCTATCTGCGCATCGCGCCCGAAGCGATCTTCATCGGCAGCGGCATGCATGTTCTCAAGGACGAGATGCTGGAGCGTTTTCGGTCGGCCGCGCTCGACGAGCGGTCCGGCCGGGAGCTTGCCGAAATTGCTGCCTCGGTTGCGGCGGCGGGTTACGAAATCGGCGGCGCAACGCGCAAAAGCGTCCCGCGCGGCTATGACGGAACCCACGAGCGCGCCCGCTTTCTGCTGCATGAGGGGCTTTACGCCGGGAAGGAACTCCCGGCGGAGGAGGCGACCACGCCCGGTTTCGCCGAACGCGCTCTGGCGCACTTCGCCGCCGCTTGGCCGGTCGGCAAGTGGCTGCTCGACAAGGTGGTAGGCTGAGGAACCTCGGGAGGTGACCGCGCCCGCTTGAGCGTGGCGCGGCAAGGCGCCCCAACCGCCGCGAAAGCATTGCCGTTGCGGGCCGCTTCGCTTACATAGCGCCCAACTCTCCTCAACATTACGGGATAAGCGCGCGTGGCACGCCAGTTCATCTATCACATGGCCGACCTGACCAAGGCCTACGGCACCAAGAAGGTTCTCGAAAACCTCAACATCTCCTTTTACCCCGACGCCAAGATCGGCATTCTCGGCCCGAACGGCGCCGGCAAGTCGACCGTGCTCAAGATCATGGCCGGCATCGACACGGAATGGAGCGGCGAAGCCTGGCTCGCCGAGGGAGCGACCGTCGGCTACCTAGCGCAGGAGCCGGAGCTTGACCCGGCGCTCAACGTGTTCGGCAACATCATGGAAGGCGTCGCCAAGAAGACCGCCATCATCGACCGCTACAACGAGCTGATGATGAACTACTCCGACGAGACGGCCGATGAGTCGGCCAGGCTCCAGGACGAGATGGACCGGCTGAACCTGTGGGACCTCGAACAGCAGGTCGAGATGGCGATGGAAGCGCTGGGCTGCCCGGCCAAGGACGCCGACGTGACCAACCTCTCGGGCGGTGAGCGCCGCCGCGTGGCGCTGTGCCAGCTTTTGCTGCGCGAGCCCGATCTTCTGCTGCTCGACGAGCCGACCAACCATCTCGACGCCGAAACGACGGCCTGGCTGGAAAAGCACCTGCGCGCCTACAAGGGCGCGGTGATGATCATCACCCACGACCGCTACTTCCTCGACAATGTGACCGGCTGGATCCTGGAGCTCGATCGTGGCCGCGGCATTCCCTACGAGGGCAACTACACCGCCTATCTCGAAGCCAAGGCCAAGCGCCTCAAGCAGGAAGGCCGCGAGGACGATGCGCGCCAGCGCGCGATCAGCCGCGAGCGCGAGTGGATCGCCTCCAGCCCGAAGGCCCGCCAGACCAAGTCCAAGGCCCGCATCCAGGCGTTCGAGAATTTGCTGGAGCAGGCCGACAAGCGCCGTCCTTCGGACACACAGATCGTGATCCCGCATGGCGAGCGGCTCGGCAATGTGGTGATCGAGGTATCCGGTCTGTCCAAGGGCTATGGCGACCGGCTGCTGATCGAGAATCTGGAATTCAAGCTGCCGCCCGGCGGCATTGTCGGCGTGATTGGCCCTAACGGCGCCGGCAAGACGACGCTGTTTCGCATGATCACCGGCCAGGAAACGCCCGACGAGGGCACGATCCGCGTCGGCGAGACCGTGAAGCTCGGCTATGTCGACCAGAGCCGCGACACGCTCGACCCGTCGAAAACGGTTTGGGAGGAGATTTCCGGCGGCGCCGAAGTGGTCAAGCTCGGCAAGCACGACGTCAACACCCGCGCCTATTGCTCGTCGTTCAATTTTCGCGGCGGCGACCAGCAGCAGAAAGTCGGCAATCTTTCGGGCGGCCAGCGCAACCGTGTGCACCTGGCCAAGATGCTGAAGACCGGCGGCAACGTGCTGCTGCTCGACGAACCGACCAACGACCTCGACACGGAGACGCTGGCAGCACTCGAAGACGCGCTGGAAAACTATGCCGGCTGCGCCGTCATCATCTCGCACGACCGCATGTTCCTCGACCGGCTGGCCACGCACATCCTCGCCTTCGAGGGCGACAGCCATGTCGAATGGTTCGAGGGCAACTTCGAGGATTACGAGCAGGACAAGATCAGGCGGCTCGGCCCCGACGCGGTCAACCCGCACCGCATGACGTATAAGAGGCTGACAAGGTAGGGGCGATCCAGACGACGACCTCACCGCATCCGGCAGCAGAACGGGAAGAACGGTCCCGAAAGCCCCGGTGCGGCGGTCGGCGTGAAGGTATAGTCACGCACGGCGTCGCTTTCGTCGGTGCAGCCGCCCGGCGTCGCGGCGATCGTGCCGCTGATGCCGTGGCTGGTCTCGAAGGTCCACGGGTCTTCGGAGGAGAAGACGACGGTGCCGGGCGTGGTCTGGATGCCGTCGCCGGAGAACGCGTCGATGAAGGAGGATTGCATCGTTCCGCCGACGCAGCTCAGTTCGACTGCCCAGTTCGGCTCGAAGCCGGAGCAGATCATCGTGTCGCCAGAGGTGACGAGGCCGTTGCAGGATACGTCGGCCGCCATGGCCGGCGCGGTAAAGCCCAGAATCGACATAATTGCAGGAACAATGGAAGTCGCGCGCATCATGAACCCTCCTGACGCATTGCTCTTCCCGGCCCGCAGCGACGATACGCCTGGCCAGCGTGAGCGTAAAGCGTCGGCGGCGGCCGAAAGATCGGCGTGGCGCTTGACAGGATCGCGGGCGTGGCGCTTAAGCCGGCGTAAACTGCTACACGGCAAAAGTGTCGACCGGGAGACCGCGAAACTGTAGGGCGTGCGTGGGCAGGGTCGCGGCAACCGCACGGGGATCGTTTAGCAGCATGCATCGCGTCATCATCAGCGGCGTCGGCGTCGTCATTCCCGAGGCCTCGATCACCAATGAGGAACTCGTCGACAGCTTCAACATTTGGGTGGACGCTGAGAACGCGCGCCGCGAGATCACCGGCGAGGAGAAGCTGGCGAAGTCCGACACCGACTTCATCGTCTATGCGTCGGGGGTGAAGAAGCGCCACGTTCTGGTGCTGGACGGGATTCTGGATCCCGAGCGGATGACGCCGCGCATCCCGCCGCGCGGCGACGACGAACTGTCGGTGATGGCGGAGTTCGGCGTCGCATCGGCGCGTCGGGCGCTCGACGATGCGGGGCTCGGTCCGGAAGATATCGACCTCGTGATCTGCGCGGCCTCGCATCACCAGCGGCCCTATCCGGCGATCGGGATCGAAATCCAGAATGCGCTCGGCATAAAAGGCGCGGCTTTCGACATGGGCCTCGGCTGCTCATCGGCGGCAGCCGGCCTGCATGTCGCCTCCAATCTGGTGCGGGCGGGCGGGCAGAAGCGGGTGCTGGTGGTGACGCCCGAGATCATCACCGGGCATCTGAATTTCCGCGACCGGCAGACGCATTTCATCTTCGGCGACGCCTCGACGGCGATGGTGGTGGAAGCGCTGGAGGAGGGCGAGACGCGGCCGGGCAAGTTCGAAGTGCTCGACACGCGCGGCTGGACACAGTTTTCCAACAACATCCGCACGAATCTCGGCTTTCTGTTGCGGGCCGGACAGGAGGATACCTCCGCAATCGACATGCGTGGCAACATGATCAAGCAGGTCGGCAACAAGGTGTTCAAGGAAGTGACGGTGGCCGGCCACCGGTTCATCGTGGACTTTCTCGCAGAGCACGGCCTGACGCCGCACGGGATCAGGCGGTTCTGGCTGCATCAGGCCAATGCGCGCATGAACGCCATGATCCTGAAGCTCTCCTTCGGCCACGATGTCGGCCACGACCGCGCACCGATGGTGCTGGAGCGGCTCGGCAACACCGCGGCGGCCGGCGCGATCATCGCCTTCAAGGAAAATCACGAGGACATGAAGGCCGGCGATTACGGCCTGCTCTGCGCCTTCGGGGCGGGTTACTCGATCGGCGGCGCGCTGCTGAGGAAGCTGTAAGGCATCAGCGGCGATCATCGGTTGATCAGGCTTTTTGGCTGGACCTGGCGGCCGTTCGACGGCAGTTTCGCGCGAATCCTCAATAAGGGAAACGACGATGCTCGACCTGCTCGCTCCGCTGAACGGAGAGCCGCAAATCCTTCCCGCAAGAAAGTTCACCGGCAGGGTCGCCGGCCTCTATGTCGCGCCGGCCGATCATTTCGAGACGGTCGCGGCCGAGACGCTAAGGCTCGGTTTCGAGGGTATCGAAGGAGATATCCATGCCGGCTATACGCGCAGGTCCGGCGGGCGCGAGCCCTGGTATCAGCGCGGCACCGAAATGTGCAACGAGCGGCAACTGTCGATCGTTTCGCCGGACGAGCTTGCCACCGTCGCCCAGCGCATGGGGCTCGCCGAGATCAAGCCGGAATGGATAGGCGCCAACCTGCTTCTGGCCGGCGTGCCGCATCTGTCGATGCTGCCTTCGGGCACGATGCTGTTCTTCAAGGGCGGCGTGACACTGAAAGTGGATGCGCAGAATGGGCCGTGCCGGATCGCGGGCAGGCAGATCGCCGAGCGCGCGAACATGCCTGACATTGAAGCCGGTTCGCTCTTGTTTCCCAAGGCGGCGAAGCGGCTGCGCGGGCTGGTCGCCTGGGTCGAGAAGCCCGGCACGATCGTAGCCGGTGAAGAGGTTTCGGTGCGGGTGCCGGAGCAGTGGATTTATGGGGCCTGAAGCTCTCGTAAGGGCAGGGAGCCTCGAGGACGCACCATTTATGCCTCGTCTTCATCCGGATCGAGCAACCGCGTGGCGCGCCAGCGGGTGAGGACGGCGTTGGTCTGGTCGACGACGAAGAAGCGCGCCGAATCGCGGTCATAGCCCTCAGCGAGCAGCTTTTCGTAATCGGTATGCTCGTGGCGGATGTGGGCGATGGCCGCCAGCCACACGGCGATTGCGGGTGGCATCGTCTTCAAATGCCGGGCGCCGGCCTCGGCGCGGATCTTTTCGGTGTCGGCATAGGGCGCAAGCGGCAGCAGCGCCGTCAACGCCTTGGCGATCGCACGCTGGCGGCCCGTGGCCATGGCTATTCGCCGCTTTCGCGACGCGCGGTCGTAGCGTCGGGAAAAGCGTCGATCGATGCAAAATAGGGCTTTATGTCGATCACCGGCGTGCCGTCCAGCACATCGATGGCGTCGAGCGTCAGCAGGCCGGCCGCAACATCGAGCGCGAGCAGCTTCGCCACATGCACGCCGACAGGGTTCGGTCGGGCAGGAGAGCGCAGCGCGAAAACGCCTTTGGGTTCAGCAGCATGACGCGGCTTCTGAATAATCAGATTCCGCGGCGCATGATGGAACCAGGACAGGATGATCACGTGGCTCGCGCCGCCGAGCCCTTCGAGCCCCGGCCGGAAAGCCTGGCCGACCTCGACCGTGGCCGCCAGCCCGCGCTCGCGCGCGGCGGCCATGTTCTTCGGGCATTCGGCACGCGATTTCCAGGGCGAGCGGATGCGGCCGATGAACACGACATGGCCGTCCGGAGGCATTGCCGCCGGATCGGTGGCGAGGGAAATCTCGCCGTCGCGCTTTTCAAACATGCCGGCGTCTCCCGAAACGGTCGCGTCATTTTCTGGCCCGTCCGCGACATTGCCGTTGCCAGACGTCGATTTTTCACATAAAGATATGTTTATGTCTTTTTGGGTAAATCAACAATCATGCGCGTAACCCTGGACCTGATGGTTGATACATTGAAGGCGGCGGCCGAATCCAGCCGTTTGCGGATCCTCGCGTTGATTTCGCGCGGCGATCTCACCGTTTCGGACCTGACCGAAATTCTCAACCAGTCTCAGCCGCGTGTTTCGCGCCATCTCAAGCTCTTGCTCGAAGCGGGACTGATCGAGCGCTATCAAGAGGGTTCGTGGGCATTCTTCCGGTTGTCGGACGACGACGCGGCCCGCGATTTCGTGAACGGGCTGGTGTCGCGGGTGCATGATGGCGATCCGCAGATCGAGCGCGATCTGGAGCGGCTGGCCAGCGTCAAGCGCAAGCGCCAGGAGCGCGCCGCCTCCTATTTTAGCCGCAACGCCGCAAGTTGGGACCAGATACGGTCGCTGCACGCGCCGGACCGCGCCGTTGAGGCGGCGCTGCTGAAGCTCGTCGGGAAACGGCCTTTCCAGTCCATGCTTGATCTCGGCACCGGCACCGGCCGGCTGCTGGAGCTTTTCGCGCCGCTATACAAGCGCGGCGTCGGCATCGACATGTCGCGCGAAATGCTGACAGTCGCGCGCGCCAATCTGGACAGAGCGGGGGTGTCGAACGCACAGGTGCGGCAGGGCGACATCTTTGCGCCGCCGGTTGAGCGCGACGCTTTCGACCTGGTGACCATGCACCAGGTTCTGCACTATCTCGACGATCCGGCAACCGGCATCCGCGAAGCTGCGCGCCTGCTGCGGCCGTCGGGCAGGCTGGTCATCGTCGATTTCGCACCGCATGCGCTGGAATTCCTGCGCGAGGAGCATGCCCATATCAGGCTCGGCTTTTCCGATCGCCAGATCGCCGAATGGTTCGCCGAGGCCGGGCTCGATCTCGAGGAGACGCTGGATTTCGAGCCGCGCGCCGCGACCGAGGCGAAGCTTACCGTGAAGCTGTGGCTCGGGCGCGACCGCCGTATGCTGATTGCCGACCCGGCGCGAAACGCCGAGCAGAGGGAAACCGCCTGATGAACCAGTTCCGTTTTTCGCGCCGCCCCGACATCGGCGACAGGATCCGCGTCTCGTTCGAGTTCTTCCCTCCCAAGACCGACGAAATGGAGGCGCGGCTGTGGAACACGGTGACGCGGCTCGAGCCGCTGCAGCCGAAATTCGTCTCGGTGACCTATGGCGCCGGCGGCTCGACACGTGAGCGCACCGCCCGGACGGTCAAGCGTATCCTGACCGACACGAGCATTTCGGCGGCGGCTCACCTGACCTGCGTCGGCGCTTCGAGGGACGAGGTGAACACTGTTATCCGCGAATATGATGCGCTCGGGATCAAGCGCTTCGTCGCTTTGCGCGGCGACCCTGCATCCGGCGTCGGCCAGGCCTATACTCCCTATCCGGGAGGGTACGAGAACGGCGCGGAACTGGTGGCTGGGCTGCGCGCGATTTCGGATTTCGACATTTCCGTCGCCGCCTATCCCGAGAAGCATCCGGAAAGCCCGGATTTCGCGACCGACATCGAGATGCTGAAGCGCAAGGTCGACAATGGCGCGACGCGCGCGATCACCCAGTTCTTCTTCGACAACGATATTTACGAGCGCTATGTCGAGCGGGTGCGCCGGGCCGGCATCTATATTCCAATCGTGCCGGGCGTCCAGCCGGTTCACAATTTCCGGCAGGTGGCGAACTTCTCGTCAAGGGCTGGCGCGCATGTCCCGGCCTGGCTGGCGGAGCGCTTCGAGGGGCTGGATGACGATCCGCAGACGCATGCGTTGGTTGCCTCGGCGGTAGCGGCCGAGCAGGTAATGGATCTGGTCGAACGCGGGGTGAGCGATTTCCATTTCTATACGATGAACCGCGCCGACCTCGTCGTTGCGATCTGTCATATGATCGGCATCCGCGCTCATGACACGACAGCCGCGGCCGAAGGCTTCGCAGCGGCATGAACCAATAGAAAAAGGCCGGGCGATTGACCCGGCCTTTTCGCTATTCCTGCCAGACTGTGCTGGCCTCCTCCAAGCTTCGGTGGCTTAAGGAAGAACTCCCATGATCAGGGCGCCAATAAAGGCGAACGCAGCACAAATCATCAATGCGTTGATTGGCCGTGTAAGTCCCATGCGTAGCCTCCTTGTTAGAGCTGCAGCCGGAGTCTAGGGGACTTTAGGCAACAGGCAAGCGGAAAACGTGCTGCATTGCGGAAGAAATGTGGAAATTCCGACCTGCCGCGTCGCGTTAGTTCTTGAAAATATTCGCCTAAAATCGGCTTCACGGCCTGTGAACAAAAGTGCAAATCGCGTTACCGGCGCAGCAGCCTGCCGTCGATCGTGACCAGGCCGAATGCGATCAGCGCCATGCCAGCCATTTCGAAAAGATCAAGCCGTTCGCCGAGAAAGGCCGTGCCGAGCAGGATGGCGCTCGCCGGAACGATCAGCGTGACCAACGAGGCATTGGTGGCGCCGGCGGACGCAACGATGTTGAAATAGAGTATGTAGGCAAAGGCCGTGGAAACAAGCGCCAGCGCAAGCACCGCCGTCCATACAGGCGCGCTTGCATCGAACAAGCCCACTGTGCCGTGCATGACGAGCACGACGGGCAGCATCATGACCGTCGATGCGGTCAGTTGGCCGGTCGCAACCACGGCAGGCGGCACACCCTTGAAACGGCGGGCGACGATCAGCGCGAAGGCGTAGGAGAGCGAAGCGCCGACAAGCGCGAACTTGGCCCAGACCGGCCCGCCCAGGCCCGCGATCAGGCCCGGCCCGATCATCACCGCCGTGCCGGCGACGCCGAGCAGGATGCCGGCGACCTTGTTCCAGCTCAGCTTCTCGTCGCTGGTCAGCATGTTGGCGATGATCAGCGTCCAGAACGGCGTGGTGGCGTTGAGCACCGAAGCAAGACCCGCGCCGAGCACGGTCTGGCCGGCGAAGATCAGCGAGAAAGGGATGACGTTGTTCAAGAGCGCCAGCAGGAAGAAGCTGGAGGCATGGGGCAAAGCGAGCTTGAAGGATGGGCCTCGCGCCAGGAGATAGAGGTGCAGGGCGATGGCGGCGATGGCGACGCGGAACAGCACCAGTGTCAGCGGCGGGATTTCGGCGACAGCAATGCGGGCGAAGAAGAAAGAGCCGCCCCAGATCGCGCCCAGCAGGAAAAGCTGCGCCCAATCGCGAGCCGTCATGATTTTCTGAGCTGAAACCGGCGCTGTGACCGCTGTCATCGAAGCCTCTGAGAGAATGTTCGTGCAAGGCTTAGCGGCATTCGCTGGCGGCAGCCACCCGATTCCCGTTGGCACAGAATCGTTCCCTTTGCGGCGAACGTGTTCTAAGTAACGGCGATTGGTCGAGGAGCACCCGATGCAGCGATTCGAGAATGCGAAAGCGGCCGCTCTCGCCCTTCGTCCCGACGATCCGGTCTATTGCTTTCGCCCCGAGGTGCTGAAGGCCGACTGCCGGCAGTTCATGGACATGTTTCCGGGCAAAACCGCCTATGCCGTGAAGACCAATGGCGAGCATATGGTGCTGAAGACGCTGGTCGAGGCCGGCGTAATGGCATTCGATGTGGCATCGCCCGGCGAATTCGCCGCTGTCCGGGCCGTCTCGACCGACGCCGAGATGCTCTACATGCATCCGGTGAAAGCACAGTCCGACATTCGCCTGGCGCTGGAGAAATACAGCATAAGGGTGATCGCGGTCGACCATGAGGACGAGATCACCAAGCTGACGCGGGTGGTGCGGGCGCTCGACATCGATCCCGGCGCGATCACGGTGTTCGTGCGCATCCAGACCAAGGGTTCGGCGGCCTATGAGCTGTCGAAAAAATTCGGAGCTGGACCGGCATATGCGGTCGAGCTCGCCGAGCGGCTGAACCGCAACGGCTACAAGGTCGGGCTGTGCTTCCATGTCGGCAGCCAGATCCAGGATCCCGACACCTATGAGCGGGCCCTGGCTTCCGCCGACTGGGTGCGAAACCGCGTCAGCTTCGATATCGCCGGGCTCGACGTCGGCGGCGGCTTTCCCGCCGACTACGGCAGCGATCCCAACAGCAAGAAGCCGGAAATGCCGTCGATCGGCCAGATCATGTCAAGGCTGCGCGGCGATCTGAAAGAATACCAGTTCGACGAGATGCCGCTCGTCGCCGAGCCCGGCCGCGTCATCGTGGCGGGCGCGTTCTCGCTCATCGTGCGCGTCTTGCTGAGAAAAGGCCGCCGCATCTACATCAATGACGGCATCTGGGCGTCGCTGTCGGACAGCTGGACCGGCAAGCTGGCGCTGCCGGCCCGGTTCATCCCGGACCCGGCGATCCGCTCGCGCAATGGCTCGGAGCAGAACATCGTGCCATTCAAGGTGTGCGGCGCGACCTGCGATTCCGTCGACATATTGTCACGGCCGTTTTGGCTGCCCGAGACGATCGACACCGGCGACTGGATCGAGATCGGCCATATCGGCGCCTATTCGCTGTCGCTCAGGACGCGGTTCAACGGCTTCTATCCCGACACCTTCATCGAAGTCACGACGCCGTTCGAGGCGGGCGATGCACCGCAGGGCCTTGCCAGCATGGAGACCATGGCGGCGGAATGAACGAGTAGGGAGTAGGGCAGTAGGTGTGGCTTCGTTGGAAGCCCTTTACTCCACTGCTCCCTTACTCCCCTCTTCTTCCCCGACTGCCTCGCCTGCTTCATCCAGACCCGCCAGCAGAGCCGGCGTCGGCCAGCCATCGACCGGCAGGCCGAGGCGCATCTGCTCCTTGCGGACGGCCTCGCGGGTGTTGGTGCCGAGGATGCCGTCGATGCCGCCGACATCGTAGCCTTTCGCCTGGAGCCTGTGCTGCAGCTCCTTCATCTGGTCGCCGTCGAGCCCCGGCTCGGGGTTGCGCCTATCATAGGCCGGCGCGCCGGCAAGCCGGGCGGCGAGATTGGCGGCCGTCATCGTGTAGGTGATCGACTGGTTCCATTCGAGATAGACGTCGTAATTGTCATAGGTGAGGAAGGCCGGGCCCTTGTGGCCCATAGGCAGGACCAGTCCGGCCTTCAGCCCGTTGTCGGCGAGCGGCGCGCCGTCGCGTCGGGTCACGCCCCATGCAGCCCATTGCGACAGAGGCAGCTTGTTGGTGCGGCCGGTCTGTTCCCAAGGCATGGTTTCGGGCACGCGGACTTCCTCGATCCACGGCTCTCCGCGCTTCCAGCCGCGCGACAGGATCTTGTTGCCGGTCGTCATGATCACGTCGGGCGCGCTGTTGCGCAGGTCGACGAAGCCGTCGCCGTCGCCATCGACGCCGCGCGCCAGATAGTCGGAGGGCAGGATCTGGGTCTGGCCGACTTCCCCGGCCCAGGCGCCTTTGACGTTAGCGGGCAGGATGCCCTGGTCAATCAAGGTGAGCAGCGGCACCACCTGGGGGCGGAAAAGTTCGGGTCGCCGGCAGTCATGCGCGAGCGTCAGCAGCGCATTGACGGTGCCGAAATCGCCTTGGACTGCACCAAAATCCGTCTCCAGAGCCCAGAAAGCGGCGATGACAGGCCCCTGCACTCCGAATTCCTGTTCGGCGCGGGCGAAGACATCGGCATATTTCTTGAGATTGGCGGCGCCCTGCTGCAGCCGGTAGTCGGAGATCATGCGGGAGGAAAATTCGATGAAGTTCTGCGTGAAGACGCCCTGGGCGCGGTCGCGCTCCAGCACCTTCCGGTCAACGCTCGCCCGCTGCAGCGCCGCAAGGCCAGTGTCGCCGACGCCCGCAGCCCTGGCTTCGGTCGCGACAGCCGTGCGCCACGCATCGAAATCGCCGCCGCACTCCTGAGCAAGCGCAGGCGTTGCCGCCATGGCTGCCAGCAGCGCGAGCGCGGTCGTTCGCGATTTCATGATTCAATGCTCCAGTCTGATTTCCAGGCAGTCGTCTGCCCAAAAGTCGTGGCGAAAAACGGGCGAGGCCGACGTTTGATGCATGATCTTGCCTGAAAAGTCTGCAACTTTTCGCTAGGCGGACCTTCGGTTCGGGATCACGCCCTCAGTGCGTATTCGCCTTCAGCCACTTCTTCCAGGCGGAGGGGCTGCCGTTGAAGACGTTAATGTCAGCATTGCCCTTGATGCCGGGAACGACGCCGGTTCCCGTATATTGCCAGAATTCGAAGGGATGACCGCCGTAGCGGTCGCTCGGATGGCCGGCGACCGAGCGCAGCCAGTAGGGATAGCCAGTGAAGGAAGCGAGGCCGTTATCGTCGAAGAAGTCGATCGAGGTATAGATGATCGGCTTCTTGCCGTAGTGCTTTTCGACGATCTCGAGGAATGTCTTCATCTCGCTGCGCACGGTCGCAGCGGGCGGACGAAGCTTGCAAGTCGGCGATTGCGGGTTCCACTCCATGTCGAGCACCGGCGGCAAAGCCGAGCGGTCGCGGGGCACGTTGCGGATGAACCAGGCCGCTTGCTCCGCGGCGGGGCGACAGAAATAGTAGAAATGATAGGCGCTGCGCGGCACGCCGGCAGCTTTGGCGCCGCGCCAGTGCTCGGCAAAATAGTCGTCGATGCGGTCGCCGCCTTCCGTCGCCTTGATGAAGGCGAAGGATATGCCGCTGGCCTTGGCGGTGTGCCAGTCGACGGACGATTGGTATTTCGACACGTCGGTGCCGTGCACGGCATGGTTCCACGGCGTGCGGCCCTGCCAGTCGTGCGGGTCGCTGTCGTCGAAGCGTGGATAACCGACCGAAACCTCGGTGCTGGGGCCGGCGTCGGTGGCGACCGGCGCCAGATCGTCCATGGTCGTGCAGGCGGCAAGCAGCGCCAGCAGGATCAGAGCCGGAATTCGGCGCATCGCGTCTCCTGTTGGACGGGTTTAGCCCGCCCGGATATCTATCGAGTATGCGTGTCCCCCTTGGACGCGCAGCCGTGCAGCAGGGCCGCCACCTCGTGACAGGCCGGAATATTCCAGTCTTGGCTGATCATGGTTGACAATCTGTTGATCCCCGCTCGACAGGCCGCGAAATTTCCATGAGGAATTGCGGCGGAACGATGGCGACGACGTGGAGGCGGAATGCGAATTGGGCGGAAGATCGCAAAATGGCTGGCTGGATTGGCTGTTGCCGCGCTGATCGGGCTGGCGGCGTGGCTCTATTTCGCGCCGCCGGCGATGATCCGGGTTGCGGCGGGTTATTCCGCGAAAATCGTCTGCTCCAACGTATTCATTGCCGGACGCGATGCCGCCGATGTGCTGCAGGCCGATGTGCAAGCGCCGGGGCATCCGATACTGAAGCTGATCAATGTTGTTGTTGACGAAAGCGCCGGAACGGTTTCGGCGGGACTGTTCGGCCTGTTCGGAAAGGGCCTGGCGGTCGACCGAACCGGCTTCGGCTGCGCGGCGGTTCCGGACGGCGACCTGGCTTCCGCTCAAGTGACCGACATCGCGATGCCGTCGCTGCCCGAGCTTTCGGATGAGATATGGCCCGAGGGCAACCGGGTCCTGCCGTCGCAGGATCCCGGGATTGCGGCGGTTCTCGACGACCTGGCGATGACCGGGCCAGGCATGCGCGCCGTGGTGGTGGTGCGGGACGGCCGCATTGTCGGCGAGCGCTACGGTGACGGATTTTCGGCCGACACGCCCTTGCTCGGCTGGTCGATCACCAAGAGCGTGACTGCCGCGATCATCGGTACGCTGGTGAAGGAAGGCCGGATGGACGTGGACCGGCGAGGGCTGTTCGAGGGCTGGGCTGACGATGGGCGGGCCGAGATCAGTGTCGCCGACCTGATGGCGATGTCGAGCGGGCTCGAATTCAACGAGGATTACGGCGACGTGACCGACGTGACGCGCATGCTCTACCTCGAACCCGACATGGCGGGCTTCGCGGCGGCAAAGCCGCTGGTCCGGCCGGTAGGGACGACCTTCAGCTATTCGAGCGGAACTACGGTGCTGCTGTCGCGGCTGTGGCAGGACGCGGTGGGCGACCCGGACCAGGCGCTGGTCTGGCCTCGGGAGGCGCTGTTCGGCCCGCTCGGGATGGCCAGCGCGGTGATGGAAACCGATGCGCGCGGCACCTTCGCAGGCTCGTCCTACATGTATGCGACGGCGCGCGACTGGGCGCGGTTCGGGCAGTTCCTTGCTCAGGACGGCGTCTGGAACGGGGAAGAACTCCTGCCGCCGGATTTCGTGGCATGGATGCGGGAGCCTGCGCCGGCCTCGAAGGGCGAATATGGACGCGGGCAGGTCTGGCTGCATGGGCCGCTAGCCGGAACGCCCGAGGGGCAGGATCCGGATGCCGGCTTCGACCTGCCGGACGACATTTTCTGGCTGCTCGGCCATGACGGCCAGTCGGTCGCGGTTGTGCCTTCGAAGGGGCTGGTGGTGGTTCGGCTCGGGCTGACGCCGTCGAAGCTCGGCTACAAGCCGCAGGTGCTGGTTGAGGCGCTGGCGAAGGGGGCGGAGTAGGGCGTTTTCAACTTGCCCGCGTTACGACGGCACGCACCGCATAGCCGCGATAAAGCGTTTCGACGGAAAGGCTTGCGCCGGTCCGCTGGCATTCCGATTCCAGCACTTCACGTAGAGAATCACGCGGCGCGACGTGGAACTTTGCCAGCCAGGCGCGCAGGCCCGAGCGGAACCAGTGCGGCAGGCCGTCCTGCTGGCCGAAATCGACGATGTGTAGCGAACCGCCCGGCGCTAGCGCGGCGAGTGCTGTCGGGATGGTTTTCTCCCAGCCCGGAATCATAGACAGCGCATAGGAGATGAAGATTCGGTCGAATGCCGGTTGGCCGAAAAGGACGTTCGCGTCGAACGCGGTGGCGTCGCCCTTCGCAAGCGCCGTGCGGCCGGAAAGGCCGTAGCGCGCGACCGCCGCCGAGGCCGTTTCCAGCATCGCGTGCGAAATGTCGATGCCGAAGAAGCGGGCATCGGGATAGCGCCGCGCCGCCTGGATCAGATTGCGGCCGGTGCCGCAGCCGAGTTCCAGCACGGTCCCGCCCGGCGGGACGCCGAGCCCTTCGATCAGCCGGTCGCGGCCAAGCAGATAGTATTTGCGGGTAAGGTCGTAGACATGGCGCTGATGGCGATAGACGCCGTCCATCAGCGCGGCATGGGCGCTTTCGCCCGCGCTCATCAGGACTTCTTCACATAGAGGTGGAAGCCGCCATAAATGGCGGAACGATCACGGGCGGAGAGTTCTCGCGACGTCTCGGCCTCGTAGCTCCATTGGTCGAGCAGCGTGTCGGAGACGCGGCCGGGCAGCAGGCTGGGCTCGGCCGCCGTGCGGAAGATGACGCGTGCGCCGGGCGCCGCCGTGCGGGTGATCTCGGTCCAGAGTTCGTTGAGCTGCCGGTCGCTCATCCAGTCCTGCGCGTCGAGCAGCACGAAGCGGTCGACCTGGCCCGCACCCTTGGCGGCGAGCAGTTCAGTGAAATTCGCGTGGTGGATTGAGACGCGATAGAGATTGCGCCGGATCGTGGCGTAGTTCGCCGCGTCGAGATAGGCCGGCAGGGCAGCCTCGCCGGGCGCGGGATAGCGGCGGGCGAAGGCCTGCCAGGCGAAGTAATTGTCCTTCAGCGGGAAATCGCAGGCGAGCTTTTCGAGCCGGGCCGAGAGTACGCTGGCCATCGTGCCGTCGCCGGAGGTGATCAGCGAATCATACTGCGCCGGCGGAATGCCGAGGCCGAACAGCGAGGCCTTGCGCGAGGTGGCCCATCGAAGGAGCGGGCGGCGGAAAATTGGAGCCAGGCGCCTTTCGAAATAGGCGCGCTGATCGTCCAGCGTTCCGGCCGTCATGATCTCCTTGACGTCGACACCGTAGAGCCGCGCCACGCGATGGCCGGCGGCGATGAACAGGCCGAGCAGGCCGCGCTGGTAAAAATTGCGTTCGAAGGCTGCGATGCGGCGCTTGCCGCGCCAGTTGCGCTTCTCCCAATAGTCCCGGCTGGCCCGGTCGAGATGCGGAGCGATGAAGCGGTCATAGGCCGCGGAATTGTGGCGGTTGCCGGCCTCGCCGAAGAAGCGGAACAAATCGGCCTGGGATGGCAGGTGGCGAACCGCGGCGAGTTTCATGCGGTTCAGCGCGATGTGGGCGGTGTTCAGGTCGACCGCGTCAATCCGCGCCGGCGAACGTGTCAGGTAGGCGAGGACGTTGCAGCCGCCCGACGCGATGGTGACGATGCGGTGGCCCTCGGTGAGCGCCATGGCCTCCATGTCGATCTCTGGATCTTCCCAGATCTGCGGATAAACCAGGCCGGAGAAAAGGAGCGTGAACAGGCGCTCCGACAGGCCTGCCTTGGAGAGCGCGCCGTTCTGGTAGACCGCATCGCGGATCGGCCGCTTGCGGCGCGTTGCAAGTTCGGCGGAAAGGTCGGTCATGCCCGCGGCTCCCTCATTGTGAGATCGTGTCCCGGCTAAGCCATGGCGATGACGCGCGGATGACATGCCGATGACGGGAGAATGACGGTTGCGGGTTTGGCGCTTTTGGCAGCCGGAGACGCAGCAATCATACGGCTTGACAAAACAAGTTTGTTATATAACAATTATGTTATGAATGGACTGACGCAAATGCTCGACCTCGACTCCGCATTCTCCGCTCTCGCTGATCCGACAAGGCGGGCGATTCTTGCACGCCTGGCGCTCGGCGAGGCCACTGTGATGGAGTTGGCGGAGCCGTTCGAGATGACCCAGCCCGCCGTCTCACGCCACCTGAAGGTGCTGGAGGGGGCAGGGCTCATCCTACGCCGCGTGGAGGGTACGAAGCGCCCGTGCCGCCTGGCGCCGCAGGCGATCACCGAAATCGACCGGTGGCTCGACTGGCTGCGGGAAGCGATGGCGCGCAATTACGACCGGCTGGACGGCGTTCTGGCCGAAATGGAAAACGAGGAAGGAAAGGACAGATCATGAGCAAGCTGACGCTGAAGACCGAGGGCGATACCCACGTCATCGTCACAAGGCGCTTTGCGGCCAAACCGGAAACCGTGTTCCGCGCCCATACCGAGCCGAAGCTGATCCAGAAATGGATGCTGGGTCCCGAGGGCTGGACGATGCCTGTCTGCATCAGCGAGGCGAAGCCGGGCGGGAAGATCCGCTATGAGTGGGCCGAAGGCGACAAGCCGGGGTTTTATCTCACCGGCGAATATCTTGAAGTCGAGCCGTATAGCCGAATCGTTCACGTCGAGCGTATGCACATGCCCGACCCGACACCCGACAACCATGTCGAAACGCGCTTCGAGGCGGACGGCTCCGGCACGCTGATGACCATGCGCATGACATTGCCTGATGCCGAGACGCGGAAAGCCATGCTTGACACCGGCATGGATCAGGGCATGGAGGCGAGCTACCAGCGGCTGGAGGAACTGGCGGAGAAGGGGCAACTGGCGGCGTGAGGCCAGGGGCTTGCTCCCATCTCTCGCGCCGGGCATCCTTCCCTTCAATCAGGAGGTTCCATGACCCGGCGCGACTTCGATCCTGCGACCGTCACCCCGGACGGTCGCCCGCCTGCCAAGGCCAAGCTTTTCGACGGCACACGCGACGGTCCTTATCGCGGCTCAATCAACGGCGAGGCCTTGGCAACGCAGATCACAGTGCTCACCTATGGTAACGACGAGCCGGGGAGTGGCCCCGTGCTGCATGTCCACCCTTATGACGAGGTTTTCGTGATCCAGCAGGGCCGCGCGCGGTTCTTCGTCGGCGACCAAACAATCGATGCGGAGGCCGGCGAAACGGTGCTAGGGCCTGCGGGGTTGCCGCACCGGTTCGTCAATCTGGGCCCCGGACGCCTCCAGACGCTCGACATTCACCTGTCGCCACGCTGGATCCAGACCAACCTCGAATAGGAAGCGCGGCGTTTCAGTCGCGCCCAAATGCTCCCGGCGTCGGTGTTGTCACGATCACTGCCTCGCCGGGTTCCAGAACGGTCTGATCGCAGGCTTTCAGGGTCTGGACAGAACCGTCATTGCGGCGGATTTCGGTCTTGCCGACTTGGCCGTCACTACCGCCTTCGAGCCCACGCGGCGGATGGGAACGGTGCGAGGAAAGGATCGCGCATTCCATTCTCTCGAGGAAGCGGATGGTGCGGCGCGTACCGTCGCCGGCGTTCCATTTGCCCTTGCCGCCGGAATTTTCACGGATGTGGAAATCTTCGAGCAACACTGGAAAGCGAAGTTCGAGGATTTCGGGGTCGGTGAGGCGCGAATTGGTCATATGGGTGTGGACGCCCGATGTGCCGTGAAAGCCGCGGCCATCGTTCATCCGGCCTGCGGGAGAACCTGAGCAGATCGTCTCATAATATTGATATTGCTTGTTGCCGTAGGTCAGATTGTTCATCGTCCCTTGCGCGTTGGCGAGCGCGCCCATGGCGCCGAAGATTGCATTGGTGACGTGCTGTGACGTCTCGACATTGCCGGCGACCACCGCCGCCGGATAGCTCGGCCGCAGCATGCAGCCTTCGGGGATGATGATATTGATCGGCCGCAAGCAGCCGGCATTCATCGGTATCATGTCTTCGACCATGACGCGGAAGGCGTAAAGCACCGCTGCGCGGGCGACCGGCTCCGGGGCGTTGAAATTGTTCTTCATCACCGGCGAGGTGCCGGTAAAGTCGACTGTCGCCTCGCGCTTTTTGCGGTCGACGGTGATCCTGACTTTGATGACCTGCCCGGTGTCGGTCGGATATTCGTATTCGGAATTGTCCGGCAGGCGCTCCAGCACGCGGCGCACGCTCTCTGCGGCGTTGTCCTGGACATGGCCCATATAGGCTTCGACCACGTCCAGCCCGAAATGTGCGACCATCTTGCGGAGCTCGGCGACGCCCTTCTCGTTGGCGGCGATCTGCGCCTTGAGGTCGGCGATGTTCTGGTGCGGGTTTCTTGCAGGCCAGGGGTGGTCGGTGAGGAGCGCGTGCAGCGCCTCCTCGCGAAAGCGGCCGCGCTCGACGAGGCGGAAATTGTCGATCAGAACGCCTTCCTCGTCGACCGTGGTGGCGAGCGGCGTCATCGAGCCGGGCGCCGTGCCGCCGATATCAGCATGGTGGCCGCGCGAGGCGGCGTAGAAGAGGATTTCCTTGCCGCCGTCGTCGAAAACCGGAGTGACGACCGTAATGTCGGGAAGGTGCGTGCCGCCATTGTAGGGCGCGTTCAGGGCGAACACGTCGCCCGGATGGATGTCGCCCTCGTTGAGGCGGATGATGGTCTCGACCGAGCGGTCCATTGAGCCGAGATGCACGGGCATGTGCGGAGCGTTGGCGACCAGCGCGCCGTTGCGGTCGAAAACAGCGCAGGAGAAATCGAGCCGCTCCTTGATGTTGACCGAATAGGCGGTGTTCTGCAGCGTCACGCCCATCTGCTCGGCGATCGACATGAAGAGGTTGTTGAAGACCTCCAGCATGACCGGGTCGGCCTCGGTGCCGAGCGCCGCCTGCCGACGCTTCTTCTCCACGCGCCGCATCAGCACGTGATCCTTTTGGGTGATCTCCGCCTGCCAGCCCTGCTCGACGACGATGGTCTGATGGCTCTCGATGATCAGCGCCGGCCCGGAAACCTTGTGGCCGGGCTTCATCGTCTCGCGGCGGAAGATTCCGGCGTCGCGCCACGCGCCGTCGCTGAACAGTTTTCGGGTCTCGCCGCGGTGGGCCGCACCTGAGGTCAGCGGGAGGTCGCTTTCGCTGCGGCCGCGCATGCGCCCGTCCGCGCCTTCGACATCGACTGTCTCGACGATCATCGGCTTGTTTTCATAGACGAAGCCGAACTGCGCCTTGTGCGCCGTCTCGAAGTCGATGCGCGCCTGATCGAGCGAGCGCGCCGCGAAGCCGACGGGCAGGGCGGTGTCGGTACCGTCGTACCGGATATGCAAGACCGGGCGCAGCGCCGCAGCTTCGGCAGGCACGCCCTGGCCGGCCAGTTCGCCGCGCACGCCGTCGCTCAGCGCATCGATGAGTTCGTCGATTGCCGGAAGGGAATCGTCGGCGAGCGGCTTCAGTAGCGCTTGCTGGCGCGAAGCGAACACGCCCGAAAGGCCGATGCCATACGCAGAAAGGAGGCCGGAGAAGGGGTGGATCAGCACCGATTCCATGCCGAGCGCGTCGGCCACCAGGCAGGCATGCTGGCCGCCGGCGCCGCCGAAGCAGTTGAGCAGGTACTCGGTGACGTCGTAGCCGCGCTGGACCGAGATCTTCTTGATGGCGTTGGCCATGTTCTCGACCGCTATGGTGACAAAGCCTTCGGCCACGGCTTCGGGGCTGCGGCCGTCGCCGATCTCGGCGGCGAGCGCCTCGAACTTCTGCTTCACGACAGCCGTATCCAGCGGCTGGTCCTGGGCCGGGCCGAAGATCGCCGGGAAGAAATCGGGCTGGAGCTTTCCCAGCATCACATTGGCGTCGGTGACGGCGAGCGGACCGCCGCGGCGATAGCAGGCGGGGCCGGGATTGGCGCCGGCGGAGTCCGGGCCGGCGCGGAAGCGGCCCGCCTCGAAATGCAGGATGGAACCGCCGCCGGCCGCAACGGTGTGGATGCGCATCATCGGAGCGCGGATGCGCACGCCGGCAACTTCGGTGTCGAAAGCGCGCTCGTACTCACCATCGAAGTGGGCGACGTCGGTCGAGGTGCCGCCCATGTCGAAACCGATGACCTTTTCGAATCCGGCGAGCTTTGCCGTCTCGACCATGCCGACAACGCCGCCGGCCGGCCCGGACAGGATGGCGTCCTTGCCCTGGAACATGTCTGCGGCGGTGAGGCCGCCGGACGACATCATGAACATCAGGCGAGGTGAGGAGGACGAGGGGGACGCCGCGCCGATCCCCAACTCTCCCGCGACACGGCTGACATAGCGCGACAGGATCGGCGACAGATACGCATCGACCACCGTAGTGTCGCCGCGGCCGACGAGCTTGACCAGGGGCGAGACCTCGTGGCTGACCGAGACCTGGCCGAAGCCGAGCTTGCGGCAAGTCTTCGCGATGGCGCGCTCGTGTTCGGGAAACTTCCAGGCGTGCATAAAAACGATCGCGACGGCGTCGATCCCATCGTTTTTCGCCTGTTCGATCAAGGGTTTGACCGCAGTGATGTCCAACAATTTGTGCACAATGCCATCGGCGCCCACGCGCTCGTCGACTTCGATAACTTTTTCATACAGTTGCTCAGGAAGAATGATCTCCTTGGCGAAAATATCGGGGCGGGCCTGGTAGGCGATCCTGAGCGCATCGCGAAACCCCTTGGTGATGAGCAGGAGAACGCGATCGCCTTTGCGCTCCAGTAGGGCGTTGGTGGCGACGGTTGTGCCCATCTTCACGTCGCCGATCAGGTGCGAAGGCATCGGTTCGCCGGACCTTACCCCAAGCAGATCGCGAATGCCCTGGATCGCGGCATCTTTGTAAGCTTCTGGATTTTCCGACAGGAGTTTGCGCGGATGCAAAGCGCCATCGGGACTGCGGCCGATAATGTCGGTGAAGGTACCGCCCCGGTCGATCCAGAAGTCCCATTTTTTCATCACAACTCTCCAGGCCGGCGGCAAATCAAGCGCCGCCATATAATTGGGTCTCGGCCGATGCCGCAACGATGCCACATGTCGTTGCTATCGTTTTGCTGCACGTCGCTTGCTGACGGATTGTTACTCGATGACAGCAGACGTGACGCAACCCGATGGCGCCGAATGCATTAAAAGCGCGACCGGGGGTAATCACGAGGAGACTGTAATGAAGAAATTGATTTTGGCTTCCGCTTCCGCGATCGCTCTTTTCGGCATCGCGGCATGCAGCGACACGGCCGACAATACAACGACACAGAGCACGCCGCCTGCCGAGACTACGCAGCCGGCAACGCCGCCGCCTGCTGAGGCCACCCCGCCTGCCGACACCACGCAGCCGGCGCCCGCCCAGTAAGGGCGACCAATCTCGAAAAGGCCGGGTTCGCCCGGCCTTTTTGCTGTATGGCGATCGCCGTAGGACCGGAACCGAATGGTTCATCCGAACTGCTCATCGCCCATGAGTAATCATTGGCCCACCCATCGCGGCAAATCACTTGGTCCACCAGATCGGCAAGCGTCTGTAGCTCGCAGCCGCGGCGTATTGCTTCTCGCCAATCCGTCAAGTCATGGTTTAAGAAGCGGCATGTCGATTTGGGACCGCATTGGCGAATTCGTCGCGCGCGTAACCTCCACCGCCGCGACGGGCGTCGCGGACGTGGTGGAAGCGGTGCGCACCATTTTCGAAGGCGACGCGGAACTGCGACGACGCGTCTCCTTCTCGATAGCCATGATCGCGCTTTCGGCGAAAATGGCAAAGGCGGACGGCATCGTCACGCAGGACGAAATCCGCGCCTTCCAGCAGATCTTTTCGGTGCCGCCCAAGGAGACGCGCAACGTTGCGAGGCTCTACGACCTGGCGCAGGCCGACGTCGCCGGCTTCGAGGCCTACGCCGAACGGATGGCCGGGCTGTGCGGGTCGGGCCGGCCGAACTGCGCCATGCTGGAGGATGTGATCGACGGCCTGTTCCACATAGCGAAGGCCGACGGCCTGCTGCACGAGCGCGAGGGGCTGTACCTTCACCGCGTGGCGCAGATATTCAAGATCAGTGAAGAGCACTATCAGAGCATTCTGGCAAGGCATCTCGATCTCGGCGAGGCCGATCCCTACACGGTGCTCGGAATAGAGCGCGGCAGGCCGTTCGACGAAGTGCGCAAGCATTATCGCAAGCTCGTCGCACACAACCATCCCGACAAGCTGATCGCGCGCGGGCTCCCGGAGGAGTTCATCGCCATCGCCACCACCCGTATCGCCGCGATCAACGCCGCCTACGAGATGATCGAACGGGGATTTCGGCATCTATGAGCGGATTTGCGCCCGATCATTCCGGCGCGGAGGTGCGGGTTTCGCCTAATTTCGGACCACGCCCGAACGGGATACGACCCGATATGATCGTGCTGCACTATACCGGCATGGAGACTGGAGCGGCGGCGGAGTCCAGGCTCTGCGATCCGGCAAGCGAAGTGTCATCGCACTACCTTGTGCATGAGGATGGCCGCATCGTGCAGATGGTGCGCGAAAGCGACCGCGCATGGCATGCGGGGAAGAGCTCCTGGCGCGGGATTACGGACATAAACTCGCGGTCGGTCGGGATCGAGATCGTCAATCCGGGGCACGAGTTCGGCTATTCGGATTTCCCGAAGGCCCAGATACTTGCGGTGATCGAGCTTTGCCGCGGCATTGCCCATCGGCATGGCGCGAGGCCCGAGATGATACTTGGCCATTCGGATGTGGCGCCTGGTCGCAAGGTCGATCCTGGCGAAAAATTCCCATGGCGGCTTCTGGCGCGCCATGGGATCGGCCATTTCGTGGAGCCGGCTCGATTGCGCGGTGCCGCGACATCGAGCCTGAGCGACAGCGGCGCAGCCGTCGAGGAATTGCAATCGATGCTGGCGCTCTATGGCTACGGCGTGGAAATCACAGGATTTTTCGATCGCCAGACCGAAATCGCCGTGGCTGCGTTCCAGCGCCATTTTCGGCCAAGGCAAGTCGACGGCGTCGCTGACCGCGCGACGGTCGCGACCTTGCGCCGCCTGCTCGCTTCGCTGCCGCCCAGTCTTGTCTGAAGACCTGCCAATATGGCCAAAGTCACGTTCTGTAACACAATGTGATTTCCTCTGCCTTTTTAGGTGCCCATTCGATCGTCAAGGCATTTCGGTGCAGATGACGAAGCTGTTCCGAAAAACAGCGTCATTGAGGTTTGGGCTGCCGTGTGAAGATCTTTCACGCGGCTCTACATAGAATTAGGATAACATGAAAAAACTGACCGTTTTAGCGGCAGCATTTGCTGCCGGCCTGACGAGCTTTGCCGCAAATTCAGCGCCATATCCGAGCCATAGCCTGAGGGGCGAGGGTGCCGAAAGCGCTCCGGCAGCAAAGGCGCAGGACAAAAGCGCGGCCGGGGATGCGAAGCAGCAGCAAAAAACCACCGCCAGGACCGAAACGGGGCAGACGGAGACCAGGCAGCCAAAGAGGGCAAATACCAAGGCCGAGATCGTGAAGACGCCGCTGTTCATAGTCAGGGATGCGGCGGGCGAGAACAAGCCGGCGGTGGAAAAAAATCAACCGAAGAGCAAGCGCGTTGCCGAAAAGAGCGCGCAGAAGAAGCGGGTAGTTGAAAAGGCTGAACCGAAGAAAAAGCAGGTAGCCAAAAAGGCCGAGCCGAAGCGGACGCGGGTCGCGAGCAAGAGCGCGTCAAAAGCAAAGCAGGCAGCCGATAAGGGGACGCCGAAAACCAAGCAGGTTGCTGAAAAGAGCACACCGAAGAAAAAGCAGGTCGCTGAAAGGAGCGCTCCGAAGGCCGAGAAAGTCGTAGAAAAGATCACGCCCAAGGCCGAGAAGGTTGGGGAAAAGGGCACGTCGAAGCCCCAGGACGGTGGCGACAGGCAGGTAGCCGTAAGGGAATCGGTGGCGCTGGATCTGGTCGAAACCGCCTCGATCGGCAGCAAGGGCGCAAAGACGATGAAGGGCGCCGGCGGCCAGTACAGCGCGATCATCGCGCAATATGCGGCTTCCTACGGCGTGCCCGTATCGTTGGCCCACGCCGTCATTCAGGTCGAAAGCAATTACCGGCCGGACGCTCGCGGCAGCGCCGGCGAGATAGGCCTGATGCAGATCAAGCCAGCGACCGCCCGCATGATGGGCTATAGCGGCAGTACGCAGGGCCTGTTTCATCCAGAAACGAACATCAAGTTCGGGATGAAGTATCTCGCCAAGGCGCATAAGCTCGGTGGTGGAACCACTTGTGGCACGATCCTGAAATACAATGCCGGCCACGCCGCCAAGCGCATGAATCCCGTGTCGTCGGCCTATTGCGTCAAGGTCAAGCGCTTCCTCGGCGTCTGACACAAGCAGCAAGCCAGAAAAGTCCGTTCTCGGAACACGTTTCGCGGAACGGGCTTTTTGTTTGCTTTTTGGCGCGCGAATGCCTTTATACGCACTGCCAGCCGGCCGGGCGGCCGCACCAGCAAATGCCGAAAGGCTGCGGGTGAGGAAAGTCCGGGCTCCATGGATACACGGTGCCGGATAATGACCGGCGGGGGCGACCCCAGGGAAAGTGCCACAGAAAGCAAACCGCCACGTTTACGTGGCAAGGGTGAAAGGGTGGGGTAAGAGCCCACCGCGCGACTGGCAACAGGAGCGGCACGGTAAACCCCACCGGGAGCAAGACCGAATAGGGATGGTACGAGGGAAACCTCAGGGCTGTTTCCGGCCCCGCCATCCGGGTAGGTTGCGTGAGGCGCATGGCGACATGCGCCCAAGACGAATGGCCGCCACGTTTTCGCGCCGCGAGGCGCGAAGGCCATACAGAACCCGGCTTACAGGCCGGCTGGCATTTTTCCAGTCAACGCTCGAGATCGGCAATCATCATAGCAACGATCGGACGCAATCCTGGGAGCTTTTCGGTGGCGATCAGCCAAAGCTGCTCAAGATCGTACGAGCGGTTTTTTCGTCGCGGCCATTACAGGATACGAATCGCTTCGCGCTCGACATCAGCGCGAATGTACTTCGAGAGGCCTTCCCGGGTGCCATACTGAATATCCGCATCCGGCAGAGCTTCTTTCAGCAAGTCATATGCGGCCATGAACTCTTCGAATCCAAATTTCTTTCCGGGCGTCTTGTCGATGAACACATCGACGTCGGAGTCGGGGCGCGCTTCATCTCTGGCATAAGAGCCGAAAAGGTAAAGCGCCTCGACACCCAGCGGCTTGAGCTTTGGCTCAACCAATCGAAGGCGATGTATGATCTCTGCGCGGTGCATAGCGATATTCTAACGCGTTTCACCGAACGCGTCATGTGGCGAGACACCAGGCGCAGCGCTCTCAACGGATCCCAAATTATGCGGCCAGCCGATCCAGCGCGGCCTTGATCGCCGACCAGAGTTCCTCCGCCGGTTCGCAGCCGATGGCGAGGCGTACGAAGCCTGGGCCGACCGCGTCACCTCTGCAGGCGCGGCGTTCGGCCGATGTGTGCATGCCGCCGAACGAGGTCGCCGGCTGGATCAGTTCGCAGCCAGCGATGAAATCGTCAGCCTGTTCGGCAGACGCCAGCGAGAAGCTGATCAGAAAGCCGAAACGCTGCATCTGGATGCGTGCGAGATTGTGCGAAGGGTCGCCCTCCAGTCCGGGGAAGCGCAGCCCGTGAACGGCCGGATGGTCTTTCAGCCGGCGCGCGATCAGCTCGGCCGAACCGCACATGCGATCGAACCGCACTTCCAGCGTCTCCAGCCCGCGATGGACAAGCCAGGCATCGAACGGGCTCGGTATACTGCCTGAAGTCTCGCGCCAGTCCATGACCGCCGTGACCATGTCGGCGTCGCGGCTGGCGACATGCCCGAACAAAGCGTCGGAGTGGCCGTTCGGCGCCTTCGTGTCCGCGGCGACGACGATATCGGCTCCGAGGTCAAGCGGACGCTGGCCATAGGGGGTCATGGTGGTGTTGTCGACGGCGAGGATTCCGCCCGCCGCATGGACTGCGTGGGCGACCGCCGCGATGTCGCAGATATCGAGCACCGGATTGGAAGGGCTCTCGACGAAGACCAGGCTATATCCTGCAAAACCGCCGTCCAGAAAGGACGCGGTCGGCCTGACATCGACGCCGATGCCAAGCTTTCCAAGGAAGCGATCGGCGAGGCCGCGCGTTGTGTGATAGCCGTCCGATGGCAGGAGGACGCGATCTCCTGCCTTCAGCAAGCCGAAGAATATCGAGGCGATTGCCGCCATGCCGGAGGGGAAGGCGACGCAAGGCGCATCTTCCAAATGGGCAAGCACCTTTTCAACCGCGTCCCATGTCGGGTTGGAAAAGCGGCCATACTGGTTGTAGCCGATCGCATCGCCGGGCGAGTGATAAGTCGCCGCCATGGTGAGCGGCAACGGAACCGGATCGCCTAGCGAATATCCGCTGCGGCGCAGGTGAATGAGGCGCGCGGCGCGCGCTTGTGCATTGTCGGTCATGTTGTTGTTCTTTCGCGGGGATGCCGGTCTGCAAGGCTATGCCGGAGGCGGGCGCCGGGCAAGGCGGAAGGCAGCGCCGAGCGAATTCTAAACGGTTCGTTAGCCTTAATGGACGATAAAGTTGGGGAAGCTGCCAAAGCCGAGTTTACGGGCCGGCGCAGACGAGTTGTGAAGCCTGTTCCCGTTGACGCCCATATTGCCCCATGATATCCCATCTCGACAATCAAGTCTTTGTTCCGGTTCCGGTGAAAGCGTTCGTCAGACATGCAGTCGGGGCGGCTGCGTGGGGCGATTTTTCAGCCCGTGGAGCGCAATATATTTTCGCAGAAGGGCCGCGCGACGATGGCGCGGACGCAGCAATGAAAAGGGGCGCGGCGGCGGAAGCGGCTGTATCGAGTGATGGACCGGTTTCTGTCAAATGCAGTGAACAGGATCGACGCCAAGGGGCGGGTGTCCGTGCCGGCGCATTTCCGTTCCGTGGTGCAGAAGCGCGGCTATTCCGAACTCTACGCCCTTCGCGCGCTCGACATTCCAGCCATGGATGTTGGCGGCCTCGACCTGCTCGACCGCTACGAGCAGCGGATCGCGCAGGAAGATCCCTTCCTGCAGGCGGCGGACGACATGTCCTTCTTCTGTCATGGCGACGGAACGTTTCTGAAACTCGACCAGGATGGCCGCATCACGGTGCCGGACTTCATCCGCGAACACACCGGTATTTCGGCGGAAGTGGCCTTCGTCGGCCGCGGCAATTTCTTCCAGATATGGGAGCCGGGCCGGCTGGCGGCCTATGGCGCGGAAGCGCGCGCGCGGCTTTTGAAGCTGCGGCAGGGTTTGGGGGCGAAAGCCTCCGGGAGTGCGGAATGAGCGCGGGCCACGGCGGGGACGAACCGGCGGTTGGCGGACCGGCTCGTCATATTCCTGTGCTCCTGAACGAGGTGCTGGCGGCGCTGGAACCGAAGCCCGGCGAACTGATCGTCGACGGCACGTTCGGCGCAGGCGGCTATACCAAAGCGGTCCTGGAGGCCGGCGCATCCGTCGTGGGGATCGACCGCGATCCCGACGCGATCGCCGCCGGGCGCGCGATGGAGCAGGCATCGGGTGGACGCCTGACGCTGGTCCAGGCGCCGTTCTCGCATCTCGACGAGCATGCGCAGAATGCGGACGGCGTCGTGCTCGACATCGGCGTCTCCTCCATGCAGCTCGACCAGGCCGAACGCGGCTTCTCGTTCCGCCATGACGGCCCGCTCGACATGCGCATGGCGCAGGAGGGCCTGAGCGCGGCTGATGTAGTCAACCGCTTCAAGGCGGGCGACCTGGCTCGCATCTTCGGCTTTCTGGGCGAGGAGCGGCATGCAGGCCGCATTGGTCGGATGATCGAGAAGCGGCGGGCGGTGCGCCCCTTCGAGCGCACGCGCGACCTCGCCGAAGCGATCGCCGACCATGTCGGGCGCAATCCCAAGGACAAGATCCATCCGGCGACCAGGGTGTTCCAGGCGCTGCGCATCTTCGTCAACGACGAACTCGGCGAACTCGCCGCAGCACTCTTCGCGGCCGAGCGCGCGCTAAAACCGGGCGGCCGGCTGGTGGTCGTCACCTTCCATTCGCTGGAAGACCGCATCGTCAAGCGCTTCATCGCAGACCGCTCGGGCCATGCGGCCGGTTCGCGCTATCTGCCCGAGACGCAAGAGAGGGCGCCGACATTCCGGAAGCTGGGCGGCGCCGTCGCGCCGACGGAGGCCGAAACCGAGGCAAATCCGCGCGCCCGTTCCGCCAAGCTGCGGGCAGCCGTGCGGACGCAAGCGCCGTCGCGCGCCGCCGATTTTTCGATCTTCGGCCTGCCGAAGCTTCCCGAAATACGCCAGTCCGGAGAAAGGTAGATCATGTTCCGCACCAGCGACATCGTGCTCATCGCCGTCATGGTTTCGGCCGCGGCCTTTACCTACAAGACCAAGCACGAGGCCGAAGACCAGCTTGCGACGGTGCGCAAGATCGAGGCGCAGATCCGGTTCGAGGAGGATTCGATCGATCTCCTGAAGGCCGACTGGAGCCTTTTGACCCAGCCCTCGCGGCTGCAGAAGCTGGCTGAGATGTACGCGGCCGAACTGGAACTGCAGCCGGTCGAAGCGCACCAGATCGTCGGGCTCGACGAACTGCCGGTGCGTCCGATGGAAATCCAGGATTTCTCGACGGAGCGCCTCGGCGGCATGGCTGAGAGCGAAACCGACAAGGTGATAACCGGAGCGGTGGTGCAATGATGAAGCTCTGGCGCAGGCGCGCTTCCGAAGCCGAGGCGTCGACCGCCTCGATCGTCGTCGACGGGGCGCGCAAGTCGACAGGCGGACGGGCAAGAACCCGCGTCGTCATGACCATGGCGGTGTTCTTCGGCATCTACGCCACGATCGCGGGCCGGCTCGTCTATCTCGGCTTCGAGGATGCCGAAGCACCTTCCGGGCCGGAGAGCCGGATCACCGCATCGCGGCCCGACATCGTCGACCGCAATGGAGAGGTGCTGGCGACCGACATCAAGACGGCGTCGCTGTTCGCCGAGCCGCGGCGCATCGTCGATCCCAACGAGGTGATCGAAAAGTTGTCGCTGGTGCTGCCCGATATCGAGGTCGAGCAGACCTACCATAAGCTGAAGAGCGGGGCGGGCTTCGTCTGGTTGCGCCGCCAACTCACGCCCAAGCAGCAGAACGACATCATGCAGCTCGGAATTCCGGGCATCGGCTTCCGCACCGAAAAGCGCCGCTTCTATCCGGGGGGCGAGACGGCGTCGCACATTGTCGGGCTGACCAACATCGACAATAAGGGCATTTCGGGCCTGGAAAAATACATTGATGACCAGGGGCTCGCGGATCTGCAGGCTACGGGTCTCGCCGTCGCCACGGACCTGAAACCGGTCAGGCTGTCGATCGATCTTCGCGTCCAGCACATCGTGCGCGACGAAATTTCCCGCGCGATGGAGAAATACCACGCGATTGCAGCCGGCGCTGTCGTCCTCAACGCAAAGACCGGCGAGGTCATGGCGATGGCGTCCGTGCCCGATTACGATCCCAACAATCCCTACAACGCGCACGACAAGGACCGGCTGAACCGCATGTCGGCCGGCACCTACGAGATGGGCTCGACGATCAAGAGCTTCACCACGGCGATGGCGCTCGATTCCGGCAAGGTGACGCTGGAAAGCCGGTTCGATGCGTCACGGCCCATTACGATCGGCAAACAGACGATCCGGGATTTCCACGGCAAGGGCAGGGTGCTGACGGTTCCGGAAGTGTTCATCTACTCGTCCAATATCGGCTCGGCGCGCGAGGCCGACGTGGTCGGCATCGAAGGCCACCGCGAATTCCTTCACCGCATGGGGCTCCTGGAGCGGATGAACACCGAGCTTCCGGAAGTGGCGCGTCCGAGCGAACCAAAAGTCTGGAAGAAGGTTCATTCGATCACCATCGCCTTCGGCCACGGCATGTCGACAACGCCGTTGCAGACCGCCGTCGCCGCCGCTGCGCTGATGAATGGCGGCAAGCTTATCGATCCGACCTTCCTGCCGCGCACGGAGGCCGAGGCCGACGCGATCGCCGAGCAGGTGATCAAGCCCAAGACCAGCGAGGACATGCGCTACCTCTACCGGCTGAACGCGGAAAAGGGCTCAGGCAAGCGCGCCGAGGTTCCCGGCTACCGCGTCGGCGGCAAGACCGGAACCGCCGAAAAGGTCGTCAACGGCCGCTATTCGTCGAGCGTGCGGTTCAACGCCTTCCTTGCTGCGTTTCCGATGGACGACCCGCAATATATCGTCTTGAGCATCATCGACGAGCCGAAACCCGAAAAACCGGGCATGGGCGCAACATCCGGCCTGAATGCCGCCCCGATCGTCGCCAATATAATTCGCCGTTCCGCCCCCCTGCTTGGCGTGAAGCCAGAATTCAGCCATGAAAGTAAGGCTACGCTGGTTTCGTACCAATGATTCTCAAGGCGCGCCGGCGAGAGCGCGCCATTTGTTTGTGACGAACGGGATTCGATGAAACTCAAGGACCTCGCCGGTATCCTGCCTGTCGAACGGGATCAGTCCGGCGAACTGGAAATCAGCGGCGTGTCGTCGGACTCGCGGCTGATCAAGCCCGGCATGATATTCGTGGCCGTCGCCGGCACGAAAGCTGACGGCGCGACCTATGCGGCGGATGCCGCAAGCCGGGGCGCCGCGGCGATCATTGCTGCCAAGGGCGGCAATCTTTCCGGGCTTCCAGTGCCGGTGATCGGCGTCGAAGACCCGAGACTCTCGCTCGCACTACTTGCGGCGAAGTTTTATCCTAGGCAGCCCGAAACGGTGGTTGCGGTGACCGGCACCAGCGGCAAGACCTCGGTGGCGGCGTTCACGCGGCAAATCTGGGAGCAGACGGGACTCGCGGCCGCCAGCATCGGCACGACCGGCGTGGTCGCGCCCGGCCGCAACGAGTATGGCTCACTGACCACGCCCGACCCTGTGGCGCTTCACAAGCTCCTGGCCGAACTTGCGGATTCGGGCGTCATGCATGTGTCCATGGAAGCCTCAAGCCACGGCCTCGACCAGCGCCGGCTCGACGGCGTCCGGCTTGCGGCGGGCGGCTTCACCAATCTCGGCCGCGACCACATGGACTATCATCCGACGGTCGAGGAATATCACCGCGCCAAGCTTCGGCTGTTCGAGTCCCTGCTGGCCAAGGATGCGCCGGCGGTCATCTTCGCGGACGATCCGTGGTCGGAGCCGACGATTTCGTCGGCGCGGGCGGCGGGCCTGAATGTGCTGACCGTTGGGCGGCATGGAACTTTCCTGCAGTTGAAGCGGGTCGAGCACGAGCGTTTCCGCCAGCGTGCGGAAGTGGAAGCCGACGGCCTCATCCACGAGATCGACCTGCCGCTCGCGGGCGACTTTCAGATCTACAATGCGCTGGTCGCGGCAGGCCTCGCGATTGCCACGGGCACACCGATCGGCAGAGCGCTTGCTGTGCTCGAAAGGCTGAAGGGCGCGCCAGGCCGGCTCGACCTGGTCGGAACGGCTGCCAACGGCGCTCCGGTCTATGTCGACTATGCGCACAAGCCCGATGCGCTCGAAAATGTGCTTGCTTCGGTGCGCCCCTTCACGACAGGCCGCGTCATCGTGGTGTTCGGTTGCGGCGGCGATCGCGACCGCGGCAAGCGCCCGATCATGGGCGAGATCGCGACGCGGCTGGCCGACGTCGTCATCGTCACTGATGACAATCCGCGGTCGGAAGTCCCGGAAACAATCCGGGCGGCGATACTCGCCGCCGTGCCCGGCGCGATCGAGATTCCCGACCGGCGCGCCGCCATCCACGAGGCGGTGGCGATGCTTCATCCCGGCGATACGTTGATCATTGCCGGTAAGGGCCATGAAGAGGGCCAGACGATCGGTTCGGAGACATTCCCGTTTTCCGACCATGAGGAAGTGCGCAAGGCGCTGGAGGAGCGCGCCGCATGAGCTATTTGTGGACCTCGGACGCGCTGGTGGCCGCGATGGGCGGCCGGCCCATCGGCCAGATGCCGGAAGGGGTCTCCGGGATTTCCATCGACAGCCGCAGCCTGAAGCCCGGCGAAGCGTTCTTCGCCATAAAGGGCGAGGCCATGGACGGACATGACTTCGCGACGGCCGCCGTCAAGGCGGGCGCTGGGCTGCTTGTGGTGGCGGAAGGCAAGCTGCCGGCGCTCGGGCGGCTGACCGCGCCGATGATAGTGGTGCCCGACGTGCTTGCGGCCCTCGAAAAAGCCGGCATCGCGGCGCGTGCGCGCACCCAGGCCAAGATCATCGCGGTGACGGGTTCGGTCGGCAAGACGACCACCAAGGAAGCGCTCCGGCATGTGCTCTCGTCGGTCGGGAAAGTGCATGCGTCGGACAAATCGTTCAACAATCATTGGGGCGTGCCGCTTACGCTGGCCCGAATGCCGGAGGATTGCGACTACGCTGTTTTCGAAGTCGGGATGAACCATCCGGAGGAAATCCGCCCGCTGGCGCGGATGGTGCGGCCGCATGTCGCCATCGTCACGCTGATCGCGCCGGCGCATCTCGGCCACTTCAAGAACCTCGACGAAATCGCCCGCGCGAAGGCGGAGATATTCGAGGGCATCGAACCGGGCGGCTATGCTCTGATAAACCGCGACGACCCGCGCTGGAAGCTTCTGGAAAAGCTGGCGCGCGACGCGGGCGTGGCCCATATCGTCGGCTTCGGCGAGAACGCGCGTGCCCACTTCAAGCTGATGCGGCATGAACTCTTCGCCGACCGTTCGACCATAGCGGCCAAGATCGGCGGCAAGGAGACCACGGCCGAAATCGGCGCGCCGGGCAGGCATATCGTGCAGAATGCGCTCGCCGTGCTGGGCGCGGCGCGATTGGTCGGTGCAGACCTGGGCAAAGTCGCCGCTGCACTCGGCAGCCTTACGGCCGAAAGCGGGCGCGGCAAGAGGCATACGCTCCAGCACCCGGACGGCCCGTTCGCGCTGATCGACGAGAGCTACAATGCCAATCCCGTGTCGATGAAGGCGGCGATCGATCTTCTCGCTGCTACGCCGATCTCCGGCAAGGGAAGGCGCGTTGCGGTGCTGGGCGATATGCTGGAACTCGGTAGCCATTCCGCCAAGCTGCATGCCGCGCTTGCGGAACCCATTGCAGGCGCCGGCATCGATCTGGTGCTGATGGGTGGGCCGGACATGAAGGCGCTCGCCGAAGCGCTTCCGGATGCGATCCCGAGCGAATACCGCGTCAGCGCCGACGAACTCAGGCCGGTGGTGTTCGAGAAGATCCGCCCGGGCGACGTAGTCATGGTCAAATCATCAAAGGGCATCGGCTTCGCCAGGCTGGTCGATGCAATGATCAAACAATTTCCGGCGGACGCCGGACGCGCGATGCCAGGCTGAGCGCAGTATCCGGGGGACGCATGTTAACACTGCTTGTCAATTTTGCGGACCAGGTCTCGGTCTTCAACATATTCCGCTATATCACGTTCCGAACGGGTGGAGCACTGATCACAGCGGCGCTGATCGTCTTCATCTTCGGACCGATGATCATCAATTCGCTGCGCATCCGCCAAGGCAAGGGCCAGCCGATCCGCGCCGACGGGCCGCAGACGCATTTCAAGAAGGCCGGCACGCCGACAATGGGCGGGCTGATGATCATTTCGGGCATTGTCGGCTCGTCGCTGCTGTGGGCCAACATAACCAGCGTCTATGTCTGGGTGGTGCTGCTGGTGACGCTGGGCTTCGGCACGATCGGGCTCTACGACGACTATCTGAAGGTGACCAAGCAGTCGCATCTCGGATTTTCCGGCAAGGCGCGGCTTGGCATCGAATTCCTGATCGCCGCGATCGCCGCCTGGGCGATCATGCACAATGGACAGGAGCCGTTCTCGTCGTCGCTGACCTTTCCTTTCATTAAGGATTTCCTGATCAATCTCGGCTGGTTCTTCATTCCGTTCGCCTGCTTCGTGATCGTGGGCGCAGGCAATGCCGTCAACCTGACCGACGGGCTGGACGGGCTGGCGATCGTGCCGATCATGATCGCCGCCGCCTCGTTCGGCGTCATCGCCTACCTCTCGGGCAATGCGGTATTCGCCGAATATCTGCAGATCCACTTCGTGCCGGGAACCGGCGAACTGGCGGTCATCCTCGGCGCGGTGATCGGCGCGGGGCTCGGCTTCCTATGGTTCAACGCGCCGCCGGCGGCGATCTTCATGGGCGACACCGGCTCGCTGGCGCTCGGCGGGCTGATCGGCACCATCGCGGTCGCCACCAAGCACGAAATAGTCCTGGCCATCATCGGCGGCCTGTTCGTTATGGAGGCGCTTTCGGTTATCATTCAGGTCGGCTTCTTCAAGATGACCGGCCGGCGCGTGTTCCTGATGGCGCCCATCCATCATCATTTCGAAAAGCTCGGCTGGACGGAAAGCCAGGTGGTGATCCGCTTCTGGATCATCGCCGTCATCCTGGCGCTGGTCGGGCTCTCGACTCTAAAGCTGCGATAGGGATACGCAATGATTCCAGCGCGGTCGTTCAGTGGAAAGCGTGTCGCACTCTTCGGGCTAGGCGGTTCTGGGATAGCGACGGCGCTCGCCTTGATCGAGGGCGGAGCGGAAGTGCTGGCGTGGGATGACAATCCACAAAGCGTGGCAAAGGCCAATTCGCATTCGATCGCCACCGGCGATCTGCGCTCCGCCGAATGGCGGGGATTTTCTTCCTTCGTGCTATCGCCCGGCGTGCCGCTGACGCATCCAAAGCCGCATTGGGCCGTGGAACTGGCGCGTGGCGCGGGCGTGGAGGTGATCGGCGATATCGAGCTGTTTTCGCGCGAGCGAATGGCCCGCGCCCCGGACGCGCCGTTCATCGCCATCACCGGCACCAACGGCAAATCGACGACCACGGCGCTGACCGCGCATATCCTGAAATCCGCCGGGCGCGACACTCAGATGGGCGGCAATATCGGCCGCGCGGTGATGACGCTCGATCCGCCGAAGCCTGACCGCCACTATGTCGTCGAGTGCTCGTCCTATCAGATCGATCTCGGTCCCTCGATCAATCCGACGGCCGGCATATTGCTCAACCTGACGCCCGACCACCTCGACCGCCACGGCACGATGCAGCATTACGCCTCAATCAAGGAGCGGCTGGTCTCGGGCAGCGATACGGCGATCATCGGCGTTGACGACATCTATTGCGCTCAGATCGCCGACCGGCTGGAACTGGTTGGCAAGGACGTCGTGCGGATATCCAAGCGGTTGCCGCTGACCGACGGCTATTTCGCTGACGGCACCGATCTTATGGAAGCCAAAGACGGACGCTACAGCCGGATCGCTTTTCTCGAACGCATTGGTTCGCTGCGCGGCCAGCACAATGCGCAGAACGCGCTGGCCGCGGTCGCGGCGTGCGTGAGGGTCGGACTCGAACTCGGCGAGATACAATCCGGGCTCGAAAGCTTTCCCGGGCTGGCGCACCGCATGGAGCAGGTTGCCTGTAAAGGCCATGTGCTTTTCGTCAACGATTCCAAGGCTACCAATGCCGATGCCGCGGCGCCCGCGTTGTCGAGCTTCCCGCGCATCTACTGGATTGCTGGCGGGTTGCCGAAGGAGGGCGGCATCGAGCCGCTGCGCTCATTCTTCCCGCGCGTCGCCAAGGCCTATCTGATCGGCGAGGCTGCCCCGGCTTTCTCCGCCACGCTCGGCGAGGCGGTGCCTTACGAAATCTCGGGCACACTGGCTGCGGCCGTGGAGCATGCGGCGCGCGACGCGGCGCTGGACGATGCCGGCGAGGCGGTGGTTCTCCTGTCGCCGGCCTGCGCCAGTTTCGACCAGTTCAAGAATTTCGAGATTCGCGGCGAAGCCTTCAGGCAAGCTGTGAATGCTATCGAGGGTGTCAGACCTATCGGAGGACTGAACTGATGGCTAGCCGGCTGGACAGGAGCCCTGTCGCGACATGGTGGTGGACGGTTGATCGCTGGTTCCTTGCGGCCTTCCTGTCGCTGATGGGACTGGGGATCATCCTGTCGTTTGCGGCGAGCCCGGCGGTGGCCGAGCGCATCGGCCTCGGCAGCTTCCATTTCGCGACACGGCAGATCGTCTTCATGATCCCGGCTCTGGTGGCGATGATCTCGGTATCGTTCCTCGAGGCGAGAGAGGTGCGGCGGCTGGCGCTGGTAATGCTGTGCGGTTCGCTCCTGCTGATGGTCGCGGTGCTCTATATCGGCGTCGAGGTGAAGGGCGCGCATCGCTGGATCTCGCTCTTCGGCATGTCGATCCAGCCATCCGAATTCATGAAGCCCGGCTTCGTCATCGTCTGTGCGTGGCTGTTTGCCGAGCATGCGCGTCAACCCGACATTCCCGGCAATCTGTTCGCTGTGATCCTGCTCGGGCTGGTGATGGCGCTGCTGGTTGCCCAGCCCGATCTCGGCCAGACCATCCTCGTCGTCGGCACCTGGGGCGTGATGTTCTTCATGGCCGGCATGCCCTGGCTGTGGATCGTCGTGATCGGCGCGATCGGGGCCGCCGGTGCGATCAGCGCCTACACAATTTTCCCACACGTGGCGGGCCGCATCGACCGCTTCCTGACCGGCGAGGGCGACACGTTCCAGGTCGACATGGGCCGCGAGGCGGTCGTGCAGGGCGGCTGGTTCGGCGTCGGACCGGGCGAGGGCACGATCAAGCGCGTCATCCCCGACAGCCACGCAGATTTCGTCTTCGCCGTCGCCGGCGAGGAGTTCGGCATCGTGCTCTGCTTCCTCATCCTCGGCATCTTCGCTTTCATCGTGCTGCGCGGGCTGAACACGGCGCTGAAGGAGCATGACGACTTCACCCGCTATGCGGTGGCCGGGCTGGTCGTCGTTTTCGGCTTCCAGTCGATCATCAATATGGGCGTGAATTTGCAGATGATGCCGGCCAAGGGCATGACCTTGCCGTTCATTTCCTATGGCGGCTCGTCGCTGATCGCCATCGCCATTTCGATGGGCATGGTGCTGGCGCTGACGCGCAAGAAGCCGGAGAAACGCAAGCAGCTGGGTTTCCCCGAGCTCTCGCGGCGGCCCGCGCCGGCGGAATAGAATGGCCAAGGGCACGATCCTTCTCGCCGCCGGTGGCACCGGCGGCCATCTGTTTCCTGCGGAAGCTCTGGCGCACGAGCTGATCGAGCGCGGCTGGCGGATCGATCTGGCGACCGACGAGCGCGCGGAGCGCTACGCCGGGCATTTTCCGGCGGCGCACATCCATCCTGTCGCCTCGGCCACTTTCGGCTCGCGCAATCCGCTGGCGCTTGCCGGCGCCTTCTGGACCATCTGGCGCGGCGTCAGGCAGGCCTCGGAAGTGATCCGCAAGATCCAGCCCGCCGTGGTGGTCGGCTTCGGCGGTTATCCGACGCTGCCGCCGCTCTATGCGGCGACACGGCGGCGCGTACCGACGATAATCCACGAGCAGAATGCGGTGATGGGCCGCGCCAACAAGGCGCTCGCCGCCCGCGTCGACGCCATCGCCGGCGGCTTCCTGAGCGAGAGCGCGGGCGGCGCCGGCGCCAAGATCGTGATCACCGGAAATCCGGTGCGCCCGGCGGTCATCGAGGCGGCGAAGACGCCCTATGCTCCCTCCGGCCCTTTCGCGCCGTTCAGGCTGCTGGTGTTCGGCGGCAGCCAGGGCGCGCAGTTCTTTTCCGAGGCGGTGCCGCCGGCCATCGCGGCGCTTCCCGCAAGTCAGCGCAGCCGGCTGAAGGTGACGCAGCAGGCGCGCGCCGAGGACGTTGCGCGCGTGCGCTCTGCTTATCACGAGATCGGCGTCGAGGCCGACGTTCTGCCGTTCTTCACCGATATGGCTGCAAGGATGGCGGCGGCGCATCTGGTGATATCGCGATCCGGCGCGTCGACGGTTTCGGAGATCGCGGTGATAGGCCGGCCGGCGCTGCTGGTTCCATATCCGCATGCGCTGGACCACGACCAGGCGGCGAACGCCGCAGCGCTCGCGGCTGCCGGTGGCGCGCAGGTGCACCCGCAATCGACGCTGTCGACAAAGGCGCTGATGTCGCTAGTTGGCGGGCTTATGGAGAACCCGGGCAAGCTCGGCTCGATGGCGGCGGCCGCCAAGCTGGCAGGCAGGCCGGACGCGGCGCGGTTGCTCGCCGACCTGACAGAGGCTATTGCGTCGGGCAAAGCGGTAGCTGAATTAAAAAAGGGAGCGCGGCCATGAAGATGCCGCAGACGATCGGCCTCGTCCACTTCATCGGAATTGGCGGCATCGGCATGAGCGGCATTGCCGAGGTGCTGCACAATCTCGGTTATCGCGTGCAGGGCTCCGACCAGGCCGAAAGCGCCAACGTGCAGAGGCTGCGTGACAAGGGCATAGAGTGCTTCGTCGGCCATCGCGCCGAAAATGTGGGCGACGCCGAGGTGGTGGTCGTTTCCACGGCGATCAAGAAATCCAATCCCGAACTGATGGCGGCGCGTGAAAAGCTGCTTCCGATCGTTCGGCGTGCCGAGATGCTCGCCGAACTGATGCGCTTCCGGCAGGCGGTGGCGATAGGCGGCACGCATGGCAAGACAACGACGACTTCCATGGTGGCGACGCTGCTTGACGCCGGCGGGCTCGACCCGACCGTCGTCAATGGCGGCATCATCAATGCCTACGGCACCAATGCGCGCATGGGCGAGGGCGAGTGGATGGTGGTGGAGGCCGACGAGAGCGACGGCACCTTCCTGAAGCTGCCGGCCGACATCGCGGTCGTCACCAATATCGAC
Organism: Allomesorhizobium camelthorni; assembly: GCF_011045125.1. Classification (GTDB taxonomy): domain Bacteria; phylum Pseudomonadota; class Alphaproteobacteria; order Rhizobiales; family Rhizobiaceae; genus Allomesorhizobium; species Allomesorhizobium camelthorni. Next base: position 3,390 of record NZ_JAAKZF010000004.1, on the reverse strand, counting down.
CCCGAGCATCTCGACCATTATGGAACGTTCGACAAGGTGCGCGAGGCCTTTCGCCAGTTCGTCGAGAACGTGCCTTTCTACGGCTTCGGCGTGATGTGCACGGACCATCCGGAAGTGCAGGCGCTGGTGTCGCGCATCGAAGACCGCCGCGTCATCACTTATGGCGAGAACGCCCAGGCCGACGTGCGTTTCGCGCGCCATCGCATGGACGGCGCGGTGTCGGAGTTCGACGTGATCATCCGTAACCGCAAGACCGGCGCGGAGGAGACGATCGGCGATCTGCGCCTGCCCATGCCCGGCCGCCACAATGTGGCCAACGCCACGGCGGCGATCGCGGTGGCGCATGAACTCGGCCTCTCCGCCGAGGCGATCAAGCGCGGCCTTTCATCCTTCGGCGGCGTCAAGCGCCGCTTCACGCGCACGGGTTCGTGGAACGGCGTGCAGATATTCGACGATTACGGCCACCATCCGGTCGAGATCAAGGCGGTGCTCAGGGCGGCGCGCGACGCCACCGGCGGCCGCGTCATCGCGATAGCGCAGCCACATCGCTTCACCAGATTGCGCGACCTGTTCGACGACTTTTCCGCCTGCTTCAACGATGCCGATACGGTGATGGTGGCGCCGGTCTATGCGGCGGGCGAGGACGCCATAGACGGCGTCAGCTCCGACGCGCTGGTCAGCCGCATCCGCGCCGGCGGACATCGCGACGCGCGCTTCGTAGAGGGTGCTGCGGCGGTCGCACCGATCGTGCGCGACATAGCCAGGCCAGGCGACTTCGTTATCTTCCTTGGCGCCGGCAACATCACCCAATGGGCCTATGCGCTGCCGAAGGAACTCGGCGGGGAAGCGGCATGAACCGCGGCGAGGCGCTGCTGGCCAGGCTCGGCGACCGGCTCGCCGGGATCCGGGGCCGCATCACGCCCAATGCCGAGATGGACAAGATCACCTGGTTCCGCGCCGGCGGCATTGCGGACGCGTTGTTCCAGCCTGCCGACGAGAAGGATCTCGCCGCCTTCCTGAAAGCCGTTCCAGCCGAAATTCCGCTGACTGTCGTCGGCATCGGCTCGAACCTTTTGGTGCGCGAGGGTGGCATTCCGGGCTTCGTCATCAGGCTTTCGGCCAAGGGCTTTGGTGAGGCCGAGGCAATCTCGAAGACGCAGATACGGGCAGGCGCCGCCACGCCCGACAAGCGGGTGGCGGCCGTCGCGCTCGAAGCCGGCATAGGCGGCTTCCATTTCTTCCACGGCATTCCCGGCGCGATCGGCGGGGCGTTGCGCATGAACGCCGGCGCCAACGGTGTTGAAACGCGCGAGCGGGTGGTGGAGGTCAGGGCGCTCGACCGCAAGGGCAAGGTTCACACGCTGACCAACGCCGAGATGGGCTACGCCTACCGCCATTCCTCCGCGCCCGCCGAACTGATCTTCACCTCGGCGCTGTTCGAGGGCTATCCGGAAGACAAGGCAAAGATAAAGGCCGACATGGACGCCGTGCAGCACCATCGCGAGACGGTGCAGCCGATCCGCGAGAAGACCGGCGGCTCGACCTTCAAGAATCCGGAAGGCACGTCTGCCTGGAAGGAGATCGACAAGGCAGGCTGCCGCGGGCTGATGATCGGCGGGGCGCAGATGTCGCCGATGCATTGCAACTTCATGATCAACACTGGCAACGCGACCGGCTACGACCTTGAATTTCTTGGTGAAACCGTGCGAGCGCGGGTGCTCGAACACTCCGGCATAAGGCTGCAGTGGGAGATCAAGCGCATCGGCAATTTCAAGCCGGGGCATGAGGTGGATGAGTTTTTGGGGCGGTTGCTGTAGCGCGACTTCAAGTCGGATGGCGTCTGGGCATTAGTGGCTCGACACGTACTTCGGCTAAGGGTGGTGAGCAGTCACCCAAAGCGTGCTGCGTTGCAGATACTCATTCGCGTTCATATGTCCTCTCCTTCGCGCCAATCGCGACGGAGAGACCCGTCTCGACGAACTGCTACCCTGGCGCTACGCTGCAACCGCAGCGTAGCTGGCTGTCACACTGAAACGCCAGAGAACGCGCGATTGAAGGTGTACATTAACAGGCGGGTCGTTGACGAGGGGCGGACCGCCCATTGCAGCGCGATTTGGAAACCCGGCGACGTGGGCGCCTGTCAATGAGCGGCGACGATTTCGATGGCTTGGTCGAAGTGACCATTTCTCTCCGCCCAGCGCAGGAAGCCCACTTGTTGCACGAGTATCTCCGCAGGGGTTGGCTTCTCGCCGAACAGTGTCATTGTCTCTTCAATGAACTCGTCGAGGGCCATAAACCCCTCGCGGTTCGACTGGCCGGGCTCGAGCTCGGTTCGAACCCCCGGAGGCGCGAGTTCAATCACCTCGACCTTGCCTTTGAGCTGCTCACGCAACGAGAGCGTATAGGAATGGAGCGCCGCCTTGCTCGCGCAATAGGTCGGCGTTCCGCTCAGCGGCACGAATGCCAAGCCCGACGTCACATTGACGACCGCGGCATCTGGCTGGCGCGCGAAATGATCGATCAACGCATTCGTGAGGCGGATCGGCCCCAGGAGATTTGTGACAATCGTCTTTTCGGCATTGTGCAAGTCACGGGTCCTGGTCAAATCCTCCCGGCGCATGATGCCGGCATTGTTGATCAGCACATTCAGCGACGGATAATCGGCGAGGAGCTGCCCGGCGCACGCGGTAATCGCTTCCGGATCCTCCATGTCCAGTGTGATCGCGAGCATACCTTCGCGGCCGGCGATCGTTTGCTCGAGCACCTCTTTACGCCGACCGGCGACAATCACCGTGTTCCCGAGCGCGTGGAAGCGCGCCGCCAGTTCGCGGCCGATGCCGGACCCTCCGCCCGTGATGAGAATCGTGTTTCCTGCGGTTTTCATTGTTCTTCCTCGATTTCTGATAAAGTGTTTCCGAAGGTGAGCGGCGGCTTGAGTGCGGGGTGACTCTGGAGTGGCCGAAGAAACTCCCTTCCGCACTTCGTTCCAGCTGTCATCGGCGGCCGTACAGTCTTCATGAAGTGCGAAGCCGCTCGCGCCGGTATTGCCCAGCTCCGTGCGGCGGCACGGAGCTGTTTTGAATCAACTGAGTCGCCGCCCTTCCGAATCTGTGCCGTCCAGCGTTAGTAGATCGGCAGATCGCCGCGAGGTCGTTGTGTCAGCGCGAGCAGCTTCTTCAGCCTCGGCATAACGCCTGCCGCAAAAGGCCGGCAGTCGCGGGCATGGCACGTCAGCACCTGGTGCAGCCCTTGCTTCTGCTCGGTGCAGATGCCGCCAAAGCATCTGCACCGCCGTATTGCTAAGGACGATAGGCAGCCTTGACCCAACTTGAACAGTTGGAGGTGAACGGATAGCGAACACTGTTCGTTAAGCTATTGAATTCACTTGCC
>NZ_JAAKZF010000039.1 GCF_011045125.1 Allomesorhizobium camelthorni | reverse complement strand
AGGGCTATACCCGCCCGCCGCTGCACGACTTTTCATGACCCGCTACCTTGACGCCTACGCCAACGAGATCGCGAGCTTTATCTCAGCCGTGAATTCCCGCGAGAAGCCGTCGCCCAGCGGCCATGACAGGCTAGTGGCGTTGACGCTCGCCGACGCCGCCTTGAAGTCGGCCAAGGAAGGCAAGACGGTTCGAGTCGAGCCACTTGGATGAGGCGCCCATAACCGCCTTCGAGGCAAGCGGAGAGCACCTTGAACATGAAGATTTAAGCATCGTCGGGGAACGTGAACTGTTTCCACAGGCTAATGACAGATTCTGTCACCAGCCGCAGATCGTGCAGTTCTTATCATTCAAACACCACCATCGGTTCCGAGCGGTCAGCTTCGGGCCGATAAGGCGAGGAAGTTGGATGGAAGCCGAACATGTGCGCGCCGTCTGCCGGATCGGTGAGGATGCTTGCGCCATCGCGCGCAATTCCTTTTCCTCCCCTCTCTCGGCCGAAACGGCTGGCGTAAAGGAGTTCGGTGGAGGCGCGACGGCCGCGAAGACACGCCGGGCTCAAGACAGTTTTTCCAGCAAGTTCGCCTCAAGCGGGGTCCAGTCGTCTTCCGCCAGAGCGCCGCGGCTTTCGAGCGAGCGCAGAGCCTCGGCGAAACGCTGCTCGTGCGATGCTGTTCATGAGTACCAACGACTAAGGAGCAAATAGCCTAGAGCGGAAAAGCCACGTGAGCGCCAGAAGGACAATGCGCAAGGTTGGCATGCCCCCAGCCTGGCATCGCAGGTTGCTCCGAAGTCACGCCGCCGCAGTTCCACACTGCAATCTTATGCAACACGCATCGAGCGAATTGGTGGACGGCTTCTCCATCAACTCGAAGGAGCCAAACGTCATAACCATCGCCAATGCCTTTAGGTCGTTCCGAAAAGACTGTCCGTACCTATCGCGACCAGACCTTTGCCGGCTTGCGGGCAACGATGGCCGACGGTGAAGAGCAGTGCCCCCCGCTAACGTCTATCCTGAGAGGCAATCGCGGCCCACGCCATGACGAGCTCGACGAGGGCATCGAACCGGAGGGTGAAGCGTGATCGACATCGCCGCCACAGTTAGAGACCTTTCATTGTAGCAGCGTATTCCCTACCACTCGTCAAACTGGCCGCAGTCTCGGCGATAGATGTCACGTCGATCCCGTAGTGCTCATAAAGATCGCTCACCGTGCCCGTCTGGCCGAAATGCTCCACTCCGAGGCTGACCGTTTTGTGACCCATTACCCCACCCAGCCATGAAAGCGTCGCCGGGTGGCCATCGATGACGGTGACGATTCTGCAATGGCGAGGCAACTTGCCAAGCAGGCGCTCAGCATGGCTCAATGCATGCAGGTTGCCGCGGGCACGTTCGCGCTGGGCGGCTTGCCAGCCGGCGTTAAGGCGATCGGCCGACGTGATGGACAAGACACCGATGTCGCGTCGCCGGTCGGCTAGCATCCCCGCAGCTGCGATGGCCTCCGTCGCGACCGTCCCCTGATAGGCGATGATGAGATCGGCATTGGCTCCGGGTTCCTTCAGCCAGGTCGCTCCGTCGATCACCTCCTGGGCGAAATGTGGGTTGGGCTTGCGGCCCGGCTGCTCAATCTGACGGGTACTGAGGCGAAGGTAAACCGAGCCGCCAGTCTCGTCGCGTAGCCAGGTGCGCTCATCCGGATCGCCCTCCCCGTCGCGCTGCAGGTAATCGAATGCCCAGCCCATGATGATAGCGAGTTCGTCGGCGAAGGCCGGCTCAAAGCTCGCCAGCCCGTCCTGGCTCATGCCGATTAGCGGCTGAGCGATCGACTGGTGCGCGCCGCCCTCACTCGAAAGCGAGACGCCAGACGGCGTGCCGACGACCATGAAGCGTGCGTCCTGGTAACAGGCGTAGTTCAAAGCATCGAGGCCGCGCGACACAAAGGGATCATAGAGCGTACCAATGGGCAGCAGCCGCTCGCCAAACAGGGAATGGGAAAGCCCCGCCGCGCCCAACAGCAGGAACAGGTTCATCTCGGCGATCCCGAGCTCGATATGCTGCCCTTTGGGCGAGAAATCCCACTTCTGCGCGCTCGGAATGCGCTGGTCGCGAAAGAGGTCGGCAAGCTCCCGACGCGCGAAGAGTTGGCGGCGGTTGACCCACGGGCCAAGATTGGTCGAAACCGTCACGTCAGGTGACGTCGTGACGATGCGGGCGGCGAGTTCGCTGTCGGATTTGCCGATCGCGTCGAGAATACGGCCGAAGGCGGCCTGGGTCGAAATCTCGTCCCGCACCGCGGCCGGGCTGACAGCAACGGTCTGCGGGACCTCGATGCGCTCCGCCCGATGGCGTCGGCGGCCTTTTGCGAAAAACGGTACGGAATCGAGGAAGGCCTGCATCTCTGAGGCCGGCCCGTCCAGCCCCTCGAACCGATCCCATTCATGGCCCGGCCGGACCTTCATCTGTTCCTGAAAGGCCAGTATCTGTGCAGAGGTCATCAGCCCGGAATGGTTGTCTTTGTGGCCTGCAAGCGGCGTACCGTATCCCTTTACGGTGTAGGCGATGAAGGCTGTCGGGCGGTCGTGCTCAATTCCGTTGAAGGTTTCGCTCAGCGTCTCGAGGCAGTGCCCGCCGAGGTTGTTCATCAGCCCCGACAGCTCCTCATCGGAGCGCCGATCGATCAGCGCACTCACCTTGCCCTGGTCACCAAGATCGTCGAGCAGGCGCTTGCGCCAAGCAGCACCGCCCTGGAACAACAGCGCCGAATAGAGCTGGTTCGAGCAGGTGTCGATCCATTCCTTGAGCGCCTCGCCGCCAGGTTCTTCGAAGGCAGCACGCTGCAACGCGCCGTATTTGAGCGTGACGACATCCCAGCCGAACGCCTTGAACACCGTCTCTATGCGATCGTAGAGGCCCTCGCGGACCACGCCATCGAGGCTCTGGCGGTTGTAGTCGATGATCCACCAGCAATTGCGCAGATTCTGCTTCCAGCCTTCCTGCAGTGCCTCATAGACGTTACCCTCATCGAGTTCGGCGTCGCCGACCAGCGCAATCATCCGGCCAGGTCTATCGCCGGTGGCGCTCCAGCCCTTCGCGACGATGTAGTCTTGGATCAATGATGCAAAAGGCGTGATCCCGACACCGAGCCCGACGGAGCCGGTCGAGAAATCGACATCGTCCACATCCTTGGTGCGGCTAGGATAGGACTGGGCGCCGTGATAGCCGCGAAAGTTCTCGAGTTTTTCCAGCGTCTGATTGCCCATCAGATATTGGATCGCATGGAAGACCGGTGAAGCGTGAGGCTTGACTGCCACACGGTCCTGCGGCTGCAACACGTCGAAATAGAGCGCCGTCATCAATGACACCATCGAGGCTGACGACGCCTGATGACCACCGACCTTGACGCCATCCACCTTCTCGCGTCGGTTCGCTTGGTCGATCATCCAGCAAGCGAGCCAGAGGCTCTTCTTTTCTAGTTGGCGGAGTATTTTGAGGTCACGGGTTGCCCTGGCCATTTCGCGGGTTCTCTTGCTGCGGTACGTTTCGTGGCAATCTATCGAACCTTTGGCGCTATTTCCTTGCTATTGCCTCCCCGCTTTGGCATTTGTGCGGCAGAAAATTCTAGAATGTGATCGGATTTCAAGTGACATCTGCCAATCTTGATGCGACGGACCGGAAGATCCTGCGCGAATTGCAGGCCAATGCCCGGCTGACGAACCAGGAGCTGAGCGAAAAGGTGGGCCTTAGCCCGTCCCCTTGCCTGCGGCGCCTGCGCCGATTGGAATCCGAGGGGATCATCACGGGCTACTCTGCGACGCTCGACGACGAAAAGCTGGGCTTGCCAGTTGCAATCTTCATGTCGGTGAAGCTGGAGCGCCAAATCGATTCCGCGCTCGTCGCATTCGAGACCGAGATCAAGAAGCATCCCGAAGTTGTCGACTGCTGGCTCATGACGGGCGACAACGATTACCTCCTTCGCGTCCTGACACCCGGGTTGAAGGAGTATGAAACGTTCCTGACTGGGACGCTGACGAAGATCCCTGGTATCGCGTCCATCCAGTCTTCCGTTTCGCTACGGCGTGTGAAGTCTGCCGGATCGGGTATCGGGTAGCCCATCCACGTCCAGCAGTGCCCGCGCGAAGCCTGCGGCTGCCCAACGGTCGTGACGCGAGCTTTCTGCCGCACGAAGGGCTAAAGACAAATCGTACGCTGCGGCAGGGGTGAGTTTTGCGCCCCGATTCAAATGCGCAGCTGGCGGACGTCTTTGAATTCGAGACTGGTCGTAGACCATACGTGTGCGACTGTTATGCCGGCGGCATGGAGGCGGCCGGATTCAAGAATGGCGCAAGCTCAACAGCATGAATCACTCGCCCTTCTTCATCAAAAGGCGTCGAGTTCAGGAACGACGTTGCTCTATTCGGCGCAAGCCAAAACTGCACCGCAGGTCACGCCATGCCTCGCAAGTTCGGCAAAAGGGTTGCGCCTGGTCAGGCCTCAGCTCTCTCCCAAGGTCGGCCCTGCTGCACCATGCCCAGCGGACTATCCGATCACCTGTCGACTGAAGACGTGCCCAGCTCGTTGGTGAGGATTTTCGCGACCTCTTCAAAACGACCTTCAATCCGGTATTGGCTCGGCCTTGCCGGAGGCATCTGGTCGATATCCTTGAGGCCGCTCGCCGTCATGAGGCAGACGACCTTGTCGTCTGAGCCGATCACGCCTTTCTGGCGCATTCGCTGCGCGGCGGCGATGGCTGCGACGCCTGAGAGTTCCCCGAAGATACCCTCATGCCGCGCAAGTTGCGCCTGCGCTGCCCAAAGTGCCGTGTCGTCGATACATTCAACGGTTCCGCCGGACTCCCGGATGGAGACCAGTGATTGATAGGTTCCCTGCAGAACGCCGATCGACATTGCCTGCGACGGCTCTGCTCCCTCCATCAGCCAAACTGCATCAGATCCGCTGCTTATAGTCCTGGACAAGGAACCAAGGACTTCGGCGGCCGCAACTTTTGGCAACCGCGAGATGCATCCCGCTTCATGAAGGTCTTTGAAGCCTTTCCAGATGCCACGCAGAAGATCGCCATACGCGGTCGGGACGATGACCCATTCGGGAATGTCATCAGATTGAATGGCAATTTCGTAGGCAATGGTCTTGTAGCCCTCCATGCCGTAGGGATTGCTGCCGACGACAGGGGCCGAGAATGGCGAAGTAACGAACCAGCCGAAGCGGCGTTGCCCCTCGGCAAGTATCGTCCAGCGTTGCGCCTTGTCCTTGAGTTCCACGACAATCGCGCCGTAGCGCCGGATCTGTTCAACCAGCGGCGCTGCGGCACCTTCGAAAGTCAGGACAAGGCAGTCCATTCCGGCCTTGGCTGCATAGGCAGCCAGGGATGCACCCGCATTGCCAGAGGACGCGGTGGCGACAAAACCGTGACCCTGCTTTCTCGCATACGAGACGGCCACCGCCGAGAAGCGGTCTTTGTGCGACCATGTCGGATTGCGGCTTTCGTCCTTGATCTGCAACGCGCCAAGCCCCATCGCCCCTGCAATCGCTGGGACGTCGATCAGGGGGGTACTGCCCTCTGCCAGCGAGACCAAATCCGCCGCATCGACGGGCAGGAAATCCGCAAAGGACGAAAACCCTCCGCCAACCCTGAGCCGGGGCAACACCCGCTTGGCAATCGCCGCTTCGGCATAGACCACCTCGAAATTTGATGGCGCAACGGCGCGGCATGCGGGGCACCCGGTCGAATCGATTGGCAAATCGGCCGGGTAGAGCGTGTTGCAGCGCAGGCAGGACAGGCCGATGATTTTGGACTGGGTGTCATGGACGAGCAATCCGAACTCCTTCATGTTTTGTCAGCCGGCATGTTCTGGAAGGAGAATATGCGGCGGCCCGCGTCTGCGCCGCCACAACCGGCAATGTGATTTCGACGGAACACGGCAACCGGCGGCAAGGGGAGCGAGCCGCCGGCTCCAGAGGTTCTTAGCTTTGGCCGGCGCAGATATCTGCTTGGGTCAATTCAGGCGCCTTCTCGGCATCGGTAAAACCGTACTTGGCCATGATCTTGGCGACAGTTCCATCCGCTTTCATCTCGGTCAGCCGCGCGTTGTAGGCATCCCGCAAAGCTGTGTCCTCGAGGCGAAACGCAATCGCCGAATAACCTGACCGCTCCAGGCTGTTCGGCTGAACATAACCCTCGAATGGCACCGCGCGCTCGACAGCGGTGAGGTTGGGGTCAGCCGCCAGGCCAATTACCGTTGGCGCCGAAAATCCCGCAGCATCAATCCGGCCGGCGATCAGGGCTGCGATGTTCGATTGGATATCCTGATACTGTTGCAGCTGCACCTCAGGCACGCCGGCATCGAGAACATTTTTCACGGTCGTGCTGCCGCGACCGACCCCGATCGTCAGATCGGGATTTTCCACGAAATCCTTGTAGCTGTTGATGTTCTTCGGATTCCCGGCCAAGACCAGAACTGCGTCCTTCAGGCTGAGATCGGGGTCGCTGAACGCAACTGCCTTGCAGCGTTCCGGTGTGATGTAGAGCCCGGAGGCGATCGCGTCGAAGCGGCCTGCGGTGAGGCCGGGGATCAAGGCGCCAAAATCCGAGATGACGAACTCGATTTCCGTCACGCCCATCGGCGCGAAGGCCTCGTGGACCAGATCGGGGCTGAAACCCGTCACCTGCCCGCCCTCATCCCGAAAGCCCCACGGAACGGCGTTGTGAATTCCGATCGAGATCTTGCCTTCCTTAACCACGCGATCGAGCGTCGATTGAGCTTGCGCGACTGTCGCAACGACTGCCCCAAGGGCCAAAACGGCGGCCCCTGTGAGAACTCGCAAGTACCCGGCGCGCGGTATCGCGCCCCTGACGATGAAACCCATCTAGACCTCCTGTTCCGTCAGCTCAGTTGTTTGTTGCATCGCCATGCTAGACCAGGTATACCCAATCTGTCAACTCTATCGATGCTGGCCAAATGCAGTCTTGTACAAGGGGGCGATTTCGGCGCCGCGGCACCAAAAGTGGGGGAGCGAAAGCTGTGTCCACGATGCGCGGCAGCCTCAGCCCGTCCGGTAATTCTGCGCGGCACGCAAAGCTGAATGGCAGGAATGGCGGGGACAATCGAAATCCGAACTTGAGCCTCCGCGGGGCGTCCGATGCAGGATGCCGCAGGTGCTCGCGCCATCTTCTTCACTAACTGGGATGAAAAGAACGTACCGATGAAAATGCTCTCGAAGAAGCCTCTGCTACGCCCATTGCCGCCTGCGCCCGCGGTTCCAATCGATGAAATCAAGCGCCGCCGTCTAGCGGTCATGGAAGAGATGGCGCGGTCGAACATCGACGTCATTGTCCTGACGGATCATCAAAACATACAATATCTGACGGACTATCAATCCTTGTCCTGGACCTACAACGCGCGACCGGTTCTCGCGGCGATCTCGACGGCTGACTTGCAGCTGTTCGGTAGTCTTGCCGAAGCCCGGACCGTCGAGGCGAGGGAGCGGTCTTTCACTGCACACTACTACGACGGCTATTTGCCCGAGGCGGTGGACGTCATTGCCGGCTGGATCAAGCAGGCCGGTCCCGGTCTTCGGCGGATTGCGGTCGATTACGGCTCGGACTCGCGAGGCCTCGGATCTTTAGAACTGATCGACGCCCTCGCCGATCTGTCATTGGATGGCAGGGTCGTCTCGGCATGTGATGTTCTTTGGAACGTCCGCCTGATCAAATCGCGCTTTGAGGCGGAGATGAAGCGGATCTCATTCGATATCGTGAACCGAGCTTTCGATACGGTGATCGCTTCGGCATATATCGGCATACCGGAATATGAACTGTGCCAGAAACTTCAGGCCCAGATCTATCTCAACGGAGCCGAAACCGCTGCCCCTATCGCTATGCTGTTTTCAAAGGGCGATTTCGCGTACGGTCGGCCTCCGTCTGAACGGATGCTGGTGGAGGGTCACTATATATGGACCGACTTCCGATCGACCTATGGCGGTTATCCGGCGGATCGCAACCGGATCGCGCGGGCAGGCATGCCCAGCTCGTGGGAGGTTGAGACCTACGACAAAGTCCGCAGACTCACAATCGGGCTTGCCTCATCGGTGAAGCCGGGCATGAGCTGCGCAGAGCTCTATACCCGTTTTGAGCGGATGTGGCGCGACGCTGATCTGGGTGCGCGCTATTCCAAGGTTTCGCGCATTGGCCATGGAGGCGGTCTAGACATCACCGAGCCGCCTTCGATCTCTCCAGTTGACAATACGGAGATCCGCCCGGGCATGATCCTTCATCTGGAGCCCAAACTGGAACGCGACGGCGCGGTATTTCAGTTTGAAGAGGTCGTTTACGTGACCGAGGACGGATGCGAGTTCCTGAGCGAACTGTCGCCCGAAACGATCCCAGTCGTATCCTAATCACCCGCGCACCGCGCCCCTAAGCCGCACACCTATGCCGAACCTCCCATCAGCGAGCACGAAACTATGAACACCTCCATCGACAACATAACCGGGCCCGGGCCCTTCGAGGACATTTTGTTTCCGCGCGCGCCTATCCACCGGGATGCTGGCCTGCTGGCGCGGTTCCTGACCGGCCTCGACTGCATGACCATTCCAGACGCCGTCCTACACACGGCGAAACGCGTGGCTCTTGATACAATCGGCTGCATCGTCGCCGGCACCGATACCTCACTTGGCCGGAAGATCCTGCTAGCCTATTCCGAAGGGACATCGGGTACGGGCTGCTGCGTGCCCGGCACATCGCTGTCATTGCCGCCGTCCCTCGCCGGCAAAGTGTCATCGTGGCTCTCCGATGTGCTCGACTATGAGGACGTCGCCTCGGGTCATCCGAGCGCGACAGTAATTCCCGCCGCACTCGCCATGACGGAACATCTTGGCGCTTCGCCGCGCCGCTTCCTCGCGGGTGTCGTCGCGGGTTACGAAGCAGGCTTGCGCGTTCACGATGCGACACAGGCAAGCCCGGAAGCCTATCGGAGGTTCGCCGTCTATCACGCCTGGCATGGTATCGCGGCCGGCGCCGCTGCGATGACAATATCGGGTGGCACGGAAGCCCAGTTCCGTTCGGCACTCGGGCACGCGGCTGCCAATACGTCGGTGCCGATCTGGTACGTCCAGTATGGCAAGCCAGCCCATGCGCTCAAGGCCAATTATGGACAGATGGCGCTCGGAGGGATCGACGCGGCCCTCTGCGCCCGACGCGACATCGTCGGGCCTTTCGCCATGCTGAGCGACTTGGAACGCGGTTTCGCAAGGATTATCGGCTCCGATCAGTTCGATGCCGGGCAGTTGTCGGCCGAACTCGGCAGCAGATGGCGAACCGCCGAACTGTCGATCAAATTCTTTCCTTGCTGCGCCTTTCTCCATACGAGTGTCGACGCGGCAGCAACACTGGCAAACACGCACCACATCGACCCGGACGAGATCGAATCGATCTCGGTCAGGTGCATTTCGCGGATCACCGATTGGTTTTCCGATCCGTCGCCGGCGTCTGAAATCGATGCGCAACTTTCGATCGAATACGTTACGGCAATGGGATTGCTCTCACGCGAGCCGGGTCGTCACTGGTACGCACCCGAAATAATGGAAAGCCCGGCAGTTGCGGCGCTGATGCAGAAAACGCGCGTCGAGCTGGACCCCATTGCCGATGAGGCATTCTGGGCGGAGCGCAAATACAGATCGACGGTGGTCCTGCGTATGAAGGACGGACGAAGCTTCACCGAGACCGTCGACTGGGCACCGGGCCATTGGCGCCGTCCGGTCAGCGACAGCATGCTGGAGGAGAAATTCCTGAACAACCTTCGGGACACCCCGCTGGAGAAGAGGGGCGACAAGATCATTGAGGCGGTAATGACCCTCGACAAATCAGAGTCCATGAGCGCGCTCTTTGGTCTACTGCGCGTCTAAGCCGCGCGCAGCAGACCGCCCCCGGGTCGCTTGCTCAATGGGTTTTCAGCGGGCTGGGTTACCTGCAGCGGTCAGCGAATGGTGTCGTTCAGATCGGCGCCGTCGGGCAGATTGATTGCGCAGACAACGCGATCGAAGGGAGACTCGACAACGCCTGCGATGAAGACGTCCAGCTGATCTGTCGAGTGGTGGTAGAAGCGCCGCAACGAGGGGTAACCGTTTGGCACGCTGAAAATCTTCTGAGCTGTTAACGACGCGGGGGCCGCGTCTATCAAAAGGCGTACTTTGTCGAGTTTCAGCCCCTGATCGCGAAGTACATCGTAGACCATCCGCTCGCTGCAGGCATCGATGACGTGATCGCCGAGACTCAACGGCAGGTAGGTCGTGTCGTACATGATCGGCAAATCGTCAGCAAAGATAACTTTCCGAATGCAGTAGAGCGCCACATCGTGCGAGCCAAGCAGCGCAAAAACCGGATCCTTCAACGGCTCTTTCGTGACCGATATGACCTGCAGGGACAACTCCAGCCCCTGGACCTTCGCATTCTGGAAAGAGGACATCCACACATCCAATTCCCGGATGAAGCGCCGCTGTTCCTTCACGAAGGTGCCCTTCCCTGGGGTGGCGCGCAGTTGCCCCGCTGCACGCAAGTCGCTGAGCGCCCGCTTCACGGTAATAACGCTGACATCGAATTCATCGGCGAGCGCGGCAGCAGAGGGGATGACTTGACCGGGCTTGTACACCTCTGTCCGAATCCGCCGCCGGACTTCCTCGCGAATGGATTCGTACAGGGCTGCGCCGGCTCTCAGCGGGTGTGGGCGTGATTGTACTGACTTCACTGTAGCTCTCCTCGTTTATGCCCGACGGCCGAGATTGCTGAACGGTTGAGCCCAATGGCGGTCTAGAAAACGTTCGGCATGAAGTTATTATTGACATGCTAGGTATACCTCCTTTACATACCTGAGAAAACCCGGAAAGGGAATGTCACAGGGGAGAGTGACCAATGAGGCCTTCGGGCAGCTCAAAGCCGAACTGTTTGCAGCGCGTCTGCGAGCTTGCCGCCGTGGTGGTGGCGTATGCCGAAGGAATTTTGGACTTCCTGGTACGGCTCGTCAGCAGAGGCGCACTCGCAATCGCGCTCCACAACCAAGCCTATGGCCGCTCCCAAACAATAGCCGGAAAGAGCGTCGAAAATGATCTGTTCACGGCCAGGCTCCTGGAGACGGGTGCGACGCAAAACCTGTTGGGTACGGGGCGGTGGATCCATCCCGCCAGGCAATCCAGCATAACGACTTTACCGCGTCGAATACTCCGTCAACCGGCACCACAGCGAAAGATCTCTGTGCCGGCAACTGGCCGGGGGGCCTTTGGCCGATGAGTTTTGTCGACATCTTGCGGGGCATTTTTGAGGGCTTCGACGTCACCCTTATCGTGACGCTGCTTGGACTGGCCTATGCGATTCCGTTCGCGCTTGTCGCGGGTGTGCTCCAGCATTTTTCGCAGGGCTGGCTCCGCTTGCTGGTGACAATCCTCATCGAGTTCTGGCGCAGCTCGCCTTTAATCGTGCTGCTCTATGCCTTCTACTATTCCCTTCCCGCATTCGGGATCTACCTGTCAGGGATAGCCGTTGGTGCGATGGTGCTGGGGCTGAATATCGGGGGCTACGGTAGCCAGTCCATTCGCGCCGCGCTTCAGGCCCTTGACCGAGGTCAGGTCGAAGCGGGACTCGCCCTTGGCCTAGGCCGCCTCGACGTGTTGCGGCTGATCGAGTTGCCGCAAGCCATCACGGTCATGATTCCTACCTTCATCAATCTTGCAATCCAGCTGATCAAGGGCACCGCGCTCGTCTCGCTGCTGACGCTCACCGATATGACATTCCGGGCCAAGGAGATCTCGCAACTGAGTTATGATCCCGTGCGGATCTATTCGAGCTTGCTGCTCGCCTACTTCATAGTCTGCTACCCGGTGACCATCTTCGGTCGCTACCTCGAACGGAGGGCCAGCGAAGGTCGGAGGAGCATTAGTGAAATTTGACTTCGCGTTTGCCATGGAAATCTTCCCGCAGGTCCTGCAGGGGATTGGAAACACGATCCTGGTTGCGATCGCCAGCTTCATCGGCGCGTCGGTGCTGGGATTTATCTGGGAAATCCTCCGGCGATCCAGCCGCTTCGTGCGGCCAGTGGCACAATTGTGGATCGACGCGATCCGTTCGACTCCGGTTCTGGTGCAGCTTTACTTCCTCTTCTTCGTGTTGCCCCATTACGGCATCGTCCTTCCGGCGATGCTCACCGGCGTGCTCGGGATAAGCGTCTACTTCTCGGGCTACATCGCAGAGGTATTCAAGGCCGGCATCGACGCAATCCCGCGCGGACAGAGCGAGGCCGCGAGCAGCCTCGGGCTCAGCAGGCCAGACACGATCGGGTATATCATCATGCCCCAGATGCTGCGGAACATTGCAGCCCCGCTTGGCGCCTATTCGGTTTCAATTTTGAAGTCGACTCCCTACCTGGCCGTACTTGCCGTGCCCGAAATGCTGGGCAGTGCCTTCGACGTGGCATCCGAAACCTATCGCTATGCCGAGCCGATGGTCGTGGCCGGAATCCTGTTCCTGGCGCTGGCGATGATCGGCGTGGCACTTGTGACTAGGCTGGAGCGCCGGCTCGGACTGACACCCGCCAAGGATCTCTGAACGCTGACGTCAGGAGACATCATGACTCCCATTCACGAGCTATCCGTTCACAACAACGCTCAGGACACAATGCAAGCGCCCGCTATCCAGATCGAGAACCTGTCCAAGTGGTACGAAAGTTTCCGCGCCCTCACCGATGTCAACCTGACTATCGCATATGGGGAGCGAATCGTGATTTGCGGGCCGTCCGGCTCGGGCAAATCGACCCTGATTCGTTGCATCAACCAGCTGGAAGTGCACCAGAAGGGGCGCCTCGTCGTCAACGGTGTGACGCTTGTGCCTGGTATGAAGGGGCTTTCGGCAATCCGACGCGATGTCGGCATGGTCTTTCAGCATTTCAACCTGTTCCCTCACCTGACCGTACTTGACAACTGCACCCTAGCCTTGCGTCGCGTCCGAAAACTCGATCGAAGGGAAGCCGAGGCCGTTGCACACGCTAACCTCGAGCGTGTGCGTATCCCCGAACAGGCTGACAAATACCCGAGCCAGTTGTCGGGCGGTCAGCAGCAGCGTGTCGCGATTGCCCGCGCACTTTGCATGAAACCGAAGGTGATGCTGTTTGACGAACCGACGTCGGCGCTGGATCCCGAGATGATCAACGAGGTTCTCGACGTCATGACATTGCTCGCGCAGGACGGCATGACAATGGTTTGCGTGACGCACGAGATGGGATTCGCGAGAAAGGTCGCGGATCGGATCGTATTCATGGATCAGGGCCAAATCGTCGAACAAGCACCGCCGTCAGAGTTCTTCACCAACCCCAAACATGAGCGAGCCAAGCTTTTCCTGAAGCAGATCCTGCACTGACGGTGGGCCTCGGCAAACGAGCCCGAAAGTAACGAACAATACCCAGTCTAGCAGGAGAAAGGGCTGAGATGCTGGGGCATCCATCCGGAATCTCAGTCAACTCACGAAAAGGGCCGCCGCGTTGGGAAGGGCGCAACGCGCACCGCATCTCTAAAAATTCATTGGTCGAGTTCGTAAACCTGGCCATAGAGAGCATCGCCCGGTGCGGTCAGGGTCGGGAAACGCCGGTACTTCACGATCCCATCGGCCATAAAAGTCAGCTCGATCGGCTCGGCCAGCGGGTCATCCAGCCGATGCACAAGACACGCGGGCTGACCTGCCTTGACCCTGTCTCCCACCTTCGCAAGGGGCTCGAAAAGACCGTGGCAGGGGGCATAAAGCGACCTAGACGGCGGAATCGAATCGACCATCTTCGTCAGTGCAGCCTCGGGCGCGTCAAGACCGGGAGCGATGCCGTAATGCTTCAGCACGCGGCGCACCCCATGTTCGGCCAGGTCGGTTCCTGCCGCCGAAAGCCCTGGCCCCCCGCCAAGTTCGGTGGTAATTGCGGCCAGCCCGTGTTCCACGGCCGCTGCGTAGAGCGTCGTCGCCCCGCCGCCGCCGGAACCATCCGTCCGGATGCTGTGCCCTGCACCGAAAATATTGAGCAAGTCGTGGATCTTCTGCTCTTGCGCATCGGTGCGCCCGCGATGCGCCAGTGCGACATGAAGGTAGTCGAGCGAACTGCCCCCTGAATGCAGGTCGATGGAAATATCGACGATCGGAAACAACTCCGTTGCTATATAATGCGCGATCATGCCTGTTGGTCCGCCCTGCGGCGTACCCGGGAACTGGCGGTTGAGATTGCCGGCGTCGAGCGGTGAGTTGCGGCGCCCAGCGACAACCGCGGGCTGGTTCAGCGCAGGCAGGATGATGACGCGGCCCTTCACCTCGCTCTGCGACAGTGTTCGCGCAATCCGACGCAGGGCGATCTGACCTTCGTATTCGTCGCCATGGGTACCCGCTGTAAGCAATGCGGTCGGACCGTCTCCACCGTTGAAGCAGATCATCGGTACGGGGATCCATCCGTAAGCCGAAGTGTTGGAAGAGTAAGGCACTCGTGCGAAATCGGATTGCACTCCGATCGCGTCGAAATCGATGGTGGTCCAGACCTGGCTGCGCATTGGGTCCTCTCGCTATTGTTCAGGATGGGACGGGCATCTTGGCGCGGGCACAAGCTTGCGCAAAGACACCTCGGGTATCAGGGGGTTTGGGCGCAGAGCGAATGTCGTCACGCCGCTCCAAGGGTTCATGTTGGAACCGAGCCAGAGATGAGTCGATGCAAGGCATCGTGCGTCCAGATGTCCTGCGGCGGATGTTTCATGAACGTTCAGAGATCGACGATCGGCAGTTTCTCCGGGGCGGTCTTGGTAAGAAACTCAGGACCACCAGCGGTGACCCGGAACACCTCTTCGACCTGGAACACGCCGTCGAGCACCTCGAGCTTTGGCTCCACATGCAGGACCATGTCCTCCAAAATCACCTCTGTAGAAGCCGCCATCAATGAGGGCGGTTCGGTCAGGGAGATGCCTGATCCGTGCCCCACACGTCCTGCGCTCACGATTTTCAAACCCGGTCGGATCGACCAGAGCTCCTGGAAAATCGCGAAGACATCGCCGCCCGTCATGCCGGGCCGGACCCGCTCCGCGGTGCTCAAGGTGACGCCCCTGACGAAGCCGTAGATATCATCCTGCTCGGGCGTTGCTTTGCCAATCTTGGCGATCCGGTTGACGTCACTGATCTGGTCGGCACGCCGCGCCCCCATGTCCGCCCAGACGAAATCGCCCCGCTTCAGCGCGATCCCACCATTCAGCCTGGAATAGCTCATCCCCATGCCACCGAAGCGGATCGGCAACCAATCCACGCTGTCGGCGCCCAGCCCGATCATCCGCTGCTTGAGAAGTTGCGCGAATTCATACTCGGTCATCCCAAGCTTGAGATCTCCAAGCCCTTCGAAGAAGGCATCCGTCGCGATAGCGCAGGCGTCCTGCTTTGCGGCCAGCTCGTGCGCGCTCTTCACCATCCGTTGCCGCCAGATGAGCTCTGCGGCTTCGATGACCTCGAAGTTGTTCGGGGCCGCGCGCAGCCGGTCGACAAGGGTGACGGAGCCGCGCCCCATCATGTCCATGCCGTAATCCAGCCCGACCCGCGCGCCGGAGACCAGCCCGTCCAACGCCGCGGCGGCGGTGGAGATACCGGCATCGGTGAAGCCGTCGTAGAAGATTGCGGTCACATCCGGATTGCCAAGGCTGGCGGCGTCGCGCGCCTCCACACTGCTCAGCACCACCGCGATATCCGGTCGATCCTGCCGGACCACGGCCAGGAAGGGCCGCGTGTCGGACAGCCAGAACAGGCTGCGAAACCCCGTGTAATATTCGAAATTAGGTTTTGACGTCACCACCAGTGCATCGACCCGAGCGACAGCCATATGCTTCTTCAATTGCGCAAGTCTGGCGCTGCATTCCGCGGCATCGGGCCAGGACGGCACGGCACTGGGCATGTTCATCTCTCCATCTCGTCCTCGACCGAGGAATTTTCGGCATGTGACTTTGAGGACTGCACCCCCCTCCACGAACACAACGGGGCCTCCACAGAGGCGAAGCCCGCGTAGACACCGCGAAGTCCTCGTGGCGCTCCAGTGATCAAATCAGGCCTTTTTCCCAATATTTGAGAGCACCTTCGCCCATCTGAGCATAATGGGTATATCAGGCATGTCAACTAGGCCTGTGACACTTGGCCCTTGTTGAAGGCCCCATGACTTGGCAAAACCTATGCACCTTTGGAATACGGCCCCGGATTGGAGACTGCTCATGCCCTACTCGCGTCAATGGACTGGATCGTCGCTGCACGAAAATGTGCGGGAGGAACTGCTGCAGCGCATCGAGAAGGGGACATATCAACCGGGAAAGGCGATCCCTTCCACCGCGATGCTCAGCGAGGACTTCGGCGTCAGCCCGATCACGATCAAGCGGGCGATCCGCGACCTCCAGGCACTCGGACTTCTGACGGGGATCGCTGGCAAGGGGACATTCGTCAAGGTGCAGAAGCGGTTTCTGCTCGAACTGGACGCCTTCTCATCGCCTTTCTCCAACGCGACGGTGAAACTGCTCTCGGTCACGCGCGAAAGGATCACCGATCCGACAATGCAGGTGTTCAAGCCGCCGCAGAATGCGGTGCTCTGCGTGCGGAAGATCGTACTTTTCGGTGATGACGCTCCCGTCATGTATGATGCCACCTATGTTTCGGCGGATCTGGATGAGGCCATCATCGACGAATTCGGCGAACGGCTTGTAACTGAAGCACTTCGCCGGCATTCGATTGAAGTGTTTTCGGCCTCGCAGATCATCGATGCCGCTCCGGCGGCTGGCCAACCCGCAGAGGTCTTCGGCGTCCCGAACGGCTATCCGATGCTGCGCCGCCTCTATAAAGTTGATACGAGCAATCCTGACATCACTATCTACGGCGTCATCCAAGCGCCTTTCGATCGTATGGCCTGTTCGCTGAACGTCCGGGCCAGCGAGACGTTAAGCATCGCCGGGTTTGAGCGTGATACGATCAGGGGATAGACACGGCCCCAGCGCAACACGCCGATGTCCTGTTTCAACCATACGGGTGGCAGCCAGTTCTGTGCCGGATGCTGGCCATGCGGGTTGCGCATCGACCGCAACACACACGACGATCAGGATGAGACGCCGCGACAATCCGGGGTTCTTCCGCATATTTGGTGCAGGGACTACTTTTTCGGGTGTCCCTTTGTCCGGTTGGGTCAAGCGGCTGCCAGCAGTCGGCTCCGGAGGAGTGGATAGGCGGCGCGCCCGTACATCTGGCGCTTGATCGTCTTGAGGCGGTTGATTTGGCCTTCAACCGGGCTCGTACTCCAGGGCTGGGTGATTGCCGCCCGGACAGCCTCAATGTCACGGCCGATGCCTGCTGCAAGGGAGGCCAGCTCACTGCCCGTGGCATCGGCGATCCATTGCTCGAGGCCGGCATATCGTCGCCGCGTATCACTGCAGCAAAACGGCGGGCGAGTTCACCCGCGATCGAAAGCTCCGGCGCATTTTCATGGAGATGGTGAAGGAACCGCTTGGTCTGCTCATCGAGAGATGTCGGGTCTTCGCTCAAGAGCCATGCACAATTCCGGCGCGATGGCGGCCTCCACCGCGCATTTGGTGGAGCGGTCGATGACTGCTCCTTACGGGCGGCGGTCCACCTGTAGACGGTCGCCCTGCTGCCTTCAAAGCCACGGTGCTTGATTTCGGTCCACAGCTGCAGCCCGTTGTGCTGGCCTTCCTCCCAGCGCTTTTCGAGATAGTCTCGAAAAGGATCCATGAGCACGGAGCGCGAGGGCGGCCGCCGGTGCTCGGGCTCACCACCCGCTGCAAGCCAGCGTTCGACAGTTCTCACGTTCATGCCAATCCGGGGCGCGATCTGTCGCGGCGATAGACCGGCCTCCCGCAACTGAAGGATTTCAGCATAGAACTCGCTGCGCTGGTTGCGCCTCGACTGGCGCAGGCAATCAAGTTTCGAGGAAGTTTCTACCGGTGGTTCCGGCTCGGCTTCGGCGTTTCCGGCCATCTCGGACGCCATAGCCTTTCCGGCGGCGCTGACCGCCTTGCGATGACGACCGACGGCCAGACGCAACGCTTCGCCCAGGTTCTGGAGAAGATGCCAGCGGTCGGCGACCTGCGTTGCATCGGGAGCACCGCGACGGGCGCCCTCGGCATAAACGCCGGCACGATCGCGCGCGATGACCTCGATGCCAGGATGGCGTTCCAGCCATGATGCGACCGTGTCGGCATTTCGATCCGGCAATAGATCCAGCACGCGGTTGCGCCCCAGATCGCAGATGATCGTTCCGTAGCGCTGTCCTTTGCGCCAGGCCCAGTCGTCGATGCCAACCACCCGCGGCGCTTCCGGCGGCTCGAACCCGGCCGCGCGGATCATCCGCAACAGCGTGTCGCCGCTCACCGGCATGGGGAGCCTGTCCGACAGGCGCGAGCCCGGCTCGCCACCCACCGCAAAGCCGATCGCCATCTGGCTTTCGCCGAGCCGAACCGTGCGCCGGGCTTTCGGTTGAACCTCAGGAAGCCTCTCGGTGAAGATCCGTCGCGGGCATTGTGAATTCGCGCATCGAAACCGTCGTGCGTGGAGCCGGATTTCCACAACCCGCCCCTGCCACGGCAGATCGGTCAACCGGCGCATGTAGTGACTGTGGACGCGGCGGGTTCGGCGGCCGCAACATGGACAGCACGTTTCCATCGCCTTCGGCCGAGCGACGAGCACCACCCTGTCAGCCTGCGGGAGAATTTGGACAATCGAAAGCTCGGGTGGAATCAGCGAGCGGAAGGCATGGAGCACGGGCAAATCACGGCGTCGACTGCGATTCCGACTCTATGAACTTATTCGCACCGTCCGTGAATCCCGCAACCTGCACCAAATATGCGGAAGAACCCAATCTGGATGAGGTGCGCCAGGCCAAGCTGGCGCGTTCCAGCCGGTGCGAGTCCGGTCCGGGTCATTCGGGGGCTATTTCAGGCGATGTCACGTTGTCTGCTTATAAACGCGTTGAGAGCTGTGACCGCTGGTATCAGCTGACCACGGTCACGGTTTTCCATTCCCCCATGGCCTGCAGGCGGTGCATCGGCTGGGGGGCACCAGCCGAGCATCGTGCCCAAAGGCCGACAGCTCGCGTGCCCAATAGTGGGCAGCGCCGCGCGCTTCCATTCCCACGAGGCAAGGCGGTAGCTGCTCGAAGAACTTCACCATCTGCCGGCCGCTGTCGCTGGACGATAACGCTGCCCGCGGCATCAATCGCAGGAACCTGAAACACCGACTTCGCCAAGTCGATGCCAACGGTAGAAATCTCTTCCATCTATACGCTCCCGGTTTGTCCATCCTAACCAATGCAAACCGCTCAATGGCGTTTGCTATAGCTGCTCGTAGGTCTGCATCGGTAGTCATTCATGCCCCCTGTATCGCACAGTCGTTCGCCGAAACGTCCTATTCCGTGAAGCTACAGGGTTTGTTCGCTCCGCCGGGCGACGCTTGACGCCTGCCTACGATGTGATTGCGACATCGTTGGTTCATTGCATCGAAGTGAGCGCACATCCAAGTTTTGTTAGGTTACGGACGGTTCCACGCTCGTCGCCGCCGACAAGAGCGCTTTTATGTCCGTCGAAGGGTCTGAGACGAACTGCGGTGCAATAGTCTGCCCAGCCTCAATAATCCGCTTACCGATCAAGTAGGCTCGTGGGTCATTCACGGCATCCAGCGCTAACAGACGACTTTGCCTGTAGTACCAAATCGATCCCGAGCGATCCTCACCCCATCGCTCCACAACCCGGTCATAGCCAGTGTTCAACCCTGCGATTTGCAGCTTGACGTCATACTGATCCGACCAGAACCAAGGCTTCGGTTCATAGCGCGAAGATGCGCCGAGGATGTTGCAGGCGACCAGCTCGGCGTGATCTATCGCGTGACCCACGCACTCAAGACGTATTTGACCGCCGCCAGCCGGGAAGGACGCACATTCGCCGGCTGACCAAATGCTTGGATCGGAAGTGCGGCCATGCGCATCGGTCATGATGCCGTTTTCGACTGTGAGGCCAGCTTCTTCTGCGAGCAAAGTCCTGGGCGAAATACCAATTCCGACGATGACAAAGTCAACAGTGAGTTCGGTGCCATCTGACAGGACCGCGCCCGAGACCCGGCCATCGCCGGTAAGCCGATCAAGGCCGGTGTTCTCTAGGATGCGCACTCCGTTTTGAATATGAAGCCTGCGGAAAAAGTTGGAGGTCTCAAATGCTGCCACACGTTGGAGTATCCGAGGCGACATCTCGATCAACGTTACATCCAGACCCAGCTTTGCGCCGACCGCGGCGGCCTCCAGTCCTATGTACCCGCCTCCAACGATGAGCAGCTTCCGGCCAGGATGGAACTCCGCCGCCATCGCGTTAACGTCGGCCACTGTACGGATTGTATAGACGCTTTTCAGCTCGCCACCTATCTTCTTAGGCAACGATCTAGGACAGGACCCCGTGGCCAGCACCAATTGATCGTACGGAATTGAAATCCCGTCTGATCTTACGGATTTTCCCGTTCGGTCGATCGCCGTGACTGGCGCGCCGAGCTTTAGATCGACGTCCTGCTGCTTCCAAAAAGAGGGCGCGCGAAGGAAGAGCCGCTCAAGGTCCATATCACGCAGAAGGTAGCCTTTTGAGAGTGGCGGCCTCTGATAGGGCGGGATCGCTTCCTCGCCGATCAGCGTGATGGAACTCGAGTAGCCAAGCATCCGGGCCTTAGCTGCGAGTGACGCACCTGCTTGGCCGGCCCCAACGATCACGATCCCCGACATTTAGATTTCCTCTGACTTAAAGATCGGGCGGTTCTCTCAACCCAGGCAACAGTCCATGCGATTTAAGCCTGTCTCTCCGGCATGTGGAGAATCAGGCCTTCCAAAGCCTCATTGACCTTGATCTGGCAGGTCAGGCGCGAGCGGGATGGATCGGGTTCATAAGCAAAATCCAGCATATCCGCTTCCATGGCCTCCTTGGCAGGAAGTTTTCCAACCCAGTTGGAATCGATGTAGGCGTGACAGGTCGCGCAGGAACATGCGCCTCCACAATCTGCCTCAATGCCGGGGATGCCGTTGTCGCGAGCACCTTCCATAACCGTTGCGCCGCGAGGAACGTCAATCACGTGCTCCCGGCCGTTGTGCTCAACGTAAGTAATCTTGATCATCGTAACCTCCTGGAGGATGGCATGTCAGCGTGGGCGAGCGTGCTTGGCGCCGGCTGACAGAGAGCACGGCTGCAGTAAGCCACTATCTATCGGATCGGTTGCGAGCGACCCATCCAAACAGAACGCCCAAAGACAGGCCTACTTCTTGCGCATCTCTTTCGTGCGCACTCGCGTGCGGGCGGTCGCTTCCTCTGATCCATCGTGGAATGTGCCGAACCATTTATCGCAGGGCACCTCAGGCTCGCCATAGTTGCATTCGAAGTAGCGGTGGTGCAGCTGATGAAAGAAATCGCCGACCTTGAGGCCAGCATCGCTGTCTTCTCCCGCCGTTACCGACTCATATCCGGCATGCGAGCTGACGGCCAACAGCACCTTCTGCTGGAGGTGGAAGATAAAGTGGATCGGATGCGATGCCAGCACCACATGGATCAGGACGGAGCTAAGGTAGCCAATGTGCTCGATGGGATGCATCGACATGCCGGACCACGGGCCGACATTCACGTTCCTATGATGCAATGAATGCGCGTAGTTATAGAGCGGTCCCCAATGCAGCAGCCGGTGGATCCAGTAGAAATGGACGACGCCATAAAACGGCAGGAACACGAACCACAAGACAAACCAGACTGGATGGGTGGCAAAATCCAGCATCGGCATGTAGCCGTTCGCGTAAGCCCAGAGGCCGATCACCTCGTACGCCGTCCAAATTGTGACCCCGCTGGCGATCGACCAGAAAACATTGTCGAGGAACTGGCTGTTGAACGTAAAGAGCGCGTTCTTCTTATGGAAAGGGCGGGCGTCATAGCGCAGGCGATTGCCCTGCATCTTGAAGGTATAGAGGTACAGATGCATGCCGCCGGCCACCAGCACAATCAGTGCGAGGTTGCGCAGGTACACAGCCGCGATCCAATCGAACGAAAATGTCCGCGTCGTTTCGAGGGAAGGTGACAGGTAGTACCAGGTTAGAAATGACATACCCACCACGATCAGACGATCAGAGATCGGCAGCCAGGAGTTCCACAGGAGCTTCAGTCCCTCAAGCGGACCACGCTTGAGGTTGAAGAGCGAGCGATCTTGAAGAGGCAGGTTAGGATGGTAGTTCCACGTCGATTTGACCGGGAGCGTCACGTCGGGCTTTGTGTCGTCCAGTGCCATGGGGATTATCCTTTGCGCGCGCCTAGGGGCGCTGTTTCGCCGAGCCGAGCCTGAAACGCCTCAAGCTCATGGGGTTTCATCGAGATTGTGACCTCTTTATAGGGGAAGGAGCCGTTGCGGACGGCGGATTGGAAGGCGCTCAACGCCTCCACCCGTTCACGCTCAATCCGCTCCTGCAGCCTCAGCACGTTGCCGTAGGCGTGCGCGTGACGCGGCGGGTTGTTCGTTTCACCACAGATATCTTCCGAGAACAGGAAGGTTACATCGCCGCCAGAGCCCGAACCGATCGAGAATGTAATCAGACTCGTCTGCTTATTGATCGACTCCAGAACCTGCTGCGGCACGAGCTCGACTTCGACGGCAAATGCGCCGGCTTCTTCCATTGCCCGGAACCGATCCACCAGCCCCATCGCCTCATCCGCCGTGGTGCCATAGGCACGCAAACCGCCGATCCAGGTGCTGTAGGGCGGCAGCAGTCCGACGTGACCCATAACCGGGAAGTCAAGGTCCGCCAGCATCTTGATGGTATCGAGGCTTCGGGTCGTATAAAGCGCGTCGGCACCTTCGTCCAATGCCCGCATCGCACCCGTCAGGACGTCGTTTTCGGTGGGATGGTCGATCAGCATGAGGGCGGCGGTGACAAACGTTTTCGGCGCCGCTTCACGGACTTCCTTCAGCATCTGGGAGCGCGTGATGATCGTATCGATGCCTGCGGCCGCTGCTCGCGCCGCCTGCTCGCCGTTCATGGCAGTGACCTCGGTAAGCTGCAGCTTGCCTTTGTTGGCCCGCAAGTCTGCTACATTCCAGTTCCGTTGAGCGGGCCTATGGCCGAAAGTAAAAATGTTGCGCATCAAAATCTCTTTTACCGGAGCCGCGGCGTCGCGGCTCCGTACGGTGGGGTCGTCTATAACTGTCGTCGGAGCGCTTCAGAATCAAATGAAAGTCAGCGGGCTTTTGCATTCCCAGAAGGAATGCACATGCGTGGGCATTTGAGGAAGGTCGCTGCCACTGTGCGCTGTGCCACAGGCTGTTTTCAAAGGGTGCAATGACCGCTGGCTGAGGCCGAGACGGCGCTGAGTGTGCATTCCTCAAATCAGAGGGCTGGGACCCGCGAGATTGGGCTAGATGAGAGCGGTGGATGCCCGCGTGTAACCGGGGATATTTCCGCCGTACCGACGGGATAGCCAAGCCTCGAACGGTTCAATGTCGAATTCCTGCCTTCTGTGGCTGGGCCAAGCTAGATGATACCGCTCCTCCGTCTCCAGGAAGTCTGGAAGGGGCGTTACAAGTTGGCCGGACTCGAGAAGGTCGCCAAGCAGGCGTAGCCAGCCCAGCGCCACACCTTGGCCCGCAAGGCAGGCCTGGATCGTGTTGTAATAGCTATTGAAGCCCATCGGCTGATGTTTCTTCGGCAGTTCCAGCCCGAACTCTCTTAACCATTGGCGCCAGCCGAGCCAGGACGGATGCTGGGCCTGCATATAAAGGAGTTCACAATTCAGCAGGTCGACCACGGCCCGAAGCGGACCATTCTTTCTCAAAAAGTCGGGGGTGCACACCGGCGTCAGAATGTCTGCGAACAACGCGCGGGACTTGAAACCCGCATAATCCGGTTTCCCAAATGCCAGCGCGAGATCAACCTGGTCCGTCGGTTGGATGCCTTGCGGATCGGAGGTGACCACGAATATCTCGCCACCTGGAAAGCACTCTCGCACCTCCGCGACCCGTGGCAGGAGCATGAACGCGGCATTGGCGGTCGAGGTTGAGATTACGATCTGTTTTTTGGAGCGCTCCAGCAGCAGATCGTCCAGGGCGTCAATAATCTGAGAGGCTGCGCGAGTGTAGGCTTTGAGCAGCCTGTGGCCCGCTGGAGTCAAGCTAATTTGCTTATGTGAACGGACGAATAGGGGTTGGCCCAGTCGACGCTCAAGTTCCATGATCTGCTTGCTGACCGAACTTTGCGTTAAACCGACTTCTTCGCCCGCGATCGTGAAACTTTCATTTCGAGCAGCCGCCTCGAAGGCTGGCAACAGCCTTTGAATGTTCCGATATAGCGCCTTGGTCCGCATTAATCTCGTGTTTCGTCTTTGTCGAAGCCAGAGGTTTTCGCAGACACTGGCACTGTGAGCAAGGCCGCCGAAAATGTCGAAACCGACGCAAGTGCGAGGTCTAGAGCAGATTCGACTTACTCCGGGTCGTAGCCGGCTGCCTCGAAATAGTGCCTGCATTCCTCGGCTGTGAAAGCTGCGAGGCAGTTGGCCACGACCGACCAGAGTTCGTCGATGGTTCGGGCTGCAGCCTTTCTGAGGAGAGCCTTGAGTCGGGCGAGTATGGCGGCAGGAACAGGAGCCGCGCGCCAACCTTCTCGATTGCCTCGCGCACGCCGCTGATCCTGTGGGCCGGTAGGTTGTCCATGACCACGATGTCGCCGGGACGAAGCTCGGGTGCGAGAACCTGCTCCGCATATGCGAGGAAGGCAGAACCATTCATCGGGCCATCAAGCAGCATTGGCGCCGCCATGCCGCCCAGCCGCAGGCCGGCCGTGAAGGTGGTGGTCTTCCAGTGGCCGTGAGGAACGGCCGCCCGGCATCGTTCGCCGCGCAGGCTGCGTCCGCGCAACCGCGCCATCTTTGTGGAAGCCGCGGTCTCATCGATGAAGATCAGCCTCTCGGGGTCGAGATCGAGTTGGTCATCGAACCAGGTCCTGCGGCGGCGCAGGACATCGCGGCGCTGCTGTTCGGCGGCGTGCGCCGTCTTTTTTAAACGTGATGCCGCGCCGCTCGAGGAACAGCCAGACCGTGGACGGCGCCACCCGCATTCCGCGCTCGGCGGCAAGGCGCTCGCCGATCTCGGCAAGCGTGATGTCCCGCGTGTGCTCGATGAGGCCAAGGATGAAGGCCTCATGCGCATCGAGCTTCGAACGCGACGGCTGGCCCTGCTTGCGCGCTTCCATCTCGCCGGTCTCGCGATAGCGGCGATACCAACTCCCGGCCGTCGAAATACCGATCCGGAAGCGACGCGCCGCCTCCCGCGTCGAAACCCCGTCTTCAATGGCCGCAATCACGCGCCCACGAAGGTCCGCGCTCAGGCTCCTCGTCATCATCACCTCCTCGCAAATCACCGGGACAGTGAATCAGACAGGACCTATCGCGTGAAGGTCCCAAACAGACTCTGCGTTCATCGAAGATGCTCTAATCTAAATGCGAGATCGACCCGACTGGTGAGTCCGACAAAGAAGTAATTTTCGCATTCCGACCTGGAAATCGGCGATTCCTTTGCAAACCGTGATTTTGTACGAATAGCGTGGGGACGAGTGGGTCCAACTTGTAAGCGTCGTTTGTATGACGTAAGCACACTGGCGCTGTGCTATGCCGACCCGCACCTTGATGCTGGGCAGAGGGATTGATTTTTGGCGTTCCAAGCGACCCGATCAAAGTAGAACCAACACAAAGCAAGCTATATCCTCAGCCCTTGATGGCACTCGGAACACCCTTGCGACTTTTGGCCATGCAAAGGCGTGCCGGGCGCGGGCTTAGCAATTAAGCTTCCGGCTCCTCAGCCGCGATCTCTCTCAGCCATTCTCGCAGTAGCTCGGCAGCTGGCGACAGCGTTCGGTTGTCGTTCCGGGTGAGATAATTCCCCCCAAGAGAAGGGAGTTCGAGGTCGGTGATCCTACCAATTTGCTCTGCTTTACACGATCTCTTCTTTCCCCTTGCGTCCGACCTCTCTGACGATCACGATCAAGGCGCAGGCCGACTCCATCGGGACACGTTGGATGTTCGACAATCTGCGGCCGGGCATGCGGATGCGGGCCATCGGTCCGGCAGGCGGTTTCTCCTCCGTGCGCCACCTGGCGGACAAGTATCTCTTCATCTCGGCTGGTTCGGGCATCACGCCGATGATGTCGATGACGACCCATCTTCGATTCCGGACGCTTGATGGACATCGTCTTCGTCAATTGCGCCCGCCGCCCCTCCGACATCGTCTTTCGCGAGAGGTTGGAGCAGATGTCGACAGGCGTCACCGGGATCGACCTGCATTGGGTGGTCGAAGGGACCGATCCATACCGGCCGTGGACCGGCCACCAGGGCATGTCCAACACCTGATACCGGACCTAATGGCGCAGGATTACTTGGAAGTGTTTTGCTGCGGGCCCGAACCCTTCATGCGGGCCGTCCGCGAAGCGCTGGCCGGTCTCGGCTACGACATGGAGCGCTACCATCAGGAGAGCTTCCAAGCACCGCCGGCTGAAGCCGAGAATGTCTCCGACGACGTGGTGCCGCATGGGGCTAACACGGCGGAAATCTACTTCACCCGGTCCGGTATCACAGCCAATGCACCGAGACCGATACCGTGCTCAGCGTTGCGCGCGCTGCCGGTTTGGTGATCCCATCGGGTTGCACGATGGGGATTTGCGGAACCTGCAAGATCCGCAAGGCGGAGGGCCAAGTGCACATGCTGCACAACGGCGGCATTGCCGACGAGGACATTGACGAAGGATACATCCTCGCCTGCTGCACCAATCCGATCGGCCATATCGCGGTGGACGCTTAGAATGCGGCCGGCATGCGACCGCTGACGGCGGAGGCCTGCGCACATGGCAGACTGTCGTTTTCTGCAGTGGGATTTCGGTTTCCAGCAAGCGACGCGATCGGAATAGCGCGACACTGGAGTGAACCAAGAGGTGCCGAAATGAGCGAAGTTGCAATAATACCTAGATCGCGAGCCGGCGGACGAGCGGCCCGAAGAACATTGCGCACGACGCCCGACTTTCAGATGCTTCCTGGCCTGACCCGCGGCATTCCTGTCTGTGAGGTTATGGATGGTTCCCAGGTCGAGCGGATCGACGCCGCGTCTATGGACATCCTTGAAAATGTCGGTGTGCTTTTCCGCGATCCGATCGCGGTGGACGACTGGAAACGTGCAGGCGCCAAGGTCGAAGGGGAAATGGTGTACCTCGACCGCGGATTGGTTCGCGAACTCATTTCGACCATCCCGTCGGATTTCACCTATCACGCGCGAAACCCCGCCAACAATGTACGTCTCGGCGGTCGGCATTCGGTATTCGTCCCTATGACGGGTGCCCCCTACTTGCGCGATCTGGACGACGTTCGGCGCAATCCGATGCTCGAAGACCTGGCGATGTTCCACAAG
Organism: Allomesorhizobium camelthorni; assembly: GCF_011045125.1. Taxonomy (GTDB): domain Bacteria; phylum Pseudomonadota; class Alphaproteobacteria; order Rhizobiales; family Rhizobiaceae; genus Allomesorhizobium; species Allomesorhizobium camelthorni. The sequence goes on along the minus strand of NZ_JAAKZF010000039.1, from coordinate 29,885 downwards.
CTGAGCCACATGATGCCGGCGCTCCACTCGTCAGCGCATCATATCGTGGAACCTTACGATCATCCGATCAGCCAGCGGCACCTGCGCATCACCTATTCCTCGATGAAACATTCCGACAAGATGTTCATGGGTATGACGACCAGCCCCAAGAACGCTGAAGACGTGATGGAGATGTGCGCGATCCTCTTCGGTGAGGACTTCATGGAGGAGCATCCCGTCACCACCGGCAACTGCAACGGCAATTCGCCGCTCGTCTGGGATGAGGTGATGCTGGGCGCGATGCGGGCGTTCTGCCGCCGAAATCAGCCGGTTCTGTGCTCGCCCTTCGTGCTCGGTGGGGCCAACACGCCAGCTTCGGTTCCTGCAACCGTAGCACAGCTGAACGCCGAGGCGCTTTCCGCGCTGGCCTACACCCAAGTTATCCGCAAGGGCACGCCGGCGATTTATGGCCACTACCTGTCGACCGTCAGCATGAAATCCGGTGCGCCAATGGCTGGTACGCCCGAGATTTCCCTGATGAACTTCATGATCGGGCAGATGGCGCGGTATTATCGTGTGCCCTGGCGCACGTCGAGCCTGCTCGGCGGGGCCAAGACTTTCGATGCGCAGGCTGGCTATGAGAGCGCGACGACCCTCTCGGCTGTCCTGCACGCAGGGGCGAACTATATCTGGCATTCGGCGGGCTGGAACGAAGCCGGGATGCACTGCTCTGTCGCAAAATTCGTTGTCGATGCCGAGCAATGCGCCATGGCCTATCGAATGGCCGAGGGTCCCAAATGGGACGACTTCGATCAGGCGCTTTCCGCGGTACCGGATGTCGGCCCGGGCGGACACTATCTGGGCCATCCGCATACGCAGGAGAATTTCCAGACCGCGTATTTCATGCCCGAACTCTTCGACAACAACTCGATCGGCCAATGGCAGGACGAAGGCGGTCTGGACACCACGAAACGCGCTCTGAATTACGCCCGCAAGCTGTTGTCGGAATACCAGGAACCAAAGCTCGACGCGGCCAAGGACGAGGCTCTACGCGACTACATCGCACGGCGCGAGCGAGAAATCCCGGCGGCGGACGAACTCAATCAAAGCTACTGACTTGCTCCCCGACCTAGCCGCCGTCAAGGTCGGCGTTTTCAAATGGTCCGGCCCCAACACGAAACGCGAGCGGCGGTTCAGCGGGCCACCGCACTCGATACGAGGCGAGGAGACGAGATGAAGATGGAGGCGATACTTCTCACTGGGCACGGCGGATTCGAACAGCTCGAATATCGCACTGACGTGCCAGTGCCTACGCCGCGCCCCGACGAAGTTCTGATCCGGGTCGCGGCGGCCGGTGTCAACAACACCGACATCAACACCCGCACAGCCTGGTATTCCAAGAGCGTGGCTGTCGGAACAAATTCGGGTGGTGCGGACGGGTTCGCCACGGCCGAAGGAGGCGATGCCAGCTGGTCGGGAACGCCGATGGCGTTTCCCCGGATCCAGGGAGCGGACGCGTGCGGCCGCATCGTTGCGGTCGGCGACAACGTAGAGGCCTCGCGGATCGGCGAGCGCGTGCTGGTGCGCAATATGCTGCGTTCCTACGTCAACTACCGGCCCTACAAGTGCTGGACGTTCGGTTCCGAATGCGATGGCGGATTCGCGCAGTTCGCGGTCGCACCTTCGCGGGAGACCTACGCGGTCCGGTGCGACTGGTCGGATGCCGAGCTCGCCTCCATTCCTTGCGCGTACTCGACGGCCGAGAACATGCTGCACCGGGCCGGAGTCGGCGAAGAGACCGTCGTCGTCACCGGAGCATCGGGAGGTGTCGGATCGGCCGCGGTCCAGCTCGCTCGCCGAAGGGGCGCCAGAGTCATCGCGATAGCCTCGGCAGCCAAGGCTCAGGAGATCCTCGCCTTGGGAGCGGAGCAGGTAATCGACAGGAATGCGGATCTTCTACAGGAGCTTGGACACGGCAGCGTCGATGTCGTTCTCGATATTGTCGGCGGAGCAGGCTGGCCCCCGCTCATGGACATTCTTCGCCGAGGAGGCCGCTATGCGGTCGCGGGCGCCATCGCTGGCCCCATAGCCGAGATCGACCTGAGGACACTCTACCTGAAGGATCTGACACTGTTCGGATGCACCTTCCAGGACGATGCCGTGTTCGAGAATCTTGTTTCCTACATCGAGACCGGCGCCATCCGGCCCGTCGTGGCGAAAACATATCCACTGAAGGATATCGTCGCGGCTCAAAAGGATTTTCTTGCCAAGACTCATGTCGGGAAGCTGGTCTTGCTGCCGTCTCAGGAGACTATCGGATGAAGATCGCGACAATTGAGCTGTACGAAGTGACCCTGCCTTATTCCGGCGGCGTCTATCAGTTGTCGGGCGGGCGCGAGTATCGCCATTTCGATGCCGTGATCGTCAGGGTTGAGGCGGATGACGGAACCGAGGGCTGGGGCGAAAGCACCCCGTTCGGCGGCACCTACATTGCCGCGCATGCGCGCGGCGCGCGCGCCGGCGTCGAGGAAATCGCTCCGCATCTTCTCGGCCGTGATCCTCGTCAGACCGACCGGATCTACGACGCGATGGATGAGGTGCTCGTCGGACACAACCACGCCAAGGCCGCCATCGACGCCGCATGCTGGGATCTGTTTGGGAAATCGGTGAACCGCCCGGTCTGCGAGCTGCTAGGCGGCTCGACGGGCATTCCGATGGCGACGATTTCGTCGATCTATGCGGGGGCGCCGGAAGAAATGCGGGAGCGGGTCGTGGAGCATCGGTCGCGCGGCTATCTCGGCCATTCTATCAAGATCGGAGCGCTCGACCACGAAGGTGGTCCCATGCTCGATTCCGAACGAATACGTGCTTGTCTCGCCGACAGGCAGCCCGGCGAATACTTCATCGCCGATGCCAATGGCGGGCTGGTGCCGGAAACTGCGATGCGTATGCTCAGGCTCCTTCCCGACGGGCTCGACTTCGTGCTCGAGGCGCCCTGCTCTACATGGCGGGAGACCCTATCTTTGCGCCGTCACTGCACCGTGCCGATCATTCTGGATGAGCTTGTCATGGAGGACGAGAATCTCGCGCGATTGATCGCGCTTGATGCGGCCGATGGCATCGGACTCAAGATAACCAAGGCAGGCGGTCTCACGCCTTCGCGCCGCCAGCGTGACCTCTGTCGCGCCGCCGGCCTGACGATGAGCGTCCAGGACACCGTCGGATCGGATATCGCCTATGCCGCGATCGTTCATATGGGGGCGACGGTGCCGCCGCGCCTGCTGCGCTGCATTCTCAATTCCCGTGACATGGTCACGCTGGAAACAGCAAGGTTCGATCCTGTCATGCGCGACGGTCGTGTTCTGCCGCCAGATGCGCCGGGATTGGGTATCAACGTCAACCGCGAGGCGCTCGGCGCTCCCGTACAAGCCTGGAGTCTCTGAATGAAGATTTCCGAAATCCACATCTACCGGCACGACCTGCCGGTCAAGAACGGTCCCTATACAATGGCCAATGCCGAAGTCTGGTCGCTGACCACGACGCTGGTCAAGCTGGTGGCCGACAACGGACTTGTCGGCTGGGGAGAGACCTGCCCTGTCGGCCCGACCTATGCCGAGTCACACGTCGCCGGAGCCTCCGCGGCGCTCGCCGAGATGGCTCCGGGGATGATCGGGGCCGATATCCTGCCGGTGCCATTGCACCGGCGCATGGACAGCCTGCTCAACGGACACAGCTACGCCAAGGCTGCCTTCGACATCGCAGCGCACGACCTGCTGGGCAAGAAGTTGGGTGTGAGCGTCTCCGATCTGCTTGGCGGTGCGTTGACGGACCGCGTGCCATCCTACTACGCGACCGGTGTCGGCTCTCCGGACGAGATCGCCCGGATCGCGACCGAAAAATGCCAGGAGGGATATCCCCGATTGCAGGTGAAGGTCGGCGGTCGGCCCGTCGAGATCGACATCGAGGTGATACGCATGGTCTGGGAGGTGATCCGCGGATCCGGCATGCGGCTTGCGGTCGACGGAAACCGCGGCTGGACGACCCGTGACGCGCTCCGGGTCAGCCGGGAATGTCCCGAAATTCCCTTCATCATGGAGCAGCCCTGCAACACGATCGAGGATTTGCAGAAGATCCGTCCACAGGTCAATCATGCCATCTACATGGATGAGAATGGCACCAGCCTGAACACAGCAATCACTGCCGCCGGCACCGGATTGGTCGACGGCTTCGGAATGAAAGTCACCCGGATCGGAGGACTGCACCCGATGCGGGCTTTCCGCGACATCTGTGCTGCGCGGAATCTGCCGCATACCTGCGACGATGCATGGGGCGGTGATATCATCGCAGCGGCCTGCACCCATATCGGCGCGACTGTCGCTCCCCATCTGCTCGAAGGCGTCTGGCTGGCCGCCCCCTATATCGAACGTCATTTCGATCCCGAGAACGGAATCCGCATTGACGGCGGCCATATCAGACGACCGCAGGGACCGGGTCTTGGCATCAGCCCAGACGAGAGCCTGTTCGGCATCCCCGTCGCGTCGTTCTGATCGGAGAGCGTTGATGCGATTTTCGGGACAAAAGGCGCTGGTCACCGGAGCGGCTGGCGGTATCGGGGCGTCGATCGTTACGCGATTGCGCGCGGCTGGAGCGAGGGTGGCGGTGGCCGATCGCGATGTGACCGGCATTGAGGCCGATGCGCACCTGCCCGGCGATCTTCTGGACGCGCGTTATGCCGATGCACTCCCGCTTGCTGCGGCTGGGGCGCTTGGCGGGCTCGATATCGTGGTCAACAACGCAGGCGTCATCACCCGCGGGCAGGTGACCGATACCTCCGACGCGGATTGGTCGTTGTCAGTGGGGGTGAATGTCGAGGCTCCTTTCCGGATCTGCCGCGCCGCCATTCCCATAATGGCCGAAGCGGGCGGCGGCGCCATCGTCAACATTGCATCCTGCTGGGGCTTGCGTCCCGGCCCGAACCACGCGGTCTACTGCATGACCAAGGCCGCCATTGCATCGCTGACCCAGTGCATGGGGCGCGATCACGCTCACCAAGGCATCCGTATCAATGCGGTCTGCCCGAACGAGGTGAACACGCCGATGCTGCGCTCCGGCTTCGCCAGGCGCGGCTTCGACCCTGACAGCGCGGTGGCGGAACTAGGCAAGACGGTGCCGCTGGGCCGGATCGCGGAGCCGGAAGACATAGCCGACGTGATCCTGTTCCTCGCCTCGGACGCGGCGCGCTACATATGCGGCGCCCTGATCGAGGTCAATGGCGGGAAAGCGGTGTCATGAGTCGCTTCGAAGGCAAGGTTGCACTTGTGACCGGTGGTCGCAGCGGGATCGGGCAGGCGATTGCAAGACGCCTGAGGAGCGAAGGCGCCCGGCTCTTCACTGCCCAACGCGGCAAGGATGACGAATCCGACGCAATCGCCGCCGACTTCACCGATCCGTCCAGTCCCGCACGCGTGATGAGCGAGGTCATCGACCGTGCGGGGCAACTCGACGTGCTGGTCAACAATTGCGGCATGATGCGCGAAGCTCGGATCGAGGACATGACTGCCGGGGACTGGGCGCAAACCTTGACGGTGAACCTCACCGTTCCGTTCCTTTTGATCAAGTTTGCTCTGCCTTATTTGCGAAAAACACGCGGCGCTGTCGTCAATATCGGCTCGATCGAGGGGCTGGGCGCGAATCCCGGACATGCCGCCTATTGTGCGTCGAAAGCAGGCTTGCATGGATTGACGCGCGCCGTGGCGGTGGACCACGGGCCGGAGGGTATCCGCTGCAACGCTGTCGCTCCGGGCTGGATCGACACGAATCTCAATGAAGATTTCATCGAGAGCATGCCCGATCCTGAAGCGTTCCGCCGAGACATCGGCCGCATCCATCCTGTCGGCCGCACCGGCAAGCCGGACGAGGTCGCGGCATTGGTGGCATGGCTTGCCTCAGACGAGGCCGGGTTCGTCACCGGTCAGGTCTGGACCGTCGACGGCGGACGTATGGCCAAGCTCAGCCTACCCTGATCCTCAATCCGACAGCCGGGGCCGTTCTCAAGGCTATGACGGCGAGACGGTCATGATCGCCTCCTGGCTCGACCGCCGCCCGGTGATGGCCAGGTGCAGCTCATCTCATCGACGGGGAGGCCCTTGGCGAAAAGGCGGCCGGCGGCCGGCTCCTCGATCGTCTTACCGTGTACGCTGTCACTTTGCGCTGCACGCCTTATCGACCCAAGCATCCACTTCCGCCTGATTAGCCGCAACCCATTCGTCGGCGTGACGCTTGATCTCTTCAGCAGAAGTTTCCCCATGTTGCTGTCGCTGGGCTTCGTTCGACACATCGTTGACATCGACCGAAATCTCTTCGAACAGTGCCCGCACGGGCGGATTCTCTTCCAGAAACGCGTTGTTCACAATGTAACTGGCGTAATCGATACCAAAGCCCAGATTCCTCCCGTTATAGTCGGTGTAGAGGGCTTCGTCGCCGGCGAGCCTCGGCACGTCAAGCCATTCGACATCAGCTCCCGGCACCAGTACGGCTGACACCCAATATGGTATCCAAGTGAAGTAAAGTATCGGTTTGCCCTGTTCATGCCGCGCGATTATATCAGCGATAATGGCGTCGTAGGCACCCTGATTGTGCGATACGGTATCTCGCACGCCTACCTCCGTCAGATGATGCTCGATCACCGTTTCACAGCCCCATCCCGGCGCGCAGCCCGCGAGATCCGCCTTTCCGTCTTCATTACCATCGAAACGCTCTGCAACGCTTTTGTCCTTGAAGTCCGCCAGACTGCGGACACCGGCGTCGTAGCTTCCTTTGTCGACGAGATAGCCCTGAACCGCTCCTGAAATCGGTTTCCCGACTTTTGTCATCTTTGCACTTCCACCGGCTTCCTCAAAAAAAGCCTTGTGAAGGACATTCCAATGAGAAGCTGTAAAGTCGGCATCCCCAGTTGCAACGGCGATATGCATGGTCGCATACTCGGTTTCGACCGGGGTAGCTATCGAATAGCCGATCTTCTCCAGAGCCCGATATGTAATTTCATGAAAGAATTTTTCCACTGTAGACAAAGGTTCGATCGGTACAATCCGCCGACCTTCTCCAACATTGCATTCGGCATGGCTGGCTCCTACCCCGTACCCGAGAATCGTCGCAGCAAGTAAGAGATTCCTGTACATGTCATTCCCTTTCTTCGGGTTTGAAAGATGTTATTATCGGCATTGCTTTCGCTGCATATCCTAACGGCCAAAGTGGGAGTCACGAACCTGGGCGATTCCTGAACATGCCATAGCCAATTCATGCATTGCCGGAGACCGCGCGATCGATCGACTCCTCGAGAATGGCAATCGCCTCGTCGATCAGGTCATTTGAAATCGTCAGTGGAACCAGCACGCGAATAACGTTGAAGTGACGCCCGGCGGCTGCAAGCAGTAGGCCCCGGCTTGCAGCCTCTTGAATAATCCTCGCGGTCAGATCACGAGCAGGAACGCGACTGTCTTCGTCCTCGACGAACTCCACCCCGATCATGGCGCCCAGCCTTCGGATGTCCCCAATGGAAGTGCGGTTTCCCTTGCGTCTTATTCGCCGTAAACCGGCGTCAAGTCGGTCGCCGATCTCGACAGCTCGATCGAGAAGCTTTTCCTCCTGAAGCACGTCCATGACTGATAGCGCGGCGGCGCAGGCGAGCGGGTTCCCCGCATAGGTTCCACCCAATCCGCCGGATCCAACACAGTCCATGATTTCTGCTTTGCCGACGACGGCGGCGATCGGCAGGCCAGCTCCAAGGCTCTTGCCCACAGCGATCAAGTCTGGCTCGACGGCCGAATGCTCTATGGCGAACAGATGGCCAGTTCTGCCAAATCCTGACTGGACTTCATCCGCGACAAGCAGGATGCCATGACGATCGCACAATTGCCTTAGCGCGATTAGATAGTCGGTTGGCGCCGGAAGGAAGCCACCTTCGCCCTGGAAAGGTTCTATGACAAAAGCGGCAACTGCAGCCGGCTCGATCTCCGTTTCGAAGAGGGAATCCAGAGCAGCAAGCGCGTGGTCGCTGCTGATGTCGCGGTAAGGATAGGGGAATGGCACACGATAGATCTCGCCAGGGAACGGCCCGAATGTTCCCTTGTACGGATTGACCTTGCCGGTCATTCCCATTGTAAGAAGCGTGCGCCCGTGAAAGCTGCCACCGAACACAACGATGCCACGCCGGCCCGTAAAGGCACGGGCGATCTTGACGCAATTCTCGACTGCTTCTGCCCCAGTCGTGACGAGGAGCGTCTTCGCTTGGGACCCCACCTTGGCCATCGCATTCAGGCGCTCAGCAACGGCCACATAGCCCTCGTATGGCGCAGTGCCAAAGAATGTGTGGCTAAATCTCGTAAGCTGGTCTTGTATGGCAGCGACAACATGGGGATGCGAATGGCCTACAGCCAAAGCACCCATTCCCCCGACGAAATCGATGTAGCGTCGGCCCTCGACATCCCACAGTTCCGCATTTTCAGCACGCGCAGCAAACATCGGAAAAGAACACGAAACTCCTTTGGCCACGGCTTCGCGACGTCGCCTCTCCAGTTCGGCATTCGTTGTCATCATGTTTCTCCGGAGATGCGGGGGGTGGCGGGATCAGCTTCACCATGCGTCCGCAGCGCGTGGCCCATGCCAGACCGGGGAGGACTCTGTTCGCCTCTGGCGGGAAAATGGCTCCATCGGCCCCGCGCGCAAAGGGCGTAGCAACCGCGAGGACGTTCCTTGCCAGCGTTGTTAGATTATATCCTCCCTCCTGAGTAAATAGGGTAGGGAGCCCAAGTTCGAAAAGTGCCTCACCAAGTTTGTAGTAACAATCAGTCGTCAGCTTGAACACCTGGTTTGGCTCATCCACGTGCCCGTCGACACCTAGCGCAACGACACAATACCGGGGATTAAACTTGGCAATAATATCAAGACCACGGGACAGTGCGTTTAGGTATGCTTTGTCGTCTGTACCCAAGGCTAAAGGAATATTTATGTTGGCTCCAATACCGGCGCCCTTGCCAGATTCGTCCTCATAGCCGGAATAATATGGATAAGAAACACTTGGATCGGCATGCAGGGAAACGTGCAGAACATCATCCCGCTCATAGAAAATGTCTTGTGTGCCATTGCCATGATCTGCGTCGACGTCCAAAATCGCCACTCGATTTCCACCGGAGGAAAGCTCCTCCGCGGCAATCGCCGCGTTGTTGAAATAGCAATACCCCCCGCCATAATCCGCATGAGCATGGTGGCCTGGGGGGCGGCAAAGTGCATATGCGGATCGCGCCCCGTCTCGCAGCAACCGAGCGCCGGTCAATGCAACGCTTGCTGATCCAAGTGCCGCGGCATATGTGTTCGACCCGATCGGCGAGAACACGTCGAACATATGCCACTCGACTTGCCCAAGAAGAGAAAGTGGATAGTTGCCGGAAGAATCTCTGGTGATGGTCGCAACGAGTTCAGCATCACCTTCGGCACTCGATCCCAGATAAGCGTTCGCGCGCTGTAGGAAGCTCAAATATCTCTCTGTATGAATTTTCAGAATTGGATCCAGGCCAAAGGCATCCGGATTCTGAATTGGCCAACCAGCGCTTCGAAAGGCGTTCAGCAGGATGGCGGCCCGGGCCGGCTGCTCGAGTCCACGAGACGCTTTCCCGTTCTTCACATAGAATTTCGGCTGATGTTCAGCTTCCATCGCGTCATAGATTGCGCTGAACAATCGAATTCTCCATCCATCAGGTCCGAAAACTTCTACCGTTGATAGCCCCCGGTAGGCCTTGAACCAACTTCAAAGAATTCACTGCCTTCATCCAAAAATCTAATACGAATCTTGGGAGCGTATCCCTGCACTGGATCAATGCAGTGTCGGCGAGCGTTTGAGTGCCCGTGGGTGACCTTTGCGCAGGACATGTCACGTCCAATCGCTTCGCAGCCCACGCCGCGGGCGCAGCTTGGAGTGTGGCTCGGACATTAGGTGTGGCTGAACGCGCGATACGCCCGGTCGAAGCGCTTGAGCAACGGAGGTCACTTTCCGACGCTTCGTCAGCCTTGAACTCAGCATTCACGGCTCAAGGGGTCTCGTCCTGTGCGGAGGGGACCCCTTGCCTGTGGGCAGCAGGTTTGATGGTATTGTTTCAGCAAAGAGAATGCCTCGGTCTTGAGGCGTCACCCGGGAGGACGTTTTGCAACGTTTGCCGTCACTTAGAGCCTTGCGTGCGTTCGAAGTAGCTGGTCGGCGCCTGAGCTTTACTCGTGCAAGCGAAGAGCTGAATGTCTCGCAGGGGGCGATAAGCCACCAAATCAACATCCTGGAACAAGAGCTCGGCTTCTCCTTGTTTCGCCGGGTAAGCGGTGGCGTTGTCTTGACCGAGAAAGGCACGGTATTGCTTGCCGTGCTAAAGCGTGCGTTTGGCGACATCGCGAGCTCAATCAAAGAGCTAAATAACGAGACGAGTGACCTTCGGATCAAGGTGCAGCCGGCCTTCACGGCGCGTTGGCTTCTGCCGCGACTGCACAAATTCCAACATACATATCCCGATATTCGACTTCGCATCACGACATCCCTCGATGCGATTGATTTTCGAAACGACGCGTTTGACGCAGCAATTGTTACACTAGCGTCGGCTCCCTCGGGGCTCAAGGCCGCGTTGCTTATGAAAGAGCTGCTTGTACCGGTTTGTTCTCCGGAATTTCTTGACCAATACGGTCCTTTCGGTCGTCCGAGCGATCTATTGGGCCACGCGGTTATCGCCGTGAAAGTTCCGAATGATGCAAAGGACGAGGATAGTCGCAGTTACTGGCGCCGATGGTTGGAGACAGTGGGTGAAGATGGGATAGAGCCAAAGGCGGCCCAAGAATACGATACGCTTGATGCGGCTTTGCTCGCTGCGACCAGTGGGTTCGGCATCGCAATGGCTGACTACAACCTCATCCAGGAAGAATTGCGTGATATGCGCTTATTGATGCCGTTCCGCTCCGTGGTCGACCAAGGCGTAGGCTATTATCTTGTTACGACTGGCCATCCTGGCTCGGAGTCCAAGCTTTCCCTGTTCAAAGATTGGGTTTCCCGTGAGTTGTCAGAGAGCCCCTCGTTCGACGGACTCGATGTGCTTGATGGTAGGGATAACGCAAAATCCCGTTAGTCAATCAAAGCGCCGCAGCAGCTATTGCTGTCGACGACGTGAGTAGTCAACTGACAGCGCTTCGCGCCATCGGACTGACTTCATGCCGCGTAGCTGCCTTCATTCCTTAGATGCTCGCCACTCCCGCCAACACAGATAGGCGTTCGCGCCGATCTCCGCGATCGGCGGCGGCGGGAGCTTCAGGGGAGCCTCTTCCGCACAGAAATGGCGGGAGATCGGGCTGGACTCGCCGCTTGCGAGTTCCGCCGCCGCTATACCAGCCAATGTGCTCCTCGTGGTGCCTAGCCCGTTGTCGACACAGGCGGCGAAAAGGCCAGGCTCCAGTTCACGCATCACCGAGACGCCGTTACGACTGAGGCAGAGATGACCTGCCCAACTGTATTCCATGCGCACGTCTTTAAGCGCCGGGAACCGGTCGTCAAATTTCCGGCGATGCACGGCTGCGGCACGTTCAAGGTCTGCGTTGGTCACCTCCATATCAGGGCGGACGCTCGCACATGTGCGCGTGATGATCCGGTTGCCGCCCTGGGCGGCATCGATCCGCCGCACAGTGGTGCCCATCGGGTCCGAGGGCGTGATGCCCCAACGCGGCCGCCCGCCGAGCTTCGCCAGCGCATCGACGTCGAGATCGACCGTCATCGAGGCGTAGAGGAAGATGTGCATCAGCCTGCGCTTCGCGAAGCCGAAGCTTTCCAGGTGACCGTTATTGGCGAGGATCACCTTTCCCGCCGTTAAGCGTCCCTCATGGGTCGTCAATACCCATTCGGAGCCGGTCCGTGCGATCTCGCTTACAGGCGAGTTTTCGTACACTTCGACCCGGTCGCGACGAAGTCCGGCGCCTAGGCTGCGGATGTAGCCGGCGGGCTGGATCATCACAGTTCCCGGCGTGGAGAGGCCCGATAAATAGTGACGGCTGCCAGTGAGTTCGTGCATGGCGTCGGCGTCGAGCATTTCACTCGGTTCGCCGATCTGTGTAAGATGGTCGGCATAGCTCTGGTTGTTGGCGTCGGCCGCCGCGCTCGCCGCGCCATTCACCTTGCCGCAAGGATCGAAGAAAGCTGGATCGATCCGGTATTCCTCGACCGCCTCGCGCGCAAAGGCGATCGCGCTGCGGTTGAGCGTGGTCATCGCCCTGTCGCTCTCCACACCCTGCCCGGCATAGTCCTCCGATGAGAGGTCATGCGGCAGGTCGATCATGAAACCGGAATTGCGGCCTGACGCTCCCTCCGCCAGCCGTCCGGCCTCGATCACGACGATCCGGGCGCCCGGATTGAGCTGCTTCAGCCGTCGGGCCGCGGAAAGGCCGGCGAATCCTGCGCCGATCACCACAAAATCGGCGATCAGCGTCGTGGCAAGGACGTCTGGCGCCTCCTGCATTGGCAGGATGGCGCTCCATGCGGCCGGCCCCCTGTGGACCGGCAACCGGCGCGCGGTTCTGATCGTCAAGCCACGGCCTCGTCGGCATCGTCGGAAAGGTCGACCCAGATCGTCTTGATCTGAGTGTATTGATCGTGCGCCTGGACGCCGTTGTCGCGCCCGCCGAAGCCGCTCGCCTTGAAGCCGCCGAAAGGAGTCGAGATATCGCCCTCTCCGAAGCTGTTGACGGTGACAGTCCCGGCCCGGATCGCCCGCGCGCCACGAATCGCGCGCTTTGCGTTCGACGTGAAGATCGAGGCGGCAAGCCCATACTGCGTGTCGTTCGCGAGCGCGATCGCCTCGTCGAAATTATCCACCGTCAGGACCGACAGGACGGGGCCGAAGATCTCCTCGCGGACCTGCGGAGCATCGCGGTCGGAAATGTCGAGGATGGTAGGCTCCACGAAGCCTGCATCTGCCTTGCCGCCCAGAAGCACCTTGGGTCCTTTGCCGAGATAGGAGGAGACCTTGTCGAAATGCGTCTTCGACACCAGGGGGCCGACACGGTTCGCGGGGTCGAGCGGATCGCCAACCGGCCATTCGCGGGCATGGGCTAGGATACGTTTCAGAAGCGCGTCTTTGATGCCCTTTTGAACAATCAGCCGCGACGATGCCGAGCAGTTTTCGCCCATGTTCCAGAAGGCGCCGTTGACGATGTGGGCCGCCACGCGATCGACGTTATCGGCATCGTCCAGTACAATCGCCGGATTCTTGCCCCCCATCTCGAGCGTCACTTCCTTCAGGTTCGAGTCCGAGGCGTAGCGCAGGAAACGCCGGCCCGTCTCGGTGGAGCCGGTGAAGGATATCATGTCCACGTCCATGTGACGCCCGAGGGGCTCGCCGACATCCGGCCCGCTGCCGGGCAGGACGTTGAAAACGCCCGATGGCACCCCCGCCTCCATCGCCAGTTCGGCCACGCGCAGCGCGGTGAGCGAGGTCTCCTCCGCGGGCTTCACGATGATCGAGCAACCGGAAGCAAGGGCCGGTCCGATCTTCCAGGCGAGCATCAGGAGTGGGAAGTTCCACGGCAGGACAAGGCCGACGACGCCCACGGGTTCCCGCACGATCATGGCGATGTGGTTGTCCGAGGCCGGGGAGACCTGATCGTAAATCTTGTCGGTCAGTTCCGCGTGCCAGGTCAGGCAGTGGATGGTCTCCGGCACGTCCACGGTTTCGCAATCGTAGATCGTCTTGCCGCTATCGAGGCTTTCCATGACCGCCAGTTCGCGCGTATTGCGCTTGATCAGCTTGGCGAGCCGGATCAGCACCTCCTTGCGCTCGCGCGGCTGCAGGCGAGACCAGCGGCCATCCTCGAAGGCGTCGCGCGCCTTTAGGACGGCATAGTCTACGTCCTCGGCGCCGCACGCAGCGACCTTCGCGAGCACCTCGCCGGTCGCCGGGTTGAGCGTGTCGAAAGTCCTGCCCGACTTCGCAGGACGGAAACTGCCGTCGATAAAAGCCTGCGTCGGCAAGTTCAGTCCAGCAGCGATGGCCTTGTATTCCTCGGTCGTCAGAAGATCGGTCATTCGGCAGCTCTCAGTTTTAACGTGGGTTCGTCATCAATGGCGGCGACGGCTCGTTTCAGGACACGCACCACCTGTTCAAGCTGCCGCTTGTCGTCCTTGTTCAGGGCCTTCAGCGGCGGACGCGGCGGCCCGGCGCGCAAACCGTCCATCTCGCAGCCGTGCTTGATGCACTGGATGAACTTTCCGCCCTGTTCGAGAACGCGCATGAGCGGCATCAGCGCCGACATGATCCGGCGGCCCTTGTCGAAGTTGCCTTCGACCGCGCAGGCCTTCCACAGCGCCATGTGCTCGGCCGCCAGAAAATTCGATCCCCCGCAGACCCAGCTCCGTGCACCCCAGGCGAAGAATTCCAGCGCCTGATCGTCCATGCCGCAGGACATTTGTATATGAGGATAGTCGCGCGCCAGCAGGTGGACACGGTTGATGTCGCCCGAGCTTTCCTTGATGGCGCAGAAATTGCGGCTACGACCGACGCGGTCGAGGAACTCCTCGCCCATGTTGATGCCCATGCGGCCGGGATAGTTGTAGAGCATGATCGGCAGGTCAGCTGCCCGGTCGATTGCGAGAGCATTGAGAGCATTCTCACCTTCGGTCGGAACCGAATAGGGCGGTGAGCCTACTAGGATCGCATCGGCACTGATCTTGGCAGCCGTCTCAGCCATCGTGATCGAATCCGGCAGCCGGATCGCGCCGGTGCCGATAACCAGCACCACTCTGCCACCGATCACCTCGCTGGCGAGCGTCGCCATTTCGATCCGTTCCTCCATCGACTGGGCGTAGTATTCGCCGGTCGAACCGCCGTTGATGATGCCGTGAACGCCCGAGTTGATCAGATGCTCGATCATCGCGGCGAAGGCGTCGCGGTCGATGGTGCCGTCCTCACGGTGAGGTGTGATGACGGGTGTGTAGATGCCCTCGAACTTCATGACGCTCCTCTTTGATCCTGAACGTCCGGCGCGCGGCCAAGCGGAATATTGATGGCTGTGGGGGTGACGAAATGTTCGATCTCGGCGCGCGACAGTTCCCAATGCGCGACGGCCAGTTCGGCGGCCGCATCAGCGTCGCCTGCCTCGATCAAAGCGATGAACTGGTCATGCTGGTCGGCGGCGACCGCGCGCTGCTCAGCCAGTGCCACTTTGCGCGAATTGTAGAAGGTCATGCCGATCCGGGTATGGTCGATCAGAAGGCGGCGCAGGCTTGGCATCAGATACTCATTGTCCGCCATCTCCCCAAGGATCGCGTGGAAGCGCTCGTTCATCAGCGCGCGCCCGGCCGTATCGCCGTCGCGGATAGCGGCGCGAAAGAGAAGCTGCGTATCCTTGAGCCGCATGATCTGGCTGGGCTTTGCGTGCTCGGCGGCCAGTCGCGTCACGGCCGAATAAATCATCGGCGCGGCGACAAAGAAATTCCTGAGCGTCTTGTGCGTCATTGGCGCGACCTGCGCGCCGCGGTTCTCGTGGAGCACGACATAGCCGTCGCCCGCGAGTTGGCGCAGAACCTCTCGCAGCGGGGGACGGGAGATCTGATAGGCCTCGGAGATCTTGGACTCGTCGAGGTAGCTGCCAGGATCGAGTTCCTGGGTGAGGATCCGCCGCTGCAGATCCTCCAGGCAGATCGCCTTTTTACTCCTGGTGTCGTCGCTCACTGCACGCCTCCTCCCGCCTCTGTCTCGTCCGAAACGGCGTCACGCGATAGCTGGCGTCTCTGGGTTTCACAGAGTGTCCGCTGGCACCATGTTGTAGTCTGAAGAAATACATGTTGTCTACAGGGCTTTTTTGTGGTTTTGATCCTTCAGGGGAAAAGCCTCAACCGGAAAAGGGAGGCAGCCGTTTGACCGGAAATAGCCGAGAAGTCGTGATCCGCTGCGACGGCATCTGGAAAATCTTTGGCGTGCAGTCGCAGCAGGCGATGGACGCGGTGCGGAGCCAGGGTTTGTCGAAGGACGAAATCCGGGACCGCTGCAACTGCATTGTCGGCGTGCGCGACGCGTCCTTCAGCGTCGCTCGCGGTGAGATCTTCTGCATCATGGGCCTATCAGGCTCGGGCAAATCGACCCTGATCCGGCATATCAACCGGCTGATCGAGCCTACGGCCGGCTCGGTGTTCATCGAGGACCAGAACGTCAACGCGATGTCGCAGAGGGAATTGCGCGCCCTGCGGGCCGAGAAGATCGGCATGGTCTTTCAGAACATGGCGCTGATGCCACACCGGTCGGTGCGCGACAATGTCGTCTTCGCGCTCGAAGTGCGCGGAGTTGCGGAAGCGGAGCGCGTCAAGGTCGCCAAACGCGCCATCGATGCCGTGGAACTCACCGGCTGGGATCAAAAATATCCGGACGAGCTCTCCGGCGGCATGCAGCAGCGCGTGGGCCTCGCGCGAGCCATCGCCGCCGATCCCACGATTCTGCTGATGGACGAGCCGTTTTCCGCGCTCGATCCGCTGATCCGCCGGCAATTGCAGACGACCTTCATGGAGCTTTCCGCTGAGTTGCACAAGACAACCGTCTTCATCACCCATGATCTCGACGAGGCGATCCGCATCGGCGACCGCATCGCGATCATGAAGGACGGCGTTCTGGTGCAGATTGGCACGCCGGAGGAGATCGTGACCCAGCCTGCCGACGACTATGTTGCGGATTTCGTGGCCGGCATCTCCAAGCTGGATCTCGTCACGGCTGCGCGCATCATGCAGCCTTTCGCTCAGTACTGCCAGGCCAACGGGCAGACTGATCCTGGCCAATGGCCGGTGGCGAAGCCGGAAGACAAGCTCAACACGCTGGTTGATCTCGCCATCGGCACTGACCATCCGATCCTTGTGAAGGCCGAGGGCGCAAGCGTCGGGGTCGTGACCAAGAAGGCGCTTCTGCGCGGCATTCAAGGGCGTGAGGACGTAGCGCCCGCGACAATGGGGGCGCAGTGATGGCGGACAACGAAACTTTCGACTGGCTCAATCCTTTTGCCTCTATAGACCTCGATATCGACGCGCGGTCAGACGGCATCAAGCAATGGGCGATCGCGAATCGCGAAGCAATCCAGCCGATCAAGAACTTCTTTGGCCAGATGATCGGCCAGATCGACGCTGCGTTGCATGCTGTGCCGCCGACGATCATGCTTGTGTTTTTGGCGTTGATCGCGTGGCAGCTTGCCGGGGGACGGGTGGCGATCTTGGTTGCCGCATGTCTCATAGCGCTGGGCTTGCTCGATCCGACGGCCTGGTCGCTTGCGATGACGACACTCGCCATTGTGATCTCGGCAGTCATCCTGTGCGTGATTATCGGCCTGCCCCTGGGGATCCTCGCAGGCAAGAGCGATCGTTTTGAAGCTGCGATCAGACCTGTCCTTGACACAATGCAAACGATCCCGGCCTTCGTCTACCTCGTTCCTGTCGTGATGCTTGTCGGCATTGGAAATGTCTCCGGCGTGATTGTGACAATCATTTTCGCCCTAGCACCGCTTGTGCGCCTCACCTCGCTCGGCATCCGCGGGGTAGACCCCAGTGTTGTCGAGGCTGCGCGCGCTTTCGGAGCCTCGCCCAGCCAGATCATGTTCAAGGTCGAACTGCCGCTGGCGACGCCAACGATCTTTGCCGGGCTCAACCAGACGATCATGCTGTCGCTCTCCATGGTCGTCATAGCTTCGATGATCGCTGTTCAGGGTCTCGGCAACGAGGTGCTTCGCGCCATGGGGCGACTCGATGCGGGCAAGGCCATCGTCGGCGGACTCGGCATTGTCATACTCGCCATCGTTCTCGACCGCATCACTCAAGGGCTTGGCCGCTCCGGGCGGGAGCGCGGACACCGCCATTGGTGGCAGTCGGGGCCGATCGGGCTCGTCCTGCGCCTGCTTCAACGCAGTCGCCAAGAAACCAACCGCTCGCAAGTTCAACATGGAGAAGCAACATGAGACTTTTCGCAACTACGACAGCGCTCGCGTTGTCGCTCGCTACGTCCCCGCTTCTGGCACAGGAAAAGCCGGGCGATGGGGTCACTGCCCGCCCCGTGATACAGCCAACCATCGAGGAAATGTTCCAGGCGCGGATCGTTTTCCGGGCGCTCGAAGATCTCGGTTACACCGTAGCAACGCCTCAGGAGGTTATAGCGCAGACCGCACATCTCGCTGTAGGCACTGGCGATGCGGATTTCTTCCCCAATAGCTGGGATCAACTACACGACACGTTCTTCCAGGAATCTGGCGGTACAGAGGTGATGACCAAGGTCGGCACCCTCGTTGAAGGTGCCCTTCAGGGCTACCTCATCGACAAGGCAAGCTACGATTCCGGCATCAAGAACCTTGGCGATCTGAAGGACCCTGCTGTTGCCGCGAAATTCGACGAAAATGGCGACGGAAAGGCCGATCTCGCTGGATGCGTTCCGGGCTGGGGTTGCGAACGCGTCATCGAGCACCAGCTAACCGAGTTTGGCTTGCGCGACACCATCACGCACAACCAGGGTGAATACAACGCGATCATCGCCGACACGATCGCACGCCAAAAGAACGGCAATCCGGTTCTCTACTATACCTGGACGCCCTACTGGGTATCTGGCGCTCTGGTTCCCGGCAAGGACGTCGAATGGCTGAGCGTGCCCTACACCTCTCTGCCGGATGGCGGCAAGGGAAACACTGAGTTCGACGGTAAGAACCTTGGCTTTGCCGTGGACAACCTGCGGATCGTCGCCCGCAACGATTTCCTCAAGGCAAATCCCGCTGCCGCGAAGCTGTTCGAGATCGCCAAGATCGACATCAAGGACATCTCGGCCGAGAACAAGCAGATCGCAGACGGCGAAGATAGCTCGGCAGACATCGACCGCCATGTCGATGACTGGATCGAAGCACACCGCGCCGATTACGACGGCTGGTTGGAAGCCGCCCGCGCCGCGGCGAAATAGTGCGACCAAGGCGCTACGCGGAAAACTGCCGCGCAGCGCATCATGTCGGAGATGCCTGCGAATGACGGGCTCGCAACATTTTGTCTTTGCTCTCGTCGAGGAGTTTACCCACCTGGCGTTTTCCTGCGCCGTGGAGCCGCTGCGTATCGCCAATCTGATCGGCGGCAAGGAGCTATATCGCTGGTCCTTCGCTTCGGCCAACGGCGAGACGGCCGTCAGTTCGAACGGCATCGTCACCTTGGTCCATCATCGCTTCGATAGGCTGCCTTCCTGCGACCGGCTGTTCGTCCTGTCCGGGATCAACATGCAACGCCAGGACACACGCAGCCTGCTGGCCGCTCTGCGCCGCGAACGGGCACACGGGACCCGGATCGGGGCACTGTGTTCTGGCGCTTATGTCCTAGCAAAGGCGGGGTTTCTCGATGGCCTGAAGGCCGCGATTCATTGGGAGTACCACGACGGCTTCATGGAGGAGTTCCCCGACGTGAATCTGGTGCGCAACGTTTTCGTCGCGGATGAGAAATTCATCACTGCGTCCGGCGGCACCGCCACTGCCGATTTGATGCTGCACCTGATCGAGCTTGACCATGGCTATGACCTGTCGGTCGCAGTCGCTGATCAGATGGTCTACAACGCCGTGCGCGATGCCACCGCGGCTCAGCGCGTCTCTATTCAGTCCCGCAACGGCGTACGCAACAAACATCTCGCCAAGGCGATCGAGATCATGCGCAAGAGGATAGACGACCCGATTTCGCCATCGGCTGTAGCGGAGGAACTCGGCATATCAACCCGCCAGATAGAGCGCCTGTTCGGTAGCTACCTCAACACCTCGCCCAAGAAATACTTGATGGAAATGCGTCTGGAACGCGCGCGTCATCTGCTCCTGCAGACTGAATGCGCGATCGCCGAGGTGGCGCTTGCTTGCGGCTTTTCAAATTGTGGACATTTCTCCCGTGTCTATCGTGCGGCCCACGGCGTATCCCCGATGATGCAACGCGCACGCATGACCTGAGATAGCACACGCCGCGGCACGGTCGAGGCCCATCCTTCGCGCCGAGCGGGAAGTCGCCGACGGTTTGATTTTCATGCCGTTCTGCTTCACGAATGCTCGGCCAACAAGCTGACCAATCCGATGCTGGATCCATACGGCAATATCCCGGAATTCAATACTGCACCGCGCCGCGTTGCCCCGACGGCATGGCAAGAAGCTGCCGAATAGAGCCCGAGAAGTGGCCCGTTTATCATACCGAGAGGTATGTCGTTCCAGACTGCCCTTTTATGCGACTTTTGAAGCACAAAAAGCGAACATGCGGGAGGCTAGACGTCAGCATTCTGGCGCATTCAACAGGGTTTCCAACCGTCGGACGCTCTCGAGCACCAAGTCGAAATTCGGCACAGGCCCAAAGATCATGGCCGTCATGGCAATATAGTCTCGCCGCAGGGCGTCAACCATTTCGTCATGTGGCAGCAGGGCGAAGGTCGGCGGTTCGGCTGATGCAAGGTCGTAGTCCCTGCGGTTGAAAAACATGCGAGCATGGGCCACGCAGTCGGCGCCAAGATCCTTGTTCGCGATCGCCCGGCGGCCGGTTTCGGACTCCATGAGCCGATGAATGTCATAATAGTGGCGCGAGATCCGTTGTCCGCCACCACGCAGTTCACCCCGACGCTCAAACCAGCGCCGCAGGCCATGAAGGATCACGACCTTGTCCCAAAAGGTCCGCTCCGGATCGACCGTAGTGACGTTGGCCACGCTCAGATCGAGACCTGGCGCGTCCTCATCGACATAGGGTCGAATGATCTGCGGCGAGTTCGGATCGAGTGCCGACTTCGCGCCTGACTCAATCTTTACCGCCGGACGGACATACGCCTTAACCGGCGTCGCGGCCGGATACCAAAGCAGGAGGGTCTGCCTGTCATCGTCGTCGGGTCGTACCTGGAAGTTTTCGGGCGGCAGTCCCGTGCGCTCTGCGACGGCTGCTGCCAAGCCGGTTAGGGCCGTCGCCATAGGCCTTGGATGTAGGCCGTGCAGGCGTCCTTGATGGCATCCAGCTTGCCCTCGCGCTTGGTGCGACTGAGGTTCTGAAGTTCGGCGATCGACGTCCCCTCCCCCAGGTCATCGCGGAACACAGTGACGTCGATGTCTTCCGAGAACCGGCTGATCAGGCCAAATCCCTTGGAAAGGGAGGTGCCTCCCTTGAAGAGTAGCCGTGGACTGTCGCTAGGCAGGCCATTGAACAGCGCGTCCAAGGTCCAGCAGACCCAGAAGTCTTTTTCGATATTCTGCGGCGTGGAGTTGAGACGCTGAGCTGTTGTTGTAAACAGGCCCGCTCTTGTCTCGGCGTCGGCGCTCAGGACCTGGTCGTAAGCAGAATTCATTGGCTCGGCATTCTCAGGGGCGTCGTCCCGCTCGGCTGGATCTGGCCTTGGGATACCTCAGCGGCGTCCTTCAGCAGGGGCTTCAACAGAACTTGCATCCAAGCGGGGAGGGTTGGCAGGCCTTCGGCCAAGTCGGCGCGGAGGCGGTCACCTTGGTCGGGATCGTTCAGCAATCGGCGTAGGCGCCGCAACAGTTTCTGGTTCGCCTCATCCTCGCCCAGCATATCGCGCATCCAATGCAGCGCCTGGACGACGCGCATTGCCGGGCGCCCAGCCCAATAGAGTTTGCTGGCCGACGTGGGCCGGAAGGTGATGTCGAGGTTGCCAAGGCGAATCGGCCGCAACCGCGCGTCGGCGTGAACGACGATGCGGGCCGGCACCGCGTCGGTCAGGCCGAGGTCATTTGCTGCGGTCATGCCGTCGACGAGGACCCGGATCTGATCGCGCCGCGCCACGGCGTCGATGACGCCGCGGGGGTCTGGTGGGCTTTTCTGCTGGGTCAACGTGTTGAACGTCGGTCGATCGTAGAGTCCGCGATCAATCCGCCGCAGCTCAGCGGCCTTGACCATCCGCTGCAGCACTTTGTCCACCGCATCGCGATTGCCGAGGTCAAGAAAATCCGCAGGCGTCCAGACCGTGCGTGGTGGACTTGTCGCCATGCGATCTTGGATAAGAGCCTTCAGGTCGGATCGAGTCTCGCTCATGTCCGAAATATGTACACGAATTTCGGACAAAGACCAGCCTTGAGGCGTCCGAAAAATGTCTACATATTTCGGACAGAAATGCCGAAGCGCCAGCAATGGCGGGTTCCAGCTTCTCCCAGCTAGCAAATTTGGAAGCGTTGCGGTTTACCGCGCGCTCCCGCAATTGCCCACCAGACATCATATTATGCGACTT
This sequence comes from Allomesorhizobium camelthorni, assembly GCF_011045125.1. Taxonomy (GTDB): domain Bacteria; phylum Pseudomonadota; class Alphaproteobacteria; order Rhizobiales; family Rhizobiaceae; genus Allomesorhizobium; species Allomesorhizobium camelthorni. Next base: position 7,650 of record NZ_JAAKZF010000039.1, on the reverse strand, counting down.
GAATTTGAACTTGTCGCATCCTCTGCTTTTGTTGATAGCGTCACTGTGCCCTGCAGCCGAAGGACTTCCACTCTGACGGTATCAAGATTCACTTGATCGCTCAGCGCACGGTAGAGCTTTTCAGCTTCTTCATAGGCCCACAGCGCGGCCAATCTAGCATCATGCTCATCTAAGTCACGTAGCCCGGCGAGATAGGATGATGCGGCCTCGACATACAGGGCAGCAGCGCGCCGATAGGAATCTTCGGCTTCGTCAGGCCGAGCATTTAGGAGGACCTCACCCAAACCACGCAGCGCCCCAGCCAAGTGCCGGCGGATGCCTACCGCCCAAGACTCGGGGCTTTTAGCTCGTGTTACAGCCTCGTCCAACTCTGCTACCGCGTGGCGGAAGTCACGTTCATTCGAATTACGATGACCGCGCATACTCAACAGCACGCCCAGGCGGTCTTGAACCAACGCACGTTGATGCGAACGCGTATCGCGGGGGATGATTGGCAGGCTACGCTCCAGGATTTCAATTGCCGCCGTCAGCTCCCGCTCGGCCGCGCCTTCGCTTCCCTGTTCTATCACTGAGTCTGCGAAGCCCAGCGCGGATTCGGTCCAATCCGATTGGGACCGCGAGGGATCCACGGCGTTTGTCACATCACGAAACGCTTCCATCGCGGATAGGAATGTCTTTTGGGACTGGGCGTCATCATGATTGTCGTCTAGGGACTCCGCAAGATCCAGAAGGGTTTGAGCAAGTTTTGCTCGAGCCCGGCCATCGTCCGCACCACCTGTCTTAAAGAACGTCTCCCAAGCATGAACACTGTCCGCGAGTAGGTCAGATTTCTCTCTGATATTGCCGAGCCGTCCCAGACTAATCGCCCGCAGTCGCGCGGCTTCAGGATCGGCCTCCGCCATGGCGCGCGTAACGTCGGCAACGACCTTTTCATCCCTGCCACCCAAGCTGTCGATTGTGGCCTGTTCTTTGATGACGTTGTCGGCGCTGGGTTCAGGGGCTCGGCGGAGGAGACCAAGACGGAGCCCATAGTTACTTATCAGGTTCTCAATCAGAGGATTTTCCGAGTGAGCGATGGATTTCGAGCGATCGTCAATAACCGATAGAGGGTCGGTCACCCAGGTTGGCGCCGCGAACCCCAGATCCTGCGCGAGCTGAGTAAAGAAATTGTCTGCGTCTTGACGCAATATGACGAACTTGTTTCTCCCCACGAGCATCTGACGAATCCGCCAATTAAGCGTATCAATTGAGTCATCGTAGAGTATCCAGTAGACCATAAGGTTCGGAAAGGCGTGACACGCCCGTTCGAGAAGGGTCACCACACCACCCTCCTCGCTCCCAGAATAACCAACCACGACAAGCATGTCGGCATCCTTCAAGCCATACATTGTACCCTGCATGGAAAGCTCGTTTTGGGTCGCCGTTGTGTCCCCCAAACTGTTGCGTAGCTCATAAGTGTACATCGACCCATGTAGGTGAACTACTTGCGGATAGTCTGGACGGGAAGCGATCCGACTGAGCGCTGAAAGGCCGTCGGCAACTACAGGGATCATCCCGGCAAGGATGATCCCCTGCAACACCAGTTGGTCAAAATTAGTAGTCAGAATTGTGTGTGCATAGTGGCGACGCACGAGTTCACCGAGGCAGATATGAGCCCAATTGACCCTGCCATCGCCGCTGTCGATCGCTCTCTTAATTATCGCCCGCTGCTTGCTCGCCGATCGGAAAAACCGCTCGAACAAAAACCCATAAAGCCGCCCCCAATCGGGCGTGTTGACTTTGAAGCCAGGCAGAAGCGAATCGATGCCTTTTAGATAATCACGATCGTCGAGCCAGGTCAGTGCACTTTGCGGATCGTGAACAGCGGCGGCGGGAGCATCTTCGGTTCGTGCCAACTCAACCGTCAATTCCTGAGCAATTTGGCTCGCCATAGGAATACCTGCTGATCGTGAGCACCCCGCGCCTATGAGGAAAACAGCGCCCGTGCAGGCAGTGTTATTGTTCCATTCGCACCCATTCTTTGCGAGTCGCAGCTGGATGGCGAGATCCCGCACTTCAGCCGGGATCGGCCCGTCCGTCGCTGTAGCAAAAGCTTCCATTGAGACGAGGCCATTTGAGAGTGAGGGAGAGCACCATCTTTATGGCTTGCCTCCGGCCATTGTGCAACACTACGATAATTCCGCAACCATGAAGAAAACAAGAGGAACGGTACGATACACCTGTAATCGTCCTGCTTTTTTGGTGGCGGTTATCTTAACGCCCTAATCGTAGTTAGAATATAATGCAATATATTATGATATATGCATCGCCAAATCGCATATTATAATGATATATTTGTAGATTGCGCTGTAGTTCACCTATAATGTATCGAGATATTACACGATATCCTAAATTCATATGCCTGAATTGTCGCTCAGCAGCCTAATTTTTCCGAGGGAACCATAAAGCGGCGACTTTGTGGGCATGATATGAAACTCGTGGATTCTTGGAAAATTCGCGCTATTATGCAGCGTGCGTCGAAAAGGGAGATTCCAATGTCGACAGCCGCCCCGAAAATCGTCGCTGCCAAACCTGACCGCGACGTTCGTTCCGCTCTGCTTCGCGGTCGTCCGGCCAACCCAGCGCTCCAGCGCTTGCAAGGCCGGGTTCTCGCTCAAGCAGAGCCGAGCGATGTCATCACGAGCTACGACCGGATGCACCATCGTCATAGCCGGTCGTGATCGTTGCGCGCGTGGCACCTTCCCGGATCACATCTTTTCTGGTGAAGGTCGCCTCGCGTTGCAATCTCGATTGCGATTATTGTTACGTCTATCACCATGCAGATCAATCCTGGCGTGCCATGCCGAAGATGCTCTCCTCTGAAAACCAGGATGCTTTTGCCCAGCGTCTAGCTGCTTACATCACCGAACAGAACATCACTCGTTGCACAGTAATCTTTCATGGCGGCGAGCCTTTATTGGCTGGAGTGGACACACTGGTCACGTTCGCGCGACAAATCCGCAAGGCTACTACTGCGGATGTCGATATCGGTCTTCAGACCAATGGTCTCTTGCTGACGGAAGCTGTAATCCAGGCCTTCGAAGACGCTGACATCGCCGTCTCGATCAGCCTGGACGGTCCGAGGACCGCCAACGACAAGCACCGGACGACGCGCAAAGGCAGGTCGAGTTTCGACAAAGTGGTTGGTGCCCTTCAGCGCCTGAAGCAGCATCCCAAAGTATTCGCGGGCGTGATCGCGGTGATTGACGTTTCGACGCCGCCTGAGGAACTCCTAGCCTTCTTCGACGAACACCAACCGCCAAAGCTCGACTTTCTGCTGCCTGACGCCCACCACCTGCGTCCTCCTCCCGGACGAAGCGACCAGCCTGACATTTACGAGTCTTGGCTCTGCGATGCCTTCGATCTTTGGCTCGATCAATATCCTCATCTTCCTGTGCGCACCTTCGAGGCCCTCCTCGATGCCGTCGCTGGCCTGCCGTCCACAACCGACGCTTTCGGTCTCGGTGATGTCAGCTTGATTAGCATCGAGACTGACGGCAGTTATCATGATCTCGACGTTCTCAAGATTACCCAAGAGGGCTTGACCAAAATCGGCGGTACGGTGCGAGATACACCTATCGCAATGATTGCTGCTTCCGAACAGATCGAGGCCCATCGGCGACTGCTTAGCAAATCGGGTCTGAGCGCAACGTGCCAGAGCTGTCTGATCGTCGACATCTGCGGCGGGGGTTCACTCCCCCATCGCTACGGCGCCAACGGCTTTGACAACCCTACCGTCTATTGTGGCGAGATGACCGCGCTTGTGACTCATGTACGGGCGCGCCTCGATGGGCTGCTCACAGCCGGTCCCGGACGAAATGGCGAGCTGCCCGCTGGCTTCGATATCGAGCGCTTTGAACGCGCTGAACTCGGCCATGCCGAGATGGCCGAGCTGTGCACGGATGCCCGAAATACGCTTACCCAGGAATTCCTTGCGGCGGTCGCCGCCTTACGATCGAGTGACTCACAAGCGTTTGTTGAAACATTGTCTGGCCTAGATCCGGAACATCTCGCTGAGCTTAGCCTGCAACCAGGAGCGGTTGCCTGGCAAAAAACGCTAACGGCAGCAGCATCCGGCCGTGTAATTCATACCGTCGACGGCCAGCCCATTGTCGCGGACACCTCGTACCTCGCAGACCTTCTTGAACGCCCAACTAATGCCTTGGAACGTCTGGCTATCGGTGCCGCTGATCCCTGGCTCCGCATACCGTTCGGGGGGGCGATCTACTTTGAGGATGAAGACCTTGCCAGAAAAGCGCGGCCGGTGGTCGAGGAGGCCCTGGCCATCGTCGAAGCTTGGCGTCCCGCATTGGCTGCGGAGATTCGCATGGCCTGCCGCGCCGTTCAATTCGTGCGCGACCCCGTAGCTCATCCGGAAAAGATCGTCTCCTTCAGCGACAATTCTGTGCCGGGTGCGCTCTATGTGTCGGTTTGGCAGGGAGATCGGCTGATCGACCCATACGATCTGGCAGACTCCCTTGTCCACGAGCATCGGCACCAGAAGCTCTATCTCTTGGAGCGCCTGTCTCCGACGGTCGAACCCACGGACCTGACTGTGGTCTCACCGTGGCGTGAAGACCTACGACCACCGTCCGGTTTGCTTCATGCGGTGTTCGTCTTCGTCGAACTTCGAAGGCTCTGGGCGCATATTCGCGACCACGGCCCCGGCCGTCTGCATAACCGTGCGGTCAATCAACTGCAGGACACCAACGAGCATCTTGCGGAGGCCTTTCGTACCCTTGAGGCTTGCCCCCTCACAGAGACCGGGCGCCGGCTGACAGACGTGCTGAAGCGCGCTGCTGAGCTCGTACCAGAGCCGGCGTGAGCATATTACGCATCCCCCGAGATCGCCTGCCCTCATCTCCGTCGATGCGCCACGCCGCCCTGCGGGACTATTTCTGCGACAAGGATGCTGAGGCGCTCCCCGAGCCCGAAAGCTGGGCCTTGTGTTTAGCCTGGCCTGATGGCGACGCCCGCCACGTCGATCCAATGCTCGACGAGGGCTTGGCTTGGTGGGGCAGTGGCGTCGCCCGACCAACCATGGCCGCTGCGCAACGCCGCAGTGGCCGAATCCTAAGCGCTCTTTACGACACTTGGACCTTGCACAGCTGGAGTCAATGGATCGCAAGCCGGAGGCCCCAGCCGACAGGCAACACCGTTGTCCTGCATGTCGATGACCATCGCGATCTTGCGAGCCCTCGCCTCTTCCTTGAAGATGGTCAATGGCGAGACCCGATCACGGGCGCGAGTTGTAGCCTCACTCAGCCCGATAGTGTGCAAATGGCGATCGAGAGCGGAGCTTTGGGTATGGGGAGTTTTCTGACACCGTTTTTGCATTCCTTCCCAAAGACAGAAGTCCGCCATCTCTGCCAGCCGCCCAAGGTGACGGCTACATCAGACTTCCGTATCGAGACGACAAGCCAACTGGACACCCTGTTGGATCCTAGCCAATCGCGACCGGCAATAGAGCTCGTCGAAACCCCAGGTGAGATCGGCCCTGGATATTATCGACTAACTCCGGACACCAACGCTTGGCTTGACGGCCTCGGCGACGGTCCGATGCTGCTGCATATCGATATGGACTACTTCAACAACCGTTTCGATGGCGACACCGATTGGCAAACCCGACCGAACCTATTCGATCCTCCCCTCGATCAAATCATCAGCAAGATTGACGAGGTCGTGGATGCACTTCGTCGGACCGGCGTTGGCGCCCGTATTGAAGATATCGTGGTCGCTTATTCGCCGGGCTTCTTCCCGGCTGAATTCTGGCGGCCCGCGGAGGCTTGCCTCCGCCCCGCACTCGAGCAGCTCTATGGGCACTAAGCCGCGGTCAAAGGCTCACGCCCGCAGAGCGGCCCCTAAACGCCCGACTCCAAAACCGAAGGCAACACGACCGACGAAGATCCTGGACCCCGTGGAACCCGACCAAGTGACGCTCATCGCCACCAAGGGAACACAGGATCGTGGCGGGGGTTCCGGCGGAGAAGCCTGGAGAATCGAAGTTGAGGGACAGCGCGCTGGTATCGTGTTCATCAACAAGATCGATGAACCCCCAATTGGCTCTCATGCATCCATCCAGATTTACCTAAACAAGCCCAACCAGGGCCGGCGCATCGGCAGAGTCGCATATAGGAAGGCTTGCGAGGCCAGCCGCTACGACGTCATCTACGCCCACATGCGAAAATCCAACCATGCCTCTCGCCGCGCCGCGGAAGAAGCGGGCTTTGCAGAAGACCCGCGGCCCGGGCATCCCCAACTCCTGTTGGTATGGCGACGTCGCCCATGAGGCCTTGGCCTTTTTGGTTGAAGCCTTCAGCCATCGTTGACCTGCGCCAAGTGCTAGCCAGTCTTCGACCTGCTCTGCGCACTGAGATTGCGAGTGTCGTCAGCGACGCCGAACTAGGCCGTTGGTGTCGAGGGCTGGGGCTGTATGGAATTCGTGACGGAGAGGACTTCCTCGTGATGTCCCGTCATCCAGGCCATGCCGCCCGCGCAATGGCAATCGATCGTGCGCCCGGCACTCACACGGCGTGGTTGGGGCACTGGCTTGGCTACCCCGCATGTTGCACGCGTGCCGCTGGCCGCGTCGGAGAAGACAAGCTGGACGCTTGGGCCGATCGACTGGCACGGCGGCGGTTCATTGGTCAATTCGCTGCCATTGACGTCACCCGCTATATCGAGGGGAAGGCAATGATCAGCCATATTCCATGCGCACCAAATTGCGTCGCTTCGTTGAAGTTAGCCAAAATGCTCGAAAGGGTTGAGTATACTGCGGGGCGATCGCGATGGCGCGGACTCGCCAATGTGGGGCGGCCATGCATGCGGCGATCGTCATTCCTTGCCTCAACGAAGAAGCGACGCTGAGGTCGACCTGCACCTCCCTCGGCTTTGGCGATCCCGATGTTTCGCCGCCGGCGGATGCAACCCTGATCCTTGTCGACAACGGTTCCGACGATCGAACATTGGAGGTAATGGAAGCGGTACAGCGCGCGAGCCCAGACCGGGTAATCCTCGCACAGGAAGCCGAGCGAGGCTACGTTCCGCCCCGGCATCGCGGTGTTCTGGTCGCACGTGATCGCGTCGCGCGCGACGGATGTTCGGACAATGATGTGCTCATCCTGCAGGCCGATGCAGATACGCTTTATGAGCCTGGTTACGTTTCGGAGATGGTCCATGCCGCCATGGGCGCACCCGGGGCCATGATTGAGGGCGTGGCACACACGTCATCAGAGTTCGTGGTCGCCCACTGCGGCTATTACCGACTTGCCGACGCAGCCGATCGCGCCGTGGACCAATTCAGTGTGACCGAGGCCGACGAAGTCATCATTGATGATAAGGTCGCCGGCTACCGGCTTTCCGATTACCTGGCTTGGGGCGGGCACCGTCGCGAGTACGACCACCGTGGCGACGAAATCCACGCGGAAACTTCGAGGCTCTATCTACGCGGTAAGATGCAGGGTGCTGATCGCTTTCGCGCCGCCGGCGCTCTAGCATTTCCATCCCGACGCAAGGTTGAACAGGACCCGCTTCTCTATTTCGCCACTGCCGGGTTTCCACGGGAGACGAGCTGGCGCCAGCGGTGGCACACTGCTCAAGGCAGCGATACAA
>NZ_JAAKZF010000038.1 GCF_011045125.1 Allomesorhizobium camelthorni | reverse complement strand
GATCGGCGCAAGTTTGAACAGGAAGCGGTCGGCCTCGGCCGGGATGTGGTCCTCTTTGGTTAAGAGCTTGATTCCGTCCGCCACGGGCTGCAGCAGCCCGTGCCACCCCACACGCATCGGCCCCATCCGCTGCTGCATGTGCCCGGCGATCTTGCGTTCCAGCCAGGTCAGCGGCAAGGGTAGCAGCAGCAGGACCGCGATCAGCAACGCGACCTTGAAGACGATCAGGCCAAGGGCGACGACAAGTTCCATGATCCGCAGCTACCTGTTCAACGGGTTGCGACTGAAGACCGGACTTGGCTCCGGCCATACACTGAGCACTTGCGCAGTTGTCAGGCTGTGCGGGAACGGCAGTTTGCCAACAGCGACGCACCTTATAAAATGATATCACGATCTTGTGGGCGCTGCTATGATGTGCCCGGACTCATCAGTCCAACGATGAAGTTCACGACCGCTGTGGGATCCGCGAAATTCGGATTGGCGGAGGGTGTGATGGGATGTCGCCTGTTAGCCGCTCCCTGCGCGCCTCGTAAGGGAGCCTGGCTCCACAATCATTCTCCCGATTGCTTCAGACACCCGTCGGCTGGCCTGTTCCGTTGTCCAGCCGCGCGCAGTTGCTGACCGTCATCGACAAGGATGCGGCAGGGCGACTCAAGACTCGGAAATTCATTCCGGTTCGGTTCAGCCGGCTCGAAACGGTCGTTTGAGGGGTGCGGACATCGGACTCTGGGCGCGCACTCTTCAATGCCGCTGCCGCTATGATCACCAACGACCCAAAGCAGCGTACAGGTGCAGTATTACCTCGTCCTTCACGCGCGGCATTTCCAAGGATGCAGCCGGCAGTTGCGGTTAGTTTCCGCAATCGTCGGAGTCGAAGCCCGACGGGTATCGACTATCCGCCGGGCGAGCCACCCTTTCAGTGGTGATGGGCGGAAACGCTCTTGATGTATTCGGACACCTGTTCGATCGGCGCCGATTGACCGATGTCGCCCACACTGAGGATTCCGACCATCCGCATATTCTTGTTGATCACCGGCAACCTGCGGATTTTCAGTTCCTCCATGTGACGTACGGCCTTGGCCAGATCGTCGTCTTCGCGGCAGCAGTGAATGCCGGCAGTCATGACATCGCGCGCCGTCGCGGTACGGCTGTCGAAACCGTCCTCCGCCAAACCGTTGCAGACGATGTCGCGGTCGGTCACCATTCCGACCAGCCGGTCGTTCTCTCCGATGGGAATCGAGCCGATATCCTGGTCTCGCATCAATTTCGCTAGTTCGGTGACAGGGGTTTCGGGGCTGACCCAGTCGACGCCCTTGTGCATTGCGTCTTTGACTTTCATAGCGGACCTCCCTTGCTGGTTGCCTCCTCGCTGCGTTCAGCTTACCGCGGACGGGGTTTGGCTGCCAGAGGTCATCGTCCAGCCCCACTTTCTGGAAGCATGTGGAAGCTCGCCGACACTGGTGCTGACCATCGACGAGTACGCTGAGGGCGCAAGATCCGAGCACCCTCCTTCACTCGCTTCGCTTCGCAGTCGGCGCGAGACCGCCGCATAGTGGGTCAGGAAGGCGAGGCGTCTCAATCTGTTCACGACCTTGTGTGCTTGCAGCGCCAGACTCCGGGCTCTCAAATGAGATCGCCTCGCCCATCGTCTCCGCTCAGGCTGTTGGACGCCGCGTTGCCGACCAGAGTATTGGCGCGTGCGTTGCCGGTTTCGTTCAGATTGCCCGCCCCTGCAACTCGAGCCGCTCGACATCGGCACCCAACGCCCAGTTCGCCCGCGCCGCCGTTGAGTACATTGTTGAGGCTGTTGCCGACCAGGGTGTTGTTCAATGCATTGCCGGTACCATTGGTAGCGCTGCCTTCGAGTCCCAGTCGCTCGACCTTCGCAGCGAGAGTCCAGTTGATGCAGGATCGCACTGTGTCGGTGCCCTCACCCAAGAACCAGTCATCTCCGTCGGTTTGTCGGAACGCATCGGCCCGGCCGGCATGGCGACGTAGGCCAGGCACGCGAGTTGCGGAAACGTGGCCGGGCCATCTCTTTCCGCTGGCTACGGCAGATTAGGGAAGTAAGATGCCCTTGAGAGTATCGGCGCCGGCCTGCTCATCGAGTACGACGGAGCAACCCGTCCGTATCGCGACCTCCGAAATGGCCTTAGCCAGATCTTCGTCGGAAGTCATTGCACAAAAATTGGCAAGGACTGGTGTTGGTTCTTCCTCTAATTTTGGTCTGAAAAACCTGACCGGAGGATCGTCATGACTGCCCCACGCCCGTCCAAGACGCATATCGGAAACCATCGACTGCATCCTGAAACGTTGATGCTGAGCTACGGCTTCGACCCTCAGCTATCAGAAGGGGCGGTGAAGCCGCCGGTGTTCCTCACCTCGACGTTCGTGTTCAGATCTGCCGAAGAGGGGCGCGATTTCTTCGATTTCGTCTCCGGCCGCAAGGAACCGCCGAGCGGAACCGGAGCCGGGCTGGTCTATTCGCGCTTCAATCATCCCAACAGCGAAATCGTCGAGGACCGCCTAGCAATTTACGAAGGGGCCGAGGCCTGCATCCTGTTCTCGTCCGGCATGTCGGCCATCGCCACCACCTTGCTTGCCTTCGCCCGTCCGGGTGACGCCATCGTGCATTCGCAGCCGCTTTATGGCGGCACCGAAACTCTGTTTGCCAAGACCTTGGCTAATTTTCGCGTCGGTGCTGTGGGTTTCGCCGATGGTGTCGATGAGTCAGCCATTCGCACGGCGGCCGATGAAGGTTGCAGGAAAGGCCGCGTATCGGTCATCTTCATCGAAACGCCTTCCAACCCGACCAACTCGTTAGTCGATTTCATGGCGGTCGGCCGCATCGCCGACGAGATCGCCGCCAAACAGGGCCAGCGCCCGGTCGTCATGTGCGACAATACTTTGCTCGGACCGGTGTTTCAGCGTCCGCTTGAACACGGCGTCGACGTTTCCGTCTATTCCCTGACCAAATATGTCGGCGGCCATTCCGATTTGATCGCCGGCGCGGCACTTGGAAGCAAGGCCGTCACCAAATCGATCAAGGCGCTTAGGGGGGCGATCGGCACGCAGCTCGATCCGCACTCGTGCTGGATGCTCGGCCGCTCGCTGGAAACGCTGAGCATTCGCATGGAGAAAGCCAACGCCAATGCCCGCATCGTCGCTGAATTCCTGGCCGAGCACCCGAAGGTCGCAAGGGTGGCCTATCTGCCGTTCCTCGGCGACGACACTCCGGCCGCAAGCGTATTCAGGACGCAATGCACGGGTGCCGGATCGACGTTCTCGTTCGACATTCGCGGGGGTCAGGCCGCGGCGTTCGCGTTTCTCAACGCCCTTCAGATATTGAAGCTTGCCGTCAGCCTTGGCGGCACGGAATCGCTGGCTAGCCATCCTGCCGCCATGACCCATTCGGGTGTGCCCAAAGACGTTCGGGAACGGATCGGAGTTCTTGAGTCGACCATAAGGCTGTCGATTGGCGTCGAGCACCCCGACGACCTTGTCGCCGATCTCACCCAGGCCCTGGCCGTCGCCTGAAAATGCCGTGAAAAGGGGCAGATGGCGCCTCTCGGCGATCTGGGCCATCCGGCCACGAGCCTGTTCTGTCCACATCTGGACCCCGTTGCCCACGTAAGCTGATCGGACTTGGTCAGGCCGCCGCCATGCCGGCGATCCGGGGAATGAGCCACAGCATCGCGGCCGTGCCGATCGCGTAGGCGCCAATCAGCCGCGCCGGCGCGGGCGGTATCCTGACCAGTGCGTCCGCTGCCTTGAGCAGGACGAGCGCCGCGGCGACGAAGATCAGCTGTCCCGCCTCGACGCCGAGGTTGAATGTCAGCAGGCTGAGCGGCGCGTCGGATTGCGGCAGGCCGATCTCCTTCAGCGCGCCGGCGAAGCCGAAGCCGTGCAGCAGACCGAACGCGAAGGCCACCACCCACGGATAGCTCTCGGACAGCCGCCGCTCGTCGGGCTTTGCCTTGACGAGCTCGCTGGCGACGAAGGCGATGCTGAGCGCGATGGTCGCCTCCACCGGGGCCTGCGGCAGGCTGAAATAGCCGAGCGATGCGCCAGCCAGCGTGATGCTGTGCGCGACGGTGAAGGCGGTGATGGTCTTGACCAGCATCCAGCGGTCGCGGATCAGCAGCATCAGCGCCAGCACGAACAGCAGGTGGTCGAGGCCCGACAGGATGTGGTCTACGCCGAGTAGGAAATAGGTTTGCGCCACCTCGAGCCCGGTCTGCGTTCCGGCCGCGACGAAGGCCGGCGCCTCCGGCAGCAAGCGCGCGACCTCGGTGTCGCCCGTCGCGTACTGGATGCGCACCAGCGCATCGGTCATAGTCGTGCCGAGCCCGCCAACGCCGATCTCAAGGCCCTTCAGTCCGCCCGCGCAGGCCACCGTCCATCGCTCCAGATAGGCTCCCGCCTCGATCGAGCGCGCCGGCTCGGTTTTCGCCGCGCACGAGGCGGGCAGGCGGGCATTGAGCCCGAGGCGCATCTCGCCCTGCGCCGGAACCTTCCATACGACAGCGAATTCGTCGGGCGCCGTTTCGCGCATATCGAGATAGGCCGGCCGGATCTCGTGGGCCATCCCAGGTGCGGCCAGGAACACCGTGATGAGCACGGCCAGCAAGGCGCCAAGCCGCGTCACTGGCTGACTTCCATGTCGTCCAGGCTCTCGATGCTCACCACATAGCGCTTGAGGAGTTCGGCGAAGCGCTGGTCCTCGAGTTGGGCGCGTTTGGCATTCGTCCACTCCCGCGCCACCGCGTCGCGCACCTCGTCGAGCGCCGGCACCCGGCCCGGCATACGTTCCGACACACGGATCAGGTGAAGGCCGAAGCCGCTGGCGACGGGACCCGTCCACCGGCCCACGGGGGCCTTGTCGAGCTCTTCCGCGAAATCGGCGCCGAAGGTCTGGCCGATCGATGTCTTGCCGGAGAGCGGAAGCCCGGGCGGAAGCAGTGTTACGTCGCCGAGCGAGGCGGGGTCGGTCTCGGGCCTGCTCAGAGCTTCCAGAATTGCGGCCGCGTCCCGTTCCATTCGATCCCCATGCTGCTCGGGATTGAGAAAAATGTGCTCGAAGGCCAGCATCGGGTCGATCTCGAACGCATCCGGATTGGCTTTCAGGTAGGCGTCAAGCTCTGCGTCGGTCGGCGCCGGCATGTCGGTGTCAGCGAGGAACTCCATCTTTTGGCGAAGGCGCCGGCGCACGACCGTGTCGTCCTTGTCGAGCCCGAGCGCCAGCGCCTGGCGGACGAGGATTTCCTCCTTCACATGATCGTCGATCATGCCCTTGAGTTCTTCCGGCGTGGGCGGACGCTGCCAGGTCCTGGCGAACAGCGTCGTCATCTGCTCGATCTTCGCCGCCGTGACGACGATGCTGTCCGTCTTCTCGTCCGCGTCGGCGCCGACCAGCCCGTGCACCGCGAAGATCGCCAGCGCGAGCAGCAGGAAGTGGAGGAGCGGTTCCTTCAACAGCGATTTCAGCATCGGTCATGCGTCCAGGGCGGAAGGTTGGGGGCTGGTTTCAGGCGTCGTGGCTCATCGGCGAAGGCTCGTTCACGTGCCACCCCGGATGGTCGGCTCGACGCTCGGCGCCTGTTGTGGCGCCGCCGGACTTGCCTGGGTCGCTCTCGCCATGACGGACCGTATGCTCGCGGTCTTCTCCTGGCCGCCGTAAAGGCGCAGCAGCCCATAATCCTCGGCCGCGGCCGCGTTCAATCGGCCGCCCAGCAGCGCCCGAACGACCTTCTCGTTGGTGACGATCACGACGTCGCCGCCGGCCGGCCCGTCGGCATGGCTCTTGGCGTAGACGCCTTCCGGGCCGGCCTCGAAGCGCGTCCACATGACCTGCGGGATGAGCACGACCGACATGGCCACGCCGGTTTCGGCCAGCTTCGCCTCCGCCAGCCTCGCACCAAGCTGCTTCATGACCGCGGCGGCGCGGTAGAATGCGAGCGGTCCCGGCGCCCGGGGCTGGCCTCGCGGCGGCAGCAAGCCTGTGTTCTCGGCCTGCCAGACCGCCGTGCGCACATAAAGCGCGTTCGGGTAGGCCCAGTTGAGCGTGCCGAGCGCGAAGGCCTGCGGGTTGTCGTAGCCGCATGCCGAAGCTGCGGACGCAACGCCGACCGCCATGCCGATTGCCAAGGCGGCGGCGCCGGCATGGCGAACCGGCTGCGATTGTTTCACCGAACTGGGTGAACCAAGATCAGTCATTGGCGAGATCGTCTTCATCCTCCGTTCTTCTCGAAAGACATGCCCTCGTTGAAGGCTTCGTAGGGCCGCCATCCTGAATTCGGCCTTCATGGACTCTTTCAGCCATTGCGAACGCTCCGAATCGCAGTAGCTCTGGAACTATCTTTCAAAATATCTGGCCGGGTCCATCGCTCGTCCTCCAGCGTTGAGTCGCTCGCCGCCGCTTCCGGCGCTATTGCCCGGTCGCGACCCACAACACGCAGGCGGCTCCCTCGCAATGCTTCCAAGCATCATTGCTTAGAAATAGACGACGACATATCCGCCGCCCGACTTCTGATAATAGACGCCACCGCAGTAGTAGAGATTGTAGCCGTAGTAGCTGCCGTACGGACAGCCTGTGGGAATGGCGCCGATATAGGCGCCGCGGCGGATCACGCAGCGCGTGGTCCTGCGGGCGACGCCCGCAACGCTGCCCGGCGTTGCCGGACGCCCAACGCGCGCTTCGGCATCGGAGACCAGGTTAAAGAAGCCCATGCCCACCCGCCAGTCGGCGATGTGGAGGTCCGAGCCGCCGAACAACAGCGCAAGTGATGCGATTATTGCCTTGGTGGACGACCTCATTGTGCATCTCCTTCTTCAAGCAGGCCGGCGACATCGTCCAGCCCGGGCATCTCCTCAATCTTCACTTCCTTGGCATCTCCCGTCTCCAGCTGGAAATCGTCAGCGGCTACGCCCTCGCCGACCTTCCAATCGGAAATCTGTACCGTGTAGGAAGGCGCCATGGCCATCATCCTGCTGGTGATGGTGAAACGGCAGGGACGGGGCGCGTCGCCATCGGCGATCCAGATCTCCCAGTCGGTGTCCTTGGTGCGGAAGGCCAGGTGGTTGCAGACCTCGCCACCAATCACACCGCTTCCGAGGTCCTTGCCCGCAGTGACGTTCTCCATCATGATCGCGAAGGCGTTGGCCGACAGAAGGTCGGCGGCCGGCGCTTCGACGCCATAAGCGGAGCGGAGCGTATCGATCATATCGTCGACCGAGCCCTCTAGGGGGATCTTCGTATAGACGTTGAGGTTCTTCCCGATCGCCGACACCGTCTTTCCGTCATAGGTCAGTTCGACATCGACCACGCCGGTCCGGGTCATGCGCGCCTTGTCCGGGCGTCCTTGTTCTCACGCGTTTGCGTAAAGACCTTTACGGCGTGTACCAGATGGGCGAAGTATAGGCGCGTTCGGTGACGGTCATGCGCGTGCCTTCCAGCGGCTTCGTCCCGAACCGTTTGGCGTCATAGGCCGTCCAGCGCGGCGTCGGGATTTCGATGACGCGCCCGTAATAGAAGGCCTTCAGCTTCGGATCGAAGTCCGGGTCCTTCCACACCGCGATCAGCTCCGGCGCGCCGATCGTGTTGGTCCATGTCGCGTTCTCGATATCGACCGTGCTGCCGACCGACGGCACCTTGCCGTCGGCGCCAGGCTTGCGGTCGCCGCCCCACGCCACATCGTAGACCTGCTCATGGGTTTCGCCCTTATCGTCGAGCCAGCCCTTGACGATCTGGTAGCGGTCGAGATTGGCCCCGATCGGGTCCTTCAGCGCCGCCACCAGGAACGTCGGCGCCTTGCCTTCGGGCGCCGCCGTCAGGTCGCCGCCCATCGGCACGCCCTTGCCGTAGCCGATCGCGCCGGGATTGCGGGTCTCGGCGTCGGCCGGCTCGAAATCCCAGCCGCCGAAGAAGCGCACGGCCATGCGCGGTCCCGTCGTGCCGTAAGTCTCCTTGCGCTGCATGGCGTCCCACAGCGACTCGCGGGTGTTCTCCGCCGCCCAGACGGCGGCGTAACCCGACGCGCCGACCTCCCAGTCCATCACCGTGATATTGGTCTTGGCGTCCTTGACGAACGTCGCCGTCAGACGCTCCGGGCTTGGCTCCTGCGGCGTTGTCTTGCCGAAGAAGTTTTCTTCTTCCATGGCCGCAAGGCCCGTATGCGCGTCGGAACTGCCGACCAGCCCGAACTTGTAGGGGTTCGTGCCAAGCCCGGCTTCGAGCTTGAGGCCGTTCTTCAGCGCCGCGCGCGTATATTCAAATTCCAGCATGTCGGGCGTTTTCGGCACGCTGGCGTCGAGGTTGCCGAAATCCCACGTCTCGAAATCCGCGAACTCGTCGTTCGGCGACAGCAGCGGATGCGCCTCGCCGTCGCCCTTGGTCTGGGTCGTCTCGTAGAGCCGTTCCCACCTGGCGCGCTGCTCGACATATTCGGTGTCCACCGGCTTGTCGGTGAAGGATTCGATCAGCGGAAACATGCGCCCGTTGGACAGATTGCCGTTATGCGCGATCGCCAGCACGCTGCCGCCGGTCTTGTCCTCATAGGCCTGCATCCACTTCCACAAGTCGCGCGGGTTGTCGCTGCCGAGCGGCTTCAGCGTCGTGTAGGGCACGACCTGGTCGGCCTTGTCGGCGTTGTCGCGGAAGATGACGTTGCGGTGCAGGTTGTTGCCGGCGGTATTCGACGTCCATTCATAGCCGATGAAGGCGGTGAACCGGCCCGGGTCGTTGTATTCCTCAGCCGCCTTCACCGTGTCCTGCCACGCGTTCTTGTAGGGGCGCGTGTCCGGCCCGTAGATCATCGACTTCGGCAGCGTTCCCTTGCCGAAGCTAAAGATGATTTCGAGTGCAGCCTTGCCGCCTTGTCCGGCCTTGATCTCCTCGTACCAGGTCTTCGCCTGCGGATCGGCGATGACATCCGGCTTTCCGGCGAAGAGGTCGGGAAACATACCCATGTTATCCGAATGGTCGGCCACCACGAGAAAATCGAGTGGCCGCGACAGCTTGACCGGTTGACCGCTCGACGCCGTGATCTCCTCGCCGCGGGCGAAGCGGTAGGCGTCGCGAGGCGTCAGTCGCGCGCCGAAAGCGCCGGCGTCGAACGAGGCTCCGGTGTGGAGGTGGGTGTCGCCGAACAGCGGCCGGGTCGGAAAGTTGCGCCCCGCATACGGCGAATAGAGTGGCTTGCTCGGATGCGCTTTCCCGGCCTTTTCAGGCGTCAGCGTGCCGACATCGGTGGTTTCTTGGGCGGCGGCTGGCCGCCCAAGCCCAGGCCCGGCAATACCGAAGGCGGCGACCCCAGCCAAAATCGAAGCTGCGCGTATTTTCCTCATTGTCTCCTCCCTTTCCGCCAACGGTAGCATTCGTCGACAAGCGCGTCTTGTTCTTTGATCTGGATCAACGGCGCTCCGCGTCGACACCCGGACCGCGATGATGCCGCAGCCGTATGGAACGACGAGGGACCACGAAGGAATGGTCGCATCGCGGGTCCACTTTCATATAGGTGCGCTTCGGCATGTGACAGTTGATGCAAAGCGCACCGGCCGAGCCGTCGGGATGATGAGTATGCGCAGCTGTGTCGAACGCGCCGCTCGGATCGAAGCTGGAAAGCGCGCGGGAGCCGTTTCGGTATGGCATTGTGTACACAGCGCGTTGCCTCTGCCTGAGAGCGCCCGGTTACACGCCAGCGGGTTGAATCTGCCAGCGGGTTGAATCTAATGCAGATGCCTCAGCTTGTCGGGGTTCCGCATCACATAGATTGCCACAACCTTCCCGTCCTCGATTTCGAGCGCGGTCGTCTGCAGTTCATCATCGGCCTCGAGCGTGATGAAACCGGGTAGTCCGTTCACGAATCCGGTCCGGATGAGCTTCGAGCCATCCTTCCGGAACAGGGCCGCCAGATTTTCGTGCACCTTCATCACGGCATCAAAGCCGAAGATCGGCTGCATGGCCGCTGGACGCTTGCCGCCACCGTCGGCATGGACACTGACATCGGCCGCCAACATCGCACCGAGCGCCTTCATATCGCCGCTTCGCGAGGCGGCAAAGAATGCTCCGGCAAGCTCGATGCCTCGTTGTTTTTCCACCTGGAAGCGAGGCCTCGCCTCGCGCACATGAATGCGTGCGCGGGCAGCGAGTTGGCGGCACGCAGCCGGGTCACGCTGGATGCTCGCCGCGACTTCCTCGAAACCCAGCCCGAACACATCGTGCAGCAGGAAGGCCGCCCGCTCGAGCGGAGAAAGGCGCTCCAGCGCAAGCATCAGCGGCAAGGTGACGTCTTCCTCTTCCTCCTCTTCCACGACGGGATCGGGAAGCCAGGGACCGACATAGGTCTCGCGCTGGCGGCGCGCTGATTTGAGCTGATCGAGGCAGAGCCGCGTGACGGTACGGCGCAGGAACGCCTCGGGCTCACGCACCTCGCTGCGGCCGGCCCCCATCCAGCGGATGAAGGCCTCCTGTACAACGTCCTCGGCGTCGGCTACGGAGCCCAGCATGCGGTAGGCGACGCGCATGAGCTTTGGACGCAGCGGGTCGAAGCTCGCCGCCGCGTCCGCGTGCCCGGCCTCCGGCATCAGGCCGCTACCTTGGCCTGAATGGCCTTCGCGGCCGCCGGATCAACGAACAGCCCGAAGCCGACCGCGAGCCGGTTCCAGCCGTTGATGATGTTGATCATCAGCGTGAGCTTCACCTGTTCCTCTTCCGAAAACTCCCCCTTCAGGGCTTCATAGGCGCTTTGGTGCGTATGCCCTTCGGAGAGCCGCGTCAGAGCCTCGGTCCAGCCGAGCGCGGCGCGTTCGCGGTCGCTATAGCAAGGCGCCTCGCGCCAGGCCGACAGCAGGTAGATGCGCTGTTCGGTCTCGCCTTTCTTGCGGGCATCCACTGTATGCATGTTGAGGCAGTTGGCGCAGCCGTTGATCTGGGATGCGCGGATCTCGACAAGCCCGATGAGGCTAGGTTCTAGGCTCGAATGGATGGCGAGCGACGTACCCATCCAGCTCTTCATGAGCGAGGGGGCGGCGGCGAAGGGATCAAGTTTGGCAGTCATGGTTCGTTTCCTTCTGTTGGTTACGACATCATGACGAGACAGGATCTGCCAATGTGACATACACGCCGATTTTTTTCGCATCGCCGCCAACCCCTTGGCGCCGGTCCGGCAACTTTCTCGAAGCTCGCCCGCGTCTCCCCGGAGGCGCGGGCTTTTGTGTTTGATCCTGTGAACCTTCCCGGTTGCGGCTCAGAGAATGAAGTCGGTGCCGGTCATGAAGTTGGTGCCGGCGACCAGGATCTGCATGTCGGCCGTTGAATCGCCGTTCAGATCGGCGTCGATGATGACGGTTCCGTTATAGTTCGAGTAGCGAAGCTGGCCGGCGACGCCGGAGAAGGCCGCGCTGCCGATGAAAGAGAACGCCTGGTTGCCGCCGGCGAGCGTGTTGGCGTCGATGGTCGCAAGATCGATATGATCGAAGCCATGGCTGAAGCCGCCGACAATGGAGTCGCGGGACGCCGGGCCGGCCGGACTGTCGGAAACCAGATCGAAGTCGAAAGTATCATTTCCCGTGCCGCCGTTGAGGATATCGCTGCCCGCGCCGCCGATCAGCCTATCGTTCCCTGCGCCGCCGGTAAGCGTGTCGTTGCCGGCCCCACCGACGATGTAGTCGTTGCCGTCGCCGCCGTTCAGGCTGTTGTTACCTGAATTGCCGACCAGCGTGTTGTTCAAGCCGTTGCCGGTGCCGTTGAGGTTCGAGGAACCCTGTAGTTCCAGCCGCTCGACATTGTTGGTCAACGTCCAGTTGATGTAGGAGCGAACGGTGTCCGTGCCTTGGCCAGGATCTTCGGCGGTCACATCGCCGGCCGCCGCAACGATATAGATGTCGTTGCCGGCGCCGCCGCGCATGTAGTCGTTGCCGGCGCCGCCGTTGAGCAAATTGTTGCCGGAGTTGCCGACCAGCGTGTTGTTGTCAGCATTACCGGTACCGTTCAGATTGCCCGCGCCTTGCAGTTCCAGCCGCTCGACATTGTTGGCCAGCACCCAGTCGATGTAGGAGCGCACCGTGTCGGTGCCTTCGCCGGCATGCTCGGTAGTGACGTCGCCTGCCGCAGCGACAATGTAGATGTCGTCGCCGGCGCCGCCGAACATGGTGTCCGCGCCCGCCCCGCCATCAAGCGTGTCGTTGCCATCGCCGCCGTCAAATGTGTCATTGCCGGCCCCGCCCAGCAGCGTGTTGGCAATCCCGTTGCCGACCAGCACGTCGTTGAAGGCGCTGCCGATCAGGCCTTCGATGGAATTATAGATGTCACCGAGGGCCTCGCCGGTGTTGAAGCCGGGCGCGCCGAGCGCTGCCGTCAAGCCCACCGTCGCGCCGGCATAGCTCGCATAGTCGAAGTCGCCGCCGCCGTCGAACACGTCCGCCCCGAGCCCGCCATTGAGTATGTTGCCGCCATCGCTGCCGACCAGCGTGTCGTTGCCGGCCCCGCCGACCAGCGTGTCGTTGCCGGCCCCGCCGACCAGCGTGTCGTTGCCGGTCCCGCCGACCAGCGTGTCGTCGCCGGCCGCGCCGTAAAGCGTGTCGTTGCCGGCCCCGCCCAGCAAAGTGTTGGCGATCCCGTTGCCGGCCAGAATATCGTTGAAGTTGCTGCCGCTCAGACCCTCGATGGTATTATACGTGTCGCCGGCGGCCTCGCCGGTGTTGAGGCCAGGCGCGTCGAGCCGGGCGGTCACTCCCGCCGCCGCTTCGCTATAGCTGGCATAATCGAAACCATCTCCGCCGTGGAGCACGTCGGCGCCGAGCCCGCCAATCAGAATGTCGTTTCCAGCACCACCGTAAAGCTTGTCGTCGCCGGCATCGCCATACAGACTGTCGTTGCCGGCGAGGCCGCTAAGAATGTCGGCGTCGCCGGCGCCGGACATGATGTCGGAAAGCGCGTCGCCAACCAGATTGTTGGCATTGTCATCCCCGATTGTCGTGCGAGTGATCTGGTTGACCTCGCCGGTGATCTGCCCGCCGTCTCCATCATTTTCCGAATCCGTCCAGACTGCCCCGAACACGCCGCTGAAGAAGGATGAGATGGAGACGTCGCGGTCGTTGGTGCTGGATGAAGTGATGGCGAATGCGTCGGTGGACCCGTTAACCGCGATCGGAACGCCATCCGGATCGAACAGCCGGGCATAAATGTTGGTGCCGGCGAGGCCAGCGGGTTGCGTCCATGAGACGACGATGAAGCCGTTTTCGAGGACGGTGATGTCCGGATCCTGCTCGACCGCACCGGAATTGGTGTCGACGCGGAGCACGTTGCTATGCGCGGCGCCGTTCGAGTCGAAAGTCCGGAGGGTGAGCCCGTCGCCGCTCCAGCCGCTGTCCGAAAACACCACAGCCCATCCCCCGTCCTGCAAGGCCGCTACGGCCGACTGGTTGTTCTCACCCACGGGGCCCACCAGGAACGCCGGCGTCCTGACGTCACCGTTGAAGTCGTGGATCTGCGCGAAGACTTCATCATTGCCCGAGAAAGCGTCAGTATAGGTTACAACGAAGCCGCCGTCGTTAAGCGCCGTGATCGCGGGATCGAACTGATCGCTCGCCGAGGTGTTGATTGTGATTTGACCGCTGACCTGTTCGCCCTCCGTATTCATTATCTGGAGATAGACGGCCGCTCCGCTGCTCGTCGCCACCACCCAGTTGCCGCCGGCAAGCGCCGTTGCTTCCGGATCGCCGTCGCTACTGAAATTGGATACTTGGAACTCGGAGTGCACGATACTTCCGTTTAGCGGGTTCACGATCGCGCCGACAACCGTATTGGCGCCGCCCACCCCTTCGTCCCAAATGACCGCGACGTTGCCGTTCGAAAGCTCGATGATTTCGGGATCGCCTTGCATATAGATGTAGTTGTCTTCGTAGGGGATGGTGAAGTGGCCCACCCGACTGAAGTTTGCATCATAGAAGGTGACCAGCGGCAGGCCCTGGCCGCCGAGTTCTGATCCGTAGACGACCGCGAATCCGCCATTTGACAAGCCGATGATCTCGGCGCCAAACTGGTCGCCGGAAATAAACCCGTTCGCGGTGAATTCTTCTGTGGCGGTTTCGAAACTGTATTCGGTCGTTACGGCCATGGTCCTGCTCCAAGTGATGCTCCTGGCCCGGTGGACCAAGGCGGTTGATCGATGGAGCGGTTTTGCGGCCGCGTTGTTTCAGGCGAATGCCTGATTTGGCCGCCAATGTTTCAGACAATGCGGCAAGCCAGGCGATAACCGCGACGCCGGAACGCGATCTCGGGAGGCCGCGGCGCCGCGTCATTCTGTTTGAACGCGACGTATTCGAGCAGTCAGATCAATTCGCTCGCCTGCACGACACAAATGAAACCTTGACGTGGAAACCGGCAAACCGGAGCAACAAGCCTCCGCCAATGGTGGCGCCAGAAAACGACGGAGATTTCTGGCGCCATGCAAACCGAACCCAATGTGGAAAGCTCGCCCAAGGGCGAGAGCAAGGCCGCGCGCACCGCCTGCATCGCGGTCCTCGTGGGCGCGCCCGGCCTCCTGCTGACGGCGTTCGCCGCCGCGAATTCAACCTCTTTGACGATCCGCGCCGATCTCGTGCTGACGGTTTTGGACATGCTCGTCCTTGTCACGGCATGGATCGTGGCCCGCCGCGCAGGACGTGCGGGCGCAATCTCTCCACAAGCGGAACCGGCTATGGCCGAGACACTCGCCTGCACGCTTGCCGCGCTTTGCATGAGCCTGTCGATGGCGGTCGTCGCGTGGATCGCGGTCCGGCGGATTATGGCCGGCGGTATGGCGCCTCAGGGATCGGGTGTCTTTCTGGCCATGGCCCTCAATTTCGCCTACGCGGCAATCAATTTGTGGATACTGCGCAGGTGGCGGGAACGCGGGCGCAGCGCGCCGTCGTCCCTTGTCCGTTCGCAGATATGCCTCTTCTCCGACAAGCTAGCCTCGAACCTGTTGATTGCGCTGTCCCTGGGTGCGGCGCTCGTTCTGGAGGGAACGCTCATTGCCCGCTTCATCGACCCGGTCGCCGGTCTGCTGATTGCATCGGCAACGGCGCGCTGGACCGCTCCGGTCGTTCGCGACGCTTTACGCGGGCTGCGAACGGGTCTTGGCCGCCGCCGCGAGGCGGTCGCCGACGTGGAGATCTGAGCGCAAGCTGCTGCTCCCGCAGCGCGAGTTTTTCCCTCCGTGCGGTAGCGCGGGCAGTCCCTGCTCACGAGTGGAGCTTACCGTGTGAAGTCGGATGATTGCGTCACATCAAAGCCGCGTGACAGTCTGCGCCGGCTCATAAACATACCCTTCGCCGCGTACGGTCAGCAGGATAGACGGTTCTTCGGGATCGACCTCGATCTTCTTTCGTATCCGCGTGATGCGGATGTCGATACTGCGATCGCCCGGTTCCAGGTCGCGGTGATGCGCCAATTGGCAAAGCCGGTCGCGCGACAGAATCTGCCGCGGATGGCGGATGAACACCGATATGAGCTCAAATTCCATCGCGGTCAGGGGGATTTCGGCTCCCTCGGCGTCGATGATCCGGCGCCCGGCGAGATCAAACGTGCACCGGCCGAGGCGGATATGGTTTTCGGGCTCGGGCTCGACCTCACCCAATCGCCTGAGAACGCTCCTGACGCGAGCCAGAAGTTCCCGCGGCTCGAACGGCTTGGCCATATAGTCGTCGGCCCCGGCCGCCAGTCCTTCGAGCCGGTGCGGCAAGTCGCCGACTGCCGTCAGCATCAGGATTCCGGCGCGACTTCGCCCGGCAATTTCGCGCGCGAGATCATACCCGCTTTCGCCGACGAGATTGACATCCAGGACGACGAGATCGGCCCCGGAGCGATCGAGTTCGGCCCGCATACCCTTGCCGTCGGGTACGGCATGAACATCGAAGCCGTGGGCGGAGAGATACTCGGCGAGCATTTCGCGCAGCGGTGCTTCGTCATCGACGATCAGCAGCTTTTGTCTCATCGGCTTTCAGCCTCCTGCACGGCGGACAGACGTTCCAGAACCAGCCTGCGGAAGGCCTGTGGATCGAGCGGCTTTTCGATCACCGCCGCTCCCGTCTCGCTGATGAACCTGTCGATCTCGGGCGCAAGCGTGTCGCCGGTCACGAACAGCACGCGATTTGCGAGTCCGGGGCGAATACCGCCGAGTGCCCGATACAACCCAGGCCCGTCCAGGCCGGGCATGCGGATATCGCTGATCAGCAAATCCATGCCGCCATCGCCGGCGGCTGCGAGCGCGGCGGTCGCGTCCTCGGCAATGGTGACGACATGGCCGTCTTTGCGCAGCATTTCCGCGATCATAGACGCGATGTCGGCGTCGTCGTCGACAACCAGCACTCGCGCGTTGGGCGTCCTGTTGCCGGCCTTGACGGCAGTATCAGGAGCGACAACCGCATCGGCTGGCCCACTCGGGAGCCAGACCGTGAAGTGGGCGCCTCGGCCTTCCTCCGTATCGAGCGTGATGCTGCCGTCATGGGCGCTCACGATAGCCTGGCAAACAGACAATCCAACTCCTGTTCCAACGCCGGCGGGCTTGGTCGTGTAGAACGGTTCGAATACGCGTGAGCGGACGTTCTCCGGCATGCCGGGTCCATTGTCCGCGACGACGATACGCAGGCCGTCGGCGTCACCCGACGAAGTGATTGTCAGCCGCCGCGGATGCGGCGCCAGCAGCAAGGCTTGCTGGGCATTTACGACGAGATTGGTCATGACCTGATGAAGCTGATCGGCGTCACCCCAGACATAGGGTAGACCCTCCGGCAACTCCGTTCTCGTTTCGATACCCGCGGAGCGCAGACCATAGGCGGCAAGTTCCAGCGAAGCGGCGACGACCTCGTTGACGTCCACCGCACCTCGCGTCGGCGGCTTCTTCCGGGCCATGGCGAGGAACGTCCGGACGATCCGGGAGCATCGCTCGGCCGCCGCATGGATCTTGTCGGCCCGCCCCGCGGTCGCGGCATCTGTCGAAAATTCCTTGAGCATCGAACTGTAGCCGATGACCACCGAAAGCGGATTGTTGAGCTCGTGGGCGACGCCGGCGAGCAGCGACCCGAGCGCGGAAAGCTTTTCGGACTGGTACAAGGTTTCGCGCTGTCGCGTGATCTCGGCCTCGGCCTCCCGCTGGCGAGTGATGTCGGTCACTGCCGCCAGTATTGCCGGTCGGCCTTGATGCGTGATCCGCCGCGCCGAAATAAGCGTGTTGAGCCGTTTCCCGTCAGGTTGAATCTGTTCGGCTTCGAACGCATCGACAACGCCTTCCCCAAGCAACCGCCGGACAAGCTCGTCGCGGCGAGAGAGGTCCGCCCAGGCCGCGGTTGCCGTCTGCCCGTTCTGTTCGACCTGAAGGCCCAGCATCTGATGCGCACGTTCGTTTACGAACATGATCTCAGCGCTTTCAAGCAGTGTGATTACAATCGCCAACGGAACACCCTCGGCAATGGCGCGGAATTGCGCTTCGCTTTCGGCCAGGGCCGCGGCGGTTTCTCGGCCCGCTTGCTCGGCCAGCACGCGGTCCGTGATGTCGCGGCCGACGGACTGGACCTCGATCAGGCGGCTCTCGCCGTCGAAAATTCCGTGATCGTTCCAGGCAAGCCATTCATGCCGTCCGTCAGGCATGGCGTTGTACAATTCGATGCTGGCGTCAGGCGCCTCCGGTGTCAGCCGGGCCAGATGCTCTGAAAATCGCCGCCGCTCGTCAGGCGGAAGGACATCCAGCTCGCACCAGGACGGGTCCAGCAGTTCCTCACGGGATTTCCCATGATAACGGCAGTACGCATCGTTGACGAAGCTCAGATAGCCGTCCGGCGTCATCCTCACGACAAACTCGGTTTGCAGTTCGACAACGCTTCGATAGCTGGCTTCGCTGGAGGCAAGCTTCTCCATCGTCGACCGGTTTTCATCAAAAATGCTCGACACGAGGTCGGCCCACGGCCGCCACAGCGCGGGAATTATCGGGACGGACGGAGTATCGCCCGCGCTTTCGGCGCGCAGGTGCTCGACCAGCGCGATTGCCGGACGGACAAACTGCCGGCGAAGGACCCAGTGAGCCGCAAAAATCGACGCCAGCAAGGCCAGCAGGATGACGGCGTAAGGAGCGATGCGCCCGGCGGTGATGCCGTTCAGCTCGCGGTCGGAAACGACGTGAAGGAGCGCCCAGGGCGTTCCTGCGATTTCCGCCGAAAAAAGGCGGTGGCCTGCCATATCGTGCCGTCCGGTTTCCAGAATGGTCGGCAAGATGTCGTCGATGTCGCCGAATCCCGAAGGCAATACGGCCGCCAGCTTGCGAACGGCTTCGCCGGTTGCAGGCGTGCCTGAACGGTCCGCGATCAGCTCTCCCGTTGAACTGACGATCCAGATCTGCCCTGCTCTCAGCGGCAGCTTCATCAGCGTTTCGTCCAGAAACGATAAAAGCAGGTCGGTTCCGACCATGCCTGCAAACTTGTCGCTGTTGAAAACCGGGGTGGCATGCGACACCATCCAGCCTGCGCCGGCGGCGTCGAGATAAGGAGGCGACCAGTAGGACAAGCCCGATGGGTTACGACCTGGCGTCGCGTCTAGATAGACGTCGTAGGCCAGATAGCTGTCGATCATTGCGCGGATCGAGCCGTGCCCGAAGCCCTCGACCATCTCCGCCCGCCCAACGAAGGGTGAAATGGCTACGAAAGCTCCGCTTGCCGAGAAATAGTAGCTCCAGCGGAGATAAGGCGTCACAAGATGGGTGAGACGCATGGGCTCGAACAGCGCCAGGGCCATCTCCACCTCGCCCGAGGCGGCTGCGGCAAGCCGGTCTTCGACAAGGTACATATTGCCGAGGCAGCGCTGCAGCGGCGTTCCCGCGATCGCGTCCAGCGTCATCCCTTCCGCTGCGCCTTGTGAGCCAGGCGGGAACGACGGCTTCAAAAGCGCGCGCAACCCCGGATCGCTTGGCGGCACGTTTCCATCCAGGAGATCGCCAGCCTGTTGCTTCAACTGACTGACATGATCCAGCGCCTCCTTGACAACGCTGTCGACTACAAGCTTCGCCTCGGAAATATCCGAGCCGAGGGCTTGCAGTTCCGCCTGCCGATGGGCGTCGAACTGATAGAAGGCAAGTCCCGCCACAAGCAGGACGAGCGGTAACGCGCAAAGGATGATGACAACCGCATAGCGCCGGGACAGGGGGAGTTTGGAGAAAGGCGACATCGCGGCTCCGGCGGCAAACGCGCCAGCCATCGTCCCCGCGCCGTCATTGCCCGGGGCAGGGGACGCCGCGGCCACGGCGCTGTCAAGCCTGGCCCGTCGATCATCAGCCGATGAGTGCATCTCGTCCCTTGAATACCGGGCAGCAGCCGGTCGAGCAGGCGCTCCGAACGTTTCGGGACGATGCCGCTCCACCGGCATTCCGACGCTCATTGTTTCAATTGTGTCGATGAGCAGACTCAAGGATTGGGACGCCTTTGCAGCTTGTGGCCGGCGTTGCTGAAGGGCGGCATGGCCGAATGCTTGCCGGTAAGCCGGATTCCGGCAATGATGTGCTATCAGGGGTTGCCGACACTGCGGGGGAAACGCCGGCATGGCCGACATCATAGTCGTCGATGACGAGAAAGACCTCGCATCGATGATCGCGGACTACCTCCAGGCACTGGGCCACAGTTTGCGCGTGGCGTTTGACGGCGTCGGCTTGCGCGAGGCGATGGCGGCCGCTTCAGCCGATCTCGTCGTCCTCGATCTCAATATGCCCGGTGAAAACGGCCTCAGTCTGGCCCGGTGGCTTCGCGAGCATCATGATGCCGGCATCCTGATGCTGACCGGCGCCGATACGGCCTTCGACAGGGTCGCGGGCCTGGAAGTCGGCGCTGACGATTATCTGTCGAAGCCGTTCGCACTGACCGAGCTTGAGGCCCGGATCGCAGCGGTCTTGCGTCGCCGCCGCCCGAAGATCGCGATTGGCGCTCCAGCGCTGGCGGCCGGTTGCCTCGCTTTCGGCAGCTATGTGTTCGATCCGAATGCGAGAAGCCTGGTCGATATGCACGGAGCGCTTGTCCCGCTCACGCCGATGGAACTCGACCTCGTCGCGGTCTTCGCGACACATCCGGGCCGGGTTCTGACCCGTGACGACATCCTTGATCTCGCCCCGCCGCGCAGCGACGAGCCTTTTGACCGCAGCATCGACAGTCGCATAACCCGCCTTAGGCGCCGGCTGGAGACGGACCCGACAAAGCCGGAACTGATCAAGACGATGCGCGGGGCGGGTTATCTTTATCCGAAGCGTTGAGCGACCGGGCCGCGTTGGGCGCCAGAGAGTACCTTAGCCGTGGGTTTGCAGGACCGGCGCGTAGAGCCCCGCATACTCGTCCCGCAATACTTTCTTCTGGACCTTGCCCATCGTGTTGCGTGGCAGTTCATCGACGAAGATCACCCGCTTGGGCTGCTTGTAGCGGGCCAGTCGACCGTCAAGCGCAGCGATGACCGCCTTCTCATCTATTTCCGCCCCGCTTTCCCTGACAACGATGGCGGTCACGCTTTCGCCGAAATCGGGGTGAGGCACGCCGATGACGGCGCTTTCCACCACTCCGGGAAGCTGATCGATCTCGACCTCAACCTCCTTCGGATAGATGTTGTAGCCGCCGGAAATCACAAGATCCTTGCCGCGGCCGACGATCGAGACGTAGCCGCGATCGTCGATCTGGCCGAGGTCGCCGGTGATGAAGAAGCCGTCGTCGCGGAACTCGGCTTGGGTTTTTTCGGGCATGCGCCAATAGCCCTTGAAGACATTCGGTCCCTTCACCTCGATCATACCGGTGGCGCCTCGCGGCAATTCGTGGCCCGTGTCGGGATCGACCACCCGAAGCTCCACGCCCGGCAGCGGGAAGCCGACCGTGCCGGCGATCCGGTCGCCGTCAAAGGGGTTCGACGTGTTCATATTGGTCTCGGTCATGCCGTAGCGTTCGAGGATGGCGTGGCCGGTGCGCTCACGAAAGGCGCGATGCGTATCGGCCAGAAGCGGGGCGGAACCAGAGATGAAAAGCCGCATGCCGGCTGTCGCCTCGCGAGTGAGACCGGGATGCTGCAGCAGGCGGACATAGAAGGTCGGCACGCCCATCATCGCGGTCGCTCGGTCCATCAGGGCCAATATCTGGTCGGGATCGAATTTCGGCAGGAACAGCATCGACGCGCCGGCGACCAGGATCGTGTTGGTCGCCACGAACAGCCCGTGCGTGTGGAAGATCGGCAAAGCGTGGATCAGCCGGTCGTCGGCGGTGAATTGCCAGTAGTCCCTTAGCGTCAAGGCGTTCGACAGCAGATTGTCATGCGTCAGCATTGCGCCCTTTGAGCGCCCGGTGGTGCCGGAAGTGTAAAGGATCGCGGCCAGGTCATCCGCACCGCGCGCGACATCCGCGAATTCCGCATTCGCAAGGGCTGCCTTTCCCATAAGCAAGCCGCCGCCGAACTCGTCCAGCGTTTCGAGCTTTCCACCATGCGCTTTGGCGATCCCGCTTATGCCGGCTTCGGCGCCCGGCGTGCAAATGACGAGGCGTGGCTCTGCGTCTCCGATGAAATAGTCGAGCTCAGCGAGCGTATAGGCGATGTTGAGCGGCAGATAGACCGCCCCGGCGCGCAGGCAGGCGAGATAGACCATCAGCGCTTCGGCGCTCTTTTCAACCTGGACCGCGACGCGATCGCCCGGCTCCACGCCCAATCCCGCCAGTACGCTGGCGATGCGGCCGGAGGCATCGAGCATATCGCCATAGGTCCAAACGCGCCCCTTCGGCGTTTCGATGAAGGGCGCCTTCGTTGATGGGATCGCCGCCCGGATCGCATCGAACATGTGGTTGCTCACGATGTCAGTTCCCTGTTTTGGCTGCTGCTTTCGATTTGCTTTTCCGGCTCCGGCGC
Source organism: Allomesorhizobium camelthorni (assembly GCF_011045125.1). GTDB lineage: Bacteria > Pseudomonadota > Alphaproteobacteria > Rhizobiales > Rhizobiaceae > Allomesorhizobium > Allomesorhizobium camelthorni. Next base: position 37,059 of record NZ_JAAKZF010000038.1, on the reverse strand, counting down.
AGGCAATGCCCGCCGCACCGCACGTTCATTGCGCAATAGCCGTTTGACGGCGGCGGCCGCAACAACCTCGCCGCGTTCGACGAAGGCCTCGTGGTTGGCCTCGATGTCGTCGAGCTTGTAGAGGTAGTTGACCATCACCCCGTGCGACTGGCGCATGGCGCGCGGCGACTGATCGGCGAGGAAATTGATGCGTTCGAGCCGCGCGCCGTTGCCGAGATGGAAGCGGGCGACCGGGTCGATCGGCTGGCCGCGTTGGGTGCGGGTGCGCAGGAGATAATGCGCTGCCGCCGGCAGGATCGCCGCTTCGACTGTTGCTCGTGTTTTCGGATCGCTGGACCATTCCGGATGCCCGAGCAGCTCCAGCGATTTCCGGTCGGCGTCGCTCAGTGCGCCCGAAGCCGGATCCATCTCCGACGCCAGCCAGCGGGAAAAGCCTGGCAGCGGTGACAGCGTCGCGAAGGTTTCCAGTTTTGGCAGGTCGCGGCGCAACTCTTCCACCACCTGCTTGATCAGGAAATTGCCGAAGGAGATGCCGCGCAGGCCATCCTGGCAGTTGGAGATCGAATAGAATGTGGCCGTCGTGGCGTCCTCCGCCCGGATCGGCGCCCGGGCTTCGCTGAGCAGTTCCGAAATCGAGCCGGGGATTGATTTCGTGAGCGCGACCTCGACGAAAATCAGGGGCTCGTCGATGAGTTGCGGATGAAAGAACGCGAAGCAGCGGCGGTCCTCAGGGTCGAGCCGGCGGCGCAACTCGTTCCAGTCGCCAATCTCGTGCACGGCTTCGTAGCGTATGATCTTTTCCAGGACATTGGCCGGCGCGGACCAGTCGATCGGCGTCAGCACCAAAAAGCCGCGGTTGAACCACGATCCGAACAGATGGCTGAAATCGGCGTCCACGGCTTCCAGATCGCGGTCGCTGGCCATCTGGTCCAGCAACGCCTCGCGCATCCGCACCAGCGTCGCAATGCCGTTGGGGGCAAGGTTCAGCCGGCGGATCAACTCCTGCCGCCTGGGCTCGGCGGCCGCATGCAGTTCGCGCAGCGTCTGAGGCGAGCGCTCCCCCCGATAGGCTTCGATCGCCTTCTCGAGACGTTCGGGGTCGGGGCCGAATTTCTCGAGCAGCATTGCCATGAACGCGCGGCGGTCGTCCTGGGCGGAACGCCGCCAGCGCTCCAGTATGTCGCCCGCCAGCGCCATGCCGGAGGCTTCGCCTCGCCGTGAAAGCAGGTTCTCGCAGGCTCGTTCCAACTCGCCGATACCATCCGCCGGCAGCGGCTGCCAGCCGAAGGACAACAGCTTGCGTCCTCTTTTGGCTATCGTCTGCAACATATCGCCGAAGATCGACGAGGTGTTCATATTCCAGCTCCTAGCATCTGGTTGGGCAGCCAGGTGACGATACCTGGGAAGAAGCACAGGATTACGATGGCGAGCAGCATCACCAGCACATAAGGCACCGCCCCCCACAAGATTTCCCGGGTCGGGATATCGGGCGCGATGGCATTGATGACGAACAGGTTGAGGCCGATCGGCGGCGAGATCAGCCCGATCTCCATGTTGATGGTGAGCACGATTGCGAACCAGTAGGGGTCAAATCCCGCCTGAACGATGATCGGAAACAACAGCGGCGCCGACATCACGATGATCGCGACCGGAGGTAGGAACATGCCGGCCACCACCAGGAACACGTTGATGACCGCCATCAGCACCCATCGGTTGACCTCCATCTCGGCGATCGCGCCGGCGATAGTCTGGGTGATGAACAGCGACGACAGGGCGAAGGCGAACAGCTCCGCCGCCGCCAGGATCATCATGATCATCACGCTTTCGCGCATCGCGGTGGTGAAGATGTTGGAGACAGGCCGGAACTTGAACAGCCTGTAGGCGACGACGACAACGACGATGGTGAGGAACGCGCCCGCCCCCGCCGCTTCCGACGGCGTGGCGATGCCGCCATAGAGCACGTAGAGTGTGCCGGCGATGATCAGAAGAAATGGCAGCACGCGGGGCAGGTTCGACAGTTTTTCAGCCATGGTGTAGCGCACCGCGCGCCCGGCGAAGTCGTAGCCCTTGCGCTTGCAGTCAATCAGCGCCCAGGCCATGAACATGGCCGTCAGCATGAGGCCCGGAATCACGCCCGCCATGAAGAGCCGGCCGATCGAGGTTTCGGTCGAGATGCCGTAGACGATGAGCGTGACCGAGGGCGGGATGAGAATGCCGAGCGTGCCGCCGGCCGCGATCGAGCCCGCCGCGACCGAGGACGGATAGCCGCGCTGCGTCATCTCGGGGATGCCCATCTTGCCGATCGCCGCGGCGGTTGCCGGTGAAGAGCCAGTCATGCCGGCGAAGATGGCGCAGGCGCCGATGTTTGAAAGCACCAATCCTCCCGGAACGCGATTCAGCCAGCGGTCGAGCGCCAGGTAGAGGTCGCCGCCGGCTGGCGACGAAGCCACAGCCGCCCCCATCAGGACGAACATCGGGATCGAGACGAAGGCGAGATTGGCGATGCCGGCGTACATGGTCTCGGACAACACGTAGAACATGCCGATGCCGCCATCGAGGAGCAGTGCGGCGACAGCCGCGAGACCGAGCGCGAAGGCGATGGGCATGCCGGTTCCCAGCAGAACGAAAAGTCCGGCGATCAGGAGCAGACCGGCTGTCATAGGGCTCATATTGGTCTTTCCTTGCTCGGCTCAACATCGGCGAATGCCGAAATCTCGGCATCGGGTTCGAGCGCGGCGGCGCTCTCGTCGGTGTGAAGTCTGAGTATTTCTGCGAAATATTGCAGGCACAGCATCGCGAAGCCTATCGGCACCGCCGAGTACGGAATCCAGAGCGGAGGAGCCCATACAGTCGGCGATGTCCACTCGTTCGCCCACGCTTCGTGAAAGTTTATCCAGCCGGCGACCAGCATGATCGAGCAGAAAATCAGGCCGAGCCAGCATCCCGCCAGCCGAAGCTTGAGCCGCGCCGCGTCTCCGACCAGATGCTCGATAACGTCGACGCCCACATGCCCCTTCCTCAGGAGCACGTAAGGCGCGCCGACGAAGATCGCCGCGGTTGCCGAAAAGACGACGAAGTCGTTCTGCCAGGTCGTCGCCACGCGCAATATGTAGCGAGCGAAGATCATCTGGCAGACCACCAGCATCGCCAGGATGAGGAGAAATGTGGCGAGTGCTCCCAGCGCCCGCGAGACGTTGCTCACGGCGCGGATGTAGCTTTTGATCATTGTCGTACCCGCTTCGGGATTGACGGCGGCCCGCCAGCGTACCTGCCGGCCGCCGGAAGGGATCACTTCACTGCGAGCGCCTTCTGGATCAGTTCCTCGCCGCCTTCGACCTTCTCGGCGAAGTTCTTGTAGGACGACTCCTTGGCGATCGCGAGCCAGGCGTCGTAATCCGCCTTGGACATCTCGACGACCTCGACGCCGGCCCTCTTGAAGGTGTCGACCATGATCTGGTCGCCCTTCTTGATCTCCTCGTTGAAATAGGCTTCCGCCTTTTCCGCCCCCGCGAGGACCGCCTTCTGTTGCTCCGGTGTCAGGCCATCAAAGACTTGTTTCGACATCAGGATCGGCTCGTACATGAACCAAAGCGCGTTTTCGCCGGGGGCCGTCAGACACTTGACCTGCTCATAGAGCCGGTACGAGACGAAGCTTGCCGAGGACGTGTTTGTCGCGTCGAGCACGCCGGTCTGCATTCCCGTGTAGATTTCCGATGACGGCATCGAAGTGATCGACGCGCCTGCCGAGGCGAGCATCTCCTCGAAGGCAGGCCCCGCCGCGCGGATGACCTGTCCCTTGACCGTTTCCGGCGCGGTGATGCACCCCTTGGTCGATGCAAAGGCGCCCGATAGCCAGGCGTCGGCGATGACGACTACACCGGCTTCCTCGATCACCTTCTTGATCTCGTCCATGAATTCGGAATCGTTCAGCCGCTCCGCGCGATCCAGGCTGCCGACTAGGCCCGGCATGAGCGTCGCCGAGAATACAGGGTGACGGCCGGAGGCGTAGTCGAGCGGGAATGATGACATGGCGAGCAGGCCGCGCGTCATCGCGTTCCACTGTTCGTTGGGCTTGTAGAGCGACGCGCCGGGATAGACCTGGATCTCGAGCCCGACATTGGCCGCCGCGACCTCCTTGGCGATGATCTGCACCATCTCGTCGCGAGGGTCTCCCTTGCCGCCGGGAAATTGATGCGAGGCCTTGAGCACGGTCTGGGCCTGTGCGGCCCCCGCGATCAAGCAGCCGGCGGCGAGAGCCGTTGCCAGCCTGAGAATGTTCGCAAAGGTCTTCATTATTTCCTCCCTGTGTTCCCGGCCCTCCAGCCGATTGGAATGATTGACGCCAATCTTGCGCGCAAAGTCAATACGGATGTATACAAAAACGCCACTCCTGCATAAGAATGAGACATCCATTGGCCACCAGCACATTCCACAAATTGCGCGACGAGATCGAAAACGGCATCGTCACCGGAACCCTCCCGCCCGGATCGCGGCTTGACGAAGTGCAGCTCGCCAGCCGATTTGGGGTCTCGCGCACGCCTATCCGGGAAGCGTTGATGCAATTGGGCGCGATCGGTCTCGTCGAGATAAGGCCGCGTCGCGGTGCGGTGGTGGTCAATCCTGGCCCGAACCGCATATACGAGATGTTCGAGGTGATGGCCGAACTGGAAGGAATGGCCGGCTCACTCGCGGCCCGACGTTATACGGAGGAGGATCGGGCTAAGTTGCTTGCAGCTCATGCCGAATGCGAGCGATCGGTAAAAAGCGGCGATACCGACGCCTACTATTACGACAATGAGATATTCCACCGCGCCATTTACGAAGCCAGCCACAGCGGCTTTCTTCTTGACCAATGCACGGCATTGCACCGCCGTCTGCGGCCGTATCGCCGTCTGCAACTGCGTGTCCTGAACCGGATGAAAGTGTCCTTCGGCGAGCATACGCGCATTGTCGAAGCAATCCTGGCCGGAGAAGCGGAAGCCGCCCGCGAACTGCTGCGGGGCCACATCGCCGTCCAGGGAGACCGGTTTGGCGATCTCATCGCGTCGTTGACCAGCAACGGCCAAAAGCTGCTCTGAGGCCGCGCTAGCCTAGTCCTACTCACGGCCCCAGATTACCCGACCGCCATATCGGTAGGCAAATCGCTGCGCCTGACGGCAGCTTGTCGGCGGAGGCTGCTGGCCAGCCGGACGGTCGTAGAACCACACGCGGCAGCTTCCTGGCGGAGGTAAATGCCCTTGGGGAATGCGGTAGGAATAGCGCCTGTGATCATCCCGCTCGCGCTCTCGCCAATCCCGGTGCCAGTCGCCATCATAGCGGTTCCAAACGCGGTAGGAGCCCTTGCCGCTCTCGTCCTTGTCGGGATCAGCAAGCGCGGGCGAAGCGATCAAAGCGACAGCGCCAGCAAGGAAAAAACATTTCAGCATTGGCATACCTCACTAGCAGTTCTACCGGCCATCGTTTCATATGCGGCCTGAACAGGCTCTGAACGGGGCTATACAGATCGCAGCCGTCCCGCTTGGGTTGGCATCAGCTCAAGCGTCCGGGCCCGATTACGCCCAGAACAAAAGGCCAATCGCCAGCAGCGCGATGACGATCAGAAGGCTCCAGATCTGCCATGACCTCATGCGGCGGAAGGTGAACGATTCGCGCGAACCTATCAGGATCATCTCGATTGTTCGCCATTGCGTCACCTCATTTCTACTTTCCCGGGTTGTATGGATTTGACCGCGTGTGCTCAACGCGGCGCAACCCCGAAGGTTTCAGAGCCCGAAGACAGGCTGTTCGTTTCCCGCATGAAAGTCATCACGGCACAGGCCAGACGACCCGCGGGCTAGCTTGCGTCGTTGGCCGCCTGTCCGCTTCCGGCCTCGGACCTATATCTTTCCGTATGGATGTCCGACTACAGGGCGAGAACCTTGCCAGCATCCGGTGCTGGGCACGAACCTTTGTACTGATGGTGATGGTGCTGGCCGGCGTCCTTGGCTTAGTGATCTCGCATGCTTCGGAAAACAGAGGCGTGGCCGTTGTGCTGAAGCTGGACGGCGCCGTCAGTCCGGCGACTGCTGATTATATCACGCGCGGTCTTCAGCAGGCCGAGGAGCGTCGGGCGGAACTGGCGGTCCTGCAGATGGACACGCCCGGCGGTCTCGACACGTCCATGCGCGAGATCATCCGTGCAATCCTTGCCTCGCCCGTGCCCGTGGCAAGCTTCGTCGCGCCGAGCGGCGCGCGGGCCGCCAGCGCCGGCACCTATATCCTCTATGCGAGCCACATCGCCGCAATGGCTCCGGGCACAAACCTCGGCGCCGCGACTCCAATCGCCATCGGTGGCGGCGGATTTCCGTTCGGCGATGAAGAGGCTGACCAGGAGCGCCAGGACGAAAGCGGCGACCCTGAGGGGAACCAATCGGCGGGAGAGCGGCAGTCTCCACGCAACGCCGCCGAAGCAAAGGCGATCAACGATGCCGTGGCCTATATTCGGGGATTGGCGGAGCTGCGCGACCGCAATGCCGATTGGGCGGAAAAAGCGGTGCGCGAGGCGGCCAGTCTGTCGTCCTCGGCCGCAGCGCGCGAGAATGTCATCGATTTTACCGCCGCTACAGTAGACGAACTTCTCGCCAAGGCGAACGGCCGCACTGTGCGCGTCGGTCAGACGACCGTCACGCTCGACACTGCCGACCTCTTGGTTGAGGAGCTGGAGCCGGACTGGCGCGCCCGGCTTCTCGCCGTCATCACGAACCCGAATGTCGCACTGATCTTTATGGTGATCGGCATCTACGGACTGATCTTCGAGTTTCTCAATCCCGGCGCAATGGTGCCCGGAACGATCGGCGGCATCAGCCTGCTGGTCGGGCTGTACGCGCTGGCGGTGCTTCCGGTCAGCTATGCGGGGGCCGGCCTGATCGTGCTGGGTGTCGGCCTTATCGTCGCGGAAGCTTTCGCGCCGTCCTTTGGTATCCTCGGCATCGGCGGCACCGTCGCGCTGGTGCTGGGCGCCACCATTCTCTTCGACACCGACATACCCGGTTTGCAGCTGTCCTGGCCCGTGATCGGCGGTGTCGCGGTCGGCAGCTTGGCGCTCACGCTATTGATCGTCCGGCTGGCATGGACTTCGCAGCGGCGCAAAGTGGTCACAGGCGCCCAGCAACTGGTCGGCGCGACGGGCACCGTCGGAGACTGGAACGGAACCGTCGGCCACGTGTTTGTGCATGGCGAACGGTGGAATGCGGTTTCGTCCCGTCCCTTGGCTCCCGGCCAGGAAGTCCGCGTCACTGCGCTAAACGGCCTGACCCTCGAAGTCGACAATGTGCTCGACGCGCAGCGACTACCCTAAGGCGACAGAGGAGAAGTCAAATGGACTTTTTCGGCGACTTTACGTTCTATTTCGTGCCGATCCTGCTCCTGCTGATCGTCCTTGCTTCGGCGATCAAGATCCTGCGGGAATATGAGAGGGGCGTTGTCTTCACGCTTGGCCGCTTCACCGGCGTCAAAGGGCCCGGCCTGATCCTGCTCGTGCCCTTCGTCCAGCAGATGGTCCGGGTTGACCTTCGCACACTGGTGCTGGACGTCCCCACTCAGGACGTCATCTCCCGCGACAATGTCTCGGTCCAGGTCAACGCGGTGATTTATTTTCGGGTCATAGACCCTGAAAAGGCGACGATCCAGGTTGAGGACTTCATGATGGCGACGAGCCAGCTTTCGCAGACGACGCTGCGGTCTGTTCTCGGCAAGCACGATCTCGACGAAATGCTGGCCGAACGCGACAAGCTCAACAGCGACATCCAGGAAATACTCGATCTTCAGACCGATGCCTGGGGCATCAAGGTCGCCAACGTCGAGATCAAACATGTCGACATCAACGAGTCCATGATCAGGGCCATTGCTCGCCAGGCCGAAGCCGAGCGCGAGCGGCGGGCCAAGGTCATCAATGCCGAGGGCGAGCAGCAGGCTGCCCAGAAGCTGTTGGAAGCCGCCGAAATCCTGGCCAGGCAGCCGCAGGCGATGCAGCTCCGCTATCTGAGTTCGTTGAACGTGATAGCGGGCGAGAAGAACTCGACGATCGTCTTTCCCTTCCCGATGGAGTTTGCGAACTTCGTGCCCGGCATGAAAGACCAGCATTCGAAGTAGGAACCGGCCGAGACGCGGGAACTCCTGCTAGGTCGTTGGCCATTCATGGAGGCACCTGATCATGCGAGAGTGGGCGCTGACAGAGGGCAGGCTCAGGATATTGATCCTGGTGGCGGCGACCGCCTTGGGGCTTTATCTGTGTTACCTGTTGGCCTTCCCTTTCCTGCCTTCATTGACCTGGGCGCTGGTTTTAAGCGTGATGCTCTTGCCGATGCATCGCTGGATCGAGGCGCGCACCGGCCATGCCGATCTAGCGGCCATTATATCCGTCATTGTGGCGGCGATCGCAGTGGTCGTTCCTGTGCTCTATGTGGCGCAGAAACTCGTCGTCGAAGCGGTGGAAGGCGCCGTTTACCTGGAAGGGCAGCTTCGCGGCGCGGAATGGCGTGATGCCATTGATGCCTATCCACGATTGGCAAGAAGCGTGGAATGGCTCGAGGAACGATTGGACTTCACCGGAGCCGCTGCAAACCTCGCGCAATGGCTCACCGTCCAGAGCACCTCGTTGGTGCGAGGTTCGGTCAATCAGCTGCTCAATCTGTTGCTGACGTTCTATCTGCTCTTCTATTTCCTGCGCGACAGGCAGCGAGCCTGGCGGACATTGGGCGACTTTTCTCCGCTTTCCCGTGCCGCGACTGAGCTGGTCGCCCGCCGGTTCATGGACACTGTTCACGCAACGATCTTCGGCACGCTGGGCGTTGCCGCCGTCCAGGGAACGCTGAGCGGATTGATGTTCTGGTGGCTGGGCCTACCACTGCCGCTATTTTGGGGCGTAGTGATTGGGTTGCTTGCCATTGTGCCCGTGCTGGGTGCGTTCGTCGTCTGGGTACCGGCGGCTGTCTTTCTGGTTTTCGAGGGCCATTGGATAAAGGCGCTGATTCTCGCGGCATGGGGCGGCATCATTGTCGGCGGCATCGACAATCTTCTCTACCCGGTCCTGGTGGGGAACCGGCTGAAGCTTCACACGGTCCCGGCGCTGATAGGCCTCATTGGCGGCCTAATCCTGTTCGGCGCCTCCGGGCTTGTCCTCGGACCGGCCGTGATCGTCGTCACCTTGGCGCTGGTGGAGATACTCAAGAGACATTTCCGCCGTGAAGTCGTACCGCACGACAACTCGTCGCGACGCGGAGGGAAAGCGAAGCAAAGCGGTGAGACGAATCCCCGGACGTGAAGCTCAAGGGCCGGAACGCCTGCGGTTCATTGGGAGGCCGCGGGGGGTGCGTTGTTCACCTTAATCTGGAGTCGCGCCTAGTCGTGAGTAGGCGCCGCCACGCACGACCAGTTCATCATGCGGACCTTGTTCGACGATGCCCGTATCGTCGACCACGACAATGCGATCGGCATTGCGGATCGTGGCCAGCCGATGCGCGATCACCAGTGTCGTTCGGCCTTGCGCAAGCTCTGCCAGCGACTGCTGGATCTCGCGCTCGGTCTGCGTGTCGAGCGCCGACGTCGCCTCGTCCAGGATGAGGATTGTCGGGTTCTTCAGGAACATGCGCGCGATCGCAAGGCGCTGTTTCTGACCGCCCGACAGTTTTACGCCACGCTCGCCGATGATTGTGTCGAGGCCTTCCGGCAGCGACGCGATGAGTTCGTCCAGGCGGGCTCGGCGCGCAGCCTCGACAATGTCGCTTTCCACCGCGCCCAGCCGGCCATAGGCGATGTTCTCGCGGATCGTGCCGCCAAACAGGAACACGTCCTGCTGCACGATGCCGATCTGGCCGCGCAACGAGGCCAGCTTCATATCGCGTATATCCAAACCGTCGATCGTGATAGCGCCGCTGTCGACCTCGTAAAATCGCGGCAGCAGCGAGCACAGAGTCGTCTTGCCAGCGCCGGACGGTCCGACGAAGGCGATGGTCTGTCCTGCTGCGATGTCAAGATTGATGCTCTTCAAAACCGGCCGTTCGCCGCTGTAGCCGAAGGTGACATCACGGTAGCTGATGTCACCCCGGAGCGTAGGTGCGTCGATTGCGCCAGGCCGATCCGCGATGTCCGGCTCAGTGTCGAGGAGGGCCGCATAACGGCGAAATCCGGCGATACCTTTCGGATAGGTTTCGATCACCGAGTTGATCTTGTCGATCGGCCGGAAGAAAACATTGACCAGGAGCAGGAAACCGACGAAGCCGCCACTGGAAAGTTCGCCACGCAGCACGAGGTAGCTTCCGGCGATCATAACGACCAGTTGGATCAACCGCATGCTCATGTAGCTCAGCGACGTGCTGGCTGCCATGATGCGATAGGCATCGAGCTTGGTCTTGCGGTAGTTGGCGTTGTCGCGCGCGAAAAGATTGCGCTCGTGGTCTTCATTGGCGAACGCCTGCACCACCCGCATGCCGCCGACACTCTCTTCGATGCGGACATTGAAATCGCCGACCCGCCCGTAGAGCGCCTGCCAGTTGCGCGTCATGCGCGCGCCATAGCGGCTGGTCACCCAGGCAACCAGCGGAACGATCGCCGCCGTTATCAGTGCAAGCTGCGCATTGACGGAGAACATCAGCGCGAAGGCGCCGATGAACGTCATGACGGCGATAAACAGGTCTTCCGGGCCATGATGGGCTACCTCGCCGATTTCCTCCAGGTCCTTGGTGACCCGGGCAATGAGGTGGCCCGTCTTGTGATTGTCATAGAAGCGGAACGAGAGCTTTTGCAGGTGATCGAAGCTTTTCCGCCGCATCTCGGTCTCGATGTTGATACCGAGCATATGGCCCCAGTAAACCACGACCGCCATCAGTCCGGTGTTCAACACATAGATGGCAAGAAGGCCGGCCGACGCTGCGAGGATCAGCATCCATTGCTGCGTCGGCAGCAATTCGTCGACGAAGACCTTGACCGCCATCGGAAACCCGAGTTCCAGCATGCCGGACAGAACCGCGCAGCAGAAATCCAGGATGAACAGACCCTTCCAAGGGCGGTAGTAGGAGAAAAATCTACGAAGCATTGGGACGCTTTTCTGGTTCGAAGGTGTGGATTGCCAGGAGCATGGCGATGTAGGGGCGGTCGCTTCAGGCATTCTTGCGGGCGGGTATCACCCATTCTATTCGAGTGCGGCCCGGAAAAACATCGCTGCCAAGGCAACTGCCCATCGAGGCCAACCTTGCCTGAAGGAATAGCTTAGGATAACTTGAGTTCGAATATCATGTTATGAGGTCTCCATGCTGACTGCAACCACGCGCTGCGAAACGCCGAATGCGGGCAAATATCTCCAGCAGCTCTGCAAACATTTCGCGCACAAGGTGGAGGTCGCCTACGGTGATGGTCACGGGCAGTGCCGTTTTTCCTGCGGCACGGCTACCATGAATGCCGGCCTCAAAGAGCTGGATATAACGGTGGAAGCGGCCGACACCAGCGCTTTGACCGAGACCAAGCAAGTCATCGAATCGCATCTCGTCCGGTTCGCCTTCCGCGAAAATCTCCAGCCGCTGGCGTGGCACGATTGAAGCGCCTGTCTTCGACACGGAGCATGCTCATGAGATGGCTCAACCCGGTCCTGGCGCTGTCGGCGCTGGCTCTTTTCGTCGTTCAGGCGTTCGCAACCGAGATCGAGACTGCGAAAGGCCCGGTAACCGTCGGCAACACGCCGCAAACGCTCGCCGTCTTCGATATTGCGGCAGTCGATACGTTGAACAGCCTGGGTGTGAAGATTGCCGGCTTGCCCGAGAACCTCTATGTGCCCGAACTTGCCGGATTGAAGGGTGGCGCGGAAATCGTGGGCACCATTTTCGAGCCCGACCTGGAGGCCCTGAGCGCGCTGGCGCCGGACCTCATCATTGTCGGCGGACGCTCCTCGCCGCAACTGGCGGCGACGAGCCGGATTGCGCAGACCATCGACATGACGATGGACGGCGATGACCTGTTCGCGCAGGCAAAGCAGCGCCTGACGGCTTACGGCGCTCTCGTCGGCAGGCAGGCCGAGGCCGAGGCGCTTGCCTTGGAACTCGACAACGCGCTCTTGTCGACACGTGCCGCCGTCAAGGGCAAGGGCAAGGCGCTGATCGTGATGACGAGCGGTCCGAAAGTGACGGCCTACGGCAAAGATTCCCGTTTCGGCTGGGTGCATTCGGCGCTCGAACTGCCGCCGGCAGTCGAGGATGTCGAGGCCGCCATCCACGGTGAAGCGATCTCCTTCGAGTTCCTCCGTGACGCCAATCCGGACTGGCTTATCGTGCTCGATCGCGCCGCCGCGATCGGTTCGGGCGAGCAGAATGCCATGGCGACGCTCGACAATGAGTTGGTTGCGGCGACTACAGCCTGGAAGAAGAAGCAGGTAGTCTACATGCCGGCAGCCGATTTCTACATCGCTGCAGGCGGCGTCCGGTCGACGAAGCGCGTGCTTGAGACGATCCGGGACGCGTTCGCCCAGACCCAATGACGGCTGAATCCATTGGCCGTCCGGGCATCGTTTATCAGGCAATCGGCATCGCAACCTTGCTGGCGCTTTTTGCGGCCAGTCTGGTTGTCGGCGTCAGCGATCTTGCGATAGGAAGCCTGGGTTCCGATCCGGAAGCGTTGCGGCTGATCATGATCAGCCGGCTGCCACGTACTCTGGCGGCGCTTCTGGCCGGCAGCGCATTGGCCATCGCGGGGCTTGTGATGCAGACACTTGCCCGCAATCGTTTCGTCGAGCCGTCGACCGCGGGAACCGCGCAATCCGCAGCACTCGGCATACTGATCGTGACGCTCGTGTGGCCAAATGCGTCGCTTGGATGGAAGGCGCTCGGCGCCGCCGCGACCGCTCTCGCCGGAACATCCATTTTTCTCATGTTTGCCCATAGGCTGCCGCCAACGCAGCCCTTTCTCGTTCCGCTGTTCGGACTTGTCTATGGCGGCATCATTGGATCTGCCGCGACTTTTGCCGCGTGGCATTTGGATCTCCTGCAATACCTCGAAGTGTGGATCACAGGTGAGTTCTCAGGCGTCCTGCGCGGGCGCTATGAGCTGTTGTGGGTTGCGGGCGCTCTGGTCGCACTGGCGTGGTGGACGGCCGACCGTCTGACGATCCTTTCGCTGGGTAAGGACGTCAGCATCGGGCTCGGACTGAACTACGCCGGTATGCTGCGGCTCGGCCTGGTCATCGTCTCGGCGATCACCGCTCTGACTGTGGTTGTTGTCGGGACAATCCCTTTCGTCGGGCTGGTCGTCCCGAACATTGTGTCGCGCTTCGCCGGTGAAAATCTGCGCCAGACCTTGCCGTGGGTCGCCGGCGGCGGTGCTGCGTTGGTGCTTGCCTGCGACACCATCGGCAGGCTCCTCCGCTTCCCCTACGAGGTTCCGGTCGGCACGATCCTCGGCGTCGTGGGGGCGATACTTTTCCTGATGCTGCTGCTTGGCCGGAACAGCAATGACTGAAGTCGCGATGGAACGGGGCTTGGTGCGGCCCGACCACCGCCTCGCCGTGATGGCGGCGGTCGCACTGCTGGTCGCGCTAGGGTTCATGACGATCGGCCTGCGCGGCAATCTCGCCTTCGTGATCGAACTGCGTGCAGTGCGGCTGGCGGCGATGGTTCTGGTCGGCGTGGCGGTGGCGGTTTCGACGGTCGTGTTTCAGACCGTTTGCGCCAACCGCATCATCACTCCATCGATCATGGGGCTGGACGCGCTCTACGTCTTTTGCCAGACCGCGCTTGTTTTTGCGCTGACTGGTTTCGGTTTTGCCGGCATGGATCCCCGCCTGCACTTCCTTGGCAACTTCACGGCAATGACGTGCCTCGCGCTGGCGCTGTTCCTGCCTATGCTTCGCCGGCGTTTCGACCTGACGCTGATGTTGCTGACGGGCATCGTGCTGGGCGTGCTGTTCCGATCGTTGACGACCTTGCTGGCGCGGCTGCTGGATCCGAACGATTTCGCGGTGCTGCAAGGCGCAGTCTTCGCGCGCTTCAATACAGTGGAACCCGGTCTCCTGCTGCTGGCTGGCGTGATCACCGTGGCGGGTGTCGCCACCGCCTGGCGGGCGCGACATGTTCTCGATGTGCTCGCGCTGGGCGCCGACACAGCCATCGGGCTCGGTGTCGCGTGGCGCGGCACGGCTGCCGGGCTCCTGGTTCTTGTCGCCGCGCTCGTTTCTGCGTCGACGGCGCTGGTCGGTCCGATGGCGTTTCTGGGGCTGCTGGTGGTTTCGCTCGCCGAACGCATTGTGGGCGCCGGCCGGCACGCCATTCTTCTGCCGGCAGCCGCGTTCACGGCGATAATCGTGCTCGTGGGTGGCCAGATAGTCCTCCAGCATGCTCTGGGCGGGGAAGGCAGCCTCGGCATCGTCGTGGAATTCGTCGGAGGTATCGTGTTCCTCGCCATTCTGTTTGGCGGGAGCCGGCGATGATCGAGATTGCAGGCGTCTCCCTGGTTCTTGGCGGCAACCGTATCCTGGACAATGTCAGCCTGGCAGTGCCGAAGGGTGGGGTCACGGCGCTTGTCGGCCCGAACGGCGCCGGTAAGTCCAGCCTGTTGTCGTTGATCGCCCGCCTGCAGCCGCTGCAAAGCGGCCGCATCACCGTCGACGGTCTGCCGGTCGATACGACGCCGAGCCGGCAACTGGCCAAGGCCATGGCCATCCTGCGACAGGATCCCGGCGTCGCAAGCCGCCTGCGCGTCGTAGAGCTAGTGGGTTTTGGCCGTTTCCCGCATCACCGCGGGAGCCTGACGGCGAAAGACCGCGAAATCATCGCGGCATCCCTCGAACGGTTCGATCTCAGCGATCTGGCGCAGCGCTTCATCGACACCTTGTCGGGCGGTCAACGGCAGCGCGCCCTCGTCGCCATGACCTTCTGCCAGGGGACGGATTACATCCTTCTCGACGAACCGCTGAACAACCTCGACATGTTTCATGCAAGGAACCTCATGCGGACGCTGAGACATATCGCCGATGAGCACGGCAAGACGGTGCTTATCGTGCTCCACGACATCAATCACGCAGCCGCCTACGCCGACCGTATCGTTGCGATGAAGGATGGCGCCATTGTCGCATCGGGCGACACCAACGCCATCATCCGGCCAGACATTCTGGAGGGCATTTTTGGCTTCCCGATGCGTGTCGAACGGGTCGCCGGTCGATTGGCGGTCCTGCACCACATTTGAGGCGCGCGAACGCTTGGTGTGTTCTGAAGAACACAATGGTTACAGTAGCTTGCATAAACTGGATTTTTTTAATCAACTTTATTGTCGAGATCGCCCCGATGCGTTAAGGCAATCCGGGCCGCGCGTTTCGCGCCGGCCGGGGCCGCCGTCATTGAGGGGAAATCAAGTTGATGTCATCCGATTATCTAAGAGCGCTTGCCGTCAGCACCGCGATGTCCACTCTCTTGTGTACCGGCGCGCTGGCGCAGTCGGATCCCACCCGGGAAGCGGAAGCCGCGACGACTTCCGCTGAAGACACTCAAGCTCCCGATGGAGTAACGCAACTCGAGACCATCATCATCGTGGACGTGGGTGCGGGCGCTGACGCTACGGCCGGCGCCGATGTGATCATCATCGACCAGCAGGAGATCGACCGCAAGAAACCGCGGGACTTGAGGGAAGTCTTTTCCGGCGAACCACAGATCGCCGTCGGCGGGGCGATCCCAAGCACGCAGAAGATCTACGTAAACGGTATCGACGAGAACAATCTGGCGGTGACCGTCGACGGGTCGCGACAGAACAACAAGGTGTTCCACCACAACGGCACCTACCTGCTCGACCCGGCGCTCCTGAAAGCCGCGTCCGTGCAGGCGGGCGTCGCGCCGGCCGACGCCGGTCCAGGCGCGCTGGCCGGCTCGCTCGGCTTCGAGACGAAGGACGCTGCCGACCTGCTCGAACCAGGCCGCAACTTCGGCGGTTTCGTCACCGGTATCTGGGACACCAACAGCGAAACCTACACGACCGGCGTCAGCGCCTTCGGCCAGCAGGGCGGCTTCGAATATCTCGGTTACATCAATTACAGCAACGGCGGCAACTTCACCGCTGGCGACGGCGATGAGATGCCGGGGACGGGCACGAACCTGATCAGCGGGCTCGCCAAGATCGCTTACGAAAGCGTCGAGGGGCATCGCTTCGAACTCAGCCACGAGCAGGTGCGCGACGACGACCTCCGTCCCTATCGCGCCAATGTCTATATCAATCGGCCGGGACGGGAACCCGAACTGCGGAATTACGATCTGCACCGCCAGAACACGGTCTTTACCTATACCGATACGTCGCCGGAAGGTTGGTGGGATCCCAAGATCGTGCTCGCCTATAGCAGAACGCAGATCGCGACACCTGAGTATTTCTTCGACGTTGTTTCGCCCACGGAAGGCGCGACCAGCAGCTTCAACGGCAAGGTGGAGAACAGGTTTGCGCTCGACATCGGCAGCGTCACTGCCGGCTTTGATTTCTACAACGACAAGGCCGATTTGGAGTATCGCAACCCGACGGAGCCGTTCTTTACGGACGAGCGCGCCACAAACATCGGCGCCTATGCGCAAGCAAGGCTGGAGCCTTTCGACCGCACCCGGATTTCGTTTGGCGGCCGCGCCGATCATCAGTGGTTCACCGGCGTCGACGATTCGGATTGGAAGAATGCTGGCGTGAGCGGCAACATCTCCGGCGAATATGACCTTGTGCCGGAATTCCTGACCGTCAAGGCCGGCACCTCGCATGTCTGGGGCGGCGTTCCGCTGGCGGAGAACTTCATCCAGAATCCACTCTGGACCTATGCCGATGGCCCGGAACCGGTCACCTCCAACAACTACACGGCCGGTCTTGTGGCCCTTTACAATGGCTTCACCTTCGAAGCGAATGTCTTTCGCACCGACATAAGCGATGCACGCTTGCCGGTGTTCGGACGCGGCGCGCCGGTCCCGGAAGTGACGTCGATCCGCACGCTCGATCTCGTCTCCAACGGCTGGGAAATCGGAGGCCGATATGATTGGGACGCCGGCTTTGTCAGCGTGAAATACGCCGACATCAATGCCGATGTCGACGATATCCCTGCCGATTCCGAGATCGGCCGGTACCTGACGACGCCGCTCGGGCAGATCATCATGATCGGCGCCGGATACACATTCGACGATTGGGGCATTGAAGTCGGTGGCGACATCGAAATCGCCTTGAAGACCGACAGGACCCTGGTGAGGCATCCGACCGACCCGGAGAGCGCAAAGAAAGAACTTCCCGGCTATGAGGTGGTGAATGCTTATCTCGAGTGGACACCGCCTTCGAAGCCGAACTTCACGCTGCGCGCCGACGCACTCAACATATTCGACGAGAACTATACGGATCGCGCGGCCTACGGACAGGACTTCGACGGCGTGGATCCGCACTATGATCCCGGCCGCTCGTTCAGGCTGAGCGCCACGGCACGGTTCTGACCCCGAGCGCCACCGCGCGGTTCTGACATCGAAAAGGCCGGCGCGGGAGTGACCTGCGCCGGCCTTGCAATTCGTATCGAAACGCGATGGCTTACGCTACGCCGGCGCGGATAGGCGCATCTCGATCAGCTTCGAGGAGACGTATGTTACGAGCGTCGTTGGCGAGTATGTTGAAGCAGTCGCCGCCGAACCATTCGAGCGAGGCGTCGACATCGTCACGCTCGAACAGTTCGTCAAGGAACTCCAGATAGTCCACGACACCGTCGAAAAGCGCCGTCATTCCCGTCCGTTTCCCGGCTGCCGCATAGACGTTCGCCGGTTCGAAGACGCCCAGGTCGGCGCGCGAGCGCACGTTCTTCAGATGGTAGTGCCGGATATGCGGCAGGAGGGCGCGGTGCGCGGCGATCGGATCGTCGCCGCCTTCCCAGACGTGCAATGTGTCGAAGTTGATCCCGAGCGCCGGATGATCGATCTCCTCGATCAGGCGCTGCGTCGACGACAATGTATCGGCAAGCGTTCCTGGATGCGTCTCGACGAGTATCTGGCAGCCCTGGTCCTGTGCAATCATGCAGGCATCCTTGAGACGGGCGGATAGTCGCCAGCGGCCTTCGGGCGAGATGTCCCGGCTTGCCGATTTGCCGGCGAACGTGCGCACCTTGCGAGCGCCCCAGCGGCCGGCCAGACGGCAGAGATTCGATGTGGCATGACGCAGCGACGCCAGGTCCTCGTCGAGAGGCAGGTAGTCGCTGAGCATCGGCACGGAAAGGCCGAACGCCGCCATCCACTCGGCGTTGCGGTCGGTCATGTGCTGCATATTGCGCGCGTGCGCCGCCCAGAGCTCGATGCCCTGGAAATCGTTCGCCGCCGCCCATCGCGCAATGTCCTCCAGCGACAGCAGGTGATGGCGGAACGTGATCGTGCAGAGCGACAGCCTCATGCGACGGCCTCCTCCAGATCGTGGCGCGGAGCGTGCAGGAGGCCGCGCGTGTCGCACCACATCCGATAGGTTTGAGCGAGGCGGCGCTTGAGGTCGCGTTCCATCGCGTCCAGTTCGCCGAGCTTTTCGAACACCCGTGCCGCGAAGGCGTCGTTGCCTGTCTGGCTGAGCTTCATGATGGCGTAGTGAAGCGTCTTGAATTCCTGGATCAGCGCCTCGATGTCGTCGCAGATTATGTCGAACTCGGTGTTCGAAAGCTGCAGCGATCGCCAGAAGAAGGCAAAGCCATGCTCCAGCCCGTATTTGCGGATTGAGATGACTGGCAGCTCGCGCAGGGCGCTCGACAGTTCGCCCAACTTCACGCCGTCGCGGCCCTCGACATGCGCACGGACGATCTCGCGCGTGGCGCGCGTCAAAAGGTTGTCGTCCTCGTGAAAACAGGCAAGGAAATAGTCGCGCAGATCGACCGCAGACGGCGTTCTGATATCGGCGGCGTCGAAAATGAAGCCGCCCGCGACGGTCGGCTGCATGATCGCGTTGATGACTTTCTGCTTCTCGATCTTGCCTTCCCAGCGGAAATCCGGGTCCAGAATCATCCACACCGCAGGGTCGTCGGTGTTCTCCAGCATCAGGTAGTGCGGGAACGGGTTCTGGTTGAACTTGTTCTCGCGCTCGGGCAGATGGAAGAGGTCGAGCATGACCATCAGGTACTCGCTCTCCTTTTTGCGCTCCAGAAGCTCCAGCATCGTCGCCAGATTCTCTTCTTTCGTGGCCTCCGGCCGATACCATTGGCGGACCTTGGGGCCGTACAGGCGCTCGAACCAATCGCGGAAGAAGTCGTGGTTGATTTCAGCCGCGTGATACGCCAGCCGCCAGCGTCGATCGACGGCGAAGCCCGCATCCCAGACGCCGAAGAAGAACGGCCGATGATCGAGCTGCTTTTGCTTCACCGCATGACAGACACTGCTGACAAAGCAGTGAACCTTGATATCGACGTAGTCCTCCCCATGCACGCCGACCCGCTCGGCTGCCTCCTTTTCGGCGCGGGTGAAGACCAGTTCCTTGGCAGGCCTCGCCAGTTCCCGAGCGGAGTCGGATGCCTCGACGAACAGCCGCGCCAGATCGTCGACAGTGTCGAGGTCCTGGCGGCTGATGACCTCCTCCGGCAATTCGACGCCATAGTCGAGTTCGAGAGCCAGCATGATTTCGAGGATAAGCACGGAATCGAGATAAAGGTCCTCGTTCAGCCTCGCCTGCGGCGCGAACGCATCCATATGTTGATGATTGAGCTTCTCGCGCAGGATCTTCTCGATCGCGCCCAGTACTTGATTGTAGGTCACTACGCCGCCTCCGTCCGCACAGCTCCGAATTCGCCGGCGTCGTAGCGGGCGGCCACGTCGCGCCTGCTTATCTTGCCGTTTGCTTGACGCGGAATCCGCTCCACCTGAAGGATTTCAGTTGGAATCTGGTGTGCCGCCAGCCGCTCGGCGCACCATTGCCGAAGCTGCGCCCGGTCGATCGCATGTTCGGCGCTGAAGAGAAGCGCGACACGCTCGCCCGCGAATGCATCCTGCTTGCGGAATACGACAACGTCGCCGATGCCGGCGAACGTCATGACGACGTCCTCGATTTCCTTGGGATAGACGTTGAGGCCGGAGACATTGATGAGGTCGTCGAGGCGCGACAGGAAGACCAGCATGCCGTCGTCGCGGCGATAGCCGAGGTCCCGGGTTTCCACCACTATGCCTCCGCGCTCGACAGCGATCTCATTCGGATCGCCGTCAGTGCCGGCGTCGCGCAACGAAAACCGCGGCAGTACGTAGCCGACTTCATTTGCGGCCTGCACGTCCGGGTTGATCGCGATGCAGCCCGCTTCCGAGCAGCCATATTGCTGGAACATATATCTGGACTTGTTCCGGATCTGCCTGAACCAGGATTCGGGCAGGAGGGTCCCGGATGTCATCGTTGCGTGGATCTGTTCGCCGGCCGGCAAAAGCCTGGCAAGCGTATGCAGGATGGCCGGCGACGAAATCAGATAGGGCCGTTCTGTCTCCCTCAGCTTGCGCAACAGGAATTTGGGGTTCCCGGTGTCCAGTATGGCGGGCATCTGGCCGCGCTTCAGCGCCACCAGTATACCGCAGATCAAGCCATAGGAATGAGTGGTCGGGCAGGCTATCAGCGGTGTCATGTCCCGCGGCTCGACGAACGAAGACACGTAGCTCTCGATCTCGTCGTCTATGTCGCCCCACGAACGGGCGATGCATTTCGGCTCACCGGTCGTGCCGGAACTCATCTGCAACAACTGCCCGGGCTCAGCCGCTCGCTCCTCGGTGATCGGTTCGCCTTCCAGCCGGTTGTAGAAGAGCCAGTTGCATTTCGCCGTCTCGGCCTGCCGGCGCGCCGCGGCGTAAGGTGTCGAGGGATGCAGCGGCAGGACGCTGACTCCGGCCGCCCGCGCAGCAAAGAAGAACGCCAGCCAATCCTGGGCATCGGAGAAGCAGACCGCAAAGCGGTCGCCCGCGCGCCTGTCGAACTGCGCGTCAGCGGCAATACGGTCCGCCGCGTCGCGGAAATAGGCCTGATCAAAGACCGTGTCGTTGATTCTTATCATCTTTATGCCTCCTTACTCGCCGGCAAGACTGTTCGGGATTTCGTGGGCGCATTCGGCGCCCGGCGGCGAAAGCTTCCGCCGGAGCAGCGATTCCGTGCGGATGCGGGGTTGGAAAAGTCCAAGCGCGGCTTGCCGATCCGTCAGTCCGAACTGCCGGGCATGGTCCTGCAATCGCCTGCCGACATCCGACCAGAAGCCGGCTTCGTCGAGGCCGTAACTGTGGCTGAGGAGGTGCGATATCTCGGCTAAGTTGTAGACGAACAGTGCGTCGAGGAAGAGTTCGCCGAGCAGCTCGGCGCTCTCCATCCAGTAGTATTGGTTGGGCGCGGCATCGCGGTAGGCGGGGTTCATGGCAAGGAAGTCGGGAACCCTGTCTGGATCGCGAAGGAAGCCAGGTACGAATTCGACGCTGTCGTGAAAGTCGCGCATCGCCAGCCGGACCGGCCAGCCGTCGCGGTGGATGAGGATCAGGTTCTGGCCGTGCGATTCCGTCGCGATGCCATGGCCGGCGAGCAGGTGGCACACTGGCATCACCACCGTGTCCACAAGCTTGTCGAGCCAGGCTTCCAGCCCGTACCGTTCGATCCAGTTCGCAACGAACGGCTGGCCGTCGCTCTCCATGGTCATGAGCGCGTTGAGAGGCGCCGCAGCTTCGCCGGGCTTCAGGCAGGCCGTCACGTCTTCGCGCCAGATCGCGCCGATCTGTCCGGCAAGCGGACCGTCCCGATCCGCGATCGTGCCGGCATATTCGCCGAGGATTGTGAGCGGGTAACGTTCCTCAAACAGCGGATCGCCGGCGACGATGTCCTTCAGCCACTGGCTGATCGTCGGCGCGCTGCACACCGAATGCGGTTCGATGATGCGCTTGGCCGATGAGTTGACGAGATTCATCGGCAGTTTGAGATTGGCGCGTTCCGGGTGATCGCGATTGAAAAGCGTCCGCACGGATTGGCTGGCGGTGTAGCGATCTCCGGCCTGGCCGACGAGCACGGCTGAGCCTTCCGCAAACCAGCGCGACAATTCCGAATCCTGCAGCGCTCGCAATTGCCAGGGGTGTAGAGGTATCAGGCCGAACCGCCTTGCATTGTCGCCGAACCGGGCGCGGCGCTCATCCAGGTCCGAATAGGTTTCGGCGCCGAGTTCGTTCGTCCAGAAGATTTGCTCGTCCGTGGGAAACGCCGAGTGCAGGCGTTCGGGTGCGACTGCCAACCAGGCCAGCTGAAACGCATTGCCCGCTTCCGGGCCGTACGCCGCATGGTCGTCGTAATCGAAGCCGGTGCGCGCCTTGAAACACGGATGATACGGATGGCCCTCGTCCATCGCGCCATCCAATTGTGCAAACGGCAAATCGCGGCGTGGCCGGAGCGGGAGGTTCGTAGCGTTCCAGGCGCTGAAGCCAAGCGTCCGCTCCAACTCGAATGCAAGCTGCGCCCGGCGTTCGGGACAGGCGTTTGTGCTCGCCAGAAGATCGTCGAGGGTCGCCGGCCGCCAACGATCGCCGTAACCCTGCTCAAGCGTTTCGGGGGCGATCCTGACCCGGCCGAAGGCGCCGATCGAGCCCTCGCAACGTATCCTGGCGCCGCCTTGGGGCCATTCGAAGCGGCATTTCCCGCCGAGTCGCGTCACCTCGCAATCAACCAGGCCTTCATAGACCAGAGCTTCCGCGAGCTGGCGCATCACACGCAGCTCGGGAATGCCATGGAGATCAAGAGGCAATGGCATGCGCCTGCTCCGCGGCGATGAACAGCCCTGCGCGGCTCAGCGGATTGGGAAAATGCGTGTAGATCGTGCTGCCACCGTCGGCCAGCTCATCGACATCCTGCAGCCGGATTGCGAGATTGGCCTTTGCGGTAATGTTCGGCTTGTCTAGCAGGCCGGTCACGAATTCCCCGCCCGCGCCAGTGAGCTCTCCCGCAAGCCTCTTGAGCCGCGCGCGCAGGATGCCGAGCAGCTCGGCCTCGTTTGCCAGGCCGTCATGTCCGGCACGCGCGATGACCGAGAATATCTGGTTGACGATGAGGTAATAGGAGAACCGCTCGCGAATTTCACGGTCGTCGAAGAAGAGGCTGCGGATCTGGACGATTTCGGGCACAAGGCCATACCATCGTTCCTTGAAGCTGCTCGAGAGGTAGAACCCCTGGCTGTCGCGATAGAGATATCGGCTCGGGAGCCCCTCCCGTGAAAGATCGAGCAGGCTGTTTTGCTGATGCGCCTCCAGCGCGACCCCAAACCTGTCGTAGAGCCGGACCAGCGGGTCGAGCGCGCAGTCCAGATAGCATACGAACCAGCGGCGGCACGCTTCCCCGACGGAAATGTCTTTATCGCGCGCGACACGTCGAACGATGCTGTCGAGCAAAGATACCCGTCCGGGACGCGGCTCGGCCGTCAGGGCCGAAACGGTTATCACCGGATCGCCGGCGCGATGCCGGAACGGATTTTCGCGGAAGATGACTTCAAATCCGCTCTCGGCCTGTCCCGGAATATCAAGCGTCAAATATGCGCCGTCGTGGAGAAAGCCGAGGCGCGGATCGAAAGTGTTGATCCCGGCGCGCTCGAACAGGCGCGCCAGCGCCACACCGGCCTCCAGCTCATGCCGCCTGTTCACGCGCTTTGAGTTGGTGATGCGGACAGGCAGCGAGAATTTAGGCATCCACGCTGCGTCCTCGCAATAGACGGTGCGTACAGAAGAGGTCGCCGTGAACAGGGGCCCCGCCGGTCCAAGATGGCGGATCTGTCCCGAGGCAATGAGTGACCGCACTTTCGGGTCGAGCATCAATGCCTCCGCCTGCAGCGGATGCATTGGCATGAGTACTTCGCCATCGCCGGCGTTCACTTTGCCGGCGTCATTCCCCAGCAGCGATTCGACGATCGGCGCCACGGCCATGCCGGCGGAATCCTCGCGGACAAGATGGGCGGCGGCGGCGAAATAGGTCAGATGGAAACCGCCGCGCAATTCGGGGGCATAGGCGGTCTGCTGCCAATTCGTCATGCCTTGCAGGCTTTTGGGCGTCGGATGCAGCGGATGCCCGAAATACAAGGATTGTTCCGCAGCTATAAAGCCGACCGGCGGCGGCGCCAGATCGGCGGCGTCGAGATAACGCTTCGTCGCCTGGCAGCTCTGAAGAATCCGTTCGAGAAGCTCTACATCGACCTGTCGGTGCGTGGCCGATCCAGCTTCTCGGGCTCCCAGCACAAGCAGATGCATGGCCAGGATCGGCTCTATCTCGTACCAGTTTGCGCCGGCGTCCTGGCGCATCCAGATTCGTCCGAAGAGGTGCATTCCGCAAAGCGATCGGGATTTGATTTCGATACGCAGGACGGCTCGCCGCGACAGGAGCGAAATCTCCACGCAATCGAAATTCCGTTCTCCAACGCGATGAAATACCGGGATCCCGGAATTCAGCTCACGCATATAGCTGTTGGCGAAAGCTCTAAACGTCCCCTGTTCTGCTGCAATCTGATTCTTGTCGAGCATTCCTGCGGACGCCATTTTATGCAGAGGCCGGGGGCAGGCGCTCGGTTCGAATTCTTCAAGGTTTCGAGGACGCCGCGCGTAAAAGGACCAGCCTTGCTGCGGCCGCGGCTAAACTTAACTACGATTGTCAGGTTATCCTAGTCAGGTGTGCGGATCAACCCTCCGTTCACGCCAGAAAGATGAGATTCTGAAAACATCCAACGCGTGTCGGCGCCATATTTTGTCTTCCACCCGGCGCTGACCGCCGAAAGATACTCGCGAGGCAAAAGCATCGGCGATCCGACGGGCGGGAACACGGAGCGCAAATAGAAGTCATATGATGACTGAAGAGAATTTCAGTCCTATGTAGTATGATGTCCTCGCTTTTGTCCTGCGCTGGGAGTATGAAGCGTCATGACCCGTTAGTTTGGAGGACCCATGCAGCAGGCCGAACACCGAACGTCCCGCAGGTCGTTCGTCTCGCAGGTTGCAGATGCGCTGCGCGGACAGATCGAAGCCGGCTTCTATGCGCCCGGCGATAAATTGCCCACAGAGCCCGCGCTCATCGACCGGTTCGGGTTCAGCCGCACGGTGGTCCGGGAGGCGATTGCCGCCCTTCGCGCCGACGGGCTGGTGGAATCGCGGCAAGGCGCCGGCGTCTTCGTTCTCGGCCCGAAGCCCGTCGACGAGGGCTTGAAGCTCTTCACCGACGAAACGGACAAGATCTCCGACATTATCGAGGAGCTCGAGCTGCGCATAGGCATCGAAGTCGAGGCGGCCGGCCTTGCCGCGGCCCGCAGTTCGCCGGCGCAGGAGGCCGAAATCGAGGCCCAGGTCGAAAGGTTCGCCGATCTCATGGCGCAAGGGCAACCCACCGACGAGGCGGACTTCGAGTTCCACATGGCGATTGCAACCGCGACGAACAACGCCAGGTTCAAGGCCTTCCTCGAACATGTGGGCCGCCGGATGATCCCGCGGGTGAAGTTCAAGACCATGATGGGCGGCGTCGATCCCTTGCCCAATCGCGACCATCCGATTCTGGAGGAGCACAGGGAAATCGCGGATGCGATTCTCGCCCGCGACCCGGAAAAGGCCCGCGAGGCGATGCGCCGCCACCTGGTCACGGGGATCAAGCGCTATCGCGCGCTGACCGTCCGGCGCCCGGCGAGGGAAGACAAGAACGGCGGTTGACTCGTCATAAAACTCATCATATGACTCCGGGCGACATCATATTAATTGCGGGATGAGTTTCTTTGTCGCCAGATGAAATAAAGTTGCGGGTCGCTTCTGGGCTGCTCTCGTTTCCGGTCACGCATTTCAACGAGGATTTCAGCCTCAATCTCGAAAGCTACCGCGCTCATGTGGCATGGCTCTCCGGCTTCGGCGCCGCTGCCCTGTTCGCGGCAGGCGGCACGGGTGAATTCTTCTCCCTCTCGCCGGAAGAGGTCGCCGAGGTCACCCGTGCGGCCAAGGATGCGTCGGGAAATGTGCCGATCATCGCCGGCTGCGGCTACGGCATGTCGCTCGCCAGGGAAACCGCTCGCCGCGCCGAAGATGCGGGAGCCGACGGGCTCTTGCTGCTGCCCCATTATCTGATGGAGGCGCCCCAGGAGGGCATATTCCGGCATGTGAAGGCCGTATGCGAATCCACGGGGCTCGGCGTCATCATCTACAACCGCGCGAACTCTGTCGCCAATGCCGACACGGTTGCCCGCCTTGCTGACGCCTGTCCCAACCTCATCGGCTTCAAGGACGGTACCGGCAAGGTCGATCTCGTCCGCCATGTCACCGCGAAGCTTGGCGACCGGCTCTGCTACATCGGCGGCATGCCGACGCACGAGCTCTTTGCCGAAGGCTTCAACGGCGTTGGCGTGACGACCTATTCCTCCGCCGTTTTCAACTTCGTGCCGGAACTGGCGCAGCGCTTCTACAAGGCCATGCGGGCAAGCGATCGCGCTGCAATGGAAGAAATCCTGCACGGCTTCTTTTTCCCCTTCGCAGCCTTGCGCGATCGGGAACAGGGCTATCCGGTGTCGATCATCAAGGCAGGCGTCGAGATCATCGGGCGCACGCCCGGCCCGCTCCGTCCGCCGCTGACGGACTTGAAGCCACAGGAAAAAGACATGTTGCGCGGCCTGATCGAGAGGGTCGCCGCCTAGAACGATCGGCGAATTGGCGGACGAGCGGGAAGAGGACGTTCGTCAGCCTGGCGCGACAGCCAAAACGGAAGATCAAAGGGAGGTAAGACATGAACAGGACGAGCATTCATACGATTGCGGCCGCCATATTGATGACGGCCGCCGCGCCATCGGCCCTGGCGCAAGCTGCGCAGGAGATCCGTGTCGTCCTGCCGGAACAGCCGGCGAATCTGGAGCCCTGCGGCACCATCATCACGAATGTCGGACAGATTCTCAGCCAGAACGTCGTGGAGCCGCTGACGGTCATCGATCCGGTGACCGGACAGCCTCAGCCGAAGCTGGCGACCGAATGGACCAGCGTGGACCCGACGACCTGGCGGATCAAGCTGCGCGAAGGCGTGAAGTTCCAGGACGGAACGGAACTCAACGCCGAGGCGGTCGCATTCTCCATAAACAGGATGATCGGCGGCAAGATCACCTGTAGCAACATAGCGAAATTCGGCGATGCCAAACTGACGGTGACGCCGGTCGACAACCTGACCGTCGAGATCAAGTCGGACCGGCCTGAGCCCATCATGCCGACATTGTTGAGCGTGGTCATGGTCGTCTCGCCGAAGACGCCTGCCGATCAGGCCGTGAACGACCCGGTCGGGACCGGCCCCTTCAAGCTGTCGACCTTCTCCCCGCAGACCGTCGTTTTGGACGCGTTCGACGGCTATTGGGGCAAAAAGCCGGAGATCACCAAGGCAACCTATGTCTGGCGGCCGGAATCCTCGATTCGAGCGGCCATGGTGGAAACCGGAGAGGCCGACCTGACGCCGTCGATCGCCATCCAGGACGCCAGCAATCCGGAGACGGATTTCGCCTACCTGAACTCCGAAACCACCGCGATCCGCATCGACACTGCCCAGCCGCCGCTCGATGACTTGCGCATCCGCCAGGCGCTCAACCTTGCGATCGACTGGGAAGGCCTTGCCCAATTGTTTGGCGACGACGTCAAGCGAGCCTCGCAGATGGTCGTCGCCGGCATCAACGGCCACGACGATGCGCTCGAGCCGTGGCCCTATGATCCGGAAGAGGCGAAGAAGCTCATCGAAGAGGCGCGCGCAGCGGGCGTTCCGGTCGACACCGAAATCAAGCTCATCGGGCGCAACGGCATCTATCCGAACGGCGCGGAAGCCATGGAGGCCATGATGATGATGTGGCAGGACGCCGGCCTCAACGTGAAGCTCACCATGCTCGATGTCGCCGACTGGCTGCGCTACCTGCAGAAGCCTTTCCCCGCGGAACGCGGCCCCAATCTCCTGCAGATGATGCACGACAACAACAAGGGCGACGCGGCCTTCACCATTCCGATCTTCTACCGCTCGAGCGGCAGCTACTCGACCTTGGCCGATCCCGCATTCGACAAGGAGATAGACGAGGCTCTCGCCGCCACCGGCGAAACCCGCACGAACGGCTTCAAGGCGATCTTCGCCAGGGCCCGCAAGGAAGTGGTGGGGGACATACCGATGTTCCACATGATCGGCTATACCCGCGTTGGCGCCAGGCTGGAGTGGAAGCCCGATATCACCACCAACAGCGAAATACCGCTGGCCAACATCGCCATCAAAGACTGAGCGATGCATGGACGCAGGGTCCGATGATGATCCTGCGTCCCCGGCCTGCTACTTCTGTCGATATCGCCGAAGGGCATCCGAATGATTGCCTATCTTGGACGCCGCGCGTCCCACAGCATCCTGTCGGTCATAGGTCTGCTGACGCTGGTCTTCTTCCTGACGCGGCTCACCGGCGATCCTTCGGCCCTCTACCTGCCTCTGGACTCGACCGCGGAAGCGCGGGCCGATTTCGCGCGGCTGAACGGCCTCGATCAGCCGATCTATTGGCAGTTCCTGGAATATCTGCGCGATCTGCTGCAACTGGATTTCGGCCAGTCGCTGCGCCAGAACCGCTCCGCGATCGAGGTCGCGCTCGAGGCCTTTCCTGAGACACTAAAGCTTGCCGTCGTCGCGATCACGCTGTCGACCGCCTTGGCTATCCTTGTCGGCTCCCTTGCGGCCGCGCGTCCGGGCAGCCTGTTCGACCGCATCGCCAGCCTCGTCTCCCTGGCCGGCGCGAGCGCGCCGGATTTCTGGGTCGCCATCGTCGGCATTCTTGTCTTCGCCGTGGGGCTGGAGCTTCTGCCGACATCCGGCACCGGAAGCTGGACCCATTGGATCATGCCGATCTTCGTGCTGATGCTCCGCCCCTTCGGTCTCCTGGTGCAGGTCGTGCGCGGCGCCATGCTGTCGGCGCTGGCCTCCCCATACATCAAGACCGCGAGAGCCAAGGGCCTGAGCCGGCGGAAGATCATCTTCGGGCATGCGCTTCGCAACTCGCTTTTGCCCGTCGTCACGGTCGCCGGCGACCTCGCGACGAGCCTCATCAACGGCGCCGTCGTCGTGGAGTCGATATTCGGCTGGCCCGGCATCGGCAAGTTGATGATCGACTCGATCATTCAGCGCGATTTTGCCGTCGTCCAGTCGACGATCCTGGTGACGGCGACCGCCATCTTCATCCTGAACATCGCGATCGACCTGCTCTACGCCGTTCTCGATCCGCGGATCCGGTACTGAACCATGACGATCATCACCCCCGACACCAAGCCGGCGGCGGTTCCAGGCAGCGGCCGTGTGCTTCTCGCCTATTTGACGCGCGACAAGCTTGCGCTCGCCGCCGCTATTTTCCTGGCGATTGTCGTGCTCGCGGCGATCCTCGGCCCGTGGCTGGTGGGGGACGCCGCTTCGCGGCTGGGGCTGCGCCAGCGCAATCTCGCCCCCTTCTCGCTGGAGAGCGGCTGGATCTACGTCCTTGGCGCCGATACGCTCGGCCGGCCCATCCTGGCCAGGCTGATCGTCGGCGCGCAGAACACGCTGGGCATTGCCGCGGCGGCGGTATTCGCGTCCATGCTGGTCGGAGGCACGCTCGGCCTGGTGGCGGGCTATTCGGAGCGCTGGTACAGCCACCTAATCATGCGCCTGGCCGATATCGTCATGAGCTTTCCGTCGCTGCTCCTGGCGCTCATCGTGCTCTACACGCTGGGCCCGAGTATCACCAATCTCGTGATCGTCCTCGCCGTCACGCGCATGCCCATCTACCTCCGAACGGCGCGCGCCGAGGTGCTGGAGTTGCGCGAGCGCATGTTTGTCAGCGCGGCGATGGCCATGGGCGCAAAGCCGGCCCGGATCATCATCCGGCATATCGCACCCCTCGTCCTGCCGACACTGGTGACGATTTCGGCCATTGATTTCGCGACCGTCATCCTGTCGGAATCGGCGCTGAGTTTCCTTGGTCTCGGCATCCAGCCGCCGGACTTCACCTGGGGCGCAATGGTGGCGAACGGCCGCGGCTATCTCGCCACCGCCTGGTGGATCGCATTCTGGCCGGGCCTCGCGATCATGCTGACGACGCTGTCGCTCAATATCCTCTCGAACTGGGCGCGCACCGTCGCCGATCCGCAGCAACGCTGGCGCCTGCAAAAATTGCGGAAAGCCGCCCGATGAGCAACGCGAGCAATCCCATCCTCAAGGTCGCGGGCCTGACTGTCGATTTCCTGTCGGACGACGAGCCGGTACGCGCCGTCGACGACGTTTCTTTCCACGTCAGCCGTGGCGAGACCCTCGTCATCCTCGGCGAAAGCGGCTCGGGAAAGAGCGTCAGCACCAGCGCGGTGATGGATCTCATCGATTGTCCGCCGGGCGATATCGTGGCCGGTTCCTGCCTCTTCGACGGCGTCGAACTCTCCGGCCTCGACGCGGAGGCGCGCAGAAGCATCAACGGCCGCAGGATTGCGATGATCTTTCAGGATCCGCTTGCCTATCTGAACCCCGTCTACACGGTGGGCCGCCAGATCGCGGAGGTCTATGAGAGCCACGGCGCGGGAAGCGGCAAGGCCGCGCGCGCCAAGGCGATAGAACTGCTTCGGCGCGTCGGCATTCCGGAACCCGAAAGCCGCGTCGACTTCTATCCGCATCAATTCTCGGGCGGACAGCGCCAGCGCGTGATGATCGCCATGGCGATCGCGCTGAAGCCGGATATCCTGATCGCCGACGAGCCGACGACCGCCCTCGACGTCAGCGTCCAGGCGCAGATCCTCGATCTGCTGCGCGATCTCCAGCGCGAAACCGGCATGGCGCTGATCATGATCACCCATGACCTCGAAGTCGCCGCGTCCATGGCGGACCGGATCATCGTCATGAATGGCGGGAAGGTCGTCGAGACGGGCATCGCCGAGGAGGTCTTCAGCAATCCGCAGCATGCCTATACGCGCCGCCTCATCTCGGCGCTGCCGCACGGCGATGCAACGGAGGCGCCGAACAGGCGTTCGACGAAGATCGCCGGCGAAACCCTGCTCAAGGTGGAGAATCTCACCAAGGACTACGTTCTTGCGTCCGGGGCCTTTGCCGGCAAGCGCACGTTCAAGGCGGTGGACGACGTCAGCTTCGAGGTCAGGAGAGGCGAAACGCTCGGCATCGTCGGCGAGTCCGGCTCCGGCAAATCGAGCGTCGCACGCATGCTGCTAGGGCTGAACGAGCCAAGTTCGGGCAAAGCCGTCTTCGCCGGCGAGAATATCTTCGAGATGAACGGGAAGCGTCTCATGGCGTTTCGCCGCAAGGTGCAGATGGTGTTCCAGGATCCCTACGGGTCCATGAACCCGCGCATGCGCATTTACTCCATCATCTCCGAACCCTGGGTGATACACCGCGATATCCTGCCGAAGAGCAAGTGGAAGGGCCGCGTGGCGGAGCTCCTGGAGCTGGTAGGGCTGCTGCCGGAGCACGCCGACCGCTACCCGCACCAGTTTTCCGGCGGCCAACGGCAGCGCATCGCCATTGCGCGCGCGCTTGCGAGCGAGCCGGAGCTGATCGTCTGCGACGAGGCGGTTTCAGCGCTCGACGTCTCCATCCAGGCGCAGGTGATCGACCTTCTCGCCGACCTCAGGACCCGGCTCGGTCTCTCCTATGTCTTCATCACACATGATCTGCCGATCGTCCGCCATTTCGCGGACAGGATCATGGTCATGAAGAACGGAAGGATCGTTGAGGAAGGCCAAACCTCGACGCTGTTCGCAGCGCCTCGCCACGAATACACGCAAACCCTGCTGCAGGCCGTGCCGAAGCCCAAATGGCTTACGCAAGCCGGATAGCCGCTAGCTGGGCGGGCGGTGGCGATCTTCTGCTGAGCGATCGAGAAGCAAGAGTGAGCCACATGACTTTGGCCGCAACCGAGATTTTGCCATTTCAAACGAGACCTCGCTAGCTGCCCCCGACGAAAACGCGTTTACGAGCGCCTTCGATGTGGGCGCGCATGCGGGCGCGGGCGAGGTCGGGATCGGAGGCGCGGATGGCGTCCAGCACGCCGCGATGCTCGCCTATGGCTATGCCGAGACGCTGGGGCGGCGGGCGGTTCGAGAGCGTGGCCGCTATGGACATCCCGACACGGATGGCTTTGGTGACCGAGGCGATGGTGCGCTGGTAATAGTCGTTTTCGGTTGCGCGGGCGATCGCCAGGTGGAAGGCGATGTCCTCCTCCGCGCCCAGACGGTCCTCAGCAATGCAGCGCTCCATGGCGTCGAGCGTCGCCTCGATCTCGGCAATGCGTTCTGACGAAATCCGGGTGGCGGCGAGATAGGCCGCTTCCCCTTCAACGCCGACACGGAATTCGTAGCAGCGCTGCAGGTCCGCGACACTGCCCGGTTCGGCGAAGTCGATGACGCGCTGGCTCGGGGCGCCGATCACATGGGTGCCCGCTCCCTGCCGGGAAGCGATGAGCCCGTCTATGCGCAGCCGCAGCAGGGCTTCGCGGATCACGGTGCGCGAGACTCCGAACTGTTCCGCCAGCTCTATCTCGGTGAGCAGGCGAGTGCCCTTGGGCCATTCACCGTTGGATATCCGCTCGTAGATGCGCTGATAGACCGTGTCGCTGAGCGTCCGGCCGGCTGTCCCCTTAATGCCTGGGGCCACAAGGTCGAATTCGCTCATCGGGCAGGCTACCTCGTCCGGTTGGCGTTGGTACTAGTCTCGATTTCTGGCAGGTCCTTTCCAGCGCCACAAGCGCGTCGACCGCTTGCTGCACCCTTTCCCGCGCGTCGCCGGGGATATTGCCGGCCATGGGCAGGATCGGCCCCATGTCGGCTATGCCCGCCAGCGTCACCGCGTCGTGCATCACCGAGAAGCCGTTGATGGCGGCGCGCACCTTCTCGAAGGCCAGGAACGGAGCGGCGAGATGGCCGGCAGCTTCGTTATCCCCGCCGCGATGGGCGGCAAGCAGCTTCATGGCCGCGCGCGGCGCAATGCACACGCCGCCCGACGTGTAGGTCCGCAGCCGGTATTGCGGCAGATGGACATGGATCGGCGTCTCGCCCATGCCGCTTGCGACATTGCCGGAGCCGATCGCACTGCAGATGTCGGCGAGATAGGAGTCGCCGGCCGGCTCGCTGCGCTCGACCGCATATTTGACGAAGCTGACCACCCCGTCCCCCACCAGCGCTCCGATCCGCGCCGGCGCGAGATAGTGCTCGCGCTTGACATAGAGGATGAGCGGTGCGCCGAGCCGGTCCGCTGCGGCCCGGAGCGCCTTCTCGATGCCCTCGGGATGGGTGGGGAAGGTCATCGGCAAGGCCATCACGCCGGCGAACTTCCTGTCGCGCAGGATCGTCGCCTCATCCAGGAGCTTGCCGAAATCGGGACCGATGGACGGGATGACATCGGTCGCAGCACTTGGCGCCTCGGCCAACAGATCCATCAGCGCGGCGAAGCGCCCCAGATCGAAATGATAGAGATTGGCGTTGCCGCCATAAAGCAGCGCGCTCACGCCGCCTGCCTCTATGTGGCCGATCAGGCACCGGTTCTGGTTCTCGGCCAGGTCCAGCGACCGCGTCCACGCCACTGGCGGAACGGCGACGACGGTGCGGCCCAGTTTCTCGGCAATCTTGTCGGCCATGGAGAGCTCCTATGCTGCGGCTTTGCTCTGAATAAGATTGTATAACAAATTTGTAAATAGCAGGGATTGTATGATTTAAGCGGGAATGATAACACAATCGCCTCATGAGGGAGGAATGATGCCCAAAAGCCCGGAAAACCTGCGCAGCCATCGCTGGTTCGGCGTGAACGACCTGCGCTCGTTCGGCCACCGGTCGCGCCTGCTGCAGATGGGCTATGAGCGGGCCGACTTCATGGGAAAGCCGGTCATCGGCATCTTCAACACATGGTCGGACATCAATCCGTGCCATGCGCATTTCAAGGTGCGGGTCGAGGAGGTGAAGCGCGGCATCTGGCAGGCGGGCGGCTTCCCGCTCGAGCTGCCGGCCATGACCCTGTCCGAGCCCTTCCAGAAGCCCACCACGATGCTCTACCGCAATTTCCTCGCCATGGAGGTGGAGGAAGGCATGCGCTCCTATCCCATCGACGGTGCGGTGTTGATGGGCGGATGCGACAAGACCGGGCCGGCGCTGCTCATGGGCGCGCTTTCAGCCGACCTTCCGGCCATCTTCGTGCCGGCGGGGCCGATGCTGCGGGGAAACTGGCGCGGAAAGGTGCTGGGCTCGGGCTCAGACACCTGGAAATACTGGGACGAGAAGCGTGCCGGCAACATCACCGAGGCAGATTGGCGCGAGATGGAGCAGGGAATAGCCCGCTCGCACGGCACCTGCATGACCATGGGCACGGCCGCCACCATGATGTCGGTGATCGAGGCGATGGGCTTTTCGCTCCCCGGCTCGTCCTCGATCCCCGCGCCGGATTCCAACCATCCGCGCATGGCCTCCGAATCCGGCCGCCGCATCGTCGAAATGGTCTGGGAAGACCTGCTGCCGTCGAAGATCGTGACCCCTGCCGCCATCGACAACGCCATCTCGGTCCACCAGGCCATGGGCGGCTCGACAAACGGCATCATCCATATCCTGGCCATGGCGCACCGCGCCGGGCTCGACCTCACCCTTGAGCGCTTCGACAAGATATCGCAGCGCGTGCCCGTCATCGCCAATGTCCGGCCCTCGGGCACGATGCTGATGGAGGACTTCTACTATGCCGGCGGCCTGACGGCGCTGATGGCGGAACTTGGCGATCTCATCGACGGCTCCTGCCTGACCGCCAGCGGCCGGACGCTCGGGGAGGGGCTCGCGGGCGCTGCGGTCCACAATGCCGATGTCATCCGGCCACTCTCCAACCCGGTCTATCCGCGCGGCGGCACGGCCGTCCTCAAGGGCAATCTTGCGCCCGACGGCGCGGTTATGAAGCCCTCAGCCGCCGAGCCGCGTTTCCTGAAACATCGAGGCCCCGCCCTGGTGTTCGATAGCTATGCCGAGATGAAGGCGACGGTGGAAAGCGACGACCTCGATGTCACCGTCGACCACGTGCTCGTGCTGCGCAATGCCGGCCCACAGGGCGGTCCGGGCATGCCCGAATGGGGCATGCTTCCCATCCCGAAGAAGCTGGTCAGGCAGGGTGTGCGCGACATGCTGCGGCTCTCCGATGCGCGCATGAGCGGCACCTCCTACGGGGCATGCGTGCTCCACATCGCACCCGAGTCACATGTTGGCGGGCCGCTGGCGCTGGTGCGCAACGGCGACTTCATCGTCCTCGACGTGGAAGCGCGCAGGCTCGACCTCGATGTCGACGAGGCGACGCTCGCCCGCCGCCGCGCCGAATGGATCCCGCGCGAGCCGCGCCTGGCGCGCGGTTACGGCGCCATGTTCGCGCGCCATGTCAGCCAGGCCAATGAAGGCTGCGACTTCGACTTCCTGGCAGCCGGCCCGCCGCTGCCCGAGCCCGAAATCTATTGATGGAACAGGCTATGCTGCAGACCCAGATATCCGCAAAGGACTCGATCAGGATCACCGGTGTGACCCTTCACACGGTGCGCACGCGCCGTCGCACCGGGGCGATCAGCTCGCACATCGTGCTCGAGCTTGCGACCGATGCCGGCATCATCGGGCTTGGAGAGATTTCCGACCTCGACTGCTACCGCATGTATATGCCCGACCCGGAGGCCGTGCGCGTGGGGATCGAGAAGGTCGCGCTCGGCCAGAACGCGTTCGAGATCGCGGCGCTGCATGAGCGGCTGCTCGCCTACATGCCGGTCTATTTCCGCTACGCCAACAACTATCCCCCTTTCACCCCTGCCTCGCAGATCGCCGCGGGCGTCGAGATGGCCTTCTACGATATCGTCGGAAAGGCCTTCGGCACGCCGGTGTACAATCTGATCGGCGGCAAGGTGCGCGACAGTTTCGAGATCACCTATCCGGTGTTCCAGGCCAAGAAGGAAAGCGATACCGAACGCTATCTCGGCTACACCGCCGAACTCGTCGCCGAGGGCGTCAACCGCTTCCGCTACTATGTCGGCGTCGATTTCGACCAGGACGAGCGCTTCCTCCGAGCCTTTCGCGACCGTTTCGGCAATTCGGTGCAGTTGAAAGCGCTGGATTTCCAGGGGCATTTCCACTGGCGCGACACGCTGCGCATCTACGAGCGCTTCAAGGAATATGATTTCGAACTCATAGAGAGCCCCTGCTGGGCCGAAGACTATGAGGGAATGAGCGAACTGCGCCGGCGCATCGACGTCGACATCTCGGAGCATATATCGAGCCAGGCCCAGGCCATGCGTATGATCAAGGCGGGCGCGGTGGACGTGTTCAACATCACCATCCAGTCCGGCGGCATCTATCAGGCCAGGAAGCTTTTCGACCTCGCGGAGGCGGCCGGCCTCAAATGCCTGATCAGCACCACTCAGGAGATGAGCCTCGGCACCGCCGCCAACGCCCATCTCGCGGCGGTCATCCCGCAGCTCCACTACGCCGGCGATCCGGTCGGGCCGCTGCTCTACATCGAGGATGTGGTCACCGAAACGCTGCGCTACGAGGGCACTCGCCTGATCGTGCCGACCGACCCGGGCCTCGGCTTCGAGCTCGACCGCGACAAGCTGGAGGCGCTGCGCGGGCCGCTGCTCGAATGGGATCGGCCGGCCCATGGCGCGAACTACGTTTCGGATTAAGGAGGGCAGTTGATGACCGCCGAACCGCTGGGCGCCTTCAAGCTCTTCAACGTCATGAAGACCCTGGAAGGCCATCCGCCCCGAACCAATTTCAACGTCTTCCGGCTCGACGACAAGTACAATCTGCGCATCGCCGAGGTGACTGGCCGCTTTCCCTGGCATCGCCATACCAATGGCGACGAAGGCTGGCTGATTCTGAAGGGCGCGCTGCAGATCGATGTCGAGGGCCGCGAGCCCATCGCCATGCGGCAGTTCGAGGGCACGTTAATCCCCAAAGGACATCGTCATTCGCCGATAGCCCTCGAGGAGGGCACGGTTGTCGCCGTGTTCAACGTCAACGGGCTTGAGCACGAGTTCAAGGAGGACAAGCCCGATACCGGCGCGTTCTCGGAAGCCGACGTGGCCTGAGGCCCGTCAACGATCAACAGGGAGGAAGCCTA
>NZ_JAAKZF010000037.1 GCF_011045125.1 Allomesorhizobium camelthorni | reverse complement strand
AGGCCCGTGGGAACCGAATCCACGGGGAGAGGTCACCGCCGCCCTACCGATCCCCGGTCCGGAACCGGTTCCCGCAAGGGCGATGGACGGATTATGCGGGAGGGGCGCGGAGTGTGAACAAATCCGGTGCGAAGATTCTTCGCGCCGGCCGTTATGCCATTGATCCGCAATGGTTCTTTTTGCGAACGAGCCGAAATGGGGGTGGATTCTATCCACGTTTGAGGGCGCAGCGCCCCCTCCACCATGCTTCGCATGGTCCCCCTCCCCCGTAAAACGGGGGAGGATCAGCAGCGGCGCCGCCGGTTCCTCCCCTGCGAAGCCAGGAGGGACCATGCAAGGCATGGTGGAGGGGCGCAATCGGGACGAGCGCCGCAAGGGTGAACAAAAGCCCTAACGCTGCGCCTCGGTCGCCATCCTGAGCGCCAGGCCGGCGAGCACCGTGCCCATCAGCCATCGCTGGATGACCAGCCAGAGCGGCCGCCCGGCCAGGAAGGCGGCGATCGAGCCCGCCATGACAGCGATGATCGCGTTGACGGTGACGCTGATGGAGATCTGCACACCGCCGAGCACGAGAAGCTGCGCCAGCAGGCTGCCCTGCTCGGGGCTGATGAACTGCGGCAGCAGCGACAGATACATGACCGCGACCTTGGGGTTCAACAAGTTGGTCATGAGGCCCATCATGAACAGCTTCCTGGCGCTGTCCTTCGGCAGTTGCCGGACCTGGAACGGCGAACGACCACCCGGCCGCACCGCCTGCCAGGCGAGCCACAGGAGATAGAGCGCGCCGCCGAAGCGCAGCGCGTCGTAGGCGTAGGGTACGGCGAGCACCAGCGCGGTGATGCCGAAGGCGGCGCAGAGGATGTAGAAGACGAAGCCGAGCGCCACGCCGCCCAGCGAAACCAGCCCGGCTAGCGGTCCCTGCGACAGCGAGCGCGAGATCAGGTAGATCATGTTGGGACCGGGCGTCAGCACCATGCCGAGCGCTATGAGGGCGAAGGCTGCGAGGTTCGAAAGCTCGGGCATGGAAAATCCAGATCAGGATGGTGGGGCGGATGCCCGAATGTGCGGACCATGGTCTGGCGGCCTTCGGTACTCAAGTCCCTGGCGCGAAAAAGGATTGCTCCACGCAAGCCCGCTGCCAGAACGCGAACGCCCCGCCGGAAGGGCGGGGCGTCAGAGGTTCTGCAGTTGTGTGTTAGCTGACGATGCGCAGGTTCGACAGCTCGTCGGCGATCTCCTTGAACTTTTCCGCGAGATTGCTGCCGGTCGCGTTGTAGAACAGCTTCTTCGGCGTGCCGTCGGCATTCTTCTTGAAGCGCGAGTCCGAGGCGCATTTGGTCAACGCTTCGATGGCCTTCTTCTCGCTCGCCACGCTTTCTTCCAGGTCGAGCGAGACTGTGACCACGATGACATTGCCTTTGTCGGGATCCTTTGCGTTGGCGCAGACCATCTGCATCTGCTCGTCCATCGCCGCCTGGTAGTTCGTGTTCGTGTAGGTCGACTTGCTGACGTTGCTGGACGTGTCCATGAACATGCGCGTAACGCCTGTGCTGTTATAATCCTTGCCTGTGTAGCCATAGGCGGCGTAGGTCGACTGGTTGCCCGCCGGATCGGTGTAGCCGTAGTCGCCATAAGTGTTGGCGCCGTCGGTCAGAACAATGATGACCTTGTCGTTGCCCTTTTCTATATCGGGACGGCCTTCGATAAAGGGCGCCTTGTGGGACACAACACGCCAGCCCCACGCGGTGCCCTCGGGCACGTTGGTGTTTCCGGTCGGGGTCATGGCGTCGATCGCGTCCAGGATGACTTGTTTGCCCTCGGCAGTCGTGACGTCCTGCAGCGGCGTGATCGCATTCGTGGTGCATGAGGAGTTCGGTCCATCGCCGTAGCCGGCCGCAGGCGCCCCATACGGCTTGACGCGAAAATACTTGCGCATGTCGGACTGGCGCGGCCCGGCGTCGCTGTTTTCCCAATCCACCCACCAATTGTTGCCGTAGCCATAATTAGTATCGTTGAGATCAGGAATGTTGTCGTCGTCGAGGTCGCGCCAAAGATGCCCCGCCTCGTCGGGTGCGAACATCGGCACGAACAAGGTCGCGGGATTGGATGAGCTCGCTTCGGCGTCGTCGTTGTTGTATGGAGCGGGACGTGCTTCCACGCAGCCTTGCCAACTGGTGTATTGCGAGACCGTATATTCGTATTCCGGCTCGGTCGTATACTCCTGGCACGCTCCGTAGCGGTACCGTTTGCAGACTCGGCGGCTAGTGTTCGGAATGGCTTCGCGATCGGATTGGGCGATGATGTCCGCATAAAGGCTGAAGCGCGTTAGCGGGTGGTCGCGGGTGTCGCCCCAGTCCGCGCCGCGCTTGTACCAGACGTCGCCTATTTTCTCTGCATATTTGTTCGGGTTGTTGGTGGCGTTCATTTTCGACCAGTCGAAATTCTCGTGGTGGACCGGCGAAATCCCCATCGTGTCCATCCAGGGCTGATCGTCGTTGGTGGGGGCAATGTTGACGGAGGCCGAGAATGGCACCAGCCCGAACTGTACCGGCTTCGGTACCTGCTTCATCATGGCGGCCTGGTCGGACATCGTTTCAACCAGTTGCTTGGCGGCGGCCTTTAAAAGGACAATGCGCTGCTGCCCGGTGCCGGTGCCGTACTGCGACATCGACCCTGAATTATCGAGGACCAGCGCCACTTCGAGCGTGTTCTTCAGCCGCACTTCCGACTTGGCCGCAACATCGACCGCGCTTGGGTCACGCGGCCGGCCGATCAGCTCCGCGAAGGCCGGCAGGAAATATGGTTCGTATTTTAGCGTGGCCGACAGTTGCAGGGTTCCACCGCCGGCATTATTGTTCGGCAGGACGACAGCGAGCGTGGTCTTCGAAGGATCGACCGGCCCGAGATTGGCTGTGAAAAAATCATGGGCGTATTTCTTGATCGCCGCCTCATAAGCGGCCGGGTCGGCGGAACTTACGCTGCCGCTGACGATATGGGCGCCTGTCGCCACGCTTGCGGCGTCCAGCGCATTGAGGACCATCTGCCGCTGCCTGGACACTTCCGCATAATCGACGGCCAGCGCCAGACCGCCCAGTATCGGAACGGTCGTGATCACCATCATCATTGAAAAATTGCCGCGCTTGTCACTCGCAAATCTGCGTAACATGTGCTTCGCACCCCAAACCTAGCCCTAGGTTCAGGCAGAATCCCACAAATCGTTAAAAAAACCGCCGCGAAAAACCGTTGAAATGACGGGGTGCGGCTCACCTGGCATTAACCAATTGGGCCTGGAGGATTGCGGATTGCTGGCCGGCGACTTCAGAGATTTGCGAAGCGCTCGGCGGCGCCGGCAGCTTCCGGACCGTGGCTTGAGCGGCCGGCGAAGCGCGGGCCGGCCATCAGATTGACGCCGAGGTCGATCAGTCGGACGGCGTCTTCGTCGCCGGCGACATCCGTCGCGACGACCGGCAGGTTCGCGGCTGCCGCGCGGCCGAGTAGTGTTTCGATCGCTTGCGCTGACGCCGGCGTGGGATCGAGCAATTGCGCCGCCGGCAGCTTCAGCATGGAAACGCCATGGCGATGCATCGCCTCCAGTTCCTCCGGCGAACCCGACCAGCCTTCGGCGGCGAGGCGCGCGCCGGTCTCGGCAAGCAGCGCCAGCGCCTGACCATGCTGGCCGTCGGCGATAGCGGCGGCCGGCACTGAGAGAATGATGGAGCGCGACAAAGCAGGGTGTTGGCCGAGCAGGGTCAGCACGGCGGCGAATTCGGAGCCATGGTCGAGCAGGGCGCCGGAAATGGCGACATGCAGTGGCGTCGCTTCGCCGGCATGGCCGGATCGGCGCTCGATGGCGGCGGCGGCCGCAAACACCATCAGCCGCTCGCACGAAGCCGCCGAAATGTCGGGCAGGTCGAAATCGGCGCGGCCAAGCCTGACCGGTTCGCCGCCGGCCGGCTCCACCAGCCCGACCGCGTCGTGGCCGACCGCCATGCCTTGCGAGATCGAGACGATCGGCTGCAGGTCGAGTTCGATCCGATCGGCCGCCAGAGCTCGCTGGATGGCGGCGCGAAGGGCGGCGTTGCCGGCGGCCTCGGGGCCGGTCTCGACCGGCTGGAGACGAACGGCGGGATGCGGCACAACCGTTGCGCTTCGCGCCGGGGGCCTCGGATGGCGCGCGGCGAGGCTTGCCGAGAGCGCATCGAGCCGGCGCGACAGGGAAGCGTCGATCTCGCCAATGGTGACGGCGTCGCCGTCGCTGCGCGCCGAAAAATCGCGCAGCGCCACCTCGACCGAAAGCGCCAGGCGGCGGATCTCCTGGTCCGACGCATTGGCCCGCACCAACGCCATCAGGCTGAAGGCCGCCGCGACTACAGCAAGGGTGAGGGCCGCTGCGCAAGTGGCGAGCACGATCTCTTCCAACGCACGGCCGCTGCCGACCATCCCCTGAAGAAAATAATAGCACAGGCCGCACAGCAATGCGGCCGAGGCGACGACTGACAGTCCGCGCGGCATACTCTGGAACTTTCCCCGCAAGCGCGCCCTGGCGCTTCATCTCAAAACCCCTGGCGTCGGGCGAGCCCGATGCGCGCCTAATTTCGCATGGCGCGCGGCAGCTGTCAGCCGAAAGCTCGTGACAGGGTGAAGAGGTTCGGTTAATTGCGCATCGGCCCGGCCGGGTGTCCGGCCGGCAATCGATGAGCGAACGGACGAGGAAAATCATGGCGGCTTCGCCCGAAAACATCGCATCGCTGGATGCAGTAGCCGGCAGATATGCCGCGCTGCTCTGCGATGTCTGGGGCGTCGTCCACAATGGCGTCGATGCGTTTCCCGACGCAAGCGCGGCACTGAAGCGGGCGCGCGACAAGGGCGTCGCGGTGGTGCTGATCACCAATTCGCCGCGCCCGCATGAAGGGGTGGAGGCGCAGCTCAGAACGCTCGGCGTGCCGGACGACGCCTGGGACCGCGTGGTCACCTCCGGGGATGTGACGCGCGACCTGATCCGCGAGGCGCCGCGAAAGCTGTTCCATCTCGGGCCGGAGCGGGAACTCGCTATCTATGACGGCATCGACGTCGAGCTGGTCGAGGAATTCGAGGCGCAGGCCGTGGTCTGCACCGGCCTCTTCGACGACGAGACGGAGACGCCGGAGGAGTATTCGGAAATGCTGCAGCGCTTCCGGTCGCGCGACCTGCCCTTCATCTGCGCCAATCCCGATATTGTGGTGGAGCGCGGCGAGCGTCTGATCTGGTGCGCCGGCGCGCTGGCGCGCGACTATGCGCAGCTCGGCGGCCGCACGCTGGTTTCGGGCAAGCCGCACCGGCCGATCTACGAGGCGGCGCTGAAGGCGGCGGGCGAGGTGCTCGGCCGCGAGATCGCGCGCTCCGAGGTGCTGGCGATCGGAGACGGCATGCTGACCGACATCAAGGGCGCGGCCGACCAGGGCATCGGCGCGCTCTACGTTT
The DNA here is from genome assembly GCF_011045125.1 of Allomesorhizobium camelthorni. GTDB lineage: Bacteria > Pseudomonadota > Alphaproteobacteria > Rhizobiales > Rhizobiaceae > Allomesorhizobium > Allomesorhizobium camelthorni. Next base: position 55,276 of record NZ_JAAKZF010000037.1, on the reverse strand, counting down.
CGGGCGGCATCCACGCCAGCGACTATGGTCATCCGCTTGCGCCCGACCAGGAGCGCCTTGCGGTCTTCCTTGAAAAGCATGGCGCGACGCCTGTCGCCGTCATTCCGCGGCTGCGTTAGGCGTCTGCGATGAGCTTCAGGCGCATTCCCGGCGATGAAAGGCTGCCAGCTTCCCTGCGCGGCGGCGTGGTGGCGATCGGCAATTTCGACGGCGTGCATCGCGGCCATCAGGCCGTGCTGCAGCGCGCGCTCGACGAAGCGCGCCGTCGTGGCGCGCCGGCTCTGGTGCTGACCTTCGAGCCGCACCCGCGAAAAGTGTTCCGACCCGACGTGCCGCTGTTCATCCTGACGCCGCCGCCGATGAAGGCGCGGCTACTGGCGGATCTGGGCTTCGACGCTGTCGTGGAGCAGGCGTTCACGCGCGATTTCGCCAGTCAGGACGCCGAGACGTTCGTGACGAAAGTGCTCGAGGAAAACCTCGGCATCAGCCACTCTGTGACCGGGTTCGACTTCCATTTCGGCAAGAACCGGCAGGGCGGTCCGGCCTATCTGATGGCGGCGGGCGAGCGCCACGGTTTCGGGGTGACGCTGGTCGACGCGTTTCGCGACGAAGGCGCCGAGATTGTTTCGTCCAGCCGCATACGCGAGCTGCTTGCCGAGGGCGACGTGGCGCAAGCGGCGGGCCTGCTCGGCTACCGCTTTACCGTCGAAGCCGAAGTGACCCAGGGGAAACAACTCGGCCGCACGCTAGGCTTCCCGACCGCCAACATGGTCCTGCCAGCGGAGGCCGAACTGAAGCACGGCATCTATGCGGTGCGGCTGCGCCGCGCCGACGGCTCTCTGCATGACGGCGTCGCCAGCTTTGGTCGCCGCCCGACGGTTGACGAGGACGGCGCGCCGCTGCTCGAGACGTTCGTGTTCGACCATTCCGGCGATTTTTACGGCGAGACCTGCCAGGTGTCGCTGTTCGGTTATCTGCGCGGCGAAGTAAAATTCGACGGGCTGGGTGCGCTGGTAGCGCAGATGAAGCGCGACGAGGAAGAGGCGAGGGCGCTGCTGGCCAGCGTCAGGCCGCTCAGCGACCTGGACGCCAAGGTGGCGTTTGGGTGAGCAGGTTGCGATCCGCTACCGAAGAAGCCGTGCATCTATCGGATGGGCAGTCGTGCCGACAATGCCGATCCCATCTCGGCCCAGCAATGCTGGATTGAGCAGATAGTTCTTTGTGAACGGAACTATGACGCATGGAATTTCCATCACCGCCTGCTTGCCGGCAGAGATGAAATTCGTGCCGATCTGTCTGGTAGCGGCCAGATTGTCCCGCCAGTTCGATGGCAAGTCAGGGACGCTGATGCTCACGGTGTCAGGCGCTTGGATTTCCAAAAGCTGGTAAGTCGGCGGCAGATCGTCGGCATCAATGTGTACGAGAATCTCCAGCAGCGCTGTGGCGGGATGATCTGCACAATAGACGACAGGCGTGTCTTTAACGTTCCAACGGCCAGCACTGACTATACCACCTCGGCCCGATAGATCAGCGAAGCTGGAAATCCGCCATAGGCGCATCTAGGAGAACATTCCGTAGTCGATACGATGGAGCTCTTCTTCAACGAGAGTAGCTCCGGTCTCGGATTGTAGGAGCTCAATGGGGGCCTCGTTGAGTACTCTGCTTCGCTTGCGCAACCAACGCTGGGCTTTTTCATGATCGGCAAAAACACGATCAGCCATCGCTGAAATTCTTTCAAGCCGCAGCACGCGATCGGATTCAGACGTGGTCAGACGCTGATTGAGTTCTTTCCGGCGCGCCAGCGTCCGACGCGGCGCAACGATCCTGTAGATTTCGTCGTTGGTGAAACCGAGCGCTTTCAAATTGTCGATGCTGTTGGGGGGAAGCTGAAATCTTCCCGGGGCGACCTCGCCTTCCCGGAACCCGCCATGCGGCGTGCTGATCTGCTCCCATGCTCCGGAAGTGGGAGATTCACCCTTGGGCTTTCGAACCTGACTTGCCTTGGCCATTGAAGTGCTCCTTGCCAATTGCCCATCAATATAGGCGCAAATGGCACAGAACGCAAAAGGGCGCGGAAGCCCTTTATTCCCAGCCGCGTCTCCGCTAAAAGCGCCGCCATGACATTTTTCGCGCGCTCCATAGCTGCCGCCATACGAATTACCGGCCCGGTCTTCCGGGCAGCCTGAGCTTCGCTCGGCTGCCGGAGGCTCCGGGAGTTTTTTGGTGGCGCACCCTCGCGCTTTTCCCAGATCGTGATAGTTGAACGCCCAAGGCCTCAGCGGCCGGGCAAACTCATGGCTAGATGATGACCGATACGTCCGAAAAGATCGATTACTCGAAAACGCTCTATCTGCCGCAGACGGAGTTTCCGATGCGCGCCGGCCTGCCCGAAAAGGAGCCGCTGCTGGTCAAGCGCTGGCAGGATATGGGCATGTACAAGCGTCTGCGCGAAGATGCGGCCGGCCGCGAGAAATATGTTCTGCATGACGGCCCGCCCTACGCCAACGGCAACATCCATATCGGCCACGCGCTGAACAAGATCCTGAAGGATGTGATCACCCGCTCGTTCCAGATGCGTGGCTACGATTCCAACTACGTGCCGGGCTGGGATTGCCACGGCCTGCCGATCGAATGGAAGATCGAGGAGGAGAACTATCGCTCCAAGGGCAAGGCGAAGCCTGACCTTTCCGAGCCGGCGGCGATGATCGAGTTCCGCAAGGAATGCCGCGCCTATGCGGAAAAGTGGATCAAGGTCCAGAGCGAGGAATTCCAGCGGCTCGGCGTCGTCGGCGATTTCGATAATCCGTATCTGACCATGGCCTACCATGCCGAGGCGCGCATCGCCGGCGAGCTGTTGAAATTCGCCATGAGCGGGCAGCTCTATCGTGGGTCCAAGCCGGTGATGTGGAGTGTGGTGGAGAGGACCGCGCTGGCCGAGGCCGAGGTCGAGTACCAGGATTACGAGAGCGACACGATTTGGGTGAAGTTTCCAGTGGCTCGCCCGCCTATGGAATTCTACAAGGTAGAACGTACTGGTCCAATCACGAGTGTTCCAACGCCCGATCGCTACGTGGCACCTGATCTCGACGGCGCGTTCGTCGTCATCTGGACGACGACGCCCTGGACAATCCCCGGCAACCGCGCCGTCAATTTTTCGCCGCGCGTAAGCTACGGGCTCTATGAAGTCACGGCAGCGGAGAACGACTTTGGCCCGCAGCCGGGTGAGAAGCTGATCTTTGCCGATGCGCTGGCCGAAGAGTCCGAAGCAAAGGCCAAGGTCAAGTTGAATCGCCTTCGCAGCGTTTCGGCCGATGAGCTTGGAAATCTTACGCTTTCCCATCCCTTTGAAGGCCTTGGCGGCGGCTATGAGTTCCCCGTTCCCATGCTCGCCGGTGACCATGTCACCGACGATGCCGGTACCGGCTTCGTGCACACCTCGCCGAGCCATGGCCGCGAAGATTTTGACGCCTGGATGGACGCCATCGCTGAGCTGGAAAAGCGCGGCATCGACACGCGGCTGCCGTTCCCGGTTGACGACGCCGGCTACTACACGAAAGACGCGCCTGGCTTCGGCCCGGACCGCGAGGGCGGGGCCGCCCGTGTCATTGACGACAATGGCAAGAAGGGCGACGCCAACAAGGCGGTGATCGACGAATTGATCAAGCGCAACGCGCTGTTCGCGCGGGGACGGCTGAAGCACCAGTATCCGCATTCGTGGCGGTCGAAGAAGCCGATCATCTTCCGCAATACGCCGCAGTGGTTCGTGCATATGGACAAGGAGCTGGGCGGGTTTGGGATGGATGCGGCCCCTACCTCCCCCTTGAGGGGAGGTCGCGACGCCGAGCGAAGCGAAGGCGCAGCGGGTGGGGGTAGTAAAGGCGACGTACACAGCGCTTCAGTACCCCCACCCCTAACCCCTCCCCTCAAGGGGGAGGGGGATTCCGGCGCTGCCGACACGCTCCGCTCCCGCGCCCTTGCAGCCATAGACTCCACGCGCTTCGTGCCGGCCGCGGGGCAGACGCGGCTGCGCGCCATGATTGAGGAGCGGCCGGACTGGGTGCTTTCGCGCCAGCGCGCCTGGGGCGTGCCGATCGCGATCTTCGCCGATGCCGACGGCAATGTGCTGAAGGACGAGGCGATCAACGCCCGCATCGTCGAGGCGTTCGAGAAGGAGGGCGCCGACGCCTGGTTCGCGGAAGGCGCGCGAGAGCGCTTTCTTGGCAGCCGCGCCAACGAGCCCTGGACGATGGTCAAGGACATCCTCGACGTCTGGTTCGATTCGGGCTCGTCGCACACATTTACCCTCGAGGATCGGCCCGACCTGAAATGGCCGGCCGACGTCTATCTCGAAGGCTCCGACCAGCATCGCGGCTGGTTCCACTCGTCGCTGCTCGAAAGCTGCGGCACGCGCGGCCGCGCGCCCTACGACACCGTCGTTACCCATGGCTTCACCATGGACGAGGACGGACGCAAGATGTCGAAGTCGCTCGGCAATACGGTGGTGCCGCAGGATGTGATGAAGCAGTCGGGCGCCGACATTCTGCGCCTGTGGGTGATGACGACCGATTATTGGGAAGATCAGCGGCTCGGCAAGAACGTGCTGCAGACCAACATCGACGCCTACCGCAAGCTCCGCAACACCATCCGCTGGATGCTGGGAACGCTCGCCCATGACGAGGGCGATGTCATGCCAGTGAAAGAGATGCCGGAACTGGAACAATTGATGCTGCACCGGCTGGCGGAAATCGATGAGATCGTGCGCGCCGGCTACGACGCGTTCGAGTTCAAGCGCATCACGCGGGCGCTGATCGATTTCATGGTGGTCGAGCTGTCGGCCTTCTATTTCGACATCCGCAAGGACGCGCTGTACTGCGATGCCCCGTCGAGCCTGAAGCGCAAATCAGCGGTGCAGGTGGTGCGCCATCTGTTCGAGCGGCTGACGACATGGCTCGCTCCAATGCTACCCTTCACCATGGAAGAGGCATGGCTGGAGCGCTATCCGGGTGCGGAATCGGTGCATCTCGAACAGTTCCGCCAGACGCCGGCCGAATGGAAGAACGAGGCGCTGGCTGAAAAGTGGCGCAAGATCAAGCAGGTGCGCTCTCATGTGACGGCGGTCCTCGAAAGATCACGTGAGCGTAAGCTGATCGGTAGCTCGCTCGAAGCTTCACCGCATGTGTATCTTCAATCCCGTTACAATGGACTTTTCGATGGACTCGATCCGGCGGAGATATTCATTACTTCTGGGGCAACCATTGAGTATGGGGTGAAAAACGCGCCGGCGCGCAATGATGACCTCCGAAGTGCTACCATTGATATGACTGGGGCCGGCGAGGGGTCAATTTGGGCCGACTTTGAGAGGGCGACGGGCACCAAGTGCGCGCGCTCCTGGCGCTATACCGACGATGTCGGCAGCGACCCGGAATTTCCCGACGTATCGGCGCGCGACGCGGCCGTGCTCAGGGAATTGCAGGCGCTGGGCTGCCTTTAACGGTGCAAAAACGCAACGGCGGGCGGCGCATTGCCGCCCGTGCGTTGCCGTTAACAAACGGTTGAGGTACAAGCGCGAAACTCAGGCCGACAAATTGTCGCCGGATTTTCGTCGGATGGACAAAGCCGGCAGGGCTCGGCTTTTGGGTCGCCAACAATCGCGAGGCGGGGGTTCAGTGAAGTTTTCTGGCATGATCGAGAGAAATCGGCTGACGCTGCTTGCGCCGCTCGTCGTCTCGGGGCTCGCGCTTTCGGGATGCATGAGCTCTCCGACCTACGGTACAGACAAGACCGCCAACGAGCAGCTTGTCGGCGACGTGACCGGTATTCTTTCGATCGGCCCCAAGGAGCGCCCGAAGATCCAATACAAGCCGCGTCCTGAACTGGTGAAGCCGTCTCCCGACGCTGTCGCCAATCTGCCGGCCCCGCAGCAATCCGCCACCGCCGAGAATCCGAACTGGCCGGAATCGCCGGAGCAGAAGCGGGCGAGGATTATCGCCCACGCGACCGAGAACCGCGACAAGCCGGGCTTCAGGCCCGAGATCGTCAACGACGTGGCGGATGGGCCTGCATCGTCGACCCCGCCCGGCCGCTCGGCAAAGGCCGAGGATTCAGGCATATTGTCGGCCGTTAACAAGGAGCAGCAGCGCGAGGCGTTCAACAAGCGGCTGGCCGAAACGCGCCAGGGCAGCGAGACGTCGCGCAAATATCTGAGCGAACCGCCGCTGGTCTATCGCGAGCCTTCCGCTACCGCGCCGGTGGACGATATCGGCGAGGACGAGGTCAAGAAGGAACGCCGGCTCAAGGCCGCGGCTCGCAAGAGCGGCGACTGGTCCTGGCGCGACCTGATCCCTGGGGTCTAGTTGCTGCCTGGCGCGCTGAACTAGCCGTCGCGCCGCAATCTGAAGAAATCGCGTAGGATCGCCGAGGCTTCCCGCTCGGCAATGCCCGGATAGATTTCGGGCGCGTGATGGCAGGTGGGCGAAGAAAAAAAGCGCACGCCGCTGACCACCGCGCCGCCTTTTTCGTCGGCTGCGCCGAAATAGAGCCGCCTGATGCGGGCGAACGAGATTGCGCCGGCGCACATGGCGCAGGGCTCGAGCGTCACGTAGAGGTCCATGCCGCCGAGGCGTTCGCCCGAGAGCTTTTTCGAAGCCTCGCGGATGACCAGCATTTCGGCGTGAGCGGTCGGGTCGCTGAGTTCGCGGGTGCGGTTTCCGGCGCTGGCGACGACTTCGCCGTTGCCGGCGATGACCGCGCCGACCGGCACTTCGCCGCGCGCGGCCGCGGCCTCTGCTTCAGCCAGCGCCAGGCTCATGAAATCCGGACGCTTCACGCTTGGCCCATCCCGAATTCTCCTCGCAACCCCACGACGTTCCTGTTATCTACCGCCCCGGAAAGGCAAACGCCACATGGCCGACGACGACAAGAAATTTACCCGCAAGAGCGGCCCGAAACCGGCCGGCCCCCGCGGCGGCCCGAAGAAGGGCGGCAAGCCCGGCTTTGCCGGCAAGCCGCGTTTCGAAGGCGGCAAGCCGTTCGAGAAGCGCGACGGAGCGGCCAAGAAGCCGTTCGCCAAGCGTCGCGACGAGGCGGCCGGCGACGAGCGCCCGAAGCGCGAATTCAGGCGCGACGAGCGCCCACGCGCGGCTGGCGATGCGCGGCCGGAGCGCAGCGGCGCGCCGTTCCGCAAGGGCCCGCGTCCGGAAGGCAAGCCGTATCAGAAGCGCGAGGGCGGCGCGGAAGCCCGGCCCGGCCGGTTCGAGCGCGGCGCGCGCGAAGGCGGCGAGCGGACGGAAGGCGGCGAGAGAACATTTCGGCCAAGGCCGGAAGGCAAGCCGTTTGTCAGGCGCGCCGAGCGCGGCGAGGAAGCCGGCGGCGAGCGGCCCGCCCGCCGCTTCGACCGCGCGCAAAATGCGCGCGATGGCGCCGCCGACAGACGTCCGAGGCCCGAAGGCTTCAAGCCAAGCGGCGACCGCAAGCCGTTTGCAAGGCCCCGCGAAACGGCCGAGGAAGCGCCGGGCGAGCGCATCGCCAAGCGGCTCGCTCGCGTCGGCATCGCCTCGCGCCGCGACGCCGAGGAACTGATCGCCGCCGGCCGCGTCAGGGTCAACGGCAAGGTGCTGGCGTCTCCGGCCTTCAACGTGATGCCGGACGACACGATCGAGCTTGATGGAACTGCCATCCCGCCGATCGAGCGCACGCGGCTCTTCCTGTTCCACAAGCCGGCGGGCGTGGTGACCACCAATCGCGACCCGGAAGGGCGCAAGACCGTTTTCGACCTGCTGCCCGACAATCTGCCGAGGCTGATGACGATCGGCCGGCTCGACATCAACACAGAGGGTCTGCTGCTTCTGACCAATGATGGCGGGCTGTCGCGCGTGCTGGAACTGCCGGCGACGGGCTGGCTACGGCGCTACCGCGCGCGGGTGCACGGCAAGGTCGACGAAAAGCAGCTTGCCGGCCTGAAGGACGGCATGGCGGTCGACGGCGTGTTCTACGGGTCGATCGAAGCCGCGCTCGACCGCGAGCAGGGAACGAATGCGTGGCTGACCATAGGCTTGCGCGAGGGCAAGAACCGCGAGGTGAAGAACATTCTCGGCGCGCTCGGCCTCGACGTGACGCGGCTGATCCGCATCTCCTATGGGCCGTTCCAGCTCGGCGAGCTGCCGGAAGGCCACGTCCAGGAGATCAGCGGACGCATGCTGCGCGACCAGCTCGGCGAACGCCTGGTCGAGGAGTCGGGCGCGAATTTCGACGCCGACATCGTAAAACCGTTCTCGAACAAGCCGGTACGGCGGGAATATGCCAAACCGGTCGAGGCGGCTCCAGATCGCAGGCCGTCGCCGCGGCGGCCGGAGCGGATCGGCGAGGGCGGGCTGATCAAGAACCGCAGGCGCGACAATGAACGCCATCGCGAGGACATGCTCGGGCGGCTGCAGACGAAGCCGGACCGTCCCGCGAGGCCGGATCGCGGCGAGCGGCCGGAGCGCGGACCGAAACCGGGATTCGGCGACAAGCCGCGCGGCAAGAAGTCTGGCGAGCGCGAGGCGCGTCCGATCGAACCGCCGGGCGGCCGCAAGGCCAATGTCTGGATGGCGCCAGGCGCGCGGCCGATCGGCAAGGGCCGGGCGGCGGCCGAAAAGGCCGAGCACGAGGCCCGCAAGGCGAGCAAGGCAAGCTACGGCAAGCCGGGCGGCGGCAAACCCGGCTTCCGCAAGCCCCGCGGCGATGATGCCAAGGGCGGCAGCGACAGGCCGCCACGCGGCGACCGGCCATCCGAGCCGCGCAAGGGAAAGCCCGATGCGGATCGTCGGCGGTGAGTTTCGCGGCAGGCCGCTTGCCACGCCGCGCACCAATGCCATCCGCCCGACCACCGACCGCACGCGGGAGGCGGTGTTCAACGTTCTGGCGCACCGTTTCCTCGACCGGCTGGAGGGCGCGCGCGTCCTCGACCTGTTCGCCGGAACCGGCGCGCTCGGGCTGGAAGCGATGTCGCGCGGCGCTTCATTTTGCATGTTCATCGAGGATTCGGCCGAAGGCCGCGGCCTGATCCGCGACAATGTCGAGGCGTTCGGGCTCACCGGGCGCACAAAGATATTCCGGCGCGACGCGACAGGCCTCGGCGAGGCCGGGACCGTGCAGCCTTTCGGGCTGGTCTTTGCCGATCCGCCCTATGGCAGGGCGCTCGGCGAGCGGGCGCTGTGCTCCGCGCGGGCCGGCGGCTGGCTCTCGCCCGGCGCGCTTTGCGTGGTGGAGGAAGCGGCCGCCGCTTCATTCGACCCAGGCGAGGGCTTTTCGATCATCGACGAGCGCGACTATGGCGAAACCACCATACGCTTCATCGAATACGCGTGAATCCGGCCCTGTCAGCACCCACATGACCAACAATTAACTTTCCGTGGGGTTGCCGCACTGCATATACCCGTCCCAGCTATTGATGCGCAGGAGCCGCCGATGAACTTTCATGCTCAATCCCTGCCACAATCCGGACGGCGCGCTATCGCCGGCTGCCTGTTGCTGCTGACGGCGGCGTTTGCGCCTGCAGCCGCCTGGGGCGAAACGGCGAGCCAGCCCCAACAGCAGCAAGAGCAGCAGGTGGAGAACTTCCTGCTCAGCAACGGGATGGAAGTGGTGGTGATCCCGGACCACCGTGCGCCGATCGTCACCCATATGGTCTGGTACAAGATCGGCAGCGCCGACGAGCCGCCCGGAAAATCCGGCATCGCGCATTTCTTCGAGCATCTGATGTTCAAGGGGACCTCGACGCACAAGGCCGGCGAGTTTGGGCGAAAGATCGCCGAGATCGGCGGCAGCGAGAACGCCTTCACCTCATACGACTATACCGCCTACTATCAGCAGGTTTCGCCCGAAGCGCTCAAGACTATGATGTCGTTCGAGGCCGACCGCATGCGCAACCTGATCCTGACCGATCAGGTGATCGGCCCCGAGCGGGACGTGATCCTTGAGGAGCGGCGCTCGCGCGTCGACGGCAATCCGGAAGCGCTGCTCAGCGAGGAAGTCCAGGCGACGCTCTACCAGAACCACCCCTACCGCATCCCGGTCATCGGCTGGATGCACGAAATGGAAAAGCTGAACCGCGACGATGCGGTGGCCTTCTACGACCGCTACTATGCGCCCAACAACGCGATCCTGGTGGTGGCCGGCGATGTCGAGCCGGCGACGGTGCGCACGCTGGCCGAAAAGACATACGGCGAGGTGCCGCGCGGACCCGACCTGCCGCCGCGGGTGCGTCCCCAGGAACCCGAGCAGAACACGAAGCGCACCGTGACCCTGACCGACGAGCGTGTGTCGATCCCGAGCGTATCCAGAAACTGGGTGACGCCGTCCTACACCAGCGCCGAGCCCGGCGAAGCCGAGGCGCTGGACCTTTTGTCAGAGATACTGGGCGGCGGCACGCGCAGCCGGCTCTATCAGGAACTGGTGGTGAAGAACCGGATCGCCGCCGGTACTGGCGCCTATTTCAGCGGAACGATGCTCGATTCATCGAGCTTTACCGTTTACGGTGCGCCGCATGGCGCGGAAGGTCTGGAAAAGGTCGAAGCCGCGATCGAGGTGGAGATCGCCCGTATCATCACCAGCGGGGTCACCGATGCGGAACTCGACGCCGCCAAGGACCGTTTTGTGCGCAGCATAGTCTTTGCGCGAGACAACCAGTCGAGCATGGCCAACATATACGGACAGACGCTCGCAACGGGCGGAACGGTCGAGGACGTGCAGGAATGGCCAGACCGGATAAGGGCCGTGACCGCCGACCAGGTCCAGGCGGTCGCGGCGAAATACCTGAAGCCGGATGTGGCCGTGACCGGATATCTGCTTCCCGAAGAAACAGCGCGGAATTGAGTTCCATATGAACGGCATGACATTCATTGCGGATCTGCGGCTGCGGGCGAGCGCGCTTGCCGCGACCTTCTTCTTGTCCGTGTTGTTCCTTGTGCTTCCGGCTGTGTTGGCCAGGGCCGAGGTCCGCATCCAGGAAGTGACGTCGAAAAGCGGCGTCACCGCGTGGCTGGTCGAGGACTATTCGGTCCCGATCATTGCCATCCGCTTCGCCTTCGAAGGCGGCAGCACGCAGGACCCGCCGGGCAAGGAGGGGCTCGCAAACCTGATGACCGGGCTTTTCGACGAGGGTGCGGGCGATCTCGACAGCGAGGCCTTCCAGATCCAGCTCGATAATGCCGGCGCCGAGATGCGATTCAACGCGGGCCGCGACCATGTTTACGGGTCGATGCGAATGCTGGCTGAGCGCAAGGACGAGGCGTTTGCGCTCCTGCAACTCGCGATCGAGAAGCCGCGTTTCGATGCGGCGCCGATCGACCGCATTCGCGGGCAGGTCGTTTCGGGCATTGTTTCCAGCCAGCGCGATCCCGAAACGGCGGCGCAGTATCAATGGGCTGCCGCACTCTACGGCGACCATCCCTATGCGCGGCGCGACGAGGGCACGGAGGCGTCGCTGGCAGCGATCGGTGCCGAGGATCTTCGGGCCTTCCACAAGGCAAATTTCGCCCGCGGCAATCTGCATGTGGCGGTGGTGGGCGCAATCGACGCCAAGACGCTCGCCAACGAACTGGACAGGCTGTTTTCCGGCCTGCCGGAAAAGCCGGCGCTGCGGGCTGTCGACTATGTGGAGCCCAGGCTCGACCAGGAGATCCGTGTCGAATATGCACTGCCGCAGGCTTCGCTGCAGCTTGCCTATCCCGGCATCGAACGTGAGGAGCCGGAATTCTACGGCGCCGTGCTGATGAACCACGTGCTCGGCGGCGGATCGTTTTCGTCGCGCTTGTTCGACGAGGTGCGCGAGAGGCGCGGCCTCACCTATGGAATCAGCTCTTCGATCGTCAATCACGAGCACGCCACAGCGCTGGTGATCGGCACCTCGACCCGCGCCGACAAGGCCGACGAAACGCTTGCCGTCATTCGCGATATCGTTCGCCAGATGGCCGAGGAGGGGCCTACCGAGGCCGAACTTGAAGCGGCGAAAAAGTATCTGATCGGCTCCTATGCCATCAACAATCTGGATTCATCAGCTGCAATCGCCGCTACGCTGGTGGAGTTGCAGATAGAGGATCTCGGCATCGACTATATCGATCGGCGCGCGGACCTGATCAATTCGGTTACGCTGGAAGACGCAAAGGCGGCTGCTCGGAAGCTGCTCCTGGCCGAACCAGCCGTGCTCATCGTCGGGCCGGCAGTGGCGGGCGGGAATAGGGGATGATGCCGACCTTCGCGATAGCCTTCGGCGGCGGCGGGGCGCGCGGCCTCGCTCACATTCATGTCATCGAGGCGCTGGACGAACTCGGCATCAGGCCGGTCGCCATATCCGGCTCGTCGATCGGCGCGATCATGGGCGCGGGGATGGCCGCCGGGATGACCGGCAAGGAAATCCACGACTTTTCCCGCTCGGTGCTCTGCCGGCGCACCGAGGTGGCGAGCCGCATGTGGCGCGCCCGGCCGGGCAGCTTCGCCGAGGTCATGGAAAGCGGAATACGCGTCAGCCAGTTCAACATCGAACGCATTATCAAGGCGTTCCTGCCCGACGCGATCCCCGACACCTTCGCCGAACTGCAGATTCCGCTGAAGGTCACCGCCACCGACTTCTTCGGCCATAGCCTGGAGGTTTTCAGCGAAGGCGACCTGCATTCGGCGCTTGCCGCGTCGGCGGCGATCCCGGCAGTGTTCCGCCCGGTCCGCCGCAACGGACGGCTGCTGATTGATGGCGGAATTTATAACCCCGTCCCGTTCGACCTCGTCACCGGCGAAGCCGATATCGTGATCGCCATCGATGTCGTCGGCGCGCCGGACGAAAACGGCCGCAAAAAACCCAATTCGATCGACCTGATGTTCGGCGCGTCGCAATTGATGATGCAGTCGATCATCGCCGCCAAGCTGCTGCAAAGCCAGCCCGATATATTCCTGCGGCCGCCGGTTTCGCGTTTCCGCGCGCTCAATTTCCTGAAGATCGACGCGGTGATGCACGAGACCGCTGCAATCAAGGACGAACTGAAGCACGCGGTGGAGAAGGCGGTCGCCGTGCGCGAAAAGGTCGAGCAATTGTAGCCGCTTCGGGCCTGTGCCGGCCAAGGGGCCGGATGGCCGGCGGCGGGCCTGTGGCCTCTTGCGCCATTGCACGAGCGGGGGCGGGGCAATAGATGGTGCAGGCAGCGCATGCACCGCCCATGCGAACCGAACAGGACTGATCCAATGAATGAAGCGCCCGATGCCGCGAAACTGACCGACCGGGTCGCGGCCCTTGTGGAGGCCGCCAAGGCGGCCGGCGCCGATGCTGCGGATGCAGTCGCGGTGCGTGGCCGCTCGACCAGCGTGTCGGTGCGTCTCGGCAAGGTCGAGGGAACCGAAGCATCCGAAAGCGACGATGTTTCGCTGCGGGTCTTCGTCGGCCAGCGGGTCGCCAGCGTTTCGGCGACCGCCGCTTCCGATCCGAAGACGCTCGCCGAACGGGCCGTGGCGATGGCCAAGGTTTCGCCCGAAGATCCGTATCAGGGCCTGGCCGACGCTTCGCTGCTTGCTTCGAAAATCCGCGATCTCGATCTCTTCGACCCGACCGCCGTCTCCGCTGAAAAGCTGAAGGAGGATGCGCTCGCCGCCGAGGAAGCCGCGCTGGCCGTGCCCGGCGTCACCAATTCCAGCGGCAGCAGCGCGAGCGCCGGGCTTGGCGGCCTGGTGCTGGCGACGTCACACGGCTTCCTCGGCCACTATGTCGGCTCGCGCTTCTCGCGCTCGGCCAGCGTGATCGCTGGCGAGGGCACGAGCATGGAGCGCGACTACGAGTTTTCCTCGCGCCAGCATTTCGTCGACCTCGATTCGCCGCAATGGGTCGGACGGCAGGCGGCCGAACGCGCGGTGCGCAGGCTGAATGCCCGGAAGGCCAAGACCGGGCCGGTGAACGTGGTCTTCGATCCGCGCGTGGCGCGCGGTATCGCCAGCCATCTCGCCGGCGCAATCAATGGCGCGTCGGTCGCGCGCAAGACCAGCTTCCTGCGCGACATGATGGGTAAGCAGGTAGCGGCGGCCGCCATCACCGTGATTGACGAACCGCTCCGCGTGCGGGGCCAGGCCTCGCGGCCGTTCGACGGCGAAGGCGTCGAGGGACAGAAGCTGACGATGGTCGAAAGAGGCGTGCTCAAGCACTGGTTCCTGTCGACCTCGGCGGCAAAGGAGCTGGGGCTGAAGACCAATGGCCGCGGCTCGCGCAGCGGCTCGTCGGTGTCGCCTTCGTCGACCAATCTGTCGATCGAGCCCGGAGAAAGAACGCCTGAGGAACTGATCGCTTCGCTGAAGACAGGCTTTTACGTCACCGAAGTGTTCGGGCAGGGCGTCAACATGATCACCGGCGAATACAGCCGCGGCGCGTCGGGTTTCTGGATCGAGAATGGCGAACTCGCCTATCCGATTTCGGAGGTGACCATCGCCTCGAACCTCAAGGACATGTTCCTGAATATGGTCCCGGCTAGCGATCTCGACCGCAACTTCGCCACCGCCGCGCCGACGCTGCTGATCGAAGGGATGACCCTTGCAGGCAGCTGATCGAGTGGATGCGGCCGAGGCGACCAGCGATCTGCCGCTGCTGCGCGAGGCGGCGCGCGAGGCCGGCAAGATCGCGCTGCGCTACTTCAGGCAAAGCCCGGAAGTGTGGATGAAGACTGGCCAATCGCCGGTCAGCGAGGCCGATTTCGCGGTCGACCGCTATTTGCGCGAGATGTTGCTGGCGGCGCGGCCCGATTATGGCTGGCTGTCGGAGGAGACGCTCGACTCGGCGGAAAGGTTGGGCTCGCGGCGTCTCTTCGTGGTCGATCCGATCGACGGCACGCGCGGCTTTCTCGACGGCAGGACCGAATGGTGCGTCAGCATCGCGGTGGTCGAGGAGGGCGCGCCGATCGCGGGCGTGCTCGAATGCCCGGGGCGCGAGGAGACCTTCTGGGCGGCGTCCGGCGCCGGCGCTATGAAGAATGGTGCGCCGGTGAAGGTGCGCGAGATCGGCGACGCGCCTGAAATCGCCGGCCCCAAGCAGATGATCAATTCGATGCCGCAGAACTGGCGCGACCGATGCCGGCCGATCGCCTACATACCGTCGCTGGCATATCGGATCGCGATGATCGCGGACGGCAAGCTCGATGCGACCTTCGTCAAGCCGAATGCGCAGGACTGGGATCTTGCCGCCGCCGACCTGATATTGCGCGAGGCCGGCGGCAAGGTGCTGACCTACAACGGCAAGCCTCCGGTCTATGGCGGCGCGGTCACCACGCATGGCAAGCTCGTTGCCGGCAGCGGCAGGTTGCTGGACGTGATGGGCCGCGTGATCGCCGAGGAAGCGTAAGCAGCCGGAAATGGTTTCAAACCGAACCGAACTGCTTTAGACAAATGGCGGTTTGCCAAACATGGATTCAGAAAAGACGATGGCCGAGGAAGACGGAAAAAAGCAGCTTTTGCATCTGGTGTTCGGAGGCGAACTGAAGTCGCTGGGCTCGACCGAGTTCCGCGATCTCGACGCGCTCGACATAGTCGGCATCTATCCCGACTACGCGTCGGCGAAGACGGCCTGGAAAGCCAAGGCGCAGGCCAGCGTCGACAACGCCCATATGCGCTACTTCGTGGTCCATCTGCACCGCCTGCTGCAGCCAGAGGCCAAGGCGTCCGGTTCAAGCTGATGACCCCCGGACCAGGCGCGCCGACGGCCATCCGGGCCAAGGCCAAGAAAAAGCGCGACGTGGGCGCGCTGAAGCGCTTCTGGCGCAAGGCGCGCAAGCCGCTGGCGCAGTCGCGCTTCGTCAAGGGCGCCATCGCCAGCCTGCTGGTACAGTGGCTGCGGCTCGTCAGGTTCACCAATCCGCTGGCCAAGGGCTCCGCCGACCTGGAGAAGGCGAACGCCGAGATGTCGCCGGCCATCGTCGCGATGTGGCACGGTCAGCACCTGCTTGCGCCGGCGGTCTATCCGCGCGGGCGAGGGCTGGTGGCGATGGTCTCGCGCAGCGCCGACGCCGAGCTCAACGCGCTTGTGGTCGAGAAATTCGGCCTGCAGGCAGTGCGCGGTTCGGGCGGCCGGACCGACAAGCGCCATCTCGACAAGGGCGGCGCGCGCGCTCTCATCGCCCTGAAAAAGGCGCTCGATGCAGGCATGAATGTCTGCATGATCGCAGACATTCCGCATGGAACGCCCCGTCAGGCCGGGCTCGGCATCGTGACGCTGGCGCGGCTGACAGGCCGGCCGATCGTTCCGGTGGCGATAACCACCAGCCGCCGAAAGGTGCTGCAGAAGAGCTGGGACAAAACGACCGTCAACATGCCGTTCGGGCGCTGCGCCGTGGCGCTCGGCGAGCTGGTCCACGTTTCAGCCAAGGCGGATGAAGCCGAGATGGAACTGAAGCGCCAGGAGGTGACCGCCTCGCTCAATGCCGCGACGGAAGACGCCTACCGCATCGCGGACGGCGCCAGATGAGCGAACGCTGGGCGCGCGCATTGCTGTCGAGCTACCGCCTGGCGGGCGGCGCCGTCTATCCGTTGATCGGCACCTATGTCGCCTGGCGCGCCTCCAAGGGCAAGGAAGATCGCACCCGCCGCCGCGAACGCTACGGCCTGGCGGGCAGGGAGCGGCCGAGCGGGCCGGTGATCTGGGTGCATGCCGCGAGCGTCGGCGAGACCATCGCCGTCGTCCCGCTGGTGCAGCATATTGTGGGCTATGGCGTGAATGTGGTGCTGACGACCGGCACGGTGACCTCCGCGCATGTGGCGGAAGAGCGCCTGGGAAAGGGCGTCATCCATCAATATGTGCCGCTCGATCTGAAGCCGGCGGTAAGCCGTTTCCTCGATCACTGGCAGCCCGACCTCGCCATCATCGCCGAATCCGAAATCTGGCCGATGACCATACTGGAACTCGGCTCGCGGCGGGTGCCGCAGGTGCTGGTCAACGGCCGGCTTTCCGACCGTTCCTTCAAATCCTGGAAGAAGCGCGCCTATTTGGCCGAGGCGCTGTTCGAGAATCTGGCGCATGTGGTCGCCCAGTCGGAGGCCGACGGTGAGCGCTTCCAGGCGCTCGGCGCAAGGCCGGTCACCGTGTCGGGCAATCTGAAGGTCGACACGGTGCCGCCACCCGCCGAGGAGAAGGCGCTGGCCTCGCTGCAAAGGCAGATCGGCAGGCGCCCAACTTGGGCCGCGGTCTCCACCCATGACGGCGAGGAGGCGGTGGCGGCCGAGGTCCATGCTATGCTGCGCGGCCGCCATCGGGGTCTCATCACGATCATCGTACCGCGCCATCCCGAGCGCACGGACGCGATCGCCGCGCAGTTCACCGCGAGGGGCCTAAACGTGGCGCGGCGCAGCGCCGGCGCGAAAGTCACGGCGGATACAGATATACTGCTCGGCGACACGATCGGCGAGATGGGGCTCTATCTGCGCCTGACCGAGATCGCCTTTGTCGGCCGCTCGCTGACATCGGAGGGCGGGCAGAACCCGCTGGAGCCGGCGATGCTCGACACCGCCGTGCTGGCCGGCCGCAACGTCCAGAATTTTCGCGAGGCCTATCAGCGCCTGATCGACAGCGGCGGGGCGAAGCTGGTGCGCGACCGCGACATGCTGGCCGGCGCAGTCAACTTCCTGCTCGTCAACGAGGTAGCTCGCCACGAGATGATGGCGGCGGGCGCGGCGACCGTCGACCAGATGCGCGGCGCGCTCGCCATAACGCTCCGGGCGCTCGAGCCGTTCATTCAGCCGCTGGTGGTCAAGGCGCGGCTCGAAGGGTCCCGGTAGGATGGCGAGCGAAGCGCCTCCCTTCTGGTGGCAGAAACCGGACTGGCGCGCTTATGCGCTGTCGCCGGTCTCGGCACTCTACGGCTTCGTTGCGAGCCGCAGGATGGCGGCCGCGAGACGGGAGAAGGTCGGGTTGCCGGTGCTCTGCATCGGCAATTTCACCGTCGGCGGCACCGGCAAGACGCCGGTCGCCATCGCGCTGGCCAGGCAGGCGAAGCGCATGCGGCTGAAGCCCGGCATCCTGTCGCGCGGCCATGGCGGCAGCTTCGCCGAGCCGCACATCGTCGACCCGAAGCATGACAGCGCCAAGCATGTCGGCGACGAGCCGCTGCTTTTGGCCGAACACGCGCCGGTGGCGGTGACGCCGAACCGGGCGGCCGGCGCGAGGCTGCTCGTCGAAGAGGGCTGCGATTTCCTGATCATGGATGACGGCTTCCAGAGCGCGCGCATCCACATCGACTACGCGCTGCTGGTGGTCGACGCGCGCTACGGCCTCGGCAACGGCCATGTCATTCCAGGCGGCCCGATGCGCGCGCCGCTGCTGGACCAGTTGCGTTTTGCCGACGCCCTCCTGAAAATGGGAACGGGCAGCGGCGGCGACGAGGCGGTGCGCAAGGCCGCCCGCGCCGGAAAGCCGGTTTTCGAGGCGGCGACAAGGCCGAAGGATGGCGGCCGGTTCTCCGGCAAGCGGTTCCTCGCCTTCGCCGGCATCGGCCATCCCGAAAAGTTCTTCGATACGGTGGCCGATGCGGGCGGCGTCGTCGCGCTGACACGCGCATTTCCCGACCATCATTTCTACAGCGAAGACGAGCTGCAGGAACTCGCCGCAACCGCGCGCGCCGGGCAGTTGCGGCTGGTGACGACCGCAAAGGACGCAGCAAGGCTGCGCAATGGCGGCGCTTCGGCGGATTTCCTGAAGCATCTGGACGTTCTGGAGATCGAAACGGTGTTCGACCTCGACCATGCGCCAACGCGAATCATCGACGAGACGCTGGCCGCATGGCGCGAGAGGCGCAACGGCGGCTGAGCAGTCGGGCTAGCGTTTGCGCAAGCCTGGATCGGCCTCGATCTCGCGCTGCAGCGAGGCTGCGGCGTTGAGATAGGGCTCCTGCCGCGCAACGCTCCAGTATTTGAGCTCGTCGAGCGGGATCTGCTCGCCGGTCACAGCGCAGCGGACGAAGGATCCAGGGCTGGTGACCTGGAAATCTCCGTCGAGGTAGCGAATGCGGGCTTCCCTGGCGCCGGGGCCTTCGAAGCGGTTCATCATCGGATATACTCTGGCGCTGTCACCCGTTTCTTCCGCCACAAATCCAGGACGAGGTCAAGGCGAGACGCCCGCGCCGTCGACATTTGTGGTCTCCGGAATTCCGGCAGCGCGCGAAGCGGTAATCAGGACGCTCCGATCCTGTCCGGCACCGGGTGCCTCGGCTCGTAGAGCCCGAGCTTTCCGCCGCCGGGAAGCGAGACGTGCGTCAGCAGACCCCATCCTTCATCGGTCACCGGGGAGCATTCGACATCGCTCGAATTCAGGTCACGGACGGTGACTTCGATGTCGTCGCACATCAAATAGAGTTCGTGGCTGTCGCTCTCCGCCGCCGGATGGATCGCGACTTCGGCCGGCGGCAAGGCGAATATCAGCCAGCCGCCGCCGGCATCGACGCCGGGAAACTGCAGAGTATCCCGGAAGAATGCCCGGTCGGCATCCGCGTCATTGCTGTAGATGATCACATGCGCGCCCGAAATCATGGCTTCCTCCTTCATGACAGGAGGGAGGATGTAGCGCGCCGGCGCGTTGCAGCCAGAGCGGGGCGGGACGTTTCACCGCCGCCCGAACAGCCGCTCGATGTCGGCGAGCTTCAGTTCGATATAGGTCGGGCGGCCATGATTGCAGGTGCCCGAACCCGGCGTCGCTTCCATCTGGCGCAACAGCGCGTTCATCTCCTCCGGCTTCAGCCGCCGGCCGGAACGAACCGAGCCGTGGCAGGCCATGGTCGCGGCGATGCGATCGATCCGGTCCTTCAGCGTGTCGGTGGTGTCGTTGTCGGCGATCTCGTCGGCCAGATCTCGGACAAGCTGCTGCACATTGGTTTCGCCAAGCATGGACGGCGTCTCGCGCACTGCGACCGCGCCCGGTCCGAAGCGCTCGACGCCGAGCCCGAATTTCTTCAGCATGTCGGAATGTGCGGCGATGCGCGAGGCGTCGTCCTCGGGCAGGTCGACGATCTCCGGCAACAGAAGCATCTGCGCGGGAACCGGCCGCGAATGCAGCGCCTGCTTTAGCGCCTCGTAGACCAGGCGTTCATGCGCCGCATGCTGGTCGACGATGATCAGCGAATCATGCGTCTGCGCGACGATGTAGTTCTCATGCACCTGCGCCCGCGCGGCGCCCAGTTGCGCCTGAAGCAGCTCCTCCGCCACTTCACCGTGGCCGCCGCGAGAATCCGCGCTGGCAAGCGGACCGGCCTCGAACGCCGCCTGCGCCGGCTCGGCGAAGCCGTCGAGCGGGCGGTGCGGCGAGCGCAGCGCGTCGAAACCGGACGCGGCCGAGGTCGAGGCGCGAAAGCCCGGATTGAAGGAGCGGTGGCCAATGGCCGGGCCGGGATGGCCGTAGGTCGCAGGCCCCGGGCGGAAAGCGCCCATCATAGCCGCGGCCCCTGAAGTCGCGGCGCGCATGCCGGCATTGGCGAGCGCTTCGCGGATCGCGCCGACGATCAGCCGCGCACCAGCCCGGGGTCGCGAAAACGCACATCGGCCTTGGCGGGGTGGACGTTGACGTCGACGGTCGCAGGATCCAGCGTCAGGAACAGCACGGTAACCGCATGCCGGTCGCGCGGCAGCACGTCGGCGAAAGCGCCGCGGATTGCCGAGGCGATGAGCTTGTCGCGCACCGGGCGGCCGTTGACATAGGCGTATTGCTGCAGCGCGTTGGCCCGGTTGTAGGATGGGATCGAGACGTGGCCCGTAAGCCGCACGCCTTCGCGCACCGCGTCGATGGCGATCGAATTGTCGGGGAATTCCGCGCCCATCACCTGCGCTATTCGGGTGAGCCGGCCCCCGGCGCCGGCGTCGCTCGCCGGAAACTCCAGCGTCGAGCGATCCGGCCCCGAAAGCGTGAAGCGCACCGCAGGAAAGGCGATGGCGATGCGCCTGACGATGTCGGCCGTGGCGGTGGATTCGGCGCGCTCGCCTTTCATGAATTTGAGCCGCGCCGGCGTCGCGAAGAACAGGTCGCGGACCTCGACTGTCGTGCCGCGATTGGCCGCCGCCGGCCGCACAGCAGCGAGGTGGCCGCCTTCGACGGCGATCTCGGCGCCGCCGTCGCCATCAGCCGTGCGCGAGCGGATCGTCAGCCGCGCCACCGAGCCGATCGAGGGCAGCGCTTCGCCGCGAAAGCCGAGCGAGCGTATGTCGTGGATGTCGGTGGAGAGCTTCGACGTGCAGTGGCGCGCCACCGCCAGTTCCAGCTCGTCTTCCGGAATGCCGGCGCCGTCATCGCTGACGCGCACCAGATTGAGCCCGCCGCCGGCAGTGACGATCTCGACGCGCGCCGCGTCCGCGTCGATGGCGTTCTCGACCAGTTCTTTGACGACGCTTGCCGGACGCTCGATGACCTCGCCGGCGGCGATCTGGTTGATCATCGTTTCTGAAAGCTGGCGTATCGGCATGGCGCAGAGTGTAACCGGATTCGGAGAGTCAAAGGGAGAGAAAGCATACTGCAAGGGGAGAGAGAAAGCACATTGCACAATTATTTGCAATTACGCTTGATTTTGCAAAATATGTGGGTATCTGTATGGAGCATCAGTCGTCGAGAGAGCCAGGAGGAAATCAGTGAAAGGTACAACCGAAGCCGTACGGAATCTTCTGATTGAAAATAAAGATGTCTCCGCAGCCGAAGCAGTGTCGAAGCTAATTGGCCATAACCCCGCCACAGTTCGTACCCAGATCGCTCGTCAACGCAGAGCGATCATCGGGAAACCTCGCGTAATTGCGATGGAGACGTCAACATTGAATCTGCATAAAGTAGTGCTCTGTCACGACACTTCGATCAGCGAACCTGCCTTTCGGGGTGTTCCAGACGAACCATATGCATTTATCGTGCTTCAGTCTGGGAAGGACGCGCGTTTTATAAAAGGTGAGGGTGGATCTGCCCGAAAAAAACTTGGCAGTCTAAAGAGTTCGAACAGCGTAACTGACAATGCAGATCGCACGTGGGTTAGCGATCAAGGAGGCTGTCTGGCGATGGTCTTCATACCAGTCTGAGATTCGGTCGAGAGTTTTTATTCCGCCCGACTCTGCTTCACTCCTGCGCGGCGAGCCAATCGCGCACCTTTCTCGCGCTGGCCGAAAGCTCGCGGTGCTTCGGCCAGACGACGTGGAAAGCCTTGCCGGTCCGCATCACATGGTCGGTGACCTGAACCAGCAGACCGCTCTCGACCAGCCTGTCCGTCAAGTGCCGCCAGCCGAGCGCGATGCCCTGGCCTCCCATCACCGCCTGGATGACGGGGACATAGTCATTGATGAGCAGTCCGCGATTGGCCACCGCGCCGTTGATGCCGGCCGATTGGAACCATTCGTTCCATGTCGCGGCCTCCCGGAACGGCTCTTCGAGATGGATGAGGCGATGGCGCGTCAGCTCGGCGACCGATTTCGGCGCGCCGTTGCGGCCGGCATAGGATGCGCCCGCCACGGCATAGATCTCTTCCGTCGCCAGCGGCAGGCAATCGTAGAACGGAAAATCCGCCGCCGCCCCGCCGCGTATGCCGAGCGGGATGCCTTCGGCGATGAGGTCGATGTCCCGGTCCGAGGTTTGGATGCGGAGATCGATGCCGGGCAGGTCGTCGCGGAACTGCTGCAGCCGCGGCATCATCCAGAACGAGGCAAAGGCGGTGGAGGCCGAGAGCGTCACATGTCCTCCGCCTGCGAAGGCGCGCAACTCCTCGGCCGACTTGCGGATATGCGAGAGGCCGAGCGTGACGTCGGCGAAGAAGCGCTCGCCGGCCTCCGTCAGCCGCACCTGGCGATGCTTGCGCAGGAACAGGGCCACGCCGAGCTGCCGTTCCAATCCCCGCACAGCGTAGGAAACCGCGGCCTGCGACATGCCGAGCTCTCGCCCGGCGGCGGTGAAGCTGCCGAGCCTGCCGGCGGCCTCGAAGACGATGAGGGAGCCCGCGGAGGGGAGGAGATGGCGAAGGCTTTGCATAAACCCAGCTTATAGAAGCCATCAGGATTTTCCAGCGTCACAAGCATGGAACGTGGGGCTAGTTTCATGAAAACAGGGTCGGAATTTGCTGGAGGCGGAATGGCGGAAATGACGGGCGAGATGATCGAGAAACCGGCGCCGCCCCGCCGCGAGCGCGGTGGCGGCAGGATCGCGCGGCGCGAATTGCGCTCGCATGGCAGCCAGGGTCATGGCCGGCCCTATATCGTCCGCAACATCCCGACCTACGACATTCTTTCCGAGGAAAATCTTCTCAGGATCGAGGCGACGGCCGACCGCATCCTGGCCGAGATCGGCATCGAGTTCCGCGACGATGCGGCCGCACTCGACCACTGGAAGCGGGCAGGGGCCAGGATCGACGGCGCGTTGGTGAAATTCGAGCCCGGCATGCTGCGCGAGATTCTGAAAACCGCGCCGGCCGAGTTCACGCAGCATGCGCGCAATCCGGCGAACTCCGTGCAGATCGGCGGCAAGAATGTCGTCTTCTCGCCGGCCTATGGCTCGCCCTTCGTCATGGATTTGGAAAAGGGCCGCCGCTACGGCACGATCGAGGATTTCCGCAACTTCGTGAAACTGGCGCAGTCGTCGCCCTGGCTGCATCATTCGGGCGGCACGATCTGCGAACCGGTCGACGTGCCGGTGAACAAGCGCCATCTCGACATGGTTTACTCCCATGTAAAATATTCCGACCGCGGCTTCATGGGTTCGGTGACTTCCGAAGCCAGAGCGGAAGATTCGATCGAGATGGCCCGCATCGTCTTCGGCGAAAAATTCGCCGACGAG
This sequence comes from Allomesorhizobium camelthorni, assembly GCF_011045125.1. Lineage (GTDB taxonomy): Bacteria > Pseudomonadota > Alphaproteobacteria > Rhizobiales > Rhizobiaceae > Allomesorhizobium > Allomesorhizobium camelthorni. Next base: position 31,503 of record NZ_JAAKZF010000037.1, on the reverse strand, counting down.
AACTGCGTCATCCTCGGCAATGTCAACGTCAATTCGCCACTGGTCTGGGACGCGACGATGACAACCGTACTGCGCGCATACGCCCGTGCCAGCCAGGCGGCGGTGATCGTGCCGTTCATCCTCGGCGGCGCCATGGGGCCGGTCACCAACGCCGGCGCGATCGCCCAGTCGCTGGCCGAAACCATGGCCGGCTGCGCGCTGACGCAGCTAGAACGCCCAGGCGCGCCGGTGATCTTCGGCAATTTTTTGTCGTCCATGTCGCTGCGCTCGGGCTCGCCGACCTTCGGCACGCCGGAACCGGCAATCGGCTCGATGGTCATCGGGCAACTCGCTCGGCGGCTGAACTTGCCGCTCCGCTGCTCCGGCAATTTCACGACCTCGAAGCTGCCCGACGCGCACGCGATGAACGAGGCCACCATGTCGATGCTTGCGGCCGTGCATTGCGGGGCGAATTTCATTCTCCACTCCGCCGGCTTCCTCGATGGGCTGCTCTCCATGTCCTACGAGAAATTCGTCATGGACGCCGATTTCTGCGGCGCGCTGCACACTTATCTCGACGGTGTCAGGATCGACGAAAACCAATTGGCGCTGGACGCCTTCAAAGAGGTGGGGCCAGGCAGCCACTTCTTCGGCTGCGCCCACACGATGCAGAATTACGAGACGGCCTTCTGGGATTCGGAAATCGCCGACAACGAGCCTTACGAGAAATGGGAAGCGGCGGGAAGCGAGGACGCAGCCATCCGCGCCAACAAGCGTTGGAAGAAGGCGCTCGCCGAATACGAAGCCCCGCCGCTGGACGAGGGCATCGACGAGGCGCTGAAGGATTTCATGGCCCGCAAAAAAGGCCAGATGGATGACGCCTGGTACTGAGGCGAACGAGCAAGAAGAAACATCAGGGAGGAACCAATGACATTCTTCAGGAGCAATGAAGACCGCGTCCCCGCGGTCGTTGAGCGGATGGCCGAGGCGACACGGGCCGGCCGCATGGACCGGCGCGAGTTTCTGGCGATGGCGAGCGCGATGGGCGCATCGACCGCATTCGCCTATGGCATGATCGGGCTGGCCGCTCCCACGCAGGCGGTGGCCCAGGAAGCCAAGAAGGGCGGCGTGCTGAAGGTGGCGATGGCCGTGAAGGCGCAGAAGGACCCGCGCACCTATGACTGGGTGGAGATGGCGAACATCACCCGGACCTTCCTGGAGCCGCTGGTCGCCTATACGCGCAGTTTCACCTTCGAACCGGTGCTGCTCGAAAGCTGGGATGTGAACGACGAGGCCACCGAATATGTGCTGCACGTCAGGAAGGACGTGACCTGGAACAATGGCGACGCGTTCAACGCTGATGACGTGATCTTCAACCTCAACCGCTGGTGCGACAAGGCGGCCACGGGCAATTCCATGGCCGCACGGGTGGGCTCCCTGATCGACGAGGCGACCGGCCGCGCCCGGGAAGGCGCGATCACACGCGTCGACGACCATACGGTGAAGCTGGTGCTCAACAACCCGGACATTTCCATCATTCCCAATCTGACGGACTATCCGGCGCTCGTCGTGCACCGGAGTTTCGAGGCGGACGGCGCCGATCCGGTCGCCAAGCCGATAGGTACGGGGGCGTTCGAACTCGTTTCTTACGACGTAGGCTCTAAAGCCGTGGTCAAACGCCGGGAAAACGGAAGCTGGTGGGGCGGGGAGGCGCTGCTCGACGGGGTCGAGTTCATCGACTACGGCACCGATCCGGCGGCGATGCTCAATGCCTTCGAATCCGGAGAAATCCAGGCCAATTTCGAGACGCCGGCCGACTATGTGGACATACTCGACGGCATGGGCCTGGTGAAATCGGAAGTGGCGACGGCGACGACGCTGGTTGCGCGCACCAATGTCACCAACAAGCCCTATGACGACCAGCGGGTGCGCAATGCCCTTCAGATGGCGGTCGACAACAATGTGGTGCTGCAACTCGGCTATGGCGATCGCGGCACGGTCGGCGAGAACCACCATGTGGCCCCGATCCATCCCGAATACGCCGAACTGCCGAAGAAGCAGCGGGACCTGGAAGGTGCAAAAAAGCTTCTGGAGGAAGCCGGACAGATCGACTTCGAGCACGACCTGATAACGGTAGAGGACGACTGGCAGAAGAACACGGGCGACGCCATCGCGGCGCAACTGCGCGAAGCCGGAATCAAGGTGAAGCGCACGGTTCTGCCGGGCTCTACGTTCTGGAACGACTGGACGAAGTATCCCTATTCAATGACCATCTGGTACATGCGCCCGCTCGGGGTGCAGGTTCTGGCGCTCGGCTACAGGACCGGAGAGGCCTGGAACGAGAGCGGCTATTCCAATCCCGAATTCGACGCCAAGCTCAATGAGGCGCTGGCGATTGTCGACCCCGAAAAACGCCGCGAGATCATGAAGGACATCGAGCAGATACTGCAGGACTCCGGCGTCATTATTCAGCCGTACTGGCAATCGCTTTATTGCCACATGTCCGAGGCGGTGAAGGACCACGGCATCCACCCGACGTTCCAGATGGATCTGCAGAAGGTTTGGCTCCAGACGGCATGATGGCAGCCGCAACTGAGCGGCGCGGTTGGGCGGGCGCCTGCTCGCTCAACCCCGCCCGCGATACGGCGCGACGCCGGTATCCGGCAGCCACGCGCCTTCCGGCGGCGCGCCGGTCTGCCAGAACACGTCGATCGGTATGCCGCCGCGCGGATACCAGTAGCCGGCGATGCGCAGCCAAAGCGGCTTCGTCGCCTCGATGACGCGGCGGCCGATCATGACGGTGCAATCCTCATGGAACGCGCCATGATTGCGGAACGAGACCATGAACAGCTTCAGCGATTTGGATTCCACCAGCGCCGCGTCGGGCGCATAGTCGATGACGATGTGCGCGAAATCGGGCTGGCCGGTCACCGGGCAGAGCGAGGTGAATTCCGGACAGGTGAAGCGCACGATCGCGGGCGGTCCTTCACCGCGCGTGTAAGGCACGGTCTCCAGTATGGCGGCTTCGGGCGAGGCGGGCGTTTCCACGCGCGCCCCGAGTTGGGTAAGGTTGTCGGTTTCGGTCATCTTCTGCTCCTCTCATTCCGACGCAAATCGGAATGAGCGTGTTGATTGGCCGCATGACCTTGTCCGAAAAGTCTGCGGGACGATGCTTTAGCGGGCGCTTATAGACATATTGTGTCGGAACGAAAGACCATGATGAGCAACGACCCGCTTCTTCAGCCTTACCAGCTCAAACACCTGACGCTGAAGAACCGCGTCATGTCGACCGCGCACGAGCCGGCCTATTCCGAGGACGGCATGCCCAAGGAGCGCTACCGGCTCTATCATGCCGAAAAGGCGAAGGGCGGCATGGCGCTGACCATGACGGCGGGCTCGGCGATCGTCTCGCGCGACAGTCCGGCCGCCTTCGGCAATCTCCAGGCCTATCGCGACGAGATCGTGCCGTGGCTGAGCGAATTGGCCGATTCCTGTCACGAGCACGACTGCAAGGTGATGATCCAGCTGACGCATCTTGGCCGCCGCACCGGCTGGAACAGGGCCGACTGGCTGCCGGTGCTCTCGGCCTCGCCGGTGCGCGAACCGGCGCACCGCTCGTTTCCGAAGATTGCCGAGGATTGGGATCTGGACCGCATCGTCGCCGACTATGCGAGCGCTGCGCAGCGGATGCAGGCGGCCGGTCTCGACGGCATGGAGTTCGAGGCTTACGGCCATCTGATGGACGGGTTCTGGTCGCCGGCGACGAATTTTCGCGACGACGAATATGGCGGCTCGCTGGAGAACCGGCTGCGCTTCACCTGGCGGGTGATCGATGCGGTGCGCGAGGCGGTCGGCGAAAAGTTCATCGTTGGCATCCGCATGGTGGCGGATGAAGATTTCGAAAAGGGCCTGTCGAAGGACGAGGGCGTCGAGATCGCCCGGCGGCTTGCGGCATCGGGAAAGTTCGATTTCCTGAACATCATCCGCGGCTCGATCGAGACGGACGCGGCACTGACCAACGTCATTCCGATCACCGGCATGCGCTCGTCGCCACATCTCGATTTTGCCGGCGAGGTGAGGGCGGCGACGAAGTTTCCGACATTTCACGCTGCCCGCATTGCGGATATCGCGACGGCGCGGCACGCCATCGCGAGCGGAAAACTGGACATGGTCGGCATGACCCGCGCGCATCTGGCCGACCCGCACATCGTCAGAAAGGTCATGGAGGGTCGCGAGCACGAAATCCGTCCGTGCGTTGGCGCGACCTACTGCCTCGACCGCATCTATGAGGGCGGCGAGGCACTGTGCATCCACAACGCCGCGACCGGGCGCGAGGCGACGATCCCGCATGTCATCCGCCGGGCGGACGGTCCGCTGAAGAAAGTGGTGGTTGTCGGCGCGGGGGCGGCGGGGCTTGAGGCGGCCAGAGTGGCAGCCGAGCGCGGCCATTCGGTGACCGTGCTGGAGGCGTCGGGGCAGGCCGGCGGGCAGGTCCGGCTCGCGGCGCAAAGCCCGCGCCGCAAGGAACTGGTCGGCATCGTCGACTGGCGGCTTTCAGAACTCGAGAGGCTCGGCGTTGAAATCCGCTACGACACATGGGCCGAGAAGGATGATGTGCTGGCGCTTGCGCCGGATGTGGTGATCGTCGCCACCGGCGGCCTGCCGCAGAACCCGCCGCTGGAAGCAGGCGACGATCTGGTGACGTCGAGCTGGGACATCATCGCCGGCAGCGTGAAGCCGGCCGAAAACGTGCTCCTCTACGACGACAATGGCGGCCACCAGGGCATGACGGCGGCTGAACTGATCGCCAATGCCGGCGCGAAGCTCGAACTGGTCTCGCCGGAGCGGTTTTTCGCACCCGAAATGGGCGGCATGAACCATGTGCCTTATATGCGCGCCTTCCACGAGAGGGGCGTCACGATCACCATCAACACGCGCCTGCATTCCGTTCGCCGCGAGGGAAATCAACTGGTTGCGACGCTTTCTTCGGATTTCGCCAAAGGCTGGCGTGGCGAGCGCCGCGTCGACCAGGTGGTGGTCGAGCACGGCACGCTGCCTCTGGACGATCTCTATCTGGCGCTAAAACCGCTTTCGAGGAATGGCGGCGCGGTGGATTACGAGAGGCTGGTCGGGGGCGGCGACATTTTCCCACAGAAGAGGCCGGATGCCGGTTTCACGCTGCTGCGCATCGGCGATGCGGTCGCGGCGCGGAACATTCATGCCGCGGTCTATGACGGGATCAGATTCGCCATGCGGATTTAGCAAGACGAAGATCGACGCAGCCGCAGCAGCAACTTCCCGTCAGGAACATCCTGCCCCGGCGCGCGTTGGCCAAATTCCGAAACCACCGGGAGCCTTGAACATGCTTACCCGCATCCGTCCATCGCAGATTGCGCGATCGAGATCGGCGACGCTCCAGGCAATGGCCGCAGGCGCGGTCGCCGTCGGCGCTCTCGCCTTCACCGCAATCGCGATCGGCCGGCTGTCAATTCGCAAGGCGCGAATTCGATCACTGGAAGTCGACGATCTGACGGTGCGCAGTCTCAACATCGTTGAGGGTCCACGGCTTGGCGGCGAATCTCGGCTGTGATGGCCGTTTCAAATCTGTCGCCCAGTGACAGCGTAGCATGGCCGTCTCGCTTGGCTCAAATTTTTCGATCCCGGGCGAATCCTTTCGCATGTCCCGGACGTCTTATGGCAGGACACACCAATGGAGTAGCTGCCATGAAACGAACTCTGATACGATACCGGACTAAGCCCGAAAGCACCGGGGAGAACGAGCGCCTGATCCAGAATGTGTTCAAGGAGCTTCACGCGCAAGCGCCGGAAGGCGTCCGTTACATCGCCCTGAAGCTCGCCGACGGTTCTTTCGTCCACCTGGTGGAGAACGACGGCGGCGATAGTCCTATCCCCAAGCTGGATGCCTTCCGAAAATTCCAGGCCGATCTCAAAGAGCGTGTGATGGAGCAGCCGCAGGCGAACGAGGCGACCATAGTGGGCGACTACCGGATGCTCGGCGCGTGAACGACAGCCCGGCCAACGCGCCGCATGCCGATCAGCCGGACGCAAGCGAGGCCTTCGCCCGGCTGTTTCGCGAGTTGCGCCCTAAGCTGCATCGCTACTGCGCCCGCATGACCGGCTCCGTCGTCGACGGCGAGGACATTTTGCAGGAGGCGCTGCTACGGGCCATGGAGGCCTTGCCCAGGGCAGGGCCTATCGCCCGGCCGGAGGGCTGGCTGTTTCGCATCGCCCACAATGCCGCGCTCGATTTCCTGCGCCGCCGCGCCCGGCAAAATGCCGTCCAATCAGACGAGGAAACGGAAATGATCGCCGATCCCGTATCCGCTGTGGATGCTCGCCAAGCGGCCGCCGCAAGCCTGCGCACCTTTATGCGCCTGCCGGTGGCGCAGCGCAGCGCCGTCATCCTGATGGACGTTCTCGGCTATTCGCTGCAGGAGATCGGCGGCGTCACCGGCCTGACCATGCCTTCGGTCAAGGCTTCCCTGCATCGCGGACGCATGCGGCTGCGCGAACTTGCCGGCGAGCCCGAAGATATAGCGCCGCCGGTGCTGGAGGAGCACGAGCGCAGGCGTCTTGCGCTTTATGTCGATCGCTTCAACGCGCGCGACTTCGATGCGCTGCGCGACCTTTTGGCCGGCGAGGTGCGGCTCGAACTGGTCAACCGGAGCCGCATGAACGGCCGGCGCGAGGTGGCGAACTATTTCGGCAATTACGCGCGGGTCGCCGGCTGGCGTCTCGCTCCGGGTTTCGTCGAGAGGCGTCCCGCCGTGCTGGTGTTCGACGAGAGCGACCCTTCCGGCGCACCGAGCTATTTTATCCTGCTGCAATGGTCCGGCGAGGAGATCCTGAACATCCGCGACTTCCGCTACGCCCGCTACGCTATTGAGGACGCGGATGTGACGATGCCGGGCTGACCTGTTGGGCTGCGGGAGCGACTAGGTCGCAGCCGGCGATCTTTCCACAGAACGGCCGGAGTCTTCACACAGCCTCAATGGGATGGCGACACTTAGCCTGTCGTTGCGTTCGTGGCGCTCGCACAGAATATTGCGCTCGCTGCGATGTCGATCATCGGATTCTCCGATCTGCACAATCGTATCTTCCCGTTTCCGTTCGCGGCTCCTGGCCGAGTAAACCTCCAGCCATTCGGGGCGCAGTTTCTAGCGCCCGCAAACAGGTTGAAGGAGACTGGCTTTGGCAGAAGCAAAAACTCGCGAGCACGTTCTTATTGTCGGCGGCAGTTCCGGTATGGGACTTGCGCTTGCCGAAAGATTGCTCACAGCGGGGGTTGCGGTCACGATTGTCGGCCGATCATCGGAACGACTCTCACAGGCCCGTGAAAAGCTAGGCAAGGTGTCATGGCTGCAAACGGTCGGGGCGGATGCCACCCGCGAAGATGACGTGGAGCGACTGTTTCGATCGGTCGGCGACCTGCATCACATTGTCTCGACCGCCGCTGACGTGGGTGGCGTCTACGTGCCGCTGCCTGACATGAACATTTCGACTGCGCGTCGCGTCGTTGACTCGAAAGTGATTGCACCGCTTCTGCTGGCCAAGCATGGCGCTCCCCGCCTGGCTCCTGGTGGATCGATCACCTTTACGTCGGGCATTGCAGCATATCGGCCGGCACCGAAAGGGTCGGTCGTGGCCGCAATCAACGGAGCGATCGAGTCTCTCGTCTATGCGCTTGCCGTCGAGCTCGCGCCAATACGCGTGAATGCCGTCTCACCGGGATGGGTAGACACGCCGATCTGGGATTCGGTCGCTGGGGAAGGGAAAAACGCGGCACTGGAAGCCATGGCAAAGCGGCTGCCGGTCGGAAGAATCGGTCAGGCAGGCGACATCGCACAGGCTATTGAATCGATCATGCGCAATGGTTTCATCTCCGGCACGGTGGTCCATGTCGATGGCGGTCAACGCCTGGTCTGACCGCCAAGGCATTCTCTGGCGGTTGCGAGGAACGCCGCTATCGCCGGAGCATGCACGCGCCGGCGTCGCCACATCATTGTGACAGGGGTTGTCCGGCTCCTGCCGGACCATGGAATGGCGACGAGATGGCCGGGGTGCACGGCGAGGGCTGATCGGGGAACCAGCGCGCAGCCGAGGCCCGCCTCGACAAGTCCCCGTATCGAACCGATGCTTGCGAACTCTCCTACGGGTTTCGGGCGTTCTGGCGGAGTTCCGGCAAAAGCCTCGTCGAACATCTTTCGATAGACGCAACCGGGTTGCGTGACCAGAAAGGCATCGTCGGCAAGATCTTCAGGCCCGACCTCTTTGCGTCCAGCCAATCGATGGTCCGGCGGCAGGATGATCAACAACTGCTCCTCGGCCACAGATACGCTCTGAACATCTGTTGCTGCCGGCGCCTCACCGAAGAAGAAGCCTACGTCCAGATCGCCACTCCTTATCCCGCTGCGCAGACCGCCGCTGTCTGCGGTCTTCAGGGTCAACTCCACGGCAGAGTATCGGCGGTGGAATTCTGCAATCAACTCCGGCAGCCGAGTTGCGCAAAGCGTTTCAAGGCCACCGATGACGAGGCTCCCGGAAATGGTATCGGAAGCCTCAGCAACCGCGGAATGCGCTTCGTCGGCAAGTTTGAGCAGTTCTGTGGCATAGCCAAGCAGGCGCTGCCCCGCTGGAGTGAGCGAGAGCCTCCTGCGCGAACGATCGAAGAGCCGTATGCCGAGATCGGCCTCCAGCGTCTGAATCTGTTCGGTTACACTTGACTGGGAAAGATGGACGCGTTCAGCCGCGCGCGTGAAGTTGAGAGTGTCAGCAACCGCAGCAAATGTATTGAGATGGCGAAGTTGCATGCGCTGCCTCGGACCAGAATATGTCGTCTCAACCCTGGCACAACCCTGCCTAGCAGATTTCCGACAATCCCTCCTAGTTGGTGAGAATTCGGCTTACATCAAGGGTCTGCTTAAGGTCCGATCTTTCCCATCGAGCGCTGTCTCCAATTGCCGAGTCCGCTCCTACGCCCGGCTCCCCTGCAGCACCGTCAGCACCGGCTTCTTGGGCGCGCGCGACATCAGCCATTCGCGCGCCTTCTCGTCGGGCATCGGGAAGGCGATGTGGTAGCCCTGGACCTGGTCGCAGCCGATCGAAACGAGGGAATCGAGCTCGGCTTCGGTTTCGGCGCCCTCGGCAATGATGGAAATGCCGAGGCCGCGGGCAAGCTCGGTGATGGCGCGCACGATCTTGGTGTTGTCGCCGTTCGAATTGATGTTCTGGACGAAGCGGCGGTCGATCTTCAGGCGGTCGATCTCGTTGGGATTGACGTGGCTGAGCGAGGCATAGCCGGTGCCGAAATCGTCGAGTTCCAGATGCACGCCGGCCGAGCGGATGTGGCGCAGTTTGGCCGCGATGCCGGTCTTTTCGTCGTCGAGGATGACGGACTCGACGATTTCCAGCGACAGTTTTTCGGGCGGCAGACCGGCTCTTTCCAGAGTCTCGAACAGGAAGCTGTCGAAATCGTTCTCGCGCAGTTCCGAGCCCGAGACGTTGATCGCGATGCGGCCGAAGCCGATGCCTGCGCGATGCCATTCGGCGGCCTCGCTGATCGCCTTTCGCACGATGATGCGGCCTATCTCGGCCATCAGGCCGGATTTTTCCGCGACCGGTATGAATTCGCCCGGCGATACCATGCCACGTTCGGGATGCTTCCAGCGCACCAGCGCCTCGACGCCGGTAATGGCGCCGTTCGAGATGGAAACCTGCGGCTGGTAGTAGATGCTGAACGATTCCAGCGCGATCGCCGCCTTGAGGTCGGCCTCCAGCTGCTTGCGGTGCTCCAGTTCGCGCCGCAGCTCCTCCGAGAAGAAGGAGAACGCGCCGCCGCCGAGCTTCTTGGCCGAGTAGAGCGCGAGGTCGGCATGCACGGTGAGGTCGGCTGCATTGTCGGCGTCGACCGGATAGACGGCGATGCCAGCGCTGGCGCCGGGGTGGATCGTCGCGCCCTGGAAGCTGATCGGCTCGTTGATGCATTCCAGGATGCGCTTGGCGACCATGTTGATGTCCTCGGTGGCGCCGGCGCCGTTGAGGATCATGACGAATTCGTCGCCACCGAGCCGGACGCAAAGGTCGGAAGCGCGGCAGGAATCGCGCATGCGCTGGGCGGTCACCACAAGCACATAGTCGCCGGCGGCGTGGCCGAGCGTGTCGTTGATCTGCTTGAAGCGGTCTAGGTCGATCTGGACGACGGCGAGGCGCTCCTGGCGCCGGTGCGCGCCCGTGATCAGCGTGTCGAAATGGTCGGTCAGGAATGTGCGGTTGTAAAGGCCGGTCAGGCCGTCATGGATGGCGATGAAGGCCATGGAGTTGCGCGCGTCGACCAGTTCGTGGGTCCGCCGCAGCACCACGTTCGACATTGGCCTAAAGATGAACAGCGCGACCAGGACGATGATGCCGATGGTGGCGTAAAACAACGTGCGGTGCAGGTCGAGCATGCTTTCCAGGCGCTGGTCGGCATGGGAGGCGATGCGCTCGCCAAGCGCTGCGTAGCCGTCGAGCGTGGCGCGCGCGACGGTCTCATCGAGCTGCGCCCGCTCCCGGCCTGCCATGTAGCTGACGCCGGAAGTGCCGATGCCGAGCTGAGATTCGAGTGCGGCGATAAAGCGCCAGCCATTCGCGGCCAGACCATTCGAGAAGAAATCGAGGTGGTGCGGCTTGGCGAACAACACGCCTTCCACTGTCTGCGGGTCGTGGCGGGCGGGCGACATCGGATCGGCGCTGGTGCGCTCGAGCAGCAGGTCGTAATTCTTCTCGAACTCGTTGGTCGCTTCCTTGAGGAGGCGGACCAGCGCCGGCTGCTCATTGCGCGGCGCGGTATCGGCGGCGTTGGCCAGGAACACCACGCGCTGCGAAAGCGCCTTTTGGGTGCCGGTGAGAGCCAGCAGCGTCTGATCGTGCTGCTGCGCGGCCATCATCTGCTGCAGGAGGATGAAGGAGGCCATCGCCATGGCCGCGATGATCAGAAGCGCGATCCAGTAGGCGCCCTTGAAGAGCAGGATAAGCTTTCGAGCGCTGGTGTTTGCCGGCTGCTGCGACATATGAAAATAGCCCCTGAACCCAATGCTCGATACGTCATCGGACCATGTCGGGCAAAGGGTTAACATGTCGGCAAGTCAAACCGACCTATTCCCGGCGTGCGCCGCAAACCTGTATTCTGGTTAGCGATGCGTTGCGGGATTAGGAACGATTTGGGATTTGCCGGCGGCGTGCCTCGATAATAGGCATTTCACTGCCGGACATTACCCTTTAAACTGTCCGCCGAACCCCACGAAAAATTTCGGAAATGATCATGAATTTTGAAAGCAGGACGGCCAAGGCCGCGTCCTTCGTCTGGAACGACCCCTTCCTTCTCGAGGATCAGCTGAGCGAAGAAGAGCGGATGATCCGCGACGCGGCCGCAAGCTTCACCGCTGACAAGCTCGCGCCCCGTATCGAGGAAGCCTACCTCAACGAAGTGACGGATCCGTCGATCTTTCGCGAGATGGGCGAGGCCGGTCTGCTCGGCATCACCATTCCGGAGGAATATGGCGGCATCGGCGCCGGCTATGTGACTTATGGGCTGGTCGCGCGCGAGGTTGAGCGCGTCGATTCCGGCTACCGCTCCATGATGAGCGTGCAGTCGTCGCTGGTCATGTACCCGATCCATGCCTACGGCTCGGAAGAGCAGCGCCAGAAATATCTGCCGAAGCTGGCCTCGGGCGAATGGATCGGCTGCTTCGGCCTGACCGAGCCGGATGCGGGCTCCGATCCGGGCGGCATGAAGACGCGGGCCGAGAAGACGGCGAACGGCTACCGGATTTCCGGCTCGAAAATGTGGATCTCCAATGCGCCGATCGCAGACGTTTTCGTCGTCTGGGCCAAATCCGCGGCGCACGACAACCAGATCCGCGGCTTTGTCCTTGAAAAGGGCATGAAGGGGCTTTCGGCGCCGAAGATCGGCGGGAAGCTGAGCTTGCGCGCGTCGATCACCGGCGAGGTCGTCATGGAAGACGTCGAGGTCGGCGAAGACGCGCTTTTGCCCAACGTATCGGGCCTGAAGGGGCCGTTCGGCTGTCTCAACCGTGCCCGCTACGGCATCTCATGGGGCGCAATGGGCGCGGCCGAGGATTGCTGGCACCGGGCGCGGCAGTATGGGCTGGACAGAAAACAGTTCGGCAGGCCGCTTGCCCAGACGCAGCTTTACCAGAAGAAGCTCGCCGATATGCAGACCGAGATCGCGCTCGGCCTGCAGGGTTCGTTGCGCGTCGGCCGCCTGATGGACGAGGGCAAGATGGCCCCGGAGATGATCTCGATCGTCAAACGCAACAATTGCGGCAAGGCGCTCGACATTGCCCGCCAGGCCCGCGACATGCATGGCGGCAACGGCATCCAGATCGGCTACCATGTGATGCGCCACGCGCAGAACCTCGAAACGGTCAACACCTATGAGGGCACGCACGACGTGCACGCGCTGATCCTCGGCCGCGCACAGACGGGGCTTCAGGCGTTTTTCTGAGGTTTTTCCTCCCTTCTCCCGTTCACGGGGAGAAGGAGGCTCTGGCGACCACAAGACGGCTATTTCGTCGTCGCTTGGAACTTGCTCATCAGATGGGGACCGGAGCGTACAGGCGCGTATTTCGGCGTTTCGCAGGGCGCGAGGCATCGGTCGAGGCAGACGATCTCGGCGTCCGCCAGGCGGCCGATCTCCAGCGACCGTGCCTGCGATTGGGCATCCGAACACGGATTTGCCGCCAGTCGTATTTCCGATAGCTTTTTGGTGTGTGCGGCGCGAACGTCGGCCGAACTTTCCAACGAGGCGATCTTCCGTATGAGCGATGCGTTTCTTTCCCATCTGTCTTCCGAACTCGAAGGGCTGAAATCGGCCGGGCTCTACAAATCCGAGCGGGTGATCACTTCGCCGCAATCGGCGGCGATCGAGGTCGGCGGCAAGGCTCTCCTGAATTTCTGCGCCAACAATTATCTCGGCCTCGCCGACAGCGAGGAACTGCGCGAGGCCGCGAAGTCCGCCCTCGATCGCTACGGCTACGGCATGGCCTCGGTGCGCTTCATCTGCGGCACGCAGGAAGAGCACAAGCAGCTGGAAGCGAAGATTTCCGGCTTTCTCGGCATGGAGGACACGATCCTCTACGGCTCGTGTTTCGACGCCAATGGCGGTCTATTCGAGACGGTGCTTTCCGAAGAGGACGCGGTCATTTCCGACGCGCTGAACCATGCCTCGATCATCGACGGCGTCAGGCTCTCCAAGGCGAAGCGGTTCCGCTATGCCAACAACGACATGGCGGCGCTTGAGGAGGAGCTGAAAAAGGCCGAAGGCAGCCGCTTCAAGCTGATCGCCACCGACGGCGTTTTTTCCATGGACGGCATCATCGCCAATCTCCAGGGGGTGTGCGACCTGGCTGAAAAATACGATGCGATGGTGATGGTCGACGACAGCCATGCAGTCGGTTTCGTCGGCAAGAACGGCCGCGGTTCGGCCGAGCATTGCGGCGTGGAGGGCCGCATCGACATCATCACCGGCACGCTCGGCAAGGCGCTGGGCGGCGCGTCGGGTGGCTATACGTCGGCCAAGCGCGAGGTCGTTGACTGGTTGCGCCAGCGCTCACGGCCCTATCTTTTCTCCAACACGCTGATGCCGGCGATTGCCGGCGCGTCGCTGAAGGTGTTCGACATGGTGGCGGCCGGCGACGGGCTGAGGAAAAAGCTCTACGCCAACGCAGCGCGGTTCCGGTCGGGCATGACGAAGCTCGGGTTCCAACTCGCCGGGGCCGACCACCCGATCATTCCGGTGATGCTGGGCGATGCCGCTCTCGCGCAGGAGATGGCTGGGCGGCTGCTTGGCCACGGCATTTATGTAATAGGCTTCTCGTTCCCCGTGGTGCCGAAGGGGCAGGCGCGCATCCGCACGCAGATGTCGGCGGCGCATTCGGAAGCAGATATCGACCGCGCGGTGGAGGCGTTTGGAGTGGTGGGACGGGAGTTGGGAGTAGTTTGATGTTGGACCTTATTTCTGCACCGACCCCCCTCTGGCCTGCCGGCCATCTCCCCCTCAAGGGGGGAGATCGGCTGTCGCCATCGTTTTCACCAATCGTCAACGTCGCGGAAAAGGCGCTGAGCCTAAAGCTGCCAATCTCCCCCCTTGAGGGGGAGATGGCCGGCAGGCCAGAGGGGGGTCGTTGCCGAACCCGGCGCGACGGATCGGGAGCCCGCTGATGTCGAACATGATGCGCGCCCTCGTCAAAGCCAAGGCCGAGCCCGGAATCTGGATGGAACAGGTGCCGGTGCCGGAAATCGGCCCCAACGACGTGCTGATCAAGGTGAAGAAGACGGCGATCTGCGGCACCGATGTCCACATCTACAATTGGGACCAGTGGGCGCAGAAGACGGTGCCGGTGCCGATGGTCACCGGCCACGAATTCGTGGGCGAGGTTGCCGATTTCGGCAAGGCGGTGACGGAATACCGCATCGGCCAGCGCGTCTCGGGCGAAGGGCATATCGTCTGCGGCCATTGCCGCAACTGCCGCGCGGGCAGGGGGCATCTCTGCCGCAACACGCTGGGGGTCGGCGTCAACCGGCCGGGCGCATTCGCCGAATATCTTGCCATTCCGCAGCACAATGTCGTGCCGATCCCCGACGACATTCCCGACGAGGTGGCGGCGATCTTCGACCCGCTCGGCAACGCCGTCCACACCGCGTTGTCCTTCGACCTGGTCGGCGAGGATGTGCTGGTGACCGGCGCCGGGCCGATCGGCATCATGGGGGCGCTGGTGGCGCAATGCGTCGGCGCGCGCAAGGTGGTGATCACCGATATCAACCCGGCGCGCCTGGAGCTGGCCAGGAAGCTCGGCGTCCATCATGTCGTCGACGCTTCCAAGGAAAAGCTGCGCGACGTTATGCGCGAGGAGGGCATGACCGAGGGTTTCGACGTCGGCCTCGAAATGTCCGGCTCGGCGGCGGCCTTCCGCGACATGATCGACACGATGAACAATGGCGGCAAGATCGCCATTTTGGGCATCGCGCCGACCGGTTTCGAGATCGACTGGAACAAGGTCATCTTCAAGATGCTGACGCTGAAGGGCATCTATGGCCGCGAGATGTTCGAGACCTGGTACAAGATGATCGCTCTGGTGCAGGGTCCGCTCGATGTCACCGGGCTGATCACGCACCGCATCGGCATTGACGACTATCAGGCCGGCTTCGACGCCATGCGGAGCGGCAGCTCGGGCAAGGTGGTGATGGACTGGTGAGGGGCCGCGGAGCGCCCTGTCATGTTTTCTTTCGACGGTCGCCGAGCACGAGGTTCTCCAGCTGCTCGAGACCGTAGTCGAACTCCGCGAAGCGCGCGGCGCTCATCGCCCTGGATAGCTGTAGCTCGAACGTCTTCGCCAGCGGCACCATCTCGTGATAGATCTTCTCGCCGGCTTTGGTCAGTGTGAGATGTTCGATGCGCCGATCGGCCGCATCGGCCGACCGTGTCAGCCATCTGCGTTTTTCCAGCGCGGCCACGGCGCGCGAGACCTTCGTCTTGTGCATGGCGGAATGCGCGCCGACCGCAGTCGCGGTCATCGTGCCATACTGGCCGAGCGTGGCGAGCAGCCGCCATTCCGGCCGGGTCAGGCCGTAGCGATCGCGATAGATCCTTGAAAATTCCCGGCTGACGGCGTCGGCCAGCCGGTTGAGCCGGTAAGGCAGGAAGGATTCGAGAGCGAGGATTTCGTGTTCCATGGCTGTTCCGGCCGGGCGGGTTGTCGTGCGTCCTTCGAGGCTCGCTGCGCTCGCGCCTCAAGATGAGGGATGTTGGCGCGACTCTCCTCTTCCCAGAGATACGAGCGCATCGAGGCTCGAAGCTTCATCCTGAGGTGCGAGCGCGGCGAGCCTCGAAAGGATTGATAGTTACATTCTGGATGGTTACAAACGTAACGATCTGCTGTCAATCGATGGAGGCTTGCCATGAGCTATTCCTACATGCCGGGCTTCGGCAATGATTTCGAAACCGAGACGCTCCCCGGTTCGCTGCCGCAGGGCCGCAATTCGCCGCAGCGTCCCGCCTACGGCCTCTATGCCGAGCAGCTTTCCGGCTCTCCATTCACCGCGCCGCGCGGAACAAATGAAAGGTCGTGGCTCTACCGCATCCGGCCGAGCGTAAAACATACCGGCCGCTTCAAGCGGACGGATTTTTCCGGCTGGAAGGCCGCGCCGAACCTCCCCGACCATGAACTGGCGCTCGGCCAGTATCGCTGGGGGCCGGTGGCGATGCCGACTATCCCTACGGATTTCATATCCGGCGTCCGAACGATGACGACGGCCGGCGACGCGCTCGGCCAGGCCGGGATGGCGGCGCATGTCTATACCGCCAATACCGACATGGTGGACGACCATTTCTTCAATGCCGACGGCGAATTGCTGGTCGTGCCGCAGGTTGGCGGCGTCCGCTTCGTCACCGAGATGGGCGTGATAGAAATCCGGCCGGGTGAGATTTGCGTGCTGCCGCGTGGGCTGGTGTTCAAGGCCGAGCTGATCGACGGGCCCGTGCGCGGCTATATCTGCGAGAACTACGGCGCGAAGTTCACGCTGCCCGACCGCGGCCCGATCGGCGCCAACTGCCTCGCCAATCCGCGCGACTTCAAGACACCGGCGGCGTGGTTCGAGGAGAAGGAGACGCCGTGCCGGCTGATCGTCAAATGGTGCGGCAAGTTCCATGTCACGGAACTCGATCACTCGCCGCTAGACGTGGTGGCGTGGCATGGCAACTATGCGCCATACAAATATGATCTTGCTACCTATTCGCCGGTCGGCGCGATCCTGTTCGATCATCCCGATCCGTCGATCTTCACCGTGCTGACCGCGCCGAGCGGCGAGGAGGGAACGGCCAATATCGACTTCGTGATCTTTCCGCCGCGCTGGCTGGTCGCCGAAAACACCTTCCGGCCGCCCTGGTATCACCGCAACATCATGAGCGAGTTCATGGGCCTGATCCACGGCCAGTACGACGCCAAGGAGGAAGGTTTTGTCCCCGGGGGCATCAGCCTACACAATCTGATGCTGGCGCACGGGCCGGATGCAAGCGGCTTCCAGAAGGCTTCGACGGTAGAGCTGAAGCCGGTGAAACTCGAAAACACCATGGCCTTCATGTTCGAGACGCGCTTTCCGCAGATGATCACCCGCTACGCCGCCGAACTGGAGACGCTGCAGAAGGACTATATCGACTGCTGGGCCGGACTGAAGAAACGCTTCAACGGGACGATCGAGGGTGACTGGAACTGACGCGAGCAGCCATCGCAAATTTGCCGCGATCTGTTGTCGGAACCAATAAGTCTCATACGTCCTTTGATCGTCGCAACCTCGAAGGAGACAAATCATGAGCTACGTCGATGGATTCGTGCTGCCCGTGCCGAAGGCCGAGTGGGAGGAATACAAGAAGCAGGCCGAACTCGGCGCCAAGGTGTGGATGGAGCACGGCGCTCTGTCTTACGTCGAGGCAGAGGCCGATGACGTGCCGAACGGCGAGGTCACGTCGTTTCCGCTTGCGGTAGAGAAGGAAGAAGGCGAAACAATCGTGTTCTCCTTCGTTACCTACAAGTCGCGCGAGCACCGTGATGAGGTTATGAAGAAGGTGATGGCCGACCCGCGTTTGCAGCCGGGCATGCAGAACATGCCGCCCTACATGAAGCGGCTGATCTATGGCGGGTTCAAGGTGTTCCTGGAAAGGTGAGGGTGACTGAATGAAGCTGGCGACACTGAAGGACGGGACCCGCGACGGGAAACTCGTCGTCGTCTCGCGCGACCTGACGCGGTTTACCGACGCGTCCTTCCTCGCGCCAACACTGCAGGCTGCCCTCGACGACTGGAAACGGATTTCGCCGCATCTGGCAGCCATGGCCGAATCGCTGGAGGCCGGCGCGGTTCCCGCATCGCGCTTCCATGAGCATGACGCCCATTCGCCGCTGCCGCGCGCCTATCAGTGGGCCGACGGCTCGGCTTACGTCAATCATGTCGAACTGGTTCGCAAGGCGCGCGGCGCGGAAATGCCCGAAAGTTTCTGGACCGATCCGTTGATCTACCAGGGCGGCTCGGATGCGTTTCTCAGCCCCCGCGATCCGATCGTCGCGGCCGACGAAGCCTGGGGCGTCGACATGGAAGGCGAGGTCGCGGTGATCGTCGACGACGTCGCGATGGGCGCGGGCGTCGACGAAGCGCGCGAGGCGATCCGGCTGGTCATGCTGGTCAACGACGTGTCGCTGCGCGGGCTGATCCCGGCCGAACTGGCCAAAGGTTTCGGTTTCTACCAGTCCAAGCCGGCCTCGGCCTTCTCGCCGGTCGCGGTGACGCCGGACGAACTGGGCGATGCCTGGGACGGCGGCAAGGTGAGCCTGCCGCTCTGCGTCGATCTCAACGGCAAGCCGTTCGGCCGCGCCAATGCCGGCGTCGACATGACATTCGATTTCCCGCAGCTCACTGCGCATGCGGCCAAGACCAGGGCGCTCGGCGCGGGCACGATCATCGGCTCGGGCACGGTTTCCAACAAGCTCGGAGGCGGTCCCGGAAAACCGGTTTCGGAGGGCGGCGCCGGCTATTCCTGCATCGCAGAATTACGCACGCTGGAAATCATCGCCGGAGGGACGGCGACAACGCCCTTCATGCGCTTCGGCGACACCGTGCGCATCGAAATGAAGGATAAAGCCGGCCATTCGATCTTCGGCGCGATCGAGCAGACGGTGCAGAGATACGAAGGGGAGCGCTGATTTTTTCGGCGATCGGTGCTGATGAGTTGCAGGGACTAACAGATGCCGGGAAGCGCGATCTATCTTTTGTTGATCCTTTGTAGCGTCGCTACGTTTGGACTTTTGATGTCAGGGATTCGGCTTTGCCGGCAGGTTGAGGATAGATCAGAAAAACTTCGGAACTTTAGCAGCGTGGCGCGCAGGGCAAAGCTTCTCAATGTCGCCATGAACTGGAGTGTCGCGCAAGATCCTGAAACGCAGGCGCTACGGTGGCGCATGATCAATCGATTCCTGGCCATCGCAGCTCTATGCTTTACTGTTTCGTTGGCGGATTGGATTGGTTTGCTCAGGCCGTAGGATGGATATCCTTACCCACAATCGCCGTATGGCGCGGAACAATCGCTGGTCCAACGACCGGATTTATCGCGCCGTTCTCGCGTTGCAGCCGGGCGAATTCGAAGTTGCGCGGACGAGCTTCTTTCCGTCGATCAAGGAGACGCTCAACCACATACTGGCGGTCGACCTGCTTTACCTGGGTTTCCTGGAAGAAAGTGGCGTAGGCGCCGCCGCCTACGACGATTTCGCCGGCTATCACGACCCGGCAAAGCTCGCCGAGGCGCATGCCGCCGCCGACTGGAGGCTGATCGCCTTCTGCGACCGCCTTTCACAAGACGATCTCGAACGCCGCGTCGTCACCGACCGGCGTGAGAACGGCATGATTCCGGAGCGCATCGACGATCTTTTGGCGCATCTGTTCCTGCACGAAATTCACCATCGTGGGCAGGTGCATGCGATGCTCTCCGGCACGACGGTCGCGCCGCCGCAACTCGACGAGTTTCTGCTCGACTATGACCTGCATTTGCGCCGCGAAGAGGTGGAGCGGCTGGGGCTTTGAGGTCCGGGCCGCAGTAAGCAGCGCTGAAATTGGGCCGAGTCGCGACGCGACGTGGACACACGGGATGTGAGAATAACCCAAGATCCCGCGCTGTCGTGCCGATTTCGTCTCCGCCCTACACGTCGCCGCGACATGCCATCGACGATGGCCGGTTAGGGTGCAGGGTGTTGCCTGAGACGCGCCGACGAGAAACAAGCCGCGCACCCGCAAGGTGCGCGCGATATGGTTAAGAAGTCGTTTCCATAGACAGAAAAACAGCTCCCTACCATCGGGCTGCAAGCTGTTTTTGGAATTGATGGAACTGGGGATTGTCGGGGAAATTTTGGTCGGAGTGGCCGGATTCGAACCGACGACCCCTTGACCCCCAGTCAAGTGCGCTACCGGGCTGCGCTACACTCCGGACCGCGAAAACCCCTATATTCTCAAGGTTTGTAGTGCAAGGCCAAAGTGGCTCAGATCGAGGAAAATCGGAACTGCTGGAACTCGATTGCCTCGCACCCATACGACGCCGTCAGCCTGAAACCCATGGTCTTTGCCATCGTGACGATGAAATTTATGATTGCCGTGCAGCGCCGCGCTGGTGGTGGTATTCCAGTCCCATGCCGCCCCAGATCAGGCCCAGAAGCAGGTAGAAATGCCGCCAGTGGTCGGTGTCGATCACCGTGCCGAGCGCGATATGGCCGACGAACACGACATAGGCGCAGAGCACATAGGGTTGCCACGGCCGGTTGCGGAACAGGATGCGGAAGCCGCCGGCAAGCGTCCAGCCGATCAGTATCGCGTAGGAAGCAAAGCCCAGCCAGCCATAGTCGAGCAGCGCCTTCAGCCAGATGTTGTGCGTGTCTTCGCCGAGCATCTGGCCGAATACGAGCGGGCCGATGCCGAATGGGTGTTCCATCGCCATCAGGAACCCGATGCCGAAGCGCGCAAAGCGGCCAAGGCGCGCGCTGTCATAATCCTGGACGAGTTGGGCGCGGGCGGTGAACAATTCCGAGATGGCCGGGATCTGCAGCGCGACCAGCAAGGCGAGGGCCAGCAGCACGGCTGCGGCGATGCTCATGGCGACGATGCGCAGCCGGAACGAGCCGCTCGAACTCTGCAGGAACAGCATCGCCGTCAGCAGCACGGCCGAGGCGCCGAACAGACCCCATCCGCCGCGCGAGAAGGACAGGAAGATGCCGCCGACGATGATCAGCAGTGGCACGGCGTAGAGGATCATCCGCGCGGGGCTGCCGGTCAGAAGGCGGTAGAGCAGGTAAATGCCGGGCAGCGTCAGGAACGGTCCGAACACGTTCGGGTCCTGGAAGGCGCCGGCGGCGCGCTCGAATTTAGTGAACATCTCGGCACCCGGAAAGGCATGGAAATAACCCAGTATGCCGAGTGCGGCGGTGCAGATGGCGGCTGTGACCCAGGCGAGAAAGATCACGCGGTAGAGGCCGGGCTGCCGTTCGACGGCGGCGGCGAAGAACACCGCGGTGAGCGCCAGGAACAGCGAGACGGCGATGTAGAGCGGTGCGTCCTTCAGTGCCGACATCTGCGTCATGGCGATCATGCCGCCTATGTTGAAGGCGATGAGCAGCACCAGAAGCGGCGCGACGGTGCGGGAAATCCTCAGGCCGAACAGCGCCCACACCGCTATCAGCCCGGCCATGTAGAGTTCGTAGGGAGCCGGCTCGCGGATGACGAAGCCGGAGAGAAGTACGCCGAGCGAGATCGCGCCGGCCGAGATCAGCGCGACAAGCTTGGCGTTGACCGCCTCGCGCGGCAGCTCATGCGTGATCGCGCTCAATAGGCGTTTTCCGTGTTCAGCAGCCGGACCGGCGTCAGGAGCAGGATCTTCAGATCGAGCCAGAGCGACCAGTTCTCGATGTAATAGAGGTCGTATTCGGTGCGCTTGCGGATCTTCTCGTCGGTATCCATCTCGCCGCGCCAGCCATTGATCTGCGCCCAGCCGGTCACGCCGGGTTTCACCCGGTGGCGCGCGAAATAGCCGTCGACTACTTCGTTGTAGAGGAGGTTGTGCGACTGTGCCGCAATCGCATGCGGACGCGGGCCGACGAGCGACAGCGACCCGAACAGCGCGTTGAAGAATTGCGGCAACTCGTCGATCGAGGTTTTGCGGATGATGCGGCCGACGCGGGTGACGCGCGGATCGTTCTTGGTGACCGCCTGCCTGGCGCTCGGGTCCGACAACTCGGTAAACATCGATCGGAACTTGTAGACCTCGATGACCTCATTGTTGAAGCCGTGCCGCTTCTGCCGGAAGATGACCGGGCCCTCGCTGTCGAGCTTTATCGCGATCGCCGTGATCAGCATCACCGGCGAGAAAAGGGCGATGCCGATCAGGCTGAGCACGATGTCGAAGGCGCGCTTGGCGACCGAATCCCAGTCGTTGATCGGCTTGTCGAAAATGTCCAGCATCGGTACCGAGCCGATGTAGGAATAGGAGCGGGGGCGGAACTGTAGCTGGTTGGAATGCGCCGACAGGCGGATGTCGACCGGCAGCACCCAGAGCTTCTTGAGCAACGCCAGAACCCGCGTCTCGGCAGTGATCGGCAGCGCCACGATCAGCATGTCGATGCGCGCGATGCGGGCGAATTCGATAAGCTCGGCGATGTTGCCGAGCTTCGGATATCCCGCGACGATCGGCGGCGAGCGCTTGTCGTCGCGGTCGTCGAAGATGCCGCAGATGCGGATGTCGTTGTAAGGCTGCTGCTCGACCGAGCGGATCAGCGCTTCGGCGCTCTTGCCGCCGCCGACGATAACGGCGCGCCGCTCCATCGCGCCATTGCGCGCCCAGCGGCGGATCATGTTCGACAGCACCAGCCGCAGCCCGAAGATCAGCGCAAAGCCGATGACGAACCAGCCGCCGAACAGGAGGCGCGAAAAATCCTCCGAAACCTTCATGAAGAAACCAGCCAATGCCAGCAGCGCGAAAGCGCCTGACCAGACAAGCAATATGCGGCCTAGATTGCGCACCGGCCGCATCAGCGCCTGGACCTGGTAGCAGTCGCTCAGTTCGAGCAGGATGACGGCGGCCAGCGACACGGCTGCTATGATCGCAGCATACTGCCAGAACAGGTGGGTGTTGAGGCCGACGCGGTAGGCGAACAGCACGAAGCCGGAGGCGAACAGCAGCGCGAACTCGACGAGCCGCAGCACGCCGCTGACCATCACCGGAGACATGGTGTCGCGGCGATACTGCGAGGCGACCTGGAGCGCGACCTTGTTCAGCCGACCGGCGGGTTCTGCGCCCGCACTCTCGAGCTTCCTCACCGCATCCAGCGAAAAACGATTTGCCGGGTCGATCTCGTTCATTGGGCCATGATCCGTAGTTGCTGCAGCCTTAACAAAGAGCAGCTAAGAAACCTTTTAGATCGGTGGTCGCTTTGGATCGGTTTTGGGGAATCGGCAGCCCAGTGGGTAAGAGCTGACTCTTGGTTCCGGAGTCGTAAGGGTACTTGGGTTATGAAAAGCCGGCTTGTTTCCTGCGGGTTACCGGTTGAGCTTTTTGCTCATATAGACGGTTGTCCCACCCAAGAAGGGCTCCCGTTCGACAATGAGATATCCAGTCTTCTCATAGAGAGCGACATTGGCCTCGAAAGCAGCATTTGTCAGCAAGCGAACCTCGGCGCGTCCGGCCCCAATGGCTTTGCGCTCGGCATGCGCCAACAGCTCCCGGCCCAGCCCCTTGCCTTGATTGTTCGGCCCAACGGCGATATTTTCGATCCAGAGATGATCATCGTGTAGGATCGTCTCGATCAACCCGACCATTCTCGAACCGATATACATCAAGTCGATCTGGTGTTCCTGAACGGCGAGCTCGTAGTCGGCGTTCATTGGTCGAGGTTCGCGACCAATAATGGGAATCCATTTTGCGTATGCAGAGCGCACAACGTCACGAATAATTCCGGCGTCTTTCGATTTTGCGGCCCGGAATTCCACAAAGAGGTTTGGCGGCATGGGAATTCCTTGCAAGACGAATAAAAAATCCGACCGAATGGTAAGTTCACGATCTTAGCGTGGCGAAATAGGCCTTCTCGATTGCCGCCGCCATCACGTCCGCGCCGAACCGCGCCCGTAGTTCGGCGGGGGCCGGCATCAGAGTCCGATAGGATGTAGGGTCGGCCAGCGCCTCGGCCATTTTTTCAGCGAGTTCTCCAGCGTCGGGGTAGATCAACGCCGGCGAGTCTTGTCCGAAAATCTCCGGAATGCCGCCGACGGCGGTCGCCACCATCGGCAAGCCGGCGGCCAGGGCTTCTAGTACGATATAAGGCATAGCCTCGGCGCGGGAGGGAACGACGATCAGCCTGCCGAGCGCGAAGGCGCGGCGCGCCGGCATCGGATCCAGGAACTTCACCCGGCTAGCGAAGCCCAGCCGGCCGACCTCGGCCTTGTAGCGGGACAGATCCTCGCCATCGCCGACCATCACCGCGCCGACTTCGCGGCCAAGCCGCTTTTCGACTTCCGGCAGTGCGGCGAGGAACAGGTCGGGACCCTTCAGGTCGCGCATCATGCCGATATAGAGGAGATCCGCGGCGTCGGCCTCGGCCACGACCGGGTCGAATTCCGGTGCGGTGAGGCCGTTATAGACCAGGCTGTTGGCAACGTGCGGCGGCCCGATCTTTCGGATGAAGGTGCGCCGCTCATAATCGGAGACGAACAGCAGATGGTCGCTGAAGCGCTCCATCAGGCGTTCCAGACCGAAGAACAGCTTTCCCGTCAGCGTGCCTTCGTCATAGTGCAAACTGCCGCCATGCGGCGAATAAAGGCGGGCTACGCGAGACCTTGATACCCGCAACAGTGAGCCGAACATCCGTGCATAGACGCCGCCCTTGGCGCCGTGGCCGTGCAGCACGTCCGGCTTCAATTCCTTGATGATCTGGTAGGTGCGCCAGGCCGAAGCGATATCGCCCGGACCGACATGACGCTGCATCGGCGTGCGCGATATGCCGAGCGCCAGCATCTCCTTCATTTCGGCGAACAGGCGCTCCTCGAAGTCGCCGCCGGTGGTCGAATCGCAGACGATGCCGACCGCGTGGCCCGCCGCCACCTGCGCCTGCGCCAGATCGCGCACATGCCTGAAGATGCCGCCGACCGGCGAGCGGAAACAATGGACGATGCGCAATTTTTCAGTCACGGCCGGTCCGCGGGCTGCATCAGAAGAGGCGCTCGCGGACAAAGACGGTGTCGCCGGGAAGAAGTGGGTCCGACGTGAGCACCCGGCCGGTCATCACCTTGCCGTTGATGGTGCGGGTAATATCGACATTGGCCTGGTTGGCGCGCGGGGTGAAGCCGCCGGCGATTGCCACTGCCTGATGGGCCGTCAGGCCGGGAACATAGGAATACTGTCCGGCCGCACCCACTTCGCCCATGACGAAGATCGGACGGTAGCGGTCGACCTCCACCGAGACATCTGGATCGCGCAAAAAGCCTTCGCGCAGCTTGGCGGCAAGGGCGGCCTCGACCTGCTGGGCGGTATGGCCGCGCGCCGGCACGGACCCGACCAGTGGGAAGGCGATGTAGCCGGACTGGTCGACGGCGTAGGTGTTGGTCAGGCCTTCCTGCTCGAAAACGGTGACGCGGACGCGATCTCCCGCGCCCAGAATATAGGGCTGATCCAGCACTTCGTGAAATGCGGCAGGCGCCGGCCGATAGCTCGAACACCCGGCAACCAGCAGTGCAGCGGCAAGCGCGTGGAAGACGGGCAGGGGTCTTTTCATGGCCTTACACGTACCTTTGACGAATCTTCCCCGGAGACGGACGCCGGTAACCTTTGCTGGAAGCGGTTATCATCCTGTTAGGGTTAATGGCCGGTAAAGGCTGCCTGTACGGGGCGCATTGCAGGCGGGAATTGCGGCGTACTTTCTCGGTTCCGCGAATATCGGTCGGACCAGCCTCCAGGCGAAGGCGCTCGCGTCCCCGCATCTTAACCCCTGAGTTACCATAGTTGTTTACGGTGCCTTCTGTTACGTCCCGGAGTAGGAATGCATGTCAGGCGTCCAATCCACCGCCAGCGATGTCGATGTCGATCTGGGCCGGCTGTTTTCCAGCCTGGCGCGGAACTGGCTGCGCATACTGACCGCGGCGCTCGCTATCACCGCGCTCGCCTTCGTTCTCGCATGGACGGCAACGCCGCATTACAACGCCGAGACGCGCATCCTGATCGAGACGCGCGAATCCGTGTTCACCCGGCCCCAAGGCAGCGGCGAAAACGAGCGCCCGGTTCTCGACGAGGAGGGCGTCACCAGCCAGGTCGAGGTGATCACATCCAACGACATATTGAAGCAGGTGGCGAAGGAACTCGACCTTGCCAGCCTGCCGGAATTCGACCCGGCCCTGAAGATGTCGCTGGTCGGCCGGCTCATGGTCATTGCCGGGCTGAAGAGCGACCCGGCCGAAGTGCCGCCCGAGGAGCGCGTGCTCAAGGCGATGCGCGAAAAGCTCGTGGTCTACCGCGTCGAGAATTCGCGAGTCATCGTCATCGAATTCTCGTCCGAGGATCCGAAGCTTGCGGCCGCCGTGCCAAACGCCATCGCCGACGCCTATCTGGCGGTCAGCCGCGACGCCAAGCTGCAGTCCAATTCGGCCGCTACCGATTGGCTCGAGCCTGAAATCGCCGATCTGAGCAGGCGCGTTAAGGAGGCCGAAGCGCGCGTCGCCGAATTCCGCTCACAGTCGGATCTCCTTGTGGGCCAGAACAATTCGGTCCTCGCCACGCAGCAGCTTTCCGAGCTTTCGACCGAACTGTCGCGTGTGCGCGCCAGCCGTGGTGCGGCCGAAGCGACGGAGCAGGCTGTCAGGGCCGCGCTCGACAGCGGCGGCTCGCTGGACGCGTTTCCGGAGGTGCTGTCCTCCAGCCTGATCCAGCGGCTGCGCGAACGGCAGGTGCAGCTGCAGGCGGATATCGCCGATCTCTCCACCACGCTGCTCGACAATCATCCGCGCATCAGGGCGCTGCGGTCGCAGCTTGCCGATCTCGACCGGCAGATCCGCCAGGGGGCGGAAAACGTGCTGAAGGGGCTTTCGGCCGAGGCCAAAACCGCGCAGGCGCGCGAGCAGCAGCTTATAGCCGACCTGAACACGCTGAAGGCCGAATCCTCGCGCGCCGGCGAGGAAGAGGTGGAACTCAGGGCGCTGGAGCGGGAAGCCGCTGCGCAGCGCGAATTGCTGGAATCCTATTTGACCCGCTATCGCGAGGCGTCGTCGCGCCGCGACGGAAATTACCTGCCGGCCGACGCACGGGTGTTTTCGCGCGCCATCGTGCCGTCGGAGCCGTATTTTCCAAAGATTCTGCCGATCGTGATCGCGAGCTTCGTCGCCTCGCTGATGATCATGGCGGTGATCACTCTGCTGCAGGAGCTGTTTTCCGGACGCGCCATGCGCCCGGCTTCCACCGCGCGCGTCGCTCCGGTCGAGCAGGTGGTGATGCCGGTGGTGACCGAACCGGCAGTGGCCGTTGCCGAGCCAATCGAGCCGCTGCCCACCGTCCGCGATTTCGAGCCGGAGCCTGAGCCGAAGTTGGCGCCGGCACCTGAGCCGCAGCCGCAAACCATCCTGCCGGGCCTCGGCGAGATCGACATAGCGGGTGCGGCCGAAAAACTGATCGCGGGCGGCGCGACGCGGGCGCTGTTCATTTCGCCGGAGGGCGACGAGGCGGCGGCAACCGCCGTGCTGGTGGCGCGTGAAGTCGCTGATGCCGGCCTGCGGGTGCTGCTGCTCGACCTGACGGCGTCGGGAGCTGCGTCGCGGCCGATGCTCGACAGCGGCCGCTTTCCCGGCATCACCAATCTGCTTGCCTCCGAGGCGCAATTCACCGAGGTGATCCACGCTGACCACTATTCGGACTGCCACGTCATTCCCGTCGGCACCGCCGATCCGGTGCACGCCATGCGCGCTGCCGACCGGCTGCCGATCATCCTGGAATCGCTGACCTCCGCCTATGATGTCGTGATCGTCGAATGCGGCCCCGCCGATGCCGCCAGCATCGGGCGGCTGGTGGCGGAGGGCACCGAGATACTGGTCTCCGTCCTGTCGTCGACCGATGAGGTGCTGGCCGCCCGCGACGATCTCGAGGCCGGCGGCTACGGCAGCCCGACGCTGGTCACGCCCGAGGGAAGCGAGAGCCCGATGTCGCCGCTGCCGGGGCGCAGCGCCGCCTAGTCTTCCGCGGAGGCTGCCGGCTGTCCCGCGGCCTTCTTGCGCAGAGCCTTGGTCAGCTTCCAGATCAGCGGGCTCGTCTTGACGAAGGCCTTCAGGTGCGCCTTGAGCCGCATCGAGGCCGCGAAGGCGCGGCCTTTCAGGGTCAGCGGTACGACCGCGTCCATGTGGCGGGTCTCGATATCGCACCAGAGCCGCTTGTAGGGCTCGTCGCCGACGCTGAAATCATAAACCGAAAAACCCTGAGCGCAGGCCTCGCGGATATTGTCGAAGAACAGGAAATCGCCGGGGCTGGCATGCGCCAACTCGTCCTCGGCGATCGCACCGAATTCGCAGATCAGGCGCTTTCCGGAGCGGCTGGAGCCGGTGACCGCGCGCAGCTTGCCGTCGACCTCCAGCCCGTGCAGCACGAAGGGCGGCGGCGAGGCTGCGAGCGCGTCGGTGAACAGCGCGCGGAAGAACGCCTGCACCTTGGCGTCGCCGAAGACATTGGCGATGCCGGCGCGGCGAAAGCGATCCTCCTTCATGACGAAAAAGGCATCGAGCATGCGCGTGACCTCGGCAGGGGAGGTCGCCTCGATGCGCGTGAAGCCGCCCGCCGCCTCGAATTTGCGCGTCTGAGAACGGTGCTTCTTTCGTTTGCGCTTGCCGCTCGCCCGGTCGAGCAGCGCCTCGAAGCCGCCATCGAGGCAGACGGCGAGCGACAGGTTGGGGCTGGAGTAGTGAGGCAGCGCCAGCAGCGGATTGGGTAGGTCCTCGAAGTCCGGAAGCAGGCGCTCCAGCGCGACGATGTCGATGTCCGGCCGTGCCCGGCCGATCTCGGCCGTCAGCGCCTGCATCTCGGCTGCGCCGGCTGTCGCCAGCCAGGAGGGGTCGGCGGCGGCGAAATTGCCGTTGGCGTGCGAGCCGCCCATGAAGCGGGCGATCCGCACCGGCCCCGCACGAACGATTTCGAGCGCCAGCGCAAACACCGGGCGTCCGCTGGAAAAAAACACCGCAATGACATGATCTGTCTCGGCTTTCGCCGTCCAGGTTGCAACCCATTCCGGGCTCTGCGCGGGTGCGAAAACGCCCGTCCCGCAAAGCTCCGAGTATTGTCCAAGGATTTCCGGGGCGGCGCTGGCTACCGTGATGGAAAAGGCCGGGGCGGCCGTTTCGCGGCTTGATTCGGCCGTGACCCTCTTGGCGCCAATTGACCGGGCCGCGTCAACCATCCTTCAATCCTTCGGGCGTAAGCATTGCGCCGTGGGGCTTCGCGTCACAGCGTTCCATTGATGGGACGAGAGTAGCCGCAAAAGGTGAAGGAATGATCGACGGGGGCGAAGCGATCCGCAAACTGGCCCTCAACGTGGCCAGGTTTACGGGATTAGCGCCCCTGGCTAGGTCGCTCGTCGGCGGCGTCGGCGCGATCCTGATGCTGCACCGCGTTACCGCCAATCCGGAAAAACCGCTCGGCGTCAACCGGCATTTGAACATAGCGCCCGATTTCCTCGACGCCGTGCTGGCCGATATGAAGGCGCGCGGCTACGAATTCGTGACGCTGGACGAAGCGATCGAGCGCCTGCGCAAGGGCGGCAATACCGGCCAGTTCGCCACCATCACCGCAGACGACGCCTACCGCGACAATTTCACCGAAGCGCTGCCGGTGCTGGAGACGCATCGCGCGCCGCTGACGATCTATGTGGCGCCGGCGCTGATCAGCGGTGACGCCGATCTCTGGTGGGATGTGGTCGACGAGATCGTCAGCCAGGGCGAGCCGATCTCGCTGGAGACGAAACGTGGCCGGGAAATCATCGCCTGCTCCACATCGGCCAAAAGATTCGCGGCCAATGCGCGGCTGCACGAGCACCTGACCAGCGACATCCGCGAGCAGGACCAGCGCCAGGTGCTGCATGTTCTCGCCCGCGCGAGCGGCGTCGACCCGGACGCGCCGCGGCGCAAGACGCTGATGGACTGGGACGAGATCCGCCGGATCGCCGCACACCCGCTGGTGACGATCGGGGCGCATACGGTGAACCATTACAATCTGATGCGGCTCGACGAGGAAACCGCGAGGCGCGAAATGACCGACGCAGCGCGGATCCTCGAATCCGAGATCGGGCAGAAGCCGCGCCATATGGCCTATCCCTATGGCTATGCGGGAGCGGTCGGCGCACGCGAAGTGATGCTGGCGCGCGAGGCCGGCTACGCGTCGGCGGTGACCACACGCCATGGCGTGCTGCGCGCCGAGCATGCGGACCATCTCCACGCTTTGCCGCGCATCTCGATCAACGGCCGCTATCAGCGCGTGGCGCACATCCGCACCATGCTGTCGGGTGTCACCACGCCACTCGCCAACGCCGGCAAGATGGTGGTGACGGTTTAGGGAAATGCGACTGGCAGCTCAGGGTGGGAATGCGTCATTCCCAGCGGGCGAATGAATGACGCATGCGCGCTACAAGCGGACGCCGCTTACCTTCTGAAAGAAGACGGTGCTCGTCCGTAGGTCGCTCGAAACGGGGCATCGAAACGCCGCGCGCTTCCAAAAACCGGATGCGAAAGCTATGTCGGAGAGCGGTAGGCAGGCCCAATCGGTACGTGGGTGCGGTGCAGGAACGATCAGGCTTTGCGGGACATCTTCGCCGGCAGCGAGCACCATGTCGTCAACATTCTGCCGCTCACCTCTGGAGTGCGGCGGGAGGTAGGAGTATCCTAGCTGCGATTACGGCGGTGTCCGTCTTACGGGCGGCGCTTGATAAACCCCCGCCGTTGGAAGCGCTTGTACGGCACTATCGTCTGACGCCGAGCGAAGTGCAGATGCTCCTCGCCATTGTCGATGTCGGTGGCGTGCCGGATGTCCTCCAATCGGAGGAGGCCGCGCGTGCGGATGTCCGCCATTATCGCTGAGGAGCGGTCAAGGCTAAGCCAGGGAGGTTGGCATCATGTTTATCGACAGCAAAGACATGTCCGTGCATCGTCGGCACTTCGTTTACGGTGGCGCCGCCGCCTTTAGCGCCATAGTGGCCGCGCTGCTCGGCGGCTCGAAACCGGCGCGGGCTGAGACGTACGGACCCAACGAGGGCCAGGAGTTGGCCCCGGGCGTCCGGGCTGTGGAGCTCGGCAAGGGGGACGCGATCATCCCCAGCTACAAGACCGTCTCGCTGGTCGATCTCGTCTTTCAGCCGCAGTCGAACCTGCCGAGTGGCAGCATGCCGAATGCGATGGTCTGTCACATTCTCGAGGGCGAAGTGACGGTTGTGCAGGACGGCAAGGAGTTCCAGGCCAAAAAGAACCACGTGTGGACCTGTGCCGAGGGCACGCAGGAGGGGGCCCGGAACGAGGGGAACGCAGTCGCGGTCATGCGGATCACGAAGATGCTGACCGCATGACGCAGCGGGCGGCAAAGGAGGCCGTGATGCCGACACTGGGGCGCGACGAGGATCGCCCGGTCCTTCTCGGCATCACGCTTTGCCTTGGATGGTAAACGCCCCCAGATTGTCGGCATGAGAAGGAGCGCCCCGATCGCCAACCGGGCGGCCACCATCGTGGGCGCGGCTCCGTTTCGACAGCAGTTTTTGAAGAATTGAGCTTCGACCTGGCCGTCGGGCTGGCTCTGACCTTTTCTTGATGTCGCTATCGTAACAGGGCAGATCAGATGGCCGAGCAGTCGCACGAAAGCTGCCTGATGTCTGTAATGCGATCGACTTGCGTCATCCGGCGTTCGGTGCCAGACGACCACAA
>NZ_JAAKZF010000036.1 GCF_011045125.1 Allomesorhizobium camelthorni | reverse complement strand
TGGCGAATCCCGCACCATCCGGCAAAGCGGCCATTGGGGTTTGAGGATTCGCTTTTCAAAATTTGCGCGGCGTCACGATATTTCCGCCAAGCCGGCCGCCGTCTCTGGAATATCGTACTTTGCCCACAGGGGGACCAACATCAGCGGACCAAACCCCGGTCACCCATTGCCTTCAATAGATCGGCCATCGACACACGGTCGCTGCCGGTGTCGTCTGCAATGGCCCGGAGAATCTCGGAAAACGCGCGGCCACGCTTTCGACCCTCACTTGGCGGAGTGTGGACCCCTGTAGCGGATTGGTCTTCGTCAGTCATAATCCGTCTCCGGAGCGACGGCGCGCGGACATATCTCTCTTTGCACCTCGATCAATCGCGGGAGAATGACCTTTCCTTGTGCGGCGACAAATCCATTCGCCGATGTCGTTCCGAAAAACAATGAGGGCTGCGCCTGGCAGCCTCTTCGTTAATTGGTATCGAGCCTAGAATTCGATGTCGCCGAAATCCCCGCCATCGTCAAACCCTGCTTCGTCACGTGCAGCCTCGTTGTCGGAAGTTTCCGCTGGTTCGGCTGCCTGAGCCTGGTTGCCACCAAACATGCCGGCGATCGCATTGCCGAGGAGAACGCCGCCCGCGACGCCCATCGCCGTCTGCGCGGCTCCGGCGAGGAAGCCGCCGCCAGTTCGCTGTGGAAAGCCTCGGGGCTGCGCCTCCTCCGGCGCCGTGGCAGGCGCACGCCCGACACGTGGCACGGAGCCTGGCGAACGCGACGGCTGTCGGCTGTTGCCGAAGATGTTGGAGAGCAGGCCGCCGGAGGACTGCCGCGGCCCCGCCTGCTGTTCCAGCTCTTCGATGCGGGCCTGTGCGGCGTTGAGCGCCTGTTCCTGCACGACGATGGTCTGCGCCATGTAGTAGGGCGCGCCGGGCTGCCGGGCGATCTGCTGGTGTATATAGGCTTCCGCCTCCGGATCACGCGACGGTGCTTGAGGCTCGACCTTGGCGAGCTTCTCGAACAGGCTTTGGATTGCCTGCTGATCGTTTCTATCCATGGTAATAAACACTCCTCGTATTTTCCGGTCGATCATTCTTCCCGCTGGCCTGTGAAGGTCAGCAGCAGCTGGAAGATGTTGACGAAATTGAGGTAGAGCGAAAAGGCTCCGAAGACGGCGAGCTTCTGCTGCGATTCCTGGTCGAAGTTCTCCGCGTACTGTTCCTTGATCGTCTGCGTGTCCCAGGCGGTCAGCCCGACAAAGACGAGAATGCCAATCACCGAGACGGCGAATTGAAGGGCGGTCGAGCCTAAGAAGAGATTGACGACGCTGGCGATCACCACGCCGATCAGGCCCATGATCAGGAAAGAACCGAACTGGGAAAGGTCACGCTTCGTGGTGTACCCGTAGAGGCTCGTTGCGCCGAACATGGTGGCGGCGATGAAAAAGGTGCGGGCGATGCTGGTGCCGGTGAACCGAGGAATACGGTATCCGTTCCTTCGTCTATCGCGAGCGGCGGCAGTTCGATCCGATGAGAAAGGCCTTCATCGGCAGGCCGTGGCCAGGCGTGGTGGGGACAAAGGGCTTCTTCTGGCTGGCGACACGGCCCCACCATGTCGGCGAGATCAGCCAGGCCGGCGCGCTGGTCAGGACCGGCAAGCGCGGCGTGTGGTGGGCATCGGTGCCGAGGCACCAATGGCCCGACCATGCCGAATGCCGCGCAGCTATGAAGCCCTACCTCGATCCGGTCTGGGGCGACCGGCGGCAGGAGATCGTCTTCATCGGCTGCGGCCCGATAGACGAGGCGGAAATCCGCTCGGAGCTCGACGCCTGCTTCGTTCCAGAGCGCGATTTCATGCCCGGCCGCTGGCGCGACCTGCCCGATCCCTTTCCGAGCTGGGAAAGGCAGGCTGCACGAACATCAAGTCCCTTGTGGCGGCGCTGTCGCGTCCGCAGCCGCATCGCAGCTGGACACATGGGGTAATCGCGGGAGCGAGTCGCCCTGAACCAGCACCTCGCAATCGGGATCCCATTTCGACCGTGCTCCCGGCAAACGATACCTCGATGCCAATTTGGGCTTGCATTTCGTTCCGCGAACGACGGAGACACTACCCGGAACCAACAGAGCCACCGGCCGGTTATGGTGAAAACGGTAGGAGAGCTCGATGGCAGACGATAAGAGCAAGATCGGCGGACAGGACCGCATTCGCGTCGCCAGTAGCCAAGTGTACGAGGTCCGCGACTTTGCCGACAAGTTCGATATCTCACCGGCCCAGGCCAAAGATCTCATCGAGCGGTTCGGCAACGTTCGCGAGACGCTGGAACGAGAAGCCCGGAAGCTAAATATATGACCAGCGGTTTCGGGTGGTGGAATTGGCATATACGACTATGAGGCTTCGCTACGCGGTTTCATCGGGTGTAAGATATTCTGTCGTCCGCACCGAGCATGGCTGCGGACGCTTGAAAGAGTCGATCACGCTTTCGCCCAACATAAAGGAGACGCGCGAATGACCCCCTCCGAGTCATAGCAGACGCCGAGCAGTTGGCGACACTCACCAGAATTCTGGACGATTATTGCGAAGAGGTTGGGATGGAGGGCTCGCATCCGGCGCGAGAGCATGTAGCGCGTCGCCTAATCGCTCTTTTCAGTGGCGGCATCGACAGCCCCGACGACATCAAGATGGCGTTGGATAGCATCTCAAAGGATTTCCAGACCGATCTCAGGGTTATGTAGCCGGAAAATTTGCCGATTGATCGGACCAGGGCGAGAGGCTGAGCATCTTCGCCGCTTGCGCTGCATGGCTGGTCGCCATATCTAACCCCACACCCCATGGCGGCCGGCTGACAACGTTTGCAAACATCGGAGTGGTCACTGTGAGCTACATTTTCCCGCAAGAGCGTGACGTCCTGGAGATGCTCGCCGGGTTGCGAACCCGCAAGTCAGAGACTTGGGTGAAGACCTGCCTGAAATCCCTCACCCGAGAAGGGTATTGCACCGAAGGGCCAAATCCTCGGCTGACCCCTAAAGGGCGAGCGATACTTGGTGTGCGCCTCGCTGCGGAGTGAGCTTCTCCCGAGCCGCCGTGTAGATTGAATTCTGTTAGCTTTCCCGAATCTCCGCGCTCGCGTCAGGAGAATCGGGCAAACTGATCAGCGTCTCCGCCATCCGCATATGGCTGGAACCGGCCGGCGTCGCGTCGCCCCTAGCCCCGGCTCAGCGACGCCGGTTTTCCAAGACCCACACGATCGGGAACCATCGACCGGTATTGCGGTCAGACCGAGGTTCCGACAAAAGAGAACCCGCCAGGGCAGACTGTAGCGGGCGAATCAATCAAGGGAGGGAAACACAGATTCTTATCATACAAATCGGCGCTTGCTAACGCGGGGCGAGAGAGGAAGAATGTCCTAGCGTGGCTATTCTTAACCCGTCGGGAAATGCGCTGTCGAGGCGTTAGGAACAAACCTACCTCACTCAGCCTGAAATCGGCCGGTTCATGAAAGCAGCGACGGAACTGCACCGCGCCTGCTCCGCTCCACCGGATGCATACTTTGAAGCGCGAGTCGTTCACGATCGGGCACGTTCCAGCCGCACTCCCGACCTGGCTGGCCGCCGTCGCGCTCGGCGGCGTAGCAGGAGCCACTATAGGCAGCCGCTCACTGCCGGAGCTTCTTCAAGCCCTTCGGAAGATCGATTTCTGACCGCAACTCCAATGGCGCGCAGGGCGTCGTCGTTCGGAATGAACGTGAGAGCGGGCCAGTGGCGGTCAACTATGTACAATCTGCTTTGTGCCACTGCTCACTAGAGTTACGCTAGGTCCAAAAGGGAGGACGGATTGGCAGCGCTAATTTCCAAAGAGGGCGCGGGACCCAACGCTTTGTCTCGCGAGCTGCATTCGACGCCTCCCTTCGCTGAGGTCCACTCTTGCCTTCGCGGCGTCAGCAAGGTCTATCCCGAGCGGGCCGGAAACCCTGCCTTGCATGCCCTGGGACCCATCGACCTCGACCTGAAGAAGGGCGAATTCTTCGCCGTGGTCGGCCCGTCGGGGTGCGGAAAGTCCACATTGCTCGAAGTGCTGGCGGGGCTTTCGAACGTAACCGAAGGCACGGTCACGTTCGAAGGCAACGCCATCACCGGCAGGGTTCCCGACGGAGTTGGAGTGGTCTTCCAGGAAGACGCCAGCTTTCCCTGGCTCACCGTTTGGGACAATCTTGCTTTCGGCCTGCGGCGGCGAGGCATGGATGCCGGTTCGATCCGCTCGCGAGTCAAGGACGCGTTGGCGCTGACTGGACTTTCCGATTTCGCGAAGGCCTATCCTGCACAATTGTCAGGTGGCATGCGCCAGCGGGTGTGCATCGCCAGGACCCTGGTCACCGAGCCAAGGCTGATACTTCTGGACGAGCCGTTTGGAGCCCTCGACCAGCAGACCCGCCTCCTGATGGGAGACGAAGTCCTCAGGCTCTGGCGTGAGACGGGCGCCACGATACTGCTGATTACGCACGCACTGGACGAGGCGGCAATGCTGGCCGATCGGGTCGGCGCGATGTCGTCCCGGCCCGGCAGGTTCCTGGACGTCATAGAGACGAACTGGCCCAAGGATCGGGACAGCCGCATCGCGAGTGCGGAGTCGTTCGGTCGTATCACCGGAAGGCTCTGGAGCCTGCTCCGAAACGAGTCAAGGAATGCGATGGGCGCCGCTGCGGGCAAGCTAAAATGACCCGGGCGAACCTGCTCCAGATCGCGGTGTTCGCAGCGTTGTTTGGGCTTCTCGAGCTTGGGACGCAAATGGGCTGGATTTCGCGATTCACGATCATCCCCCCGAGCGAAATGGTGACCGGCGCATATAATTTGTTCGCGTCAGGCAAGATTGTCCCCGACTTCGTGTCTACGATGTGGTCGGTGATAGTCGCATCGCTGCTGGCTATTGCGACGGGATTCGTAGCCGGCGCGATGGTTCACAGCCTGCCGCAGTTGCGCCGTACGTTGGATCCCTTCTTCGCAAGCTACTACGCGGTTCCGATTTTTGCGTTCTACCCGCTGTTCATCTTCATATTCGGACTGACCGACATTCCCAAGATGATCATCGCATATTTCTACGCGGTGGTGGCGATGATGATAAACACGATGAACGGCCTTGACCGGATGCCCGCTGTCTACAGCAAGACCGCGCGCGTTCTCCGGATGAGCGGGACCGCCAAGACCTTCTGGGTCACACTGCCGGCCGCCATGCCCTACGTGTTCACCGGCGTCAAACTGGCGATCGCCTATGCGTTCCTCGGAACGATCGCGGCCGAGTTCATTCTGTCGACTTCGGGTCTCGGGCATGCCATCAGCTTTGCCTACCTGAACTTCGACAACAATGGACTGTACTCCAACATCCTTATCGTGCTGACGCTCTCCGTGGTCCTCAACATGGTGCTCTTCTACTGGGAGAGGATACTTCTGACGCGGAGGGGATTGGCATGACGGCTGAACTTGATGCACGTCTGAAGGATGTCCTGTCCTTTCTCGCCCTGGTGGTGTTTCTGCTGATCGCATGGCAGGCGACCCACGTCGTTGCCGGCGAAACCGCGCTGGCGTCCCCCTGGCTCACCATCGTTCGAACCTATGAACTGCTCGGTTCATCCCGTTTTTGGGAACACTTCGCAACGACGACCTGGACGTTTTTCATTGCGTCCGTGATATCCATCGTGGGGGGCATACTCATAGGCCTGGTGATGGGGTCGAGCCCGCTGCTCACCGAGGCAGGCGAACCGGTGCTGATCGCGCTCTACACGGTTCCGAAGGTGGCCTTCTTCCCCGTCATACTCCTCGTGTTCGGAATCGGGCTGCCCGCGCAAGTGGTGTACGCCTTCCTGCACGGCATCATTCCCGTTGCCATTTTCACCATCACATCCATCCGCAACGTTCGCCCCGTGTTTCGAAAGACCTCCCGGGTCATGGGCCTGAGCACCGGCCAGTACTGGTGGCACGTGGTGATCCCATCCGCCATTCCCGAGGTGTTCTCCGGAATCCGCCTGGGCATCTCGCTGACCTTCATCGGCACGATCCTTGCGGAGATGTTCGGATCGAAATCAGGATTGGGATATCGGCTCATGCAGGCCATCGGCATCAATGACGGAGCTCTGATCCTGGCGCTGACCCTGATCATCGTCATCCTTGCGATGGCGTTCAGCTGGGTTCTGCTTGCGATCGACAATCGACTGCACAAGCGCGTCTGATCAGCGCATTGCCGTAGGAGCTTTCAGCAATCCTCCCGCGTTTCCGAAGGGTCGAAGGCTTCGAGGCTCTGCCGTGCCGTTGAGGGGTGGAGCGGACTTTCGCCTGCCCAGGCAGCCGGCAGACCTGCTCGGCTCGGGACCTCGAGAGTACGGTCGCATCGACCAAAACACGGATTCTCGCCGCCAACTCCCGCCGGCTGGCGCGGCGGCTGAAAAAGCCGTGAAATCTGATCGAGGCTCGAAGCGGCGGGACGTCGCCTTATCAATTTTCTCCTATGATGGACGCACTTCATCCTGCAAAAGACGAAGAAACCTATGCTTCGGAAGAGGTCATTCGTCAAACCGGTGAAGAAGATTTCCATGGAACAGAACACGTCTCAGACATTTTTTGACAAGATTTGGGACAGCCACGTCATAAGGCACATCGAAGACGATGTTTACCTTCTCCATGTCGACCGCCACATGGTGCATGAGTGCACTTCGGGCGCTGCGTTCGCTGCGTTGAAACGGTCGGATCGTCGAGTGCACTCCGCGGATCTAACCTACTCCGTGGTCGATCACATTCTCTCGACGGCGCCCGGCCGGACCGGCGAAACGTTCCCGGGCGGACGGGAGTTTGTCAGCCTCCTTCGCAAGAATTGTGCCGAGCACGATCTCGAACTCATCGACTTCGACGATCCCCGCCAAGGCATCGTTCACGTTATCGCGCCCGAACTTGGCATTGCACTTCCCGGGACGACGCTCGTCTGCGGCGACAGCCATACCTCCACGTGCGGAGGCATGGGATGCTGGGCATGGGGCATAGGGACCAGCGAAGTTGCTCACGTGTTGGCGACACAGAGCATTCTCCAGCGGCGTCCGAAACGGATGCGCGTCAACTTCCATGGCAAGGCAGGCGAAGGCGTCTACGCCAAGGACATGATCCTGCATCTCATCGGCCAGGTTGGTGTCGCGGCGGGACAGGGCCATACCGTCGAGTACGCGGGATCAGCGATCCGCGGCCTCGGAATCGAAGGGCGCCTGACGATCTGCAATATGTCGATAGAGTTTGGCGCCAAAGCCGGCTTCGTCGCGCCGGATGACGTCACGTTCGAATACCTCGCCGGCAAACCCTACGCGCCGCAAGGTCAGTTGTGGGATCAGGCGGTATCGCACTGGCGGACGCTTTGCAGCGATGCGGACGCGGCTTTCGATCGAGAAGTCGACATCGATTGCAGCACCATCCGGCCCCAGGTCACATGGGGGACGTCGCCGGAGGATGTCAGTTCTCTCGACCAGCCGCTGCCTGACCCGGCGGACATAGCCGACCCGGTGAGGCGGCGCGCGATCGAGGAGGCATTTTCCTATCTTGGTCTCGAGCCTGGCAAGCCACTGGCGGGCCTGCCGGTCGATGTCGCCTTCATCGGCTCGTGCACAAACAGTCGACTTTCCGATCTGGAGGCGGCCGCGCGCGTGGTGAAGGGCCGCAGGGTGGCAGCCAATGTGCGGGGGCTCGTCGTTCCAGGCTCGGCGGAGGTTCGCAACGCCGCACAGGCGATGGGACTGGACAAGATATTCACGGATGCCGGTTTCGAGTGGCGTGAGGCGGGCTGCTCGATGTGCGTGGCGATCAACGACGACTTCGTGGATCCGGGCAAACGGTGCATCTCGAGTTCCAACAGGAACTTCGAGGGTCGCCAAGGTCCCAAGAGCCGGACCCATCTCGCCAGCCCCGCGACCGTCGCCGCGACAGCAGTCGCAGGCGTGATCACCGACGAGTGCGGTCTGCTTTCATAGGGATACTGGCGATGGAAAAGTTTACGAAGCTCGACGGGGTAGCCGCCAGCTTTCCTATTCCGAACATCAACACCGACGCCGTGATACCGGCCTCCTATCAGCGCACGCTCAAGGACGACCCCGGGAAGGGTCTTTTCGCGGGCTGGCGATATGACCTCGATGGCAAGGAAGTGCCTGACTTCATCCTCAACCGGGAGCCCTTTCGGCAAAGCAGGATCATCGTGGCGGGAGAGAACTTCGGGTGCGGCAGTTCTCGCGAATTCGCGGTATGGGCTCTCATGCGATTTGGCATCCGCTGCGTCATCGCACCGAGCTTCGGCGATATCTTCTACGAGAACGCTTTCAAGAACGGCCTACTGCCGATCATCCTGAGCCCCTCCCAGGTTGATCGCCTTCACGACCATCTCGCCAAGACCAACAACCCCTCCCTGACCGTGGATCTGGAGAAACAGATCATCGAGCTGCCCAATGGCGAGAGCGTCCCCTTCACGGTTCCCCCGAGCCGCCGGACAGCGCTGCTGGAAGGGCTGGACGAGATCGGACAGACGCTCCGCTTCGGCGACGAGATCACCGACTTCCAGCGGAACCAGAAAGTCACCGCACCATGGGTCTATGCACGGCCGCAATATTCCAGATCAGCGAAGGAAAATGCAGATGCGCGTGCGTCGATCGCTTAGGCAAGCGGCCAGCCGGACCAGCCCGCTCGTTGCGCCAACGGCGCAGGACGCCTTCACTGCGCGAATGATCGAGGGTCTGGGCTTTAAGGCTGTCGCGCTGGGCGGTTCCACCATGCTCGCGGCCAGATACGCCTTGCCGGATCTCGGACTGGCGGCGCTGGCCGAAATGGTCGAGACCGCACGCGACATAATCAACGCGACCGAGCTTCCCTGCATCATGGACGGCGACGATGGGTATGGCGACGTCAAGAGCGTCGTCAGGATGGTGCGCATCTATGATGAGCTGGGAGTCGGCGCCGTCGTGCTCGAGGATCAGATACGCGAGGTCAAGCAGTCCGGCAACAACAACGCCCGCCGCGTAGCTCCGCACGACGAAATCATCAGGAAGCTCCGGGCTGCGGTCGAGACCCGATCGGACAAGGATCTGATGGTCATCACTCGCTGCGACGCGTATGCGATCGAAGGACTGGAAGGCTCGCTGAAGCGCTGCGACGCCTATCTAAAGGCTGGAGCGGACGGCGTATTCATCCCCGGTGTATCCACCGTGGAGGAACTCGAGCGCGTGGGAAAGACGTTCCGCGGTTCGTACCAGATCGTCGACATGCTGGAGAACCGTCCAACCTGGCTGAAGCCGTCAGAACTTGCCGCCATGGGGTTCTCCCAAGTGGTTTACCCGAACTTCGTCATGCTGAGGACGATGCTGGCCACGAACGACGCCTTGATGCAGTTGCAGCGCTTCGCGACGGACGATTCGCCGCCCGTGCTGCTGTCCGACTTCGAAGGCGCGAGGGCGCTCTTCCGGGAAATCGTACGCGAAGAGGAATGGTCTTCACTGGAGCAGCGTTTCCGATAGGTCCGACCACATTTCGACCGAAGCGCGGCAACGATGTACGACCGGCGCCTCGCGATAAAATAGTCACCGAACTCGGCGCGCATGAAGCTGACGTGCAGGGTCGTCGCCCTACCTTACGGCTTGCTGCAAGGAGGGATACAGTCCTACTCGGCGGCGACCGGCATGGCGCGACCGGCGGAAAATTTCTCCATCAAGGCGCCATGGCGACGCTGGGCGATCGAAATGCTCTGCAGCTTGACGTGGCCGAAGCCGCGGATCATGTCGGGGATAGCCGCGATCTCCACCGCTGCCGCATGATTGTCCGGACGCAATCCCGCGAGTAGCCCGCGCAGGTTATCTTCGTAGTCTTCGATCAGTTGCCGCTCCATCCGTCTTTCCTGTGTCCGCCCGAAGGGATCGAGGCGTGAATTGCGAAGCCACTTCAGCCTCGCCAGAACGCCGAGAGCGGGCATGATCCAAGGACCGAATGTTCGCTTCACCGGCTCTCCCGCGTCATTGCGCTTCGTGAGGAACGGCGGAGCCATGTGGAGCGCGATGCGATAATCGCCTTCGAATTCCTGACTCAGGCGTTTCCTGAACTCGCCGTCGGAGTAGAGGCGCGCAACCTCGTACTCGTCCTTGTAGGCCATGAGCTTGGCCAGGTTGACGGCGACGGTCCGGGTCAGGTCCGCCGTGCCGGGTGCCACTCCGGCTTCGGCCCTGCGTACGTTTTCGACGACATCGCGATATCGCGCCGCGTAGGCAGCATCCTGATAGGCCGTCAGAAGCCGCGCCCTGTGGTCGATGATCTCTTCGAGAGTCTCCGGCGCACGGCCCGCGTCCTTCAGCGAGGCGGTTTCCACGACGGCATCAAGATCCCGCGCCGCGCGCCGGCCCCACTCGAATGCCTGCTTGTTGGTTTCGACGGCGACGCCGTTGAGTTCGATGGCCCGGGTGAGGGCCTCAAAGCCGAGCGGCAGCAATCCCTTCTGAAACGCAAATCCGAGCATGAACGTGTTCGT
The DNA here is from genome assembly GCF_011045125.1 of Allomesorhizobium camelthorni. Taxonomy (GTDB): domain Bacteria; phylum Pseudomonadota; class Alphaproteobacteria; order Rhizobiales; family Rhizobiaceae; genus Allomesorhizobium; species Allomesorhizobium camelthorni. The sequence goes on along the minus strand of NZ_JAAKZF010000036.1, from coordinate 50,588 downwards.
GGCGATCGCGTCGCCGAGCAGCGCCGTTGCGATCGAATGAGCCGGGACGAAATCGATCATATCTCGTCCCGCCGCGTCCGCCAGACGCTTGCGCAGCGTCGCCTCCTCGAAATCGAAATCGCGGTTCTGCATGAACGCGGCTGTCGGCACGACCTTCTCGTTGGCGATGACGCGGGTCGCGCCGGACCGGATGGTCGCCAGCGCCGCGGGTCCCGTTGCGACGACTGTGTCGCAGGCGATCACCACGTCGGCTTTTCCGGCGGGTATGCGCGAAGCGACCGACGCCGGCTTGCCGCCGATCCGCACGTGGCTCATCACGGCTCCGTTCTTCTGCGCCATTCCGGTCGAATCGAGGACGGTGCAATGCAATCCCTCCAGGCGAGCCGCCATGCCGAGCAACGCTCCGACGGTGATCACCCCGGTGCCGCCGACACCGGTGACCAGGATGCTCAAGGTCCCGTCGATCGTGGCTGCCACGGGCATCTTCAGATCGTCGGTAGCGCTGATCCGCGCAACCGGGCTCGCTTTCCTGACGCGAGCGCCGGACACGCTGACGAAACTCGGGCAGAAACCCTTCACGCAGGAAAAGTCCTTGTTGCAGGAGGACTGGTCGATCCTGCGCTTTCTGCCAAGATCGGTCTCGACCGGCTGTACCGAGATGCAGTTCGACTTGATCGTGCAGTCGCCGCAGTTCTCGCAGACCGCCTGATTGATATAAATTCGGCGGTCCGGATCGGGAAACTTGCCGCGCTTGCGGCGCCGCCGCTTCTCGGCCGCGCAGGTCTGATCGTAAACGAGGATCGTCAGACCTTCCACTTCGCGCAGGTCGCGCTGGACCGCGTCGAGATCGTCCCGGTGGTGCACAGCGATGCCCAAAGGAATCCGAATTGATCCCGACGAGTACTTGTCCGGCTCATCGGTGACGATAGCCACGCGCCTCGCACCCTCAGCCAGGACCTGTTCGCACACCTGGGGCACCGTAAGCCCCCCTTCCACCGACTGGCCGCCGGTCATCGCGACGGCATCGTTGTACAGGATCTTGTAGGTGATGTTCACCTTGCTCGCGGCGGCCGCTCGGATCGCCAGCAGACCGCTGTGGGAGTACGTTCCATCGCCCAGGTTCTGGAATACATGCTTTTGAGAAGTGAACGGGGATTGCCCCACCCAGGCCAATCCCTCCCCACCCATGTGGCTCCACAGATGCGTTCGCCGTTCAGGCATGAACGCGATCATTCCATGACAGCCGATGCCGGCCATCCCGCGACTGCCTTCGGGCAGCACCGTCGAGGTGTTGTGCGGGCAGCCCGAACAGAAGAACGGTGGACGGACCAGGACGGGCGACAGGTTGCGTGCGGCAAGATCGATTTGCTCCAGGCGTGCGAGATTCTGTTCGATGACGGTGTCGCGGTCCAGCACGGAGGAAAGAAAGGCGCCCACGCGGCGGCCGACCAGCGTGGGGTTTATCTCGCCCTCGCTGGGAAAGAGCACCTCGCCCGCAAGATCCTGCTTGCCAACGATCCTTGGACGCTTCGGATCGTTGTAGAGGATCTTGGCAATCTGGTCCTCGATGAGCCCGCGCTTCTCCTCGACCACCATGATCTCGTCGAGGCCTTCGGCGAACGCCTTCATGCCAGCGATCTCAAGCGGCCAGACCAGACCGATCTTGTACAGGCGGATGCCGAGCCTTTCCGCCGCAGCTTCGTCGATGCCGAGCTCGTCGAGCGCCTCCTTTAGGTCCAGATACGCCTTCCCGGCCGCAGCAATTCCGACCTTCGCGCCGGACGGGTTCCACACGAGCCGGTCAAAGCGGTTGGCGCGCGCGAATGCCTGGACGGCGGCCATGCGCGGGCCATGCAATCGCCTCTCCTGCTCCAGTGGCGGGTCCACGAGACGAATGTTCAGGCCTTCGGCCGGCACAACGAAATCGGCGGGAACCACGATGTCCGGCCGCATCGGATCAATTTCAACCGTCCCCGCCGTTTCGATCGTCTGCGCCACGGCCTTCATGCCGACCCAGCAGCCGGAATAACGAGACAGCGCAAAGCCCCCCACTCCGAAGTCCAGATAATCCTGCAGCGTCGCCGGCGCGATCACGGGCATCATCGCCGCGACGAAGATCTGTTCGCTCTGGTGAGGCATCGTGGACGAATGCGATCCATGATCGTCTCCCACGATCGCGAGCACGCCGCCATTGCGCGACGTGCCGGCTCCATTTGCATGCTTGAAGACGTCACCGCAGCGGTCGGCGCCGGGCCCCTTGCCGTACCAGATGCCGAATACACCGTCGACCAGAGCACCGTCGAAGAGGTTGAGCTGCTGGCTTCCCCAGATGGACGTGGCAGCGAGATCCTCGTTTAGGCCGGGCTCGAAATGGATGCCCTTGGCCTTGAGCCACTTCTGCGCACCCCAGATCGCATAATCATATCCGCCGAGAGGCGAACCGCGGTAGCCGGAAATGAAACCCCCGGTATTCAGGCCATTGGCCTCGTCCCTTGCCTTCTGCAGCATTGGCAGCCGCACAAGGGCCTGTACGCCCGACATATATGCCATTCCCTTCTCGAGGGCATATTTGTCGTCGAGGGAGACTTGGTCAGGTAACATCGCTCATTCCAGGAACCGCATTCCTGCACGGTTCTCGACGACGATTGCGGGCGGCAGGACGCCCGCCTCGGCCTGTGTGAACAGTGCCGGCGAATCTACCGATGATACGGTAGCATGAGCCACCCAAATTGGACGAACTTGCAGAATGTTCGACCGACGCGTATCGGGAATATCCCGCCGGCCGAAGCCGAGGAACGCTTCTATGCCAAGTACGCGTGCAGAAGCTGGCGCCATGAATCGGAGGAAACGTCCTCCAGCAGACCCCGGCGTGGTTCACACCAAACGACGAATACCACCCGCTAGGCTTGGTAGACAAAGCGCCTGGGAGTCGTTCCCACATGGCGTTTGAAATACCGGATAAGGTGACTTTGATCCACGAAGCCGACCTCGCATGCCACTTCCGCTGCCGGTTCTCCCTGTCTCAGGAGTTCCGCGGCTCGCGATACGCGGACTCCGAGGATAAAGGCGTGAGGTGTGGTTCCCAGTGATTTGCGGAACGTCCGTATGACCTGGAATTTGTTGCGACCGCAGAAACTCGCAAGATCGTCGAGAGTAATTTTCTTCCTGAGATTTCTCTCGACGTAATCGATGCAATCATCAATGACGCATATACCTGAGAACTTTTCACGTGGTACGTGGTCATAACACCAAGGAGAAATTGCTTTTCTGTATTCTGATATTGCAGCGCAGCGGGCTTCAACGCTAGCTCTCGATACAGCCATTTTGATTTTCTCCCAGTTTTTTCTTTTAGCGAACCATTTTCGGGAGGGCTCCTCAATGCAAAATGCCTGATCCTTGTATTAGGAAAACTAATACGAACAGATGTTCCGGATCAGGCACGGAGCCCTTGATCCGTTTCATGATCGTGCCACTGGGCCGAGCCGATCAGACGATGCCTGGATATGTTCCGCCGTCGAGCAGGATGTTCTGTCGGGTCAGATATCCCGAGCCGCCCGCGCACAGGAACGCGCAGAGGCTGCCCAGTTCTTCCGGCGATCCGAACCGTCCCGAGACCTCCCGCTCTCCCATGGCGCGCAATTGGTCCTCGAGAGTGACCGCGTTTGCGCTTGCCTGGCGAGACGCTGCGGAAGTCAGCCGATCGGTATCGAAGCTTCCCGGCAGGATATTGTTCATGGTCACGTTGTACCTGACGCGCCAGTCCGCCGACGAACCCGGTGAGGGCGCAGCGGGAGGCGTTCGACAGATCGAGATCGGGGATCGGCGCTTTGACCGCAACGGACGTGATATTGACGATGCGGCCGAAACGCCGCTCGACCATTCCGTCCAATATCGCCCTGATCATTTCCACCGCGCCAAGCAGATTGAGGTCGAGCGCCTTGATCCAGTCGCTTCTCGTCCACTGCCGGAAGTTCCCCATAGGCGGGCCTCCCGCGTTGTTGACCAGAATGTCGGGTTCCGGGCAGGCCGACAGAAGCGCGTGCCTTCCTTCGGGGGTGGTGATGTCTGCTGCCACAGCCAGCGGCCTTTCGGCTGCGAACGTCCCGATTTCTGCAGCGGTCTGCTCGGTGCGGGCTTTGTCCGTCCCGTTCACGACGATCCGTACGCCTTCGCGCGCAAGCGCCGAAGCGCAGGCCTTTCCAAGCCCCCGGCTCGAGGCGCACACAATGGCGGTCTTACCTTCAAGTCCCAGATCCAATGTCCCTCTCCATATTACGTCTCGATAGTGCCCATGCCGCCCCGATCGGACTGCGGCGCAGGGACTGACGAGGAGTTGTCACCGCAACATCAGTGACGGCCGTGATCCCCAGTGCCGTCAACTTGAGCTAGTCCGTCTAGATGAGTAAATAATCATGCCATGGGCGTGACTCGCCCGAGAATGCGGGTATTAACACCTGATGACATCCTATTGATACAGATAAGTACCTATAAAATGGTTTTCGATGGAACAGAACTAGCGATTGACTAGATATATCTATCATTTTAAACTATATTCGTGCATTTTATTGTATGAAATTGCTGTTGACTGCTCGTATCTGGCGGTGCATAAAACCGAAAAAATCAGTGGAGGATTGGGCATGACGCGCGATGACGAGATCACGTCCCTGGGGAGAAGCCTGTGGAATGCCGAGACGAGCCTGACGCCGATCCCGCCGATCAGCCTGTCGCACCCGCAACTGAGTGTCGATCAGGCCTATGAGGTACAAGCAAACGTAGCCCGCCTACGTGCCGGCATCGGGCACCGCATGTGCGGCTACAAGATCGGGCTCACGAGTCAGGCCGTCCAGAAGATGGTGGGTCTCAGCGAGCCGGACTACGGCCACCTGTTCGGTCAGATGCGCATCGAGGATGGCGGGATCGGCGATCGATCCGAACTCATCGATCCGAAGATCGAGCCGGAACTGGCCTTCGTCCTTGCCCATCCCCTGGCGGGACCGAACGCCTCGATCGAAGACGTCATCGCGGCGGTCGACTACGCGGTTCCGGCTTTCGAGATCGTCGACTGCCGGATCCAGGACTGGCGTGTGCGCGGGATCGACGCCATCTGCGACAATGGATCGGCGGCCCGGTTCGTGCTCGGTCGCGGACGGCTTCCGATCCGGGATGCGGACCTTGGATCGATTTCAGTGAAGTTCGAGCGCAATGGAGAGATCATCGCCACGCCGCACATGTCGGAGATCATGGGCAATCCGGCCAGCGCCGTCTGCTGGCTTGCCGACAAACTGGCAGAACAGGGCGCAAGAATCGAGGCAGGGGAAGTGGTACTCACGGGCGCGCCGTGCCGCCCCTCGGACGTCGCACCCGGCGATGTGTTCCGCGCAACATTTGACACGCTGGGTTCCGTGACAATGTCCTGGCGCTAGTTCGCACCCGGACCTGCATATGCCTCCTGCCTGGCCCTGGGCAGACTTCGTCCATGCCTGCAAGGGGGTCGAGGGCTCACGCGCCCTCGACGATCGCAACCGAACTTTCTCAGGCAAGCGAGCGCGTTTCCTCCGCCCTCGACATTATCCATTTGCGGAAGGCCGCGACCTTCTTGAGTCGCAGCTTCCGTGGCAGGCACACGAAGTAGTAGCCTTGGTTGCCGACGAGGATGTAGTCGAAGGGCTTCACCAAGCGGCCCAGTCTGATGTCTTCCTTCACATATCCGAATTCGGCGATCGCCAGACCCAGGCCATCGATCGCAGCTTGGTAGACGAGTCCGGAATCCTCGAGACGGGCGACGTCCTTCGTGGGCACGTTCGTCGCGCCGACACTCGTAAGCCACTGGTTCCACAGGTCCGGCCGCTGCTTCGAATGCAACAGCACATACCGCGGCAACTGCTCCAGACTCTGCGGCGGCCCGGCCCCGTCGGCGAGCCGGGGACTGCATACGGGCGTCAGCATGGTCGGGAAAAGGAGATCGGAGGCCACGTCTTTCCAGTTCCCCGTACCAAACTCGATCGAACCGTCCAGGTCGTCGTATTCGAAGTCCGCGAACTTGTGGCTGGTCTGGATCGACACCTCGTACTCGGGGTACTGCCTGGTGAAGTCCGACAGCCGGGGGATGAGCCACCGCATCGCGAAGGTCGGCAGTGCTTTGATACGGATGATCCGGTCGGCATAGTGAGGATTCAGGTTGGCAGTCTCCGTCTCGATGATCGCAAAGGCCTCGCGCACACTTCGGCTATAGGCCAGTCCTTCCTCGGTCAGGTGGACTTGCCGGTGAACACGACGAAACAGCTTGGTCTCGAGACTCTCCTCCAGGATCTTGATGTGGCGACTGATGGCTCCCTGCGTCACGCAGAGTTCGTCCGCGGCCCGGCTGAAGCTCCCGAGGCGCGCCGCGGCCTCGAACGCCTTCAGCGCGTTCAGCGGCGGGAGACGGTAACTCATCGACTTCCTCCCTCGGTCTTCATGCCGCCCGCATCGCCGAACGTGAGACGGGTCGGAAAACCGATGCTCAGGTGCCTGCCGAGTCTTCGAACACAGTACCAATTTTCTACAATACGCAATGCCGATCGCGCAGTTGGATGCGGCAGCGCAGGCCGACAACATGCATGCTGTGAGACGGATCGCCCTGCCTCAGACGATCACGCAACCCAGCCGGCAATGGCTCCAGGGGGCCCGCACCCCTCCATGCACCGTTTCCGGCCGTCAATCGACGGCCCAGCGAGATCCCGGCGCCACGGCATCCTGCTCCGACAATCGCGACGCTTTCCATCAGAGCGCGCGATCCAGCATGGCGTCGAGTTCGATTCGGAAGCCGAACCGAACTCGACGTTCCCCAGGCAATGATGGCAAGCGCCACGACAGCCCCATGCCTGTCGCAGACACGCCGATCACTTCGTCACGACGCCAAGCGCTCGGTCGCTCAGAGCCGGTGCCCAGTTGGAGGCGCCGCCATGCTGCCTGTTGCCCATCTGCTTCCTGAACTCCATCCGCGCGAGCTGATCGCGGTGAACTTCGTCAGGGCCGTCGGCAAGTCGCAGCAAGCGTGCGGTCGCATAAGCTGCGGCTAGACCGAAATCATTGCTGGTACCGCCGCCGCCGAATGCCTGGATCGCCCAATCGATGACCTTACAGGCCATGTTCGGGACGGCTATCTTGATCATCGCGATCTCGCTTCTGGCCCCCTTGTTCCCGACCGTGTCCATCATGTGCGCCGTCTTGAGCGTGAGCAGTCGGCACTGTTCGATCATGATGCGCGATTCGGCGACCCGTTCGCGGCTGACCGACTGATCGCTCAGAGGCTTGCCGAATGGGGCGCGCTCCGCCATTCGGAGGCACATTTTTTCCAGCGTCCGCTCGGCAAGTCCTATCAGGCGCATGCAGTGATGAATCCGGCCGGGACCAAGCCGGCCCTGGGCGATCTCGAAGCCACGGCCTTCCCCAAGCAACAGGTTGGACTTCGGCACGCGGACATCCCGAAACACCACTTCGGCCGCACGATCGGGCACGCCGTAGAAGCCCATCACCGGCAACGAACGAACCACCTCGACGCCCGGCGCGTCGCGCGGCACCAGGATCATCGACTGCTGCCGATGACGGTCCGGGTTGTCCGGGTCCGTCTTGCCCATAAAGATGATTACCTTGCAGCGCGGGTCCGTGGCATTGGTCGTGTACCACTTGTGCCCGTTGACGACGTAGTCGTCGCCATCCGCGCGGATTTCGCTCTCGATGTTGGTGGCATCGCTGGACGCGACGGCGGGTTCCGTCATGGCGAAGGCCGAACGGATCTCGCCGGCGAGCAAGGGCATCAGCCACCGGGCCTGCTGTTCCGGCGTGCCGTAACGCGCCAGAACTTCCATGTTGCCGGTATCCGGTGCCGAACAGTTGAATATCTCAGGCGCCAGATGCGATCGCCCCATGATCTCGCAGAGCGGCGCATATTCGAGATTGGAGAGACCGCCCCCGTGTTCGCAGTGCGGCAGGAAGAGATTCCACAGGCCGGCCTCCCTTGCCTTGGGCTTGAGTTGCTCGACGACCGGATAGACGGCCCATGGACCGTGGTCTTCCGCCTCCCGGTAGAAGCGGGCCTCGTTCGGATAGATGTGCTCCTCCATGAAGGCAACGAGCCTTTCTTCCAGTTCGAGGACCCGTTGCGATTTCTCGAGCATGGCTACGTCCACCTGATCTCGGGCAGCGAAGTCTCGCCGACTCACATTATGACGCGCGGCCATCGAGGCGCCCGTGCCTTGGCCTTCGATCGCCGCACAAAGACATCCATAGACGATCTGAAGGGCTTTGGCGACATCGTCCGACGATTTTGATTGACTATCTGTTCAGTGAAGTCCTACACGGGAGCAACTGACCGGCTATGCCCGTAGAACGTCGAGAGGAAAGAAATGGGCACTGCCACCGGAACAGGCGGCGCAGGAGACTGGGTACCCGACCGGGCACGGCTGACGCGATGGCTGTCGGCAACCATACCGGGTTTTCGGGGCGAGATTCGGCTGGAGCGAACCGCGGGGGGCCAGTCGAATCCGACCTTCCGTCTGCGTGCGACCGACCTGGATCTCGTCCTGCGGAGCAAGCCGGCGGGCCCGACGCTGCCCAGTGCGCACGCCGTCGACCGGGAGTTCCGCGTTATGGAAGCGCTGCGGGGTACCGGCGTCCCGGTGCCGTGCGTCAGAGCGCTGTGTGGGGACGAAAGCGTCATCGGCACCGTGTTCTATGTGATGGACTACGTCCCGGGGCGTGTCTTCTGGGATCCCCGGCTCATCGACCTCGACCGCGCGGAGCGATCGGCGATCTTCAATTCCATGAACGAGACGATCGCGCGGATTCACTCCCTCGATGTCGCGGCCATCGGCCTTCGTGACTACGGCCGGGCCGGGGCCTATGCCGAGCGGCAGGTAGCGCGCTGGACGAGGCAGTACCGCGCCTCCGAAATCGATCCGAACCCTGCAATGGACTGGCTCATCGACTGGCTGCCGCACAACCTTCCACCGGAGGGTCCCACACGGCTGGTTCATGGCGACTATCGCCTCGACAACATACTGATCCACCCGACCGAGCCGCGCGTCGTCGCCGTGCTCGATTGGGAGCTTTCCACGCTCGGAGACCCGATGGCGGATTTCGCCTATCACATGATGAGCTGGCGTCTGCGGCCGGAGTTGTTCCGCGGACTGGCCGGCACCGATTTCGCAGGGACCGGAATCCCGGACGAGCAGACCTATCTCGCCCGCTATGTCGAACGCACCGGTCTCTCCGACACCCGTCACTGGAAATTCTTCCTCGTGCTGTCGATGTTCAGAATCGCCGCGATCATGCAGGGCATCGCCAAACGCGCGCTGGACGGCACGGCCTCCAACGCGGATGCTGCCGAGATTGGCGCGAAAGCCAGGCCCATCTCTGAGGTCGCGGTCGAACTGGCGCAGGGTAGCGGAGGCGGCACGTGACGCACAAGGCGCAGATCCGGATTGCCGGCGCGGCCTGGAGCGGAGCGGAAATCGCCTCCGTTCGCGCGCCCGCAGGTCGTGACGCCCTCGACGGAGCGCCAGAAAGCGTCCCGGCGAAGCTCTCCGCCATCGGGGACCGCGGCGCGGCGTGCAACCGCGAGGGGGGACGTCGATGACCGCGCAGACTGCGCCCGCCCGCGGAGCCGATCGACCGCGGCTGAGTTCGTCCGACCAGATCGTGCGCGACATCGTCCGCGGGCTCTACGATGGCCGATTTGCTGCCGGCCAGAGACTGATCGAACCCGACATGATGCGCCTCTACGCCGTCAGCCGCGGTACCGTGCGCGAGGCGCTGAAGCGGCTTGCCGCGGAGGGGGTGGTCAGCATCACTGCCTTCCGCGGCGCACAGATTCGTCACCTCTCGCTGGCTGAAGCGACGGAAATACTCCAACTCCTGGAAGTGACGATCGGCCTCGCCGCCAGGCTGGCGGCGCAGAACATGGCAGGATCCGCGAGCCGGGAAAACTTCGGGGCGGCCTACGCGCACCTCGCCTCCTTCGCCGACAAGGAGGATTCGTTCGACCACGTTCAGGCGCGAAACCGCTTCTATCGCGCCATGACCCGTGCCGCCGGCAACCGTGCCCTCGCCCGTCTCATCCCCAGCTTCCAGGTCCACCTGATCCGCACCTACCTTCGCCGGCCGGCGAAGGAGCGCTTCGCCGACTATCGCGCGATGGCGGACGCAATCCTGTCCGGCGACGGCGACCGGGCGGAGGCGGCCGGCCGACACCACCTGCGACACGTCATCCAGGCGTTGGACGCCGCACCCGAGTCGATTTTCGCACCGGCCGTTTCCAGGCAGACCGATGGCATGGACGACGAGGAGATCGATCATGACTAATGCTGCGCATGTCCTCCCGGCCTGCCCCGGAAATCCACCCGGGAGGGAGGAACGAGGACGCATGGTTGCTCCAAGCGGAACATGCCGGTGACAGGTTTGTTCGACCTGACGGGCGCGCGCGCCCTCATTTCGGGATCATCGCGCGGGATCGGCCTCGCGATCGCGACCCGCATGGCGGAAGCCGGCGCGCGAGTGACGATCTCCTCACGCAAATCCGACGCCTGCCAGGCGGCCGCGGACGCCATCAACCAGGCGCACGGGGATGGCCTGGCAATCCCGATCCCTGCGGATATTTCCGTACGCGCCGACCTGGAGAACCTCGTCGAGACGGCCAACTCGGCCTGGGGAGGGATCGACTTACTGATCTGCAACGCAGCCAGCAACCCCCACTACGGGCCATTGGCGGGCATCACGGACGAGCAGTTCCGGAAGGTATTCGAGAACAACGTGCTCTCCACGCACTGGCTGATCTCGCTGGTCGCGCCAGGGATGCGCGCCCGCCGTGACGGCGCCATCACGATCATCTCGTCGATCGGAGGGCTGACGGGCTCCGCCGCGATCGGCGCCTACAACATCTCGAAGGCGGCGGACATGCAGCTCGCACGAAACCTGGCGGTCGAATTCGGCAAGGACAACGTCCGCGTCAATTGCATCGCGCCGGGCCTGGTCAGGACCGCGTTCTCGCGCGCCCTTTGGACCAACCCGGACGTATTGGGCGGATACGAAGCGAAGACCCCGCTCGGCCGCATTGGCGAAGCCGACGAGATCGCGGGGACCGCGATCTTCCTGTCGGCGCGCGCGGGATCGTTCGTGACCGGCCAGACGATCGTCGTCGACGGCGGGGTGACCATCGCGGGAGTGACCGGCGCATGACGATCGAGGGCAAGATCGTCGTCGTCACCGGCGGCGCCAGCGGCATCGGGGAAGCACTGTGCAGGGCCTTCGCCTCCGCCGGGGCGCGCAAGGTGGTGGTTTCCGATATCGACGTCCCCGGCGCCGGCAGGGTGGCGGCCGACATCGGCGGGATCGCCGTGCCCTGCGACGTCTCGGAGCAGCAGCAGATCGAAGCGCTCGTTTACCGGGTCGAGGCGGAAGTCGGTCCGGTCGAACTGTTCTGCTCCAATGCCGGGATCGCCGCGGGTTTCGACCAGAGCTTCGAGAATGCCGCCATGGCTCCCGACGCGGTGTGGCAGAGGGCGTGGGCGATCAACGTGATGGCGCATGTTCACGCCGCGCGGGTACTCGTTCCGCTCATGAAGGCACGCGGCGGTGGCGCATTCCTGCAGACGATCTCGGCCGCCGCGCTGCTCAACCAGATCGGCAGCGCGGTCTACGCGACGACGAAACACGCCGCGATCGGCTTCGCGGAGAACCTTGCCATCACGCACCGCGACGACGGCATCCGCGTCTTTGCGCTCTGCCCGCAGGGCGTGGACACACCGATGCTGCGGGGCCTGCCCGAAGGCCCTCAATCGGCGGACGGCGTGATGTCCGCGGAGAAGGTGGCTGCCGTGACGCTGGCCGCGATCGTGGAAGGCCGGTTCCTCATCCTGCCGCATTCTGACGTCGCGAAGTACATGCAGCGCAAGGCGGCGGACTACGACCGATGGCTGGACGGCATGGCCCGGCTGCAGCGGACGATGAAATAGGTCCTTCTCCTTGTCCTCAGGTCACGGTTCGGTCGGATCGGAGGGGACCGTCGTGCAGGAAGGAACCGGCTTCGCGGAGTTCGCAACGGACGAGAAAGCTCCTTGAGGGAAGGGAATTCGTGAATGGCGGTCGAGTCGGGAGAAGAGATGGCCGAGACGGTGACATTCGCGCGGGAGGGGGCGCTGGCGGTTCTGTCGATCGACAATCCGCCCGTCAACGCTCTCTCACGCTCCGTGATAGAGGGGCTGATCGCGGGCTTCGACCTGTTCGAAAAGGACGGTTCCGCCGACGGCCTGATCATTCGCTGCGCCGGCCGGACCTTCGTGGCCGGCGGCGACATCGCGCTTTTCGACGATCCGGCATTTTCCGCGGAGCCCTTGAACGCCCTCCTCGACCGGATCGCGGCGAGCAGCCGGCCGGTGGTCGGAGTGCTTTTTGGAACCGTCCTCGGCGGCGGGCTCGAATTGGCACTCGCCTGCCACGGACGCATCGCGGCCGAGGGAACCGCGTTCGGAATGCCGGAAATCCGGCTTGGGCTCATCCCCGGCTCGCACGGGACGCAGCGCCTGCCGCGCCTCGTCGGGCTTGCGGAAGCGGCCCGGATGATCTCTACGGGCGAAGCCATCGGCACGGAGAAGGCGCTCGAGATCGGGCTGATCGATCGTATCGCCGATCCCATGGACGGCGCCGCCATCGCGGACTTCGTCGGATACGTCGCATCGCGGGGCCGGCCAGAGCCGGCGCCCTTGCAAGGACGGGCGGATCAGGAAGTGCTCGACGGCCTGCGCAAGACCGCGGCGGGAAAACCGCAAGAGCCGGCCTATCGGGCGGTAGCGGAGGCGCTGGCCGCCGCAATCGAGCGGCCCTTTGCCGAAGGCAAGGCGATAGAGGCTGACTGGTTCGCGAGACTGGTGCCCTCGGTACCTGCCCGCGCGCAGCGCCACCTCTTCTTTGCCGAACGTGCCGCGGCCTCGATACCCGATCTGCCGAAAGAATCCCCGACCCGGTCGGTCGAGCAAGTCGGCATCCTCGGCGCGGGCACGATGGGGACCGGGATCGCGCTCAGCTTTGCGCTTGCCGGTTTCGAGGTGATCCTCTCGGACACCGAGCAGTCCGCGATCGACCGCGCATTCGAGGGGTTGAGCGATGCCCTCGGTGCGTTCGTACGCCGCGGCCGCCTGTCCGACGAGGCGGCGAAGACCACCCTTGCGCGCATAGAGGGCGCGGTCGGCGCTGCCGCACTCGCCTCGTCCGATCTCGTTGTCGAGGCCGTGTTCGAGGACATGGAGCTCAAGCTTGCCGTCGCACGGGAACTGGGCAGTCTCTGCAACCCCGGAGCGATCATCGCCACCAACACCTCCACGCTCGACGTCAATGCGATCGCGGCCGCGACCGGCCGGCCCGGCGACGTCATCGGCACGCACTTCTTCTCGCCCGCACACATCATGCGGTTGCTGGAAGTGGTGCGCGGGAAATCAACAGCGCCGGATGTCCTGCAAACGATCCTGAGGACGGCCCGCCGGATCGGAAAGACGGTGGTGGTCAGCGGCGTGTGCTACGGCTTCATCGGCAATCGCATGGCCGAGGTCTACATGCGAGAAAGCGAAGCCATGCAGCTGGAAGGAGCCTCGCCGCAAGACATCGACCGGGTTATCGAGGATCCGGCGTTTCTCGGCATGTCCATGGGACCGAGCCGGATGCTCGACATGGCCGGCGTGGACGTCGGCGCGCGCACGGTCATCGAGTGGGTCGCCTCGGGCGCCGGGCCGCGCGATCCGGCCTATCGGGCGCTCTGCCGCAGAATGTACGAAACCGGCAGGCACGGGCAGAAATCTGGTCTTGGCTACTACCTCTACGAGGGGCGCAAGGCTCTGCCCGATCCCGATCACTCCGCGCTTTGTACCGGGCTGGCGGCCGAGCTTGGGATCGCTCGCAGGAAGCATTTTCCCGAAGAAGAGATCTTCGAGCGGCTGTTCTTTCCGATGGTCAACGAGGCAGCGCTGATCCTAGAGGAGAAGATTGCCTATCGCGGCTCCGACATCGACGTGGCCTGGACCTCCGGCTACGGTTTCCCGCGCTGGCGCGGAGGTCCGCTCTTCATGGCCGACGAAATCGGGCTCGCGCGCATTGTCACGGGCATGGAGCACTACGCGGCAAGGGGCGGCGACTCGTACGGGTACTGGAGCGTCGCACCGTTGCTGCGCCGCCTGGCCGAAGAGGGCGGCAGGATCAGCAAGTGGACATCGCAGGGAGGACGGCCGTGAGAGAAGCAGTCATAGTCAGCACCGCGCGGACCGGCATCGGCAAGGCGTTTCGTGGGGCGCTGAACGCCACGAAATCGCCGAGTCTGGCCGGATTCGCGCTCGCCCATGCAGTGGAGCGGGCCGGCGTCGAAGGGGGTGAGATCGATGATTTCGTGCTGGGGACGGTGCTCGCGGCCGGCACGGCGGGGATGAACCTCGCGCGCAATGCGGTGTTTGCGGCCGGGCTCCCGCCCGAAGTCGCCGCCCAGACCATGGATCGTCAATGCGCCTCGGGACTGACGGCGGTCGCCACGGCTGCCAAGCAGATCGTCTGCGACGGAATGAACATCGTCGCGGCCGGCGGGCAGGAGAACATTTCCGCCGTCCAGGGCAGATATTTCGACTGGGTGTCGGCCGAGGCCGACGCGGCGGTGACCGCAAAAGTACCGGCGGCCTACATGCCGATGCTGAAGACGGCCGAAGTCGTCGCCGAACGCTACGGCATCACCCGCGAGGCACAGGACCTTTATGCGCTGGAATCGCAGGCACGTACTGCCCGTGCCCAGTCCGCCGGCCTCTTCGACGACGAGATCGTTCCCTTCGCGACCACGATGCTGGAAACGGACCGGACCACCGGGGAGACGCGCGAGCAGGCCGTCACCTTGGCCAAGGACGAGTGCAATCGCCCGGGTACGACGCTCGAAAGCCTGAGCGGGCTGAAGCCGGTGATCGAGGGCGGCACGGTGACCGCCGGCAACGCCTCGCAGCTGTCCGACGGCGCCGCGGCGCTGATGCTGATGGAAGGATCATTGGCGGCTTCGCGCAGGCTCACGCCTCTCGGCCTCTATCGAGGCATGGCCGTTGCCGGTTGCGCACCCGACGAGATGGGTATCGGGCCCGTCTTCGCGGTTCCCAAGCTGCTCCGCCAACATGGTCTGACGGTTGACGACATCGGCCTGTGGGAACTGAACGAAGCCTTCGCCTGTCAGGCGATCTATTGCCGCGATCGGCTTGGCATCGATCCCGAGCGATACAACCTCAACGGCGGCGGCATTTCCATCGGACATCCCTACGGGATGACGGGAGCGCGGCTGGTCGGCCACGCGCTGATGGAAGGCCGCAAGCGCGGCGTGAAATATGTGGTCGTAACCATGTGCGTGGGCGGCGGCATGGGCGCGGCAGGGCTGTTCGAGACCTGTCTGTGAATGCCGGCCGGCAACCGGATACTCTGAAACCGCGACGCTGAAGGTCTCGCTCCATGACAGCCTCGCAGTCGTCCCTCGTCACCTATTCGCCGTCTGCGCGGGATGCCCGCATCGGCCGAATCTGCCTGAACAGGCCCGAGCAGCGCAACGCCATCGACACTCGGATGGCGCTTGCCTTGCGGGAAGCCGTCACGGCTTTCGAGGATGATGCCTCGGCGCGCGTGGCGATCCTCGGCGGCGCAGGGCCGGTGTTCTGCGCGGGCATGGACCTGGCGGCGTTCGCTGCCGGGGAACGGCCAGGCCTGGACGACGAGGACGGTTTCGCCTTTTTCGTTCGGCGGCGCCGTAGGAAGCCGATCATCGCGGCGGTCCAGGGCGGGGCGTTTGCCGGCGGTTTCGAGATCATGCTGGCGTGCGATCTCGCCGTTGCGACAATCGACGCGCGCTTCGCCTTTCCCGAAGTCAAGCGCGGGATCATCGCCGCGGGAGGCGGCGCGGTGCGACTGCCGTCCCGGATGTCGCTGGTCGTCGCGCGCGAGATGCTCCTGACCGGCGATCCCATCACTGCCGCACGCGCTTACGAACTGGGACTTCTCAACACCGTCGTGTCGACGCCGGAACTGAACGCGGCAGCCGAGGACTTGGCGCGAAGGATCGCCATCAATGCACCGCTGGCAGTCGCGGCCTCACTGTCGCTTTGCGAAATCGCAGCGGCAGCGGGAGAAGCCGACGGCTGGGCCAAGACGGTTCTGGAATGGCGCAGGGTGGAGACCAGCGAGGATGCACGCGAAGGCGCCGTCGCCTTCAAGGAGAAACGGGATCCGGTCTGGCGAGGAGCCTAGGTGTTTGATCCCAGGTTTTGATGGTGCATTGTTTTCCCAGGAATGGAAGGATGCACTATGGGACAGGTTCTTCACGGCAGCGCCACAACGACAGAGGCGATCCGTCGAGCAATACAGAATAGTCAAGAGAGCCTGAGGGCGCTGGCCAGGCGCTACGGGATCAACCAGAAGACGGTCGCCAAATGGAAGAAGCGGACGTCGGTTGCCGATCTGCCGACCGGCCCGCGGGAACTGAAGTCGACGCTATTGTCGCTTGAGGAAGAGGCGATCATCGTTGCCTTTCGCAGGCACACGCTGCTGCCGCTGGATGATTGCCTCTACGCCCTCCAGCCGACGATCCCGCACCTGACGCGCTCCTCGCTGCATCGCTGCCTGCAGCGTCACGGCATTTCCCGCCTGCCCGAGGTCGAGGGCGACAAGCCAGGCAAGAAGAAATTCAAGCGCTACCCGATCGGCTATTTCCACATCGACATCGCCGAGGTGCGCACGGCCGAAGGCAAGCTCCACCTCTTCGTGGCCATCGACCGGACCTCGAAGTTCGCCTATGCGGAGCTGCATGAGAAGGCCGGCAAGATGGCCGCCGCCCAGTTCCTGCGCAACCTCGTGGCCGCCGTCCCCTACGCCATCCACACCGTGCTCACCGACAACGGCATCCAGTTCACCAACCGCAAGCAGGACCGGCACGCCTTCGAGCACATCTTCGACCGCGTCTGCTGCGACAACGGCATCGAGCACCGGCTGACCAAGGTGAAGCATCCGTGGACCAATGGTCAGGTCGAGCGGATGAACCGCACGATCAAGGAGGCCACCGTCAAGCGGTTCCACTACGACGACCACGCTCAGCTCCGTCAGCACCTCCAGGACTTCATCGACGCCTACAACTTCGGGCGCCGGCTCAAGACGCTGAAGGGGCTAACTCCCTACGAACACATCTGCAAATGCTGGACAAAGGAGCGCGAACGCTTCAGGCTCGATCCGATCCATCAAATGCCGGGACTAAACACCTAGGTCTCATGGCGACCGGCAGAGCCGTACAACTGACCGGGAGGAGGAATGCCAAACGGCTGGTAAGATACGCGATGCGCGTATGCTCGGGTTTCTGGGTGATTACCGGCTACATTAGGAAAACTGATGCGAAGCATAGGAAATTTGCGTTGTGCGATGATACTTCCTGCTTCTTGATGATCTGGAATATGGCGCCGGACGGGGGAACAGGTAGCATTCGTGCGTGAACATCCGCAATGTTGAAGCGGCCAAGGATTGCAGGACCGCGGCAATACCTGATTGACGGCCTGATCCCGGCGCTTGCCGTTGGGGTGATCGGAGCGATAGCCTTCTATCTGGTGCACCTGCCGCTGCCGTTCGTTCTCGGGCCGATGTACGCTTGCCTGCTGGTCAATCTTGCATATCCGCGCCTGACCAGCCCCAGTTGGACCAGACCTCCGGTCGTCGCCCTGATCGGCGTCATGCTCGGAACGACATTCAAACCGGAGCTCCTCGAAAGGCTCGACATCTGGGCAACACCGCTGGCCGGACTGCTCGTGGTCGTCGCAACGATCGTAACGGTCAACTATCTCTACTACCATTCGGTCGCGAAGTTCGACAAGGCGACGGCTTTCTATTCGAGTTCCCCGGGCGGTCTGACCGAGATGGTCATCCTGGGAGGTTCGGGCGGTGGCAAGGAAACCGATATTGCGCTGGCTCACTCCTCGCGAATACTCCTGGTCGTGATGTTGCTGCCCTGGGTGATCCGATATGCCTTGGATATTCCGTTTTCGGGCCGCACGATTTCGGGCCCATCCATCGCCCAGATGGACATCGCAACGCTCTGGCTGATCCTCGCCTGTGCAGTGGCCGGGACTTACCTGGGTAAGGCTCTGAAATTTCCGGCGTACGCATTCGTGGGCCCCATGATCGTCAGCGCACTGTTTCACCTGAGCGGGATGAGCGATTTCAGTGTCCCTAGCGAATTCGTCATCTTCGCCCAGGTCGTGCTTGGCGTCTCGGTGGGGGTCGGATTTGTCGGTGTCCCGCCTCGCCTCGTCGGGCAGGCTCTCCTGTTCGGACTGGGGTCCAGTCTGATGATGGTCCTCATTGCCCTCTTCGGAGCCTACGTGGTGAGCCGGATCTCGCCATTCGACGTTTCCGCCCTGCTGTTGGCTTTCGCACCGGGAGGGTTCCCGGAAATGAGCCTCATTGCCTATGCGATGGGAGTGGACGTCGCGCTGGTCGCGGCTCTGCATGTGGTTCGCATTGCCATTGTCCTGCTGTTCGTACCGATGGTGTACCGCGTTTTTGTCGCGGACTGATAGCGGGAACGGCGCCTTTCGTAGGCTGGCCAGGCAACGGCATGGTGCGAGTCCGCCAGAGAGCGTAGGGACGCAAAGACAGGTTCATTCAGCCGGCGGTTCGTGGACCATTGGGGAATCGGCTCGGCAGTGGCCGCTGATCGCCGACCAGATTTTCGCACTGGTGATCGGCATGTCGAGGTGGTCGACATCATAGTCCGCCAATGCATCGACGATGGCACCGACAATGGCGGGCAGCGCACCCACCAGGCCGGCCTCTCCCGCGCCCTTCGCGCCTACGGGGTTCGTCGCCGTGGGCACCGGATGAAGTCCTGTCCTGAAGCCGCACATGTCGCCCGCTCTGGGCATGGCGTAGTCCATGAAGCTTCCGGACATGAGCTGACCATCGTCTCCGTAGCGAACCGCTTCCATCAGCGCCTCGCCGATCCCTTGCGCGATTCCGCCGTGGAGTTGACCGTCTACGATGGTTTCGTTGATGACGTTGCCGACATCGTCCACGACCACATAGTCACAGAACGTGAGTTCACCGGTCTCAGGATCGATTTCGACCTCGCAGACGTGGCATCCGTTCGGAAAATTCTCCACTTCGGCACTGTAGTGACCGTTTCCCTCAAGGCCTCCGGATGCCGATCCGGGCGCGGCGGCCGCCGCGATCCGGAAAACTTCGGTCAGCGCAACCTGCCTATCGGTCCCGGCCACCACGAAGAAGCCAGCTCTGAACTCGACGTCGGCGGAATGCGCTTCCAGATGATCCGCAGCGATCGGTTTGGCCCTCTCGAGCAGATCCTGAACCGATCGATGCAGTGCGGCCGAACCCATTGCCGACGTGCGCGAGCTTCCGGTCATTCCTCCGGACGGCAACCACCGAGTATCGCCTTCTACGACTTCGATGCTGTCGGGAGACAGTCCCAGCCAGGATGTCGCCAGCTGGGTATACATGGTTCCATGTCCCTGACCCTGATCGGAACCGCCGGCCACGATCGTGAGCCGGCCATCGGATCTGGCGATGGTGCGTACGTTTTCGAACGTCCAGGCCAGGGTGGCCCGCTCGATGACAGTGGATATCCCGATCCCCCTCAGCTTGCCGTCCTGGCGTGAACGTCCGCGTCTTCGTTCGAAATCGTTCCAGTCGGCGGCCCGCAACGCCTTGTCCATCACAGTTTCGAATTCGCCGCAATCGTAGGTGTATGTGAGGGCGGTACGGTAGGGCATTTCTTCGGCGCGGATCATGTTGCGGCGCCGGATCTCGGTTCTGTCGAGGCCCAGCCTTCTCGCCGCCATGTCGACAAGCCGTTCGATCACATAGCTGGCTTCCGGCCTCCCCGCGCCTCTGTAAGGACCGGTCGGGTTGGTGTTGGTGAAGATGCCCCTGACCCGCACGTCAATGGCGGGGGTACGATAGACGCCGGCAAGCGAGCCAAGGTTGTTGACAGGAGATGCAGAAGCGAGCGACGCGGCGTAGGCGCCGACATTGGCATCGGTCCTGACGCGCAACGCGAGAAACTCGCCTTTTGACGAGACAGCGAGTTCGCCGATGGTCACGTTGTCGCGCGAGTGGTTGTCGCTGAGAAAGGCTTCGGAGCGCGACGACACCCACTTCAGGGGCCGCCGGAGCTTCGTAGCGGCCCAGCATACCGCCGTCGTTTCCGGGTCGAGATACTTGAGCCCGAAGCTGCCGCCGACACACGGCGAAACCACGTCGATGCTCTCCTGTGTGCGGCAGAGCGCAGTTGCCAATCCGCTCCTGCATCCAAAAACGTCCTGAACGCCGGCGAAAACGGTCAACCTATCGCTGTCGGGATCGTAGGCGGCGACACAGCCGCGAGGTTCGAGCGGATTCGCGCTCACACGGGGAACCACGAACCTGCCGGAGACCACGTGCGGGGCAGAACCGAAAGCCGCCGCGGTACAGTCGGCGTCTCCCGCCTCATGAAGGAAACAGACGTTGTCCGCGCAGTCCTCCCAGATCGGCTGAAACGAGCGCGTCGCGTCCCGCATTTCCATGACCGGAGCGAGCATCGCGGCTTCGGCAACGACCGATTCGGCCGCCTCCAGCGCCGCCTCCGGCGTGGTTGCGACCACCAGGGCGAACGGGTCGCCGACATGTCGCAATCGACCGCCCGCAAGGGGCCAGCGGTCGGGAAGGAAGGCCGCAGCACCAATCCTGTTCTCCGGTGGCGGCAGGAGGTAGGGCAATGGCCGGCAGCCGTCCGCGCGGTAGTCTTCGAGCGTGTAGACCGCGAGTACCGATTCCTGCCCGGCGGCAATGCTGCCGTCTACCGAAAGCAGCCGCGCATGAGGATAGGGCGAGCGCGCGAAGGCGGCATAGGCCATGTTCTCGAGTACGATGTCGTCGGTGTAGCGTCCTCGTCCCTGGACGAGACTGCGATCCTCGACGCGCATCATATCACCGTTGCGCATCGAGGATCTTTCCGTTTCGCTCTTGTCCGCGGCGACTTCTTATTGAAGATCTTCCGGAAGAAGGCTCAGATCCACGATTGATTTCACGTCGAAATCGCCGTCGATCATTCCCACGGTGCGAGCTCCCTGCAACATGTTGTTCACGGTCTTGAAGTCGTGGCAGTCGCCGAGACCCCAATATTCGATTCCATCCACCGAACCGAATTCGAGCAGGTTCTTGACCACCTTCTTGATGACTTCGGGATCAAGCTCGAGTTCCTTGGCGATCAGTTCACCCGCTTCTTCCGGATTGCTGCGGATGAATTCGACAGCTTCGCGACGCGCCGCGATGATATCCCGTACCACGTCCGGCTGCTCTTCGATGGTCTTCCTGGAACTCAGAAGCATGGTGTTGCTGATCGGGGGAAACGTCTCGTTGCCCCTGGCGAGTACCTTGTACTTGTCGCCTTCCATGGTGAAGGTCGGTTCGACCATCGGAATGACGTCGACTCCGCCGGCGTTCAGTGCGGTGAGAAGTTCGTTGAACCCGCCCACGGAAACCAGTTCCACCTCATCCTGAGGCAATCCGGCTTTGTCGACGAGCATCACCGCCATCATGTTGGTGGCGGACTTCGGCGAGGTATAGCCGACCCGCTTGCCCTTGATGTCGGCCATGTCGTTGATGGGCGAATCCTGCTTCGTGATCCAGATGACTTCGGCGAACGTGTCCACCGCACAACCGACCGGGACCACATCGGCACCAGACGCACGCGCCTGAAGGACGCCCGTAATGCCTGCGTCGGCGAACGGAAGGTCACCAGCCACCATTTCACGGATGGTCGGCGTGGATCCGCGGCCGCTGCGGATACCCTCGACGTTCACGCCATGCTTCTCGAATAGCCCCTTGGCCTTTGCCAGGGCATAGGGATAGGTGCCCGTGGCGACGCCATACTGCGATGCCGCAATTTCCACGGAACCGGCCGCTGTGGCCCAGACCGTGCCGACAATGAATGCAGCCGCCCAGATCGGAATAAGTGCTGCGGGTCGTTTCATGACTTCCTCCCATGATTTGCCTTGCTTGTACGAACCCGGGGTCAAGGCTTCAGCAACCCCCGAAGAACCTGTTTTCCGTAGTTCGGCGCCACCCGAGCGTCGATGACGAACACGCCTCCGCTTCGAACGTGCACTGCACCCTTTCGAACCTCACCCTCCAACTGCGAAGCGCTCTCGATGGGACCGGACGCTTCAGCCCCCTGCGCACGGGCAATGGCCGCCAAGTCGCAAACCGGTCCGTCAAGGCTGA
The DNA here is from genome assembly GCF_011045125.1 of Allomesorhizobium camelthorni. Classification (GTDB taxonomy): domain Bacteria; phylum Pseudomonadota; class Alphaproteobacteria; order Rhizobiales; family Rhizobiaceae; genus Allomesorhizobium; species Allomesorhizobium camelthorni. The sequence goes on along the minus strand of NZ_JAAKZF010000036.1, from coordinate 28,292 downwards.
TCCCGATGGAACGGTTCTCCACCGGCCGCCCGCGCTCTATCGCCACCTTCTCCTGGTGGTCCTCGTCATTGAAGAAGGATGCGTTGTTAGCGACGATCACGAGCAGAGGTATCCGATAGCGCACCGCAGTCCAGATCGCGGTCGCGCCCATGAGGAAATCGCCGTCCCCGATTATGGCAACCGGAAGCCGGTCGGTGCCCCTGAGCCCGAGGGCCGCGCCAACCGCCATGCCCGGGCCGGACCCGATGCCTCCGCCGCCGTCGTAACCGAGGAAATCCAGCGGACCCTCGAAACTGCAGCACTCTCCTGGCCAGCCGATAGGGAGGCGAATGTAGGTGGGACGAAACTCCTCCAGAGTGCTGCTGGTCGTGGTCGCGAATTGCCTGATCGAAAGCGGGATGTCCTCGCCGGTCGGCGGACTTGACGGCGGCGCTTCCTCCGCTCGCCACTCGGACCTGGAAGCCATGCCGAGGCTCTGGACCGCCTCGTTGAGGACGGATACCGCATTATCGCTGGTCGTCAGAGAGAACAGGTCCACTTCGGGGACCCCGAGGTGGTCGAAGCTCCAGCCGTTGTGGCCATACTGGTCCGGCGAGAAGTGGATCACATGCGCCGACGTCGCCCCGGATTGCCGCAACGTTCCAGCCAGATCGATCCAGTCGAGGCTCAGTGCCACGTCCGCCCTACCGATATCGTCGATTGCATCCTGTCCGATATAGATCCCCGGCCGGTAGGGGTTCAGCGGATGCACGGTCGGGAAGCAGGCACCGGTACGCAGGTCCGTGACGACGCGGGCATTCAATGATTCCGCGAGGCGCACCCTTGCGTCCCAAGCCGCCTGACTACGCAACGAGCGCCCCGCCAGAATGACCGGGCGTTTCGCATCAAGCAGCCGTCTGGCGGCTTCTTCGGCAATTTCGGCCGACGGGATGCCCGGACGAGGTGGCTGAAACCGGCGCAACTCTACCGGGTCGGGCACCCCCGTCAGTTCCGATTCCTGGTCGCCTGCATCCAGGCAGACATAGGTCGGGCCGCAAGGGGCGGTCCTTGCAATCTGATTGGCCCGAAGCAGTGACTCCACGCCCGCGCTCGGCGAGCATGGCTGGTCGTCCCACTTCGTGTATCCCCGGATCAGGCTTCCCATGTCACGGCCGGTATGGATCCAGTCGACCCACGGTCGCCGCCTCGTCGCGTCCATTGGACCCGTCGCACCCAGCAGAACCATCGGAACCCTGTCGCACCATGCGTTGAAAATCGCCATCGTCGCATGCATCAGGCCGACATTGGCGTGAAGCGCTACGGCCATCGGCTCGCCGGTCACCTTCGCGTAGCCGTGGGCGAGGGCAACGGCACTTTCCTCGTGGATGCATGTAAGCATTTGCGGATCCGTGTTCCGCAAATGATTGACGATACTGTCGTGCAACCCGCGAAAGCTCGCCCCCGGGGTCATGCTGATATACCTGAACCCGATCGTGCGGAGCGTGTCTGCGATCAGATCGCTCCCCCACTGTGGAGCGTTCTCGGCCGAAGCCACTTTTGTCGTCACGCTCAAGGCGAGCTCCCATTCATCCATCCCAATACTGTCCCGCTTACCTCGGGGACAATTGTACAAAATTGTTTCGCTGGGATCCCTTGCCTGCTTTCGATTTTTCAGCTCCTTCCTCAATCTTTGTGCTTCATCTGTTGATTTTCGCTGAGACTGACTCGGCATTCTCACCCAGAACTGACACGCCTCCCTCTCAGGTCGGATGCGGCGGTCAAGTTCCTGTTTTCCGCCCTCCTGGTCTTGGCCGTGTGGGCCGAGATATTCGTGACTCGGAAGCTGTCGTTTCCGGTCTCGAGGATGTGGCAGTGTTGGGTCAGGCGGTCGAGAAATGCGATAGTCATCTTTGCAGAAGCCTTCCAGTGCCGTCCGGGTCATGTCGACACGCCCGCCATGACGAAGCTTGCCCTCTTCCCAGAAAACAACCTCCCCGAAGGTCCTGTGGATATCCATTCCGATAACGCGTCGCATGCGCGCCTGCTGTCAGAGTGTTGACGACGGGGCGGCGGGCAACACGACAACTACTACGGTTTCGCGCAGACGCCGCGATGGCAGGCGCTGCCCGCCGAGACGCGTCGATCAGTGACAAAGCTGATGGTAAGCCTGATCCTCGACCACGTCGACGACGAGCACTCTCCCGGAGAGAGGGAGGCGCGTCATGATGCATGAGAAGATCAGGCCGTATCATCTGGAGCGGAAGGCAATACTGTTGTGCGCCAGTCGTCCGCCTATCAGGTCCTGCACAATCGCGAGAGCGGCAGACTTAATATGCCATGCGCGACCGTCTGACGGCGCTTGGCTGGTCTCGCATCGACACGATCACGACGATCTCGGCCGCTCTGCCGCCGGCGGCGTCGCACGCGCCGGGTTCGACCGGATGGTCGCGGAGGTCTGCCTTGGCAAGGTTGGGGCGGTGGCGGCGCGGGAGGTGTCGCGGTTTGCCCGCAACAGCCGTGACTGGCAGCAACTTATCGAGATGTGCCGCGTCGTCGACACCGTGCTGGTCGACCAGGAGACGGTCTACGCACCGCGCCAAGGCAACGACCGGCTGCTGTTGGGGCTGAAGGGAAGCCTCAAGAGTACGAGCTCGATCTTTTGCGCCAGCGTTCGCTCTCAAGGCGCGCCGTGGCGAACTCGTTGTTGCAGCCCCTGTGGGCTTCGTGAAGGTAGGGGACCGGATCGAGAAGGATCCCGATCGCCGTGTGCAGGAAGCGATCATTATGGTCTTTGACAAGGTCGCTGGGCTCGGCAGCGCCCGGCTAGCCTTGATGCGGTTCCTCGAGCATGGGCTGGATTTGCCCGCCAAGCGCAACAATGGCGATATTGTCTGGCGTCGGCCGAACTATGCCACCATCCACCGGATGATCGAGAACCCGATCTACGGTGGCGCCTACGCCTATGAAAAGTCTGGCGTCGCACCGGGATCACGGTTGCGGCAGTGTCCGACAACGACCAGGGCAATGCCTTGAGCGCGCGCCAGATGTTCCTGCTGGTTGCCGGCAGTGGAACGTCATCGATGCCCGGCAGATCGAGCGCGTCGGCGATGGCGTTGACCACGGCCGGCAGCGAACCCACGATTCCAGCTCCGTCCGCCCCAATATCAACCCTTCCGACACTAACGAGGTGGGTGGGCGAAAGTCCGTTGCAAGAGCCTTGCCGGATAAGCCGGCACCGTGCATGTATGGCGCATCGGGCGCATTCCCGATTTCGACGAAAGGGTTATCTCCTTATATTCGCGCGGCATCAGCGTGCGCGAGATCCGGAGGAGCTCTACGGCATCGACGTGTCGCTGGACATCGGCCGCTGCTGTTCCGAGGCGTGCGCCGTCTTTATGGAGTGGCCCGCCCTCCTTTGAGGCATCTAGGATGCCGGTGTTTGGAACCGGAGAAGGGCGAGCCATGACGATCATGATACCGGGAACTGACCTTGGCAAGAACAGCTGCAGCGCAACAGGCGGCGCAGGCCGCGGTCGCTCATGACAGGTGGGTTCCGTCAAATGCATTGTTGATATGGGATCATCTGGCTTCGAGATGAGCTCAGGCTCTCACCGACCCTCGGCTCGCGCACTATGAGGCGGCAAGCGCCATCTCCGGAACCTACCGGGGGGAGCAGGACACTGGTTTCGGATTCATCGAACTGGTGAACGACTGGAAGTGATGCCAGCGTATCGCGTGCCGGGGTCTGATGGAGGCTCACATTCCACGGAAGGATGAGAGTCATGGCAGCACCGAGGAAGTAATTCCGACGAGCTTGGTGAGCGGGCGATCAGCGGTGTGATCTGGCGACGAAGCCCGGTGTGCTGCGTCGCGTTGAGGCGGCCCAAATCTTCCTTTGCTGCAAGCAAGTCTTTCACCGTCGTCTTGACGCAACTGTGGTCAGTGTTTCGACAACTCTCCACCGGAGGCGTCGGCAACTGTCGCAGTCAGGGCGAGAAAGTCTGAAAGTCGATTGAGATACCGGAGTGCGTGCTGAAACTGTGGCCTGTCGATCGGATAATCGCCGAGGCCGGGCGCGCTGAAAGGCAGCTCGCTCAGCGTAAGCAGACGACGTTCAGCTCGCCTGCATTGCGCCCTGGCTACCTCGGAGAACGCTGCCGACAAACTACCGACCGGTGGAACGGCATCCGGCTGAGATTCCGAAGTCACTCTGACATTCCGAATTTGCACTTCGAGCTCTTCGACCTCTTTCGGCGACAAGACAGCTGACCGACCTGCGGCGATGAGGTTGCCGATCTCCTGGATGACGGCCCGAACTCGCGCGAGAATTGCGTGTTGCTCCGGGAAGGCTGAGACGGCCTGCACCACTGCAATGGACGCATTCAACTCGTCCAGGACGCCGAGCGTTTCGATCGTTGGACTATCCTTGTCTACGAGCAAGCCCGAGGCGAGACGTGTCTGGCCCGTGTCCCCGGGCCGAGTTCCGATGCGGTTTGCCATGCTGTCCTCCTCACGATCTGGTTTTCGTTTCTTGGGGTGCCGGCACCGGGAACCATTCAGTTGCCTTGTGAGTGTTGTTCCCGCTGCTGGTCGTCGAACTTGCGTGCGTACATGCAGTACATAGGCCATATGGCGGCGATGACGCCGCGTTTGCGGTCATCGAGGAGTGACAGCTTCTTCGCAGGGTCTCCTCCATACAGCCAGCCGCTCGCGATCCTCTGACCCTTGATGGTATGTGCACCGGCAGCAAGCAAGACGTCGTCTTCAACCACGGTTCCTTCCGCCAGGATCGCGCCCATGCCGACGAGGCTTCGGCTTCCGACGACGCAGTCGTTCATCCGCACGTTGTGACCGATGGTGGATTCCCATCCGATCGTCACCGGCTGTTCGACGCAGCGGATGACGGTGTTGTCCTGGATGTTAGTGCGCTCGCCGACCGATATTTCATGCCGCCCGGCATCAAGGTCACAGCTGAACCAGATGCCGACATCTGCGCCGGCGACGATACGCCCGCTCGTGCTTGCCGTTGCCGCCCGAAAAAGAGGGCCGGCAGTGTCAATGGATCCATTCAGCTGGAGTGATCCTGCCATTTCGTCCGGTTCACGGTGGCTACGGGCATGCAGTGCGTCCAGTTCGCCCGGCTCGAGCCTTCTGACGGGCTTTGCGGGCTGGCCCTGATACACCCATCCGCTTTCGAGAATGGAGCGGGGGAAGACGATTGCGCCATCGGCAAGCGCGACATCGTCCGGTACCTTTGAGCCGTCGAGGATGATGACGTCACGTCCGATATGGCAGCGGTCGCCGACGTCACAGGCATGGATGATCGAATTAGCGCCTGCCGTCACACCGTTGCCGATATGGGTTGGAAAGACATCATGTGCGATATGGACGGTCGCACGGGCGCCCAGGCGGAACTGGTTGCCAATGGTGACGTCGTGTCCGTCGGCCCGGATCACCGAATGTACGCCGAGCCATGCGTCTCGCCCGATCGTGGCGCGGCCGAGGACAGAGGCATGCGCACCTGTATACACCGGGGCCGATGCCAATTGCGGTGCGATCCCGTCATAGGGAAGGACGAATAGCTTTTGCCCGGTCATGCCCTGCAACTCCAGCTGTGCGGGATGGTCTGCATTTCAAAATACCGGGGTTTCTCGATAGACGCCCCACACTGTTTTGAGCTTCTCGACGATGTCGCCCATCGTGGCGTCCTCGCGCACCAGCTCGATGGTAACGGGGATGATGTTCTCGTCCTGCTCCCTGGCCGTGGCGACCAGCTTGTCGAGCAGGCTCTGCACCTTGGCCTCGTCACGCGCGGCACGAACGCGCCGCGTGCGCGAGATCTGGCGTTCGGCCGTTGTCGGGTCGTAGGGATGCACGTGTAACTTCTCCTCCGCGCCCTCCAGCCGGTAACGGTTGACGCCGATCACGGGCTTCTCGCCCGACTGCTTGCGCAGCGCCGTCTCGTAGGCGAAATCGGCGATGTGCCTCTGGAACCAGCCTTCCTCGATCAGCTTGATCGTGCCACCACGCTCATCGATTTCGTCAAGGGTCTCGAAGATGCGCTTCTCGTATTCGTTGGTCAGCGCCTCGACATAGTAGGATCCGCCGAGCGGATCGACCACCTGGGTGACGTTGGTCTCGTCCGCAATCACCTGCTGCGTACGCAGTGCCAGCTGCATCGCCTCCTCAGTCGGGATCGCAAAAGCCTCGTCGAAGCCGTTGGTGTGCAGCGACTGCGTACCGCCCAGAACGGCCGACAGCGCCTGCATGGCGGTCCGCACCACATTCACCATGTATTGCGGCTTGGTGAGCGAGGCGGCGGCCGTCTGACAGTGGAAGCGCAGGCGCATCGATTCCGGCTGCCTGGCTCCGAAGCGCTCCTTCATGATCTTGGCGTAGCAGCGGCGTAGCGCGCGGAACTTTGCCACTTCCTCGAAGAAGTCGGCTTGGCTGACGAAGAAGAAGGCGAGCCGCGGCGCGAAATCGTCGACGTCGATACCGAGCTTCGTCACTTCTTCGACATAGACGATGAGGTTGGCGAGCGTGAAAGCCGCCTCGTGCAGCGGCGAGGAGCCGGCTTCCGAGATGTGGTAGCCCGAGATGTTGATCGGGTTGTAGCGCTTCATGTGCCTGGTCGAATAGGCGATCAGGTCGCGCACAATGCGCACCGATGGCGCGATCGGAAAGATGTATTCCTTCTGCGCCATGAACTCCTTGAGGATGTCGGCCTGCACGGTGCCCGACAGCTTGTTCAGATCGTAGCCGCGCTTCTCGGCGAGCGCGACATACATCGCAAACAGGATCCAGGCGGTCGGGTTGATGGTCAGCGACACGGAGATCTTTTCCAGGTCGATGTCGGCAAGTAGCGCTTCCATGTCTGCCAGCGTGTCGATGGCCACGCCCTCGCGGCCGACCTCCCCGTCCGACATCGGATGGTCGCTGTCGTAGCCCATCAGGGTCGGCATGTCGAAGTCGGTCGATATGCCGGTCTGGCCCTGCTCGATCAGGAACTTGAAGCGGCGGTTGGTATCCTCGCCGGTGCCGAAGCCGGCGATCTGGCGCATCGTCCAGTTGCGGCCGCGATACATGGTCGGGTACGGACCGCGCGTGAAGGGGTAGCGGCCGGGCAGGCCGATATCCTCGGCCGGCGTGCCGGCGATGTCGGCGGCGGTGTAGGTGCGCTTCACCGGAATGTCGCCCAGCGTGAAGAACTGCTCCTTGCGCTCCGGCGCGCGTTTGACGAAAGCGGCGACCTCGCCCTCCTCCCACTCGCGGACCTGCTTTTCCAGCGCTTCGGTGGAGATGCGATAGATCGTATCAGTCATGGTCGTTCTCTCCCGTGAACTCGCCGACCAGCCGATCCGCCTCGGAATAGGGATCGCTGTGGCGTGCGGATAATTTCTGCGCCGCGTCGGCCGAGCAGGTGGCCATAAGCGGCTTCAGCCGCTCCAGAACCAGAGTTTCGGCGGTCTTCGCCAGCCGGAAGGCGGCAATGTGGCGGCGCCGGCGCTCGCCGGCTGGGCCGTCGAGCGCCTTGCGGTGCCTTGCGGCGGCTTCCAGCAGCGTATCGAGCCCCTGGTCGTTCAGCGCCGAGACGCCGACGACCGGCGGGCGCCAGCCGCTGTCGCCCGGCATGGCTTCCTTCAGCATCATCTTCAGGTCCGTCAGCGTGCGGTTGGCGTCGCTGCGGTCGCATTTGGAGACGACGTGGATGTCGGCGATCTCCAGGATGCCGGCCTTGATCGCCTGCACCTCGTCGCCGAGCCCCGGCGCCGACACCACCACGGTGGTGTGCGAAGCATGGGCGATCTCGACCTCGTCCTGGCCAACGCCGACTGTCTCGAGCACGATCCAGTCGAAGCCGGCGACGTCGAGGATGTCGACCACGTCGAGCGCCGCGTGCGCCATGCCGCCCACTGCGCCGCGTGTCGCCATCGAGCGGATGAACACGCCAGGATCAAGCGCCACGTCGGCCATGCGGATGCGGTCTCCCAGGATTGAGCCGCCGGAATAGGGACTGGACGGATCGATCGCCACCACGGCGATGGTGGCGCCGGTCGCTCGCAATTTCTTGACCAGCACGCCAACGAGCGTCGACTTGCCGGAGCCTGGTACGCCGGTGATGCCGACGACATGCGCGCGGCCCGCCTTGCGGTAGATCTCGCCGATCGCCGCGCGCGCCTCCGGCACGCCGGCCTCGGCGCGCGAAATGAGCCGGGCAACCGCGAAGGTTTCGCCCTTCTCGACGCGGCCGACGAGTTCCGCGGAAGGAGTGTACGCCATCGACCGCCCTACGACGACGCGCCTTCGAGGCGGGCGCGCATGTCGCGCAGCACCTCGCGGTCGTCGATCACCCGGCGCGCCTTGAAGTCGGTCCGCTCGATCGAGTTCTGAGCCACGATCTCGACCACGGCGCGCAGGCCGAGCAGCTTCTGCAGGCCTGCCGCCACCGTGCCACGGAAGGCGGCGATGCGCGCAGGCCCCTCGCGCCACAGCGTGTCCTCGGCCTCGACCTTCACCACCAGTTCATCCATCACGCCGTCGCGCGTGATGACGATGCGGTGCTCGCCGCCATAGCCCGGCGTCTCGTTGAGCACGGCGTCAATCTCACTCGGATAGACGTTCTCGCCACGGATGGTGAACATGTCGTCGATGCGGCCGATGATGCCCATGGGCAGTCGCGGATAGGTGCGCCCGCACGGATTGGGGGCGAACTCCCACATCGTCAGGTCGCCGGACAGCAGCCGGATCATTGGTTGGGAGGTCCGCTCCAGATGTGTGTAGACCGGCGTGCCCCGCTGGCCGTAGGGCACACGGCAGAATCCGTTCGGGTCGCACACCTCGGTATAGACGACGTCCTGCCAACACAGCATGCCTTCGGTCTCGGCAGAGCCTGCGACGTTCATCCAGGGCGTCATCTCACCCATCGATCCGCTGTCGAACACCTTTGCGCCGAACAGCTCCTCAATCCTGCCGCGCACCGCCGGGATGGAGGCGCCGGGCTCGCCAGAGAAGAACATCTGCCTGAGCCCGAACTGACGCGGGTCGAGCCCATTGTCGATTGCCGTCTGGCCGAGATGCAGCGCGTAGGTTGGCGTGCCGTAGAAGGCCTGCGGCCGCAACAGGTCGAGCCACTGCGCGCAGCGCGCGCTCATGCCGGCCGCACCCGCCCCGAACGGGAACGCCTTAGCGCCGAGCCGCTCCGCTCCGGCCAGCGCGCCCCAGCTGCCTACATAGAGGCTGAAGATCGCGGCGACGCAAATGATGTCTCCGGGGCGCATGCCCATACCCCACATGATGCGGGCATGCGCGTTGGAGATCGAACGCCAGTCGTTGCAGCCGATCGCGAAGGCGGTCGGGCGACCGGTCGTGCCGCTTGTGCCGTGGACGTGGTGAATCTCCGAGTCGGGTATGCATAGATAGTCACCGAAGGGCGGGCTGGCCGCCTGCGAGGCGCGCAGTTCAGCCTTCGTCACCACCGGCACGCTGCTCTCGAAGTCTTCCAGCGACTTCAGCTGCGAGGGGTGGAAGCCGGCCTCGTCCCATTTTGTCTTATAGAAGGGCGCATGCGAATAGGCGTAGGCGCAGACCTCCTTCAGCCGCTCCAGGATCGCCTTCTCGCGATCGGCATGCGGCATCGTCTCGCGCTTAGGAAACCAGTGGCGCTGGCCTGCCGGCGGAAAATAGCTGTCGTCATAGTCCGGAGGAAAGCTCCAGCTCTCCATCTCGGTTGCCATCAGCGGGCTCCGCGTTCGGTCACCAGGCGGGTCAGCGTCTCGACGATCGCATTGGGCGGCGTGTCCTGAAGCATGACCTCGGCGACGCCCATCTTCTTCAGCTCGACAACGTCATCGTCAGGCATCACCCCGCCTGCCACGACGACCATGTCCTCCACGCCCTTTTCCTTGAGGAGCGCGAATATTTTCGGGAAGACGGTCATTTGCACGCCGGAGAGAAGGCTGACACCGAGCACATCGACGTCCTCCTGCACAGCCGCGGTAACCACCTCCTCAGGCGAGCGATGCAGGCCGGAATAGACGACATCCATGCCGGCGTCGCGCAGCGTACGCGCCACCACTTTCACGCCGCGGTCATGCCCGTCGAGCCCGACCTTGGCCAGCAAGACCCGAATCGGCTGTGCCATGAAATCGCCTCCCCTTTCATGAATTTCGTATTTCGTATACGAATTTCATGAGAGAGTCCAGAAGTGGTCGCTTTCGAAATCTGCTGCTATCTCTGACGGCGTGAAGAATGGAGACGTTCATGGAGGCCATCAGTCCGAGCAAATCGTTGGTCGACAAGACATACGGCGCGCTCCTAGATGCCATCTGCACCGGCGAGTTCCGGCCTGGGCAACGTCTCGGGCAGGATGAGATCGCCGAGCGTCTCAAAGTCTCGCGTCAGCCTGTCAACAGCGCGATCGCCATGTTGAGAGCCCAGCGCTTCGTGATAGATACGGGGCGCCGCGGAGTCGAAGTGGCGCCTGTGGACGCGAAACTGTTCGAATCGATTTACCAGGTGCGCGGCGCCATTGAACCGCTGGCCGTGGAATTGGCGACACCGCGGCTTTCGCCTGGTTCCATCACACGCGGCCGCGAGATCGTTGCCCGCGGTACAAGACTGATGCATGCCAACGACGCCAGAGGCGTGCTTCAGGCCGATATCGATTTCCACACATTGATCTATGAACTCAGCGGCAACGAGATCATCACCGACATGATGCAGTTGAACTGGGGCCATTTGCGCCGTTCGATGGGAGAGGTTCTGAGGTTTCCTGGCATGACGCTCCAGGTGTGGAAGGAACACAAAGCAATCTTCAAGGCGATGTCGGAAGGCAGCGCCAGCGTGGCTGCCGACCTCATGCGGCAGCACATCGTCAATGCGCCGCGACGTGTCGCGAGCGGCACCGCCCCCGCCGAGTCCTCCCTGTAGAGAGTTGCGGAATGCTGGGCGCCATGTGCAGCCGGCGATCGCGAAGAACTTCATTGCATTGTCGGCCAATACCCGTCGCACTTGTGCGGCCGAAAGCGACTTCAGGCCCTGTGGTTGTGTTGCAAATTTTGAGAAGGCAAGAGGCAGCTTCCGTATGGACGCAATTCATGCGGCGATTGCCCTCATATTGCTCCTTGAGTGACGGGTCCCGGTTCAAAGTAAGCGCCCTTGCTGCTTGCGCATCATGTGCAACATTTCGATGCCGGCCAAGGTGGCTGCCGCTGATGGAAACGACGTGAAGCCCAACTTCGGACGCACCCGCCGCTTGCTGCGTGGATAATTCCGTTCGGATCCGGTTGTTATGATATTGGCTCTTGCGGATGCGAATAGCCTTCAATGCTCGCCGCGACCGATCCCTCAGGCGGCTTTCGGCACTTCCAATCGCTACTTACGTGGACTCGCCGGCTTTAACGTCAGCTGTTCTGCAAGCAGTGTCGTTAGGAGGCCGGGAAAGCGTTGTCTCAAGTCCGCGAGCCGCAATTGATTTGAGCGCCCGTTACCATGGTCGTATTGGCGAATGATACCTGCCTCGCGCAGAATCCTGAAATGATATGTGCGCGTCGCCTTGGTGACAGGAAGGTCGAACGCGGTACAGGGAAGGACTGCATCTGGCGATCTCGCAAGCGCAAGTGCAATATGAAAGCGATGCGGATCGGCCAAAGCGAACAGGACTGTCAGCAGATCCATTTCGTCAGGCCGTGGCTCGGGAAGAAACTCTGCCATTGCCCCCTCGTCTAAGGTATGGTTCTTGTCATACCTATCGTGCGAATGAGTGAGAGGCAACGGACATGACGAACAGACGCGTGATAGAAATAACGGAGTTCGGCGATCCGTCAGTTCTCAAGATCGTGCAGGAACGCATTTCCGACCCGGCTGAAGGTGAGGCGCAGGTCCGCCAGACGGCGATCGGCTTCAATTTTATCGACATTTATCAGCGCAAAGGCATTTATCCGCTTCCTCTGCCCACGGGCCTCGGCTTCGAAGCGGCGGGTATCGTGGAAGCGGTTGGTGAGGGGGTTGATGATATCAAGCCAGGCAAGCGGGTTGCCTATATGAATGCCGGTGTCGGCGCCTATGCCGACCGGCGCAATGTTCCGGCAGACAAGCTCGTGCAGGTGCCCGATTACATCGACGACGAAACGGCTGCCACAGTCCTATTCAAAGGCATGACTGCGCAGTATCTTCTGCGCCACACCCATGCAGTTCAGCGGGGCGACCTCGTTTTCGTGCATTCCGCAGCCGGTGGCGTCGGGCAGATCCTGACACGCTGGGCTACCGCACTTGGTGCGCGCGTGGTCGGAGGCACAGGCTCGCCTCAGAAGCGCCAGGCGGCTCTCGACGCCGGCTGTATTGCGGTCGTGGACACGAGCCAGCAGGATTGGCCGGATGCTTTTCTCAAGGCGACTGAGGGCGAAAGGGCGCGCGTCGTCTATGATGCCGTTGGCAAGGACACGCTGCTTAAGTCACTCGACTGCGCAGCGCCCTTCGGACTCGTGGTGATCTACGGCGCGTCCTCGGGAAAGGCGCCGGCGATCGATCCCGAATTGTTGAACAAGAAGGGCTGTCTGTTCCTGACCCGCCCGTCCGTTTTTCCGCACAATGCCGATCTCAACCGGTTCCGGTCGAATGCGGCCGATCTGTTCAATGCGGTTGCGAAGGGGCATGTTTCGCTCGAGATCGGGCAGCGCTTTGCACTGGAAGATATCGCCGAGGCACACCGCGCTGCCGAAGAACGGCGCGCAAGTGGAGCGATTGTGACAATCCCATAGTCATTTTCATCCCAGCAAAGCCTTGTGGCCGCCTAAAAGAAGGCCTGAAAACCCGTCTGTGCCCGGCCGAGGATCAGCGCATGCACGTCATGCGTACCTTCATAGGTGTTGACGGTTTCCAGGTTCTGCGCGTGGCGCATGATGTGATAGCCGATCTGGATGCCGTTGCCGCCATGCATGTCGCGGGCCTGGCGGGCGATGTCGAGCGCCTTTCCGCAATTGTTGCGCTTGATGATCGAGATCATCTCGGGCGCCATCTTGCCTTCGTCCATCAACCGCCCGACCCGCAGGCTGGCTTGCAGGCCGAGCGCGATCTCGGTCTGCATATCGGCGAGCTTCTTCTGGAACAGCTGCATGCCGGCCAGCGGCCTGCCGAACTGCTTTCTGTCCGACCCATATTGGCGGGCCCGGTGCCAGCAATCCTCCGCCGCACCCATCGCGCCCCAGGAAATGCCGTAGCGCGCCCGATTAAGGCAACCGAACGGCCCTTTCAGGCCAGAGGCGTTGGGCAGCAGCGCGTCTTCGTCAACCTCGACGCCTTCCATCACCACTTCGCCGGTGATCGAAGCCCGCAGCGACAGCTTGCCGCCGATCTTCGGCGCCGACAGACCTTTCACGCCCTTTTCCAGCACGAAACCACGGATCTCATTGCCGTGCGCCGCCGATTTCGCCCAGACGACGAACACGTCGGCGATCGGCGCATTGGAAATCCACATCTTGGAACCGGAGAGCCTGTAGCCGTTGGCCGTCTTCTCGGCCCGCGTCTTCATGCCACCCGGATCGGAGCCGGCATCCGGTTCGGTTAGGCCGAAACAGCCGATCCACTCGCCACTGGCGAGCTTCGGCAGATACTTCTTGCGCTGCTCCTCCGAGCCATAGGCATGGATCGGATACATCACCAGCGAGGACTGCACGCTCATCATCGAGCGGTAGCCAGAGTCCACGCGCTCGACTTCCCGCGCCACCAGCCCATAGGTGACATAGTTGGCACCAAGCCCGCCATATTCCTCGGGGATGGTGAGGCCGAGCAGGCCGGCTTCGCCCATTTCGCGAAAGATCCCAGCGTCGGTCTTTTCCTCGAGATAGGCTTCCTCGATCTTCGGCGCGAGCGTGTCGGCGGCAAACGCCGCGGCGCCATCACGCACCAGGCGCTCATCTTCCGAAAGCTGGTTCTCGATAAGGAAGGGATCCTCCCAGACGAACGCATTCTTGTCGGCGGCCATGGTTCGATCTCCTCAACAACGCATGTTGTCCAGCGGCATTGTTTGGAAGGCAGTCCTTCACACCGCTTCTAAATCTTGTTTGCTGAACGGCGGGTATGTCGTTCCCTGGCACTACCCGGCCTCTCCTACATTACGCACGGCGCAATCTGGAAGCGGAGCTAACTACCCAGTCGAAGCTTAGACCTTGCCCACTCTGGGCTTGCGACCGTCGCACCAACACTTTCTAGGAGCCATTTCGCTTTTTCTACGAGTTCAGCATTGCTCTTCACGAGTTCGGTTCGAGACATTCGGACGGTGTCTTCCATGCCGATGCGGACATGGCCACCCAGCAGATAAGATTGTAGCAGCATGGGATAAGCGGCCCGGCCAATGCCAAATCCGGTCCAAATTGCGTCGTGCGGCAGCATGTTGCGGGCGAACATCATGGTCTCGGGTCTAGTCGTGAAGCCGTATTTTACACCAAGGACAAGGCTCGCGAGTGGCGGCCCGCGAAACACGCCGCTTGCGAGAAAGTCATTGAGCAGGCTGATATCGCCACTGTCGAAAAGCTCGAATTCGGGCCGTACCCCGCAGTCATAGATGATCTCGGCCATCTTCTTGACGTAGGGCGGGGTATTGATCACGATCTCGCTGCCGAATGTCATCGTATTGAGGTCGAGCGTGCAGACATCGGGCCGCAAATCCCGGATATGCTCGACGCGACGTTCAGCGGTGACAAAATTCGTACGCGGGCCTGCAATCTTGGGGTCTTCCTCACCGGGCTGAAATCGGCCACCAGGGCCAGTCGTAATGTTAAGGATTACCTCCGTGTTCTTGACGCGTATCAGTCGAACGAGTTCTCGGTAATGGTCGAGTTCCATGGACGGCCGACCATCGGGATGGCGGACGTGCAGGTGCAGAATGGCCGCGCCAGCGTCAGCAGCCTCGAGAGCTGAAACCGCAATCTGTTCAGGTGTTACTGGCAAATTGCCATTGTCCTCCGGCCTCGTGAGGCTTCCGGTCACGGCGCAAGTGATGATGGTGCCCTTAGACATACGACCTCCCTCAATCCGCGAGGATGGCTGTGGCGGCGATTTCCACGAGAAGGCTATCGTCGATGAGTGCTCCCGCCTGCACCATCGTCGTTGACGGGCGGATCTTACCGAAGACAGCGCCGTGGGCTTTCCCAACCGCTTCCCAATCGCTCATATTGCGCAGGAAAATACGCGTCTCGACAACATCATCGATCGAAGCATCGAGCTCGCGCAGCACAGCACCAATGCGGTCCAGTATCTCGATGGTCTGCCCTTCTGCGTCACCCGGATGAAGTGAGCCGTCAGGTCCCGTGGCAGTGGTGCCCGATACGATAATGATGTTCCCGGCACGGATCGCCCGGGAGTAACCGATGGCCTCCCCCCAGCTGTTATTCACGGGGATCTTGGCTCTCGTCATGTGGCGCTCCTTAAGATGCCGGGGGTTCTCCGCCGATTTCATCGCGTGAACGGCAGCAAGACTCGGTCGAAGCCTCGTATTATTTCATCAACGTCGGCCTCTTCCATGGCTGTGGAGAACGCCAAGAGCCCGTTGCCTGCGATAATCACACCTTCGTCGAATAACGCCTTTGCAAGAGCAGATACGCGCGTAGCGCCATCTGCCGCAGCAAATGTTGAGCGATAGTCGCTCAGCGGGGCGTCTGTCAGATGGACACGTCGAAGTGAGCCCAATCCCGTTACCTGCCCCTGGATTCCATTCCGGGTAAAACAAGTACGAATACCTTGGTCAAAGCGATCGCCGAGTGCCTCAAGTTTCTCGAAAGCGGCAGGCGTCAGTTCCTCGATCGCTGCGATTCCAGCTGACATCGACACAGGGTTGGCGCTGAACGTGCCGCCGTGTGGCACGGCGGGCGCTCCCTTGCTCGGATCGAACACCGACATAACTTCCGCACGGCCGCCAATTGCGCCGATCGCAAAGCCGCCCCCGATAACTTTGCCGAGTGTCGTAATGTCCGGGTCGATGTCGAAACGACCTTGCGCGCCATTGTAGCCAAGGCGAAATGTGATGACCTCGTCGAGAATCAGTAGTGCCCCGAGTTCTCGCGTGACCCGCCGCAGCATCGCCAAAAATTCGGGCGTGGCCGGCACGAGGCCCGCTCGGTTGGGCATGACATCGATGAGCACGGCCGCGAGATTGTTGCCGCTAGCACGTAGGATCGCCTCAGCGACCTGGGTATTGTTGAATGGAATGACGACGACGTCGTCAAGCACCCCCTGGGGTGTCCCTTTGGCGGTCGGCACGGATCCCGGTCTGTCGATATCGCCCCAGGTAGCGGGACTGGCGTCCTGACTTGTCTCGGCCGGGTCGTAGGTCCCGTGGTAGGCACCCTCGCATTTTGCAATCTTCGGTCGGCCGGTATAGGCGCGGGCGGCCTTGATCGCGTTCATCACCGCTTCAGTACCGGAATTGGTGTAGCGAAGCTGCTCGACAGAGGGAAGGCGCTCGCACAGTATCTCTGACAGCCGGATCTCGCTCTCGGTGGGCGCTCCGAAACACGTTCCGGCTTCGAGCTGCCGCGTCGCCGCCTCCAGGATATGGCGATTGCCATAGCCGTGTATCAGGGAAGTGAAGTTCCCCAGGGCGTCGATCCGCACTGTGCCGTCCACGTCAGTGATGCGGCAGCCAGCACCGCGCTTGGCATAGATCTGATGGGGTGCTCGATACACCGTCGTACGCGTATTTCCCCCAGGCATGACCTGGAGAGCGCGGGCATAGAGCTTTTCGGAGTTTGGGGAGGACGGAACTGGCATCAGGTCGCTCTTTGCTCGGTCTTGTTGTTAGGCAGCAAGGTTGATCCGCTCACGGCGCAAGATCGGGTCGTCGTTCTCGAATTCTTGCGCAAAGCGGTGGCCTGAGTAGACGGCCGCAAAGATCGCAGCCGGCGCTTCGCAATCGCCAATGCATGAAACGCGTCGCAGCCGGCCTGCCTGTCGCTCCTCGATGCGCGCGGTCAACGCGGTGAAGAGTTCGGTGCGAGGGAGCCGCGCCGTAACGAGGACAAGGGCGTCGGCTTCTCTGTGCTCGGCCGCGCCCGTTCGCGCATCGACGAAGAGCGCCTGATCGTCCTGGGTGCCGACGAGCGCCTTGTGCGTAACCATCACCACGCCGCGCTCATGGAGCCGTTTGGCCGTCCGGATGTTCTCAAGCGTATTGACGGTAAAGGAGGAGACGTCGGCTGCCGGTGTCACCAGCGTGACGTCGTTGCCGGCAACGGCCAGCTTCTCGGCGATGACGGCGCCCATGTAATAGTGATCATCGTCATAGACGATGATTCGACCCGAGGGGATGTTGCCGCCCATGACGTCATCCGGCGTGAACACAGGCAGGCCGGATGACAGTGCAAGCGGCTTGAACGCCGCGCGTCCGATGCCATCCCTGCGCCATTGCGATCCCGTCGCCAGAACGACCGCGTCGGCGTCGAACTCAAGAATATCGGCAACTCCGAGATCGCTTTCGAGATAGACGCCGACGTTCGCCAGCTTGTCGATCTGTGTAACGCGCCAGTCACGGACCCTCAGCCATTCACGCAGGCCAGGCAGTTCGCCCTCAAGCGTGACGCGACCGCCGAGACGACTCTCCCGCTCGGCCAAGGTCACCCCATAGCCGCGTTCGCCGAGAGCCCGGGCGCATTCAAGACCCGCCGGCCCACCGCCGATTACGAGCACAGTCGCATTGCTCGATTTCCCGGCAATTCGCTCGGGATGCCAGCCGCGGCGCCATTCTTCGCCCATGGTCGGATTCTGGGTGCAGCGAAGGTTCGTCATGGCGAAGTGGCTCGACACACAGATGTTGCAGCCGATGCATTCCCGGATATCCTCGTAGCGCCCCTCTTCGATCTTCTTCGGCAGAAAGGGATCGGCGATCGAGGGACGCGCAGCCCCGATCATGTCGAGCACGCCACGACGGACAAGGCTCGCCATCGTGTCGGGCGAGGTGAAGCGCCCGACACCTACGACCGGCTTGGTGGTAACCGCCTTGATCCCGGCCATGAACGGCTCATGGTCGTTCTCCGCCGCGAAGCGCGAGGTCGGCGAATCGTCAGCCCACGTTCCCACGACGAGATCCCACAGGTCGGGCAGTTCGGCGAGCATGCCGATGACCTCTATGCCTTCCGCTGCGGCGCGAAGCCCTTCCGTCCCGAACAGTTCATCGATGATCAGCCTTACGCTGACGGCACAGGCATCACCGCCGCCCTCGCGCGTCACCTCGATCAATTCTTTCAGGAGGCGAACCCGATTCTTCAGAGAACCGCCGTACTCGTCCGTGCGCTGATTGCGGGGCGAAATGAATTGGAAAGCGATGGTGGAGAAATTGCTGTCGACGTTGAGGATATCGAAGCCTGCCTTGCGCGCGCGCTGCGCCGCCGCCTTCCACCAACACAGGAGTGCCTTGATGTCGGACTTGTCCATGGCACGGACCTGCACCGGATGATGCCCGCTGACCGGCCGATCCATCGGACCAAGCGGTACGTCGCGGGTCATGCGATTGGCATTGTAATATGCGGGATAGGCGAGTTGCACGCCGGCGAGCGAACCGTGCTCGTGCACCGCTTCGACCATGAGGGCGAGCGGCGGAATATCGCCGTCATCCCACAGCATCTGCAGAACTTCCGGCATGAGATCGCCGGACGGATGGACCGAGCAGTGTTCTGTATTAACCACTGCCCACCCGCCCTCCGCCTTGATGCCGCGCATCGCGGCATGGGCTTGCGGACGCAAATTGCCCATGCCGTTGCAATGAGGCGTCTGATAGAACCGGTTGCGGGCGACAACAGGTCCGATCTGCAACGGCTGGAACAGGATATCGAAGCGTGGATCCCGCATGCATGGCTCTTTCTGGCCTAGCGTCAAAGAGCGAGGCCGGCGTGCTTTGTCATTGGTTGCAGCCGAGAGGACGGCTAAGCGCGGATCTTGATCCAGGTCGCCTTCAGCTCGGTGTATTTGTCGATCGCGTGCAAGGATTTGTCCCGACCGAAGCCCGACTGTTTGTAACCGCCAAAGGGCATCGTAATGTTGCTCTCATCGAAGTTGTTGACCCAGACCGAGCCTGCTCTCAACCGACGCGCGGTGGACAGCGCGACATCGATATTGTCAGTCCACACTGCGGCGGCGAGACCGTAGATGGTGTCGTTGGCGAGCGCGACCGCTTCCTCCACCCCGGAGAAGGAGATGGTGGCGAGGACGGGGCCGAAGATCTCCTCCTGCGCAATCCGCATCTTGTTGCTGACGTTGTCGAAGACGGTCGGCTCGATATAATAGCCGCCTGTCTCGCTGAGGACGCGGCTGCCGCCGGATTTGAGCTCGGCGCCTTCCTTGGCGCCGACATCGATGTAGTCGAGCACCCGTTGCATTTGAACTTGGCTTACCATGGCGCCAAGCTTCGTGGCGGCATCGAGGGGATTGCCAACCGTAAGCGTTTTCCCGACAGCAATAACCTTCTCGATAAACACATCCTTGATCTTGGCGTCGACCAGCAGACGTGACCCGGCGTTACAGACTTCACCCTGGTTGAAGAAGATGCCATAGGCCGCCGCCGTCGCAGCTTCGTCCAGGTTGCCACAATCGGCCATGACGATATGTGGGGTTTTGCCTCCGCATTCGAGCGCGACGCGCTTCATATTCGACTGAGCAGAATAGCTCATGAAGAGCTTGCCGACTTCAGTCGAGCCAGTGAACGTCACCGCGTCCACATCCAAGTGAAGGCCAAGCGCCCTACCCGCAGTCTCGCCAAGGCCGGTGACCACGTTGAACACCCCATCCGGAATGCCGGCCTCCGCCGCGAGCTCCGCGAGCCGGATCGCGGAAAGCGGCGACTGCTCGGCCGGTTTGAGAATGACTGAGTTGCCTGCCGCAAGCGCTGGCCCGAGTTTCCAGCATGCCATCAGCAAAGGAAAATTCCACGGAACAACCGCAGCCACGACCCCAACGGGCTCGCGGGTAATCATGCCCAGTGCACCGCTGCCGGTCGGAGCAATCTCGTCGTAGATCTTGTCGATCGCCTCGGCGTACCAGGCGATCGTATTGGCCGATGCCGGGACGTCGATGGACCGTGCGTCAGAGATCGGCTTGCCCATGTTCAAGGTCTCGAGCAGGGCCAGTTCATCCCCGTGCTGATGCATCAGATCGGCGAACCGTTGCAGCACTTTCTTGCGCTCGGTCGGCGAGCGCCGCGACCATGAGCCAGCATCGAAAGCCTTGCGCGCGGAGCGTACGGCCAGGTCGACATCCGCCGCGTCGCACGACGCTATTTGGGCGAGCGTAGTCCCATTGGCAGGATTGATCGCATCGAAGACGCCCCCGGATACTGCGTCGACAAATTTGCCGTCAATAAACGCCTGGTTGCGGAAATTGAGATTTGAAGCGGCTTGACGCCAGTCGATCACGCTCATGGGATCACCTTTCTCGATAATCGATATGATAATTCTATTAACGAGAAAATAGATTGCCGGCCGCTTTCTGTCAAGATGAATAGTGCTCCTCGACACTCGCTGCTCTGCAAGCGAGTGCCTTGATGGTATTCGTTAGAAATTTTTTATGCCTAGTTTGCAGATTTTCACGCAGGACATGCAATACTTTCAATGACGCATGCCAATAGAAGCGTTTCGGCTGCTACCGAACGCTGCTTGATAACCACGGATACCTGAATTCAAACTGCAATTTTCAACGTCTGCTGGAATTGTTTCTCGAGGATCTTGGAAAGTTTCTCCGCCATGCGCTTGACCAGTGCGACATTAAGTTCTCGGTTGGTGTCGATGATCCCCTGGATCGTTCCCGTCACGCACAGGCTATGCTGCGTACGCTGCCCGTCGATCCTGATCGGGGCGGCGATCGCAGCAAATCCGTCCACATCTTCTCCGATGCAATAGGCCACGCCGGTTTTGCGCACGAGTTGCAGCTCTTCCACGAGAACGTCGAAGTCGACTTTGGTCGCCGCCGTGAACCGCTTGAGTGGCTTGTCGAGCACTGAAGCGATGAAGTTCGGGTCCTGAAAGGCGAGGATCGCCTTGGCAGAGGCGCCGGCATGGGCTGGAATTTCATGTCCCGGGACGATGTAGGCCCTCACCAGATTGTCGGGCGCGACCATGTCGACGCTGCGGACGCTGTCGCCGGCCAGTCGTGCGATGAAGCAGGCTTGGCCGGTCTTTTCAGAGAGCTCTTGTAACGTCGGGCGTGCGACGGCCTTGAACCATTCGTCGCTCGCGCCAGAAAAAAGCAGCCTTTCGAGCCGTCGTCCGAGCTTGAAATTGGCCGTCTTTGGGCCGCTTGGCTCGATCAACTCAACATCAGCCAAGCTCTTCATCAGCCTGTAGGCCGAGGCCTTCGGCAGATCGAGCATCTCGCCGACGGCAGTCCCTGAAATGCCATCTGGAAAGCCGGCGACGATCTCAAGAATTCGCACATAACGTTCCAGAGGCTTTTCGGTGGCCGCTTTGGTCGTCGTACTCTTTGCCATGATGTATGCGCTCTAGCCTTTTGCGATTCGATCATCATGCCAGTCGAAATAGCGCATAGCCAAGGGCACGAACCACGGAGAGCCGTTGAAGAATGGCGCCGTGGGAAATTTTTCGACATCGAAGACAGATGACGTGTCTCCGCGTTGAAGAATTCGGGCTGCAATCTTCTCCCCGAAATGTGTTCCCAGAGGAATGCCTGCAAAGTTATAGCCGAGGGCGAAGTGCACGCCGTCCTTCGTGCCGATATGGGGCATGAAATCGAAGGTTCCGGCGCAGTGCCCAGTCCAGGCACGACTGAGGCGGACGCCCTTGAGGTCTGGCAGAATTTTCACAAGGCGATCTCGGAGCGCGCCGGCGAGCGGCGTCGCCGTCGAACTCGCCGTGCCGGTCATGCCACCAAAAAGAATGCGGCTTGAATCAGGCGCCGGGCGGATAAAATCGATGTTCATCCTGGTGTCGAGATAGGTGCGGCGGCGCGGTATCACCTTGTCGATTGTTTCGGGTGGCAACAGCTCGGTTGCGATAACAAAACCACGGAAAGGAATAACCCGCCTTGCAAGCCATTTGAGGTTACGGCTCGTATAGCCGTTGGTGGCGACGACGACATGAAGGGCAGCAATGTCGCCTTTCGAAGTTCGAATGGTCTTCCCACTCGCACCATGATCGACGCCCACGACGTTCGTAAGAGGGTACAACCTAACGCCAGCATCGAGCGCCTTGCGGACAAGGCCCGCGTGATAAAGCCCGGGGTGAATCGAACCGAGATCGGGAATGACCGCGCCGCCATGGTAGCAATCGGAGGCGATTTCCGTATGAACATCATGTTTCTCGACCACAGAATAGTCAAACCCGACGGCTTGTCGGGTCTGTTCGAGTTCGGCAATCAAAGCTCGAAAATGGGCTTTCGAATTGGCGGCAATGAAGCGGCCGCAGGTCTGGTAGTGACATTCGATACGCTCACGCTCGACGAAGGCCTGGACACCATGGAGAGCGGCATCAAGCTCACGATAGACCTTCATCGCGTGCTCGCGCCCCGACCTTTCCGCCAGCCATTCAACGGACCGTTTGAGCGTGCGGCCGACGAAACCGGCGTTGCGCCGTGCAGCGCCTTCGCCGATCCTCTGCGCATCGAGAACTGCAACGTCACAACCCGAGCGGGCCAGATGCAGCGCGGCGACCAGACCCGTAATGCCGCCGCCAACGATGACAACGTCAGCCTTACCGTCAAGGCTGACGGGTACTGTGTTCCCGTCGGCAGCGGAAAGCGGTGCCGCCGACCACCAATAAGGCTCCTCGAGATAATCGTCGGCGAACAATCCGGCTTGCGCCGCACCAACCTTCCCGGTGTTTCGCGACATAGCGTGCAGCATTAGGTTACCTTTTTCTATTGGCGTTGTAGGCTACAGCCATCAGGCAACTCGTCAGTAGGATCATCACCGCGGCGGCGGCCAGGATCGTGGGATCGAGCTGTTCACGCAGTCCCGTGAACATTTGCTTTGGAACCGTGCGCTGCTGAGGCCCAGCAATAAACAGTACCATCACCACTTCGTCGAATGACGAGGCGAAGGCGAAGATCGCCCCGGCTGCTACGCCTGGAGCGATAATTGGAAGCATCACCGTTCGAAATGCCGTCACGCGGCCGGCGCCGAGACCCGCCGCGGCCCGCATCAGGTTAAAGTCGAAGCGCGTCAGTGTCGCCGTGACGGTGATCACAACGAAGGGCGATGCCAGAATGGTGTGGGCAATAACGACGCCAGCGTAGGAATAGTTGAGCCCGAGCGGCGAAAAGAAAATGAACAGACCGAGGCCCAGCACGACGACCGGAACGATCATAGGCGAGATTGCGAGCGCCATCACGGCGGCGCGGAACGGAAACCGTGGATTGACAAGCCCGATTGCCGCGAGCGTGCCCAAAATTGTGGCTACGACCGTCGTGGAAACGGCAATCACGAGACTGTTGACCATCGCCCCGGTCCATAAAGGCGAGGAAAAAAGCTGAGTGAACCAACGAAGAGAGATTGCACGGAATGGGTAGGTGAACCAGGGATCGGCATTGATCGAGATCGGAAGAGCGACCGCTAGCGGAAGCATCAACAGCAGAAGAGCGATCCCCACAAACGCATAAAGCGGTATTCGAATGTAGGCAGGAAACTCGGAATAGACGCGGCGGCTCATGCTCAGATCCGATCCGATGAGTGACGTGCGACATGTCGCGCCAGGGGCAGAGCAACGATACCCGCTGCGACGATCAGGACGACGCTGAGTGCCGAAGCGAGCCCCCAATTCAGTTCCTCATTGGTAAATCTTGCGATGAAGAAGCTCACCATCTGATCCGACGGACCGCCGACCAATGCCGGGGTCAGGTAGAATCCAAGGCACAGGACAAAGGTGAGAAGCCCGCCGGCGGCAATGCCTGGAATTGCCTGCGGCAGAAAAATCGTGGCGTGGGCCAGGAGCGGGCCCGCACCAAGGCTGCGGGCTGCCTTGACCTGGTTCACCGGAATTGCCCGCATCACGCTGATCATGGGCAGGACCGTGAACGGCAGTTGGATCTGGATCATCGCGATGATCGTCGCCATGCGCGTGTAAAGTAGGGACAGCGGCTCGGAACGCAGCCCCATTCCAGCCAGCGCATTGTTAAGCACACCGTTCGTCTGGAGAAAGACGATCCACGACATGGTCCGCACCAGCAGCGAGGTCCAGAACGGGAGGAGAATGAAGAACAGGAGGACTGCCGCCATCCCCCCACTGGAATTGGCGATGACATACGCAACCGGGTATCCGATCACGATCGTAAGGCCCGTCACAATGAGGCTGATGAGTATTGTCCTGAGATAGATCGAGCGAAAATCATAGGCGGTTTCCAGCGACGAACGACCATCTGCGTCGATCTTCACAGGAAAGCCCGTCGCCCATCGGAAATAGAAGGCGCTGTAACGACCGTTGTGCCGCTTGATGACGCTCCAGATCCCGCGTTGGCCCCAAGCCGGCTCCGCCTTGATCAGCTCGGCTTTCCAGCCCTGGGGGTCGGCGCGATCGAAGTCGCCTGACAGTCCCCGATGGCCGTCGAGAATGATGTGCATTCCGCGCGACAATTCGTACCCCACCCGACGCCCGAGCGGGCGCAGGGATCCGGCGCTGCTCGCCGCCTCCAGCTCCCGTCCAAGCATCATGTAGACGGCCGGGGGCGGCAGGTCTTCTCCGTCCCAGGCCGAAAGCGCGTGCGTGGTTCGCGGCAGGGCCTTGGCGATTTCTCCATCCGACAGCGACGTATGTAAGATCGAGCCTAACGGGATCACCATGAACAGAAGCAGAAAGATCAGGAGCGGCGCCGCCGGAAGGGCAGCCAGGACTGTCCTCCGGTTGCTGTCGCGCCTGATCGAAGAGCGAACGTCGACACCCGTCGTCGGCGACGCGCGTTTTGCCGCAGGCGCATCATCCTGCGTCATGAACAAGCCCACGTCGCCGTACGGAAGCATTGTCTAAGACCTCCCACTGCTCGGTCTACTGGGAAATCCAGCTGGCGAATCGGGCGTTCAGCGTGTCGCTGTTCTTGGCCCAAAATGCTCCGTCTTGGGCCAAGGCCGCCTCACTGTTCTCAGGAGCTGACGGCAGGTTCGGCAGCACGTCCTTGGCGACGAGATCGCTGGCCGCCTTTACGGTTGGACCATAGGCAATGTGGTTGCTCAAGGCGGCATTGACGTCCGGCTTGACGGTGAAGGCCACGAAATCCTTGGCCCGCTCTAGGTTCTTGGAACCGGATGGGATGACCCACATGTCGAAGCCGCGGATCTGATTGGTCCAGGCAATCCCAAGATCGGCATTTTCCTTGGCATTGGCGTCCGCTATGCGGCCGTTCCAGGCCAGCGCCATCTTCACCTCGCCGGACTTCAGAAGCTGCGGCGGTTGCGCGCCAGCCTCCCACCAAACTATGTCCTTCTTGATTGTGTCGAGCTTCTTGAAGGCCCGATCAACGCCCTCTGCGGTTGCCAGAGTGGCGTAGACATCGGCCGTCGCGACGCCGTCGGCAATCAAGGCGAGTTCAAGCGTGTCGACGGGGCTCTTGCGAAAGCCACGTTTGCCCGGGAAGTTCGTTGTGTCGAAAATGTCCGTCAGTCTGGTGGGCGCCTTCGGGAACGCCTGTTTCTGAAACGCAAGGATAGTTGCGTACACGCTTGTTCCCACCGCGCAGTCGGTAAGGGCGCCATCGACGAGGCCTGCGGACTTGAAGGCCGCGTCAGAGCCGATCTTCTCAAGCAACCCCTGGTCGCATGCGGTCGCCCCGGTTTGCGGATCGACGTCGATAACGTCCCACGCGACATTGCCACTGTCGACCATGGCACGCAGCTTGGCCAGTTCACCGCTCCAGGTATCCTGAGTCACGGTGATGTTCTTCATTTTTGCATATGGATCGAAAAAAGTTTTTGCCTGTGCCTCCTGCAGGGCCCCACCCCAGGACACGACCGTCAGGCCGTCTGCCGTAGCAGGGAAGGCCCCTGCGGCCAGGATCAGCCCGACCAGCCATGATCGTTTGAAGAAACTCGCTCGTAGCATGTGATGTCCTCTCTGGATTTTCAGTTGCGTTACCTGCCGTCGAGCGCCCAAGCATCGTGCGGCTCCCAGTCGAGAAGGACAGGACTGCCCATCTCCATCCGAACGCCCAACGATGATGAACTCTTCGCTATCAGCCGTTCCCCGCCCGGCAGTTCGACGTGGATCCGGAACTGGTCACCACAGTAAATGATGTCGCAGACCTGCCCGCGCAGCGTCGCCGCGCGCGCCTGGCCGCTGATGCGGATGCTCTCCGGCCTGATCGCGATCGTCGCGCGCTGATCGACTTTCGAATGCGCGCTGCCGCGGGCCCGGACTTCCTGGCCGCCGGGGAGCCGCGCGCGCACCAACTCGCCTTCGATCGAGATGACCTTCGCATCGAGACAGTTATTGTCCCCAACAAACTCGGCCACGAAGCGGTTCGCAGGACAACCATAGATGTCTTGTGCCGAGCCGATCTGCTGAATGCACCCGTCGCTAAAAATGGCGACCCTATCGGACATCGTCAGAGCTTCGTGCTGATCGTGCGTCACGTATACGACTGTCAGGTCAAGCCGATCGGCAATCCGACGGATTTCGAGTTGCAGGTCCTCCCGCAGCTTCTTGTCCAGGGCACCAAGTGGTTCATCCATCAGGACAAGGCTGGGCTCGAAGACAAGTGCCCGTGCGAGTGCGACCCTTTGTTGCTGGCCACCAGACAAGGCGGCCGGTTTGCGTTGCGCAAGACTCGAAAGCTGGACCATCGCCAGCGCTTCGCTGACGCGAGCGCCGATCTGCTCTTTGGAAAGGCCTCGCACCCGCAATGAGTAGCCAACATTTTCAGCGACGGTCATATGTGGGAAGAGAGCGTAGTTCTGGAACACCATGCCGATGTTCCGCTTTTCCGGCGGTTTGTCCTGAATCGGCCGCCCGTCAAGGGTGATTTCGCCACTTGAGGGATATTCGAAGCCAGCGAGCATCATCAGCGTCGTCGTCTTGCCCGACCCCGAAGGACCTAGAAGCGTGAGGAATTCACCCTTTGCGATCTCAAGGTTGAGATTGCGGACGACGAAGCTATGGCCGTCGTATGTTTTGGATATGCCGGTCATGCCGACATGTATCGGGGGCTGAACCATGGCTGAGGGTATTTATTCCATTGTTTCTCGATTAACGAGACATGTTATTAAAGATCGAGAATAGAAGCATTCGAGTTTGCCTTCGTCAATCCCCAATGCGCAAATCTTGACCCGGTGGCGTTACTGCATCCGTATTGTGCCCTGCAGCATATTTAGGGCTGCCGAACGCGGCAGGGCCCCCAGCCCCAGTGGAGGTGGATTCGTTTCGCGGTTTTTTCGACGGCCCGCTCGAAGGGTTTCCACTTGTCACCGACGATCTGTTCGTAGGCTGCAACGACGCCCTCGGTGGCAATGGCCAGGCGTGGGACTGAAACCCCATCTCGGCCGCGAACTCGCGGCCTGCGCGCCGCCGCCCGCCGGGTGTTCACGCCACGCACCAGAGATGCCGCAGTCACTGGAGCGCGATGCGCTTGCGCGTGCGCCGACTCTTATAAGCAGCGCATGGCGGTTGCCGCGATGCTGACGACCATCTTCGCGCAGGAAACGAAGGCCGATGCCGAAACCCAGTGGGAGGCTGTGGCCGACGCGCGAAAAGCAGCTCGGCGCCCTGATGGACGCCTCCCGCGACGACGTGCTGGCCTACATGCCCTTTCCGCGTAAGCACTAGGCTCAGATCGCATTCCAAACAACGTCTGGCGGGGGCTCGACCTCCAGGGCACCATTGTCCCTGTCGTGCCACGCGAAAGCGCTCTTGTTCAGGACAAATTCAGCTGGCGCATCGGGTTGTGAGTACACCGATACCATCGATCTCGACCTCGACCGCGCCGTCCTTCGGTAACGGACCGACACCCGTCGATGTGCCGCTGGCGATTAGGTCGCCCGGGAGTAGGGTCAATCCACGTGATATCAAACTGACCAATTCGGGTGGCTGGAAGATCAGATCTGACGTCGAATATGACTGGCGCTCGCGCCCATTGACGCGCGTACGGATGGTAAGCCCGGCCGGGTCGATGCCTGTCGCGATGACTGGGCCGAAGGGCGCGAAGCGGTCCAGTCCCTTGGCGCGCGTCCAATGTGTGAAACCCGACTCCGCTTGTAGAAATGCATGCGCGGTGAGGTCGTTAACGCAGGTGTAGCCGAAGATGGCCGCCTGCGCCTCTTCGATCGACGCATTGAGGCAGCGCTTGCCGATGACGATGCCGAGTTCACCCTCGTAGAGAATACGGCCAACCGAGTA